>NZ_ADDR02000003.1:0-72500 GCF_000145315.2 Desulfovibrio sp. 3_1_syn3
CGTAAGGGGCTTTAGCCAGTTGAGCGAGCGTTTGCGAGCGAAACAGAAATCCACCCGCTATGCGGGTGGAAATAATTTGTTATACAAAAAACACCTTTCCCATACGATAGAGTTGTTCAAGCCCATCGTAATTTTTAAGGGAAAGGTGTTTTTATATGGGAACTCGAGTTCAAAGTTTAGCCCACACAAAATGGTTGTGCAAGTATCACATTGTCTTTTCTCCAAAATACAGGCGGAAAATAATATTTGCCAACATTCGAGAAAGTATCGGAGAAATTCTTAAGGACTTATGCAAATATAAAGGTGTTGAAATTATCGAGGGCCATCTCATGCCGGATCATGTGCACATGCTGGTGAGTATTCCTCCAAAAATCAGTGTATCAAGTTTCATGGGGTACCTGAAAGGAAAAAGCTCATTGATGATTTTCGATAAGCATGCAAACCTGAAGTACAAATTTGGCAATAGGAAATTCTGGGCGGAAGGATATTTCGTCAGTACGGTAGGACTCAATGAGGTAACGGTCAAAAAATACATTCAGCAGCAAGAGAAGCATGATATTCTGCAAGATCGAGTAAGTACCCGAGAATACCAAAACCCCTTCCAGGGGTAAGCCAAAGCGGCAAGGGCACTGGGCTTGAACAAAGTGAAAGCCAGCGCCTTTAGACGCTGGCCGGTAACAAGCCCTTATAGGGCTGGAGCAAACCACCCGCTATGCGGGTGGTTTTGATTGTCGCGCGGACTAGGGCCTGTTCACACTGTGCTGAATTTTTCCAATGATTGAAAGGGGTTGAAGGAAAATTCAGCATTGCTCAAAAATGAGAATAACCATTTGTAAAAATTATGTTTATTCTTTGTTTGTGTTAACAGGCCCTAGGGCCTGTTAACACTATTTCAGAGCTATAACAATTAACGCAAAGACGACAAAGGCCAGGAACATGACATCGAGCTTATCGAAGCGAGTAAAAACACGGCGGAAGCCTTTGAGCCTCCTGAAAAGCCGTTCTACCTCATTACGTCTTTTGTATAGCTCTTTGTCATACTCCCACGGTTTCAGTCGGTTGGGATTGGGCGGCACCACCGGAGTGAAGCCCAACTCACGTCCCAAGCGAGTCGTTTCATTACCCTCATATGCGCCATCCATAAGCAAGCTGCACGGCGCTGGCATCGGCCCCAACTGGACAAGCAGCCTGCGCCCCTCGGGGGCATCGCCGGCGTTGCCGGGAGTGAGGCTGAAATTCAACGCGCATTCAGCATTCGCGGCAACCATATGAAGCTTGGTCGTCCAGCCGCCTCTGGACTTTCCGATGGACTGCGGACCTGTTTTTTTAAGGCCCCTGTTCCATCGGGATGAACCTTACCAATAGTACTGTCGAGAGAAACTGCTTCTATTTTAAGGCGGAGTATCTGCTCTTGTTGAAGGCGTTCAAATATACGGTCAAGAACTCCGTTCTTGCTCCAGCGGTTCATGCGCGTGTAGATGCTGTGCCAACAGCCAAAATTTTTCGGCAGTCCACGCCATTTACACCCATGCTCCGCAACGTACAGAATCGCATTCAATACCTGGAGATTGTCAAAATGGACATTACCTCTTTGGCGCGGGAAGCAGTCAGCGATTCTCTCATATTGTTCGCGAGTAATTTGCATAAGACATTCTTACGGAATACTCGCTCTTTGTCAAATAGTGTTAACAGGACCTAGAGCAGATTAACTTTGAAATTTTACAAATTTCAAAGTTAACATTCGGGCGAAAAACGTGGTTATCGTTGCTGTCGATCCCCGTATGGCTCTGTTGTCACCAACGGGGACAGCCCTTCGGGCTGCCCGTCGGGTCGGTCTTCGCGGCGTGCCGCACCGTGTGCGGCGTTAGAGCGGTTTGCGCTTGAAATTATCGCTTAACGGCGAAGTAAATTCGCCTTGCGATAATTTCGCGGTACGGCTTTTCACGGAAAATCCGCACAGCGCGTTGAGATATTTTCAATATCAAAACGCTCTGTGCGTGGCGCTGGATTTGACCTCTGTATCTCTTTAATTGTATTATTTACATAATTATTATTCTATATATAAAGATGGTTTCACGCAGCGCGCTGCGAACGGGGTGAGCCATGCACAGTAAAGAAATGTTGGAAAAGCGTATTTCCTATGAAAAAATGCTTGCCGAGATTTCTGAAATGGCCGTGCGCGTCAATGATATGGACGCCTTTCTGCAACAGGCCTTACAGCGCATGGGTGTAACGCTGCATGTCAGCCGCGTGTTCATGTTCGGCTATCAGCATGAAGACCGCACCTTCGCCTGCCGCTGCGGCTGGGACGACCCGGAACTGGGCGTCAGGCGCGGTTCCGGGGGCATTGTGCTGCACATTCCCGCCGCCGCCGGGGAGCTGACCTCCGGCACGGTGCTCAATTATCCCGATACGGCGACCATGCCCTTCAAAAACTACAGGGACCATCTGCTCGCCTCAGGGGTGAAATCCACCCTGAACGTGCCGCTTTTCGTCTACGGAAGCATGTACGGCTTCATCGGCTTTGACGAACACAGATTCCACCGCCAGTGGCACGATTCCGACCTCTACATTCTGACCACGGCGGCCCAGATCCTGTCGCGGGCCATTGAAAACAAGATTTACGAACGTGAGCTCGTCGAAAATAAAAATCTGCTGGAATCCATTTTCGGCAGCGTGCAGGACGCCATCATCACGGTGGACGCCTCCCTGCGCATCATCACCGCCAACCGCGCGGCCGCCGGCATCTGCCACAAGAATATCGCGGCGGGCAAGCGCTTTGATCTCTGCGCCAGGGACTGCACCAGGGCCTGTCTCGCCTTGCTCAAGGAAACCCTGGAGACACAGCGCAGCCTGCGCGACTCGCAGATCTGCTGTTTCCGGGGCGGAGGCAGGGAACAGATGGCGGCGGTCAACTGTTCCCCCCTGCTCAACGGCGAAGGCGGCTTTCTGGGCGGGGTTCTGGTCATCCGCGACATCACCCGCCTGGCTCGTCTGGAAAACGTCCTGCGCGAACGACGCAACTACCAGGGCATCATCGGCCAAAGCGAGAAAATGCAGAAGGTCTATGATTTGCTGCACACGCTGGCGGACATGAACACCACGGTGTTGATCACCGGCGAATCGGGCACCGGCAAGGAGAAAATCGCCCACGCCCTGCATTACGGCGGGCGGCGGGCCGGGCGGCCCTTTATCCGGGTCAACTGCTCGGCCCTGGCCGAAAGCCTGCTGGAAAGCGAATTGTTCGGCCATGCCA
Organism: Desulfovibrio sp. 3_1_syn3; assembly: GCF_000145315.2. NCBI lineage: Bacteria > Pseudomonadati > Thermodesulfobacteriota > Desulfovibrionia > Desulfovibrionales > Desulfovibrionaceae > Desulfovibrio > Desulfovibrio sp. 3_1_syn3. Next base: position 3,257 of record NZ_ADDR02000003.1, read on the forward strand.
AAGGGGCTTTTACCGGCGCGGACCGGGAGAGCGTGGGGCGTTTTGAGGCTGCCCACGGCGGCACCATTCTGCTGGACGAAATCGGCGACATTTCGCCGCTGATCCAGCTCAAGCTGCTGCGGGTGTTGGAAGAAAAGGAGATCGAACGCGTGGGCGAAACCACGCCCCGCAAGGTGGATGTGCGCGTTCTGGCCGCCACCCACCGCGATCTCAAAAAAGCCATTGCCGAGGGAACCTTCCGCGAGGATCTCTATTACCGGCTCAACGTCATGAACATCCGCATTCCGCCGTTGCGCGAGCGGGTGGAGGACATTCCCCTGCTGGCGGAGCATTTCCGCCTCAAATTCAACGGCCAGTATGCCAAGTCCATTACCGGGGTGTCCACGGAGGTCATGGAGATCTTCATGGGCCATCCCTGGCCGGGCAATGTGCGCGAACTGGAACACGTCATTGAGCGGGCCTTTGTGCTCTGCGGCGGGGAAATGATCCGGCCCGAGCATATCGCCCTGGAAGCCGCCGCGCGCCCGGTCCAGCGGGAGGAAGCGGTCGCGGCGGTGCCCGCCGATGAAAAACAGCGCCTCCTGGCCGCGCTGGAAAAAGCCGCCTGGAATATCAGCAAGAGCGCCCGACTGCTGGGTGTCAGTCGCTGGACCCTCTACCGCCGCCTGCTCCGCCATGGTCTGGAGCGGCCGGGCGAAGAACTGTAGCATTCGCACACTTTTGTTGCACCAGTAGTGTGCGACTTGCTACAGCCGCACAAACATTGATGCCGCGCTTTTTATCTTTATTTTATAATCAGCTAAAATAACTGAATAATTTTTCAGTTTCAGGCCATGCTCCTGGCATGCTCCTTGCTCTTCCCCGTGCAGAGCCCGGCTGGCGGCATCGGTCCGGATTTTTATTCGCCCGCCTGATTCCGGAGCTCGTATTTACAGGAAACTTCAGGAGGCTGGCATGAACAGAATCATCGTCAATTGGATGTACCCGCGCTCGCTCACCACGGTCTTTATGCGGGCCATCACCAACCGGGGGGATTTCCACACTATTTTTGAACCCACTCTGCCTTTGTACTGGCGCAACAGAAACGAGCCCGGCGTGCAGTCGCATCAGGACTATGAGGGCTGGCCCGTGGTCTATGAGGAAATCATCCGGAAGATCTACGGCATCGCGGAACAGACGCCCACCTTCATCAAGGAATGCCCCTACCACGCCATCGACAACTACCTGGCCGACGAAAATTATCTGCGCCGCTGCACCCACATGTTCCAGATCCGCAACCCCAAGTATGTGGTTCTGTCTTTCTGGAAGGTCATCGGCTCGCAACGCTCCATGCGTATTGAGGACATAGGGCCTCTAGCCTCGGACAGGGTCTTCAACCGGCTCAGTGAGCTGGGCCTGCATGCCCTGGATAACGGCAAAACCCCGCTGGTCATTGACGGCGACGACTTCCAGAACGATCCGGCGGGCATCATGGCCGCCTGGTGCGAGGCCGTGGGCCTGGAATTCAAGCCCGAAACCCTGCGCTGGGCCCCGGAATGGCGTCCCGAATACGACCACTGCAAGGATTTTTACTACGATGTGAGCGGCAGCACCGGCATCCAGAAGAACATGGAGGCCTTCCTCTACGATGACAAGGTGGTGGACGCCATCTTCGAGGATCTGCCCATGCTCAAAATGCTCTACGAGCATTGCCTGCCGTACTACGAAAAGCTGTATCAGTATCGCCTGAAGCCCAAAAAGGTCTAGAACCTGTCGGCGCTCCCTCCGCCGGTTCCGCCGCGTAGCGGCGCGGACGCCGGAGGGAGCGCCTGGGCGGCGCCGCCCGCGCGGCGGTTTCCGCACGATCCTCTTCCCGCCATATTCCGTCCGGGCCCAGACCCGGCCGTGCCTGAACCATCAGGGGGAATGCCGTGGACACCAAGGAAGGACATCTGGAGATCATCAATGCGAGCAAGATCTACGATCCCGAGGGGGTCAATGTGCTCGCGGTGGACAATTGCAGTTTTGAGATCCGGGCCGGGGAATTTGTAGCCATTGTGGGGCCTTCGGGTTGCGGCAAAACCACGCTGCTGAACATGACCGCCGGTTTCGAGGACATCTCCAGGGGCGAGATCCGCATGGACGGCCAGGTCATTGCCGGTCCGGGTCGGACGCCCCGGCCCGGCCCGGACCGGGTGGTGGTCTTTCAGGCCGGGGCCCTGTTCGACTGGATGACAGTGCGGCAGAACATCATGTTCGGCCCGCTGTCCACCGGCGCCATGAGTGAGGCCCAGGCCAAAGCGCGGGCCATGGAGCTGATCCGCATGGCCGGGCTGAAAGGCTATGAGGACGCCTACCCCATCCGCATTTCGTCGGGCATGAAGCGGCGCGTGGAAATTCTGCGGGCCCTGATCAATGAACCCAAGACCCTGCTGTTGGACGAGCCCTACCGGGCCATGGACGCCATCACCAAATCAGTGATGCACCAGTTTTTGCTGGATATGTTCGACAGGGTGCACAAGACCGTGCTTTTCATCACTCATGACCTGGATGAGGCCATCTATCTCTCGGACAAGGTGGGCATCATGACCACCCGGCCGGGCCGTTTCAAAAAATGGATTCATGTGGATCTGCCCCGGCCGCGTACTTTCGGCACCAAGAAGATGCCGGAATTTCTCGATTACAAACGCCAGACTATCGAAGCGGTGCGGGAGGAAGCCCGGAAATCCTTTGAGCGCGGCGAGCGCGAGGGCGCGTAACCTGCGGGAGCAAGCGGAGGAAAAGCCATGTCGGATGCGGCTCAGGCGGCGGCGACGCCGGCCATCATGCGGGTTGACCATGTCAGCGTCAGCTTCGGCGATACGAAAATTCTGGACGATCTGTCCTTCAGCATGGAAGAGGGAAACTTCACCTGCATCTGCGGCCCGTCGGGCTGCGGCAAAACCACCATCATGTCCGTACTGGCCGGTTATCTCGCGCCGCAGAGCGGCTCCTGCCTCTTCGACGGGCAGCCGGTCAGCGGGCCCAGCCCGGACCGCCTGGTCGTCTTTCAGGAAAATACGCTCTTCCAGTGGATGACCCTCTGGGACAATACCCTGTTCGGCCCGCGTATTCAGGGCAAAAACCTGAAAGAAGCCGGGGAAAAGGCCAGGGAGCTTATTCACCTTACCGGTCTGGACGGCTTTGAGGGCAAGTTCCCCGGCCAGCTTTCCGGCGGTATGCAGCGCCGGGCCGAGCTGATCCGGGCCCTGATCAACGAGCCCAGGATTTTGCTCATGGACGAGCCGTTCCGGGGTCTGGACGCCATGACCAGGGGCATGATGCAGGAATATTTTCTGCGGGTTTTTGAAAGCACGCGCATCAGCATGCTGCTGATCACCTCGGAGCTGGATGAGGCCGTGTTCATGGGCGACGTGCTCTATCTCTTGTCCACCATGCCCACGGCCATCAAGAAAGAAATGCGCGTGGATCTGCCCCGGCCACGCCTGGTGGAGCACCAGACCTGCCCGGAATTCGCGGAGATTCAGGGCGAGGCCTTTGAGGTGTTGGAGTCCGAGGCGCTGAAATCCTTCGAGCATGTTCCCGGCGGGCGCTGAGCCCCGGGGAAGGGCGGTTGCAATCTGTCCGCTCCGGGCTTGGCGCGCCGCCTGCCCGGACGGCAAAATCTGACAAGCTGCGGCGTTGCGGAGGTAGTTATGAGCGGCACGCGTTTCAAGTTCAGGGTGGAAAACTGGATCACCCTGGCGACCCTGCTGATTATTTTTCTGGCCTGGTATGAAGTGACCCGCCGGGGCGTTGTGCCCAAAATTTTCATCCCCTCGCCCTATGATGTCTGGCAGGGCTTTGAGGAAACCATTTTCCAAGGCTACCATGGCCGGGGGCTTTTCTACCACTGCATGGTCAGCCTGGGCCGGGTGCTGCTGGGCTGGCTGGCCGCCTGCGTGGTCGCCATCCCCCTGGGACTGGCCATGGGCCTGAGTTCCAAGGTGCGGGCCGTATTTGACTACCTCATTGAGTTCTACCGTCCTCTGCCGCCTTTGGCCTATTACACCCTGCTGGTGCTCTGGTTCGGCATCGGTGAATTTTCCAAGATTCTGCTGCTCTTCCTGGCGGCCATCCCGCCCCTGACCATCGGCGCGGTGGAAGGCGTCAAGGAGGTCAGCCCTTCGGTGATCCAGGCCGCGCGTTCCCTGGGCGCGGACAGCCGGCAAGTCTTCTGCAGGATCATTCTGCCCGCCACCACCCCGGCCATCATCACCTCCATGCGCATCAGCCTGGGCTTTACCTACACCGTGCTGGTGGCCGCCGAAATCGTGGCCGCCACGGAGGGCATAGGCTGGATGGTCTGGGACGCCAGCAAGTTCATGCGGTCGGACATCATTTTTGTGGGCATCATCACCATGGGCGTCACCGGCATCGGCCTGGACGCCTGCCTGCGCTTTGCGGCGAAGCATCTTCTGCGCTGGAAGCGGCAGTAGCGCCTGTTTCCCTGCCGAAAAACAAAATCCGTCTGCAAAGGTCACGCGGACATTCATGCACATAAACCAATCGGGAGTACTGCCATGAAGAAATTCATTTGCCTGGCGTTCCTGGCGCTGTTCGTTGTGTCGGCCGCTCAGCCGCTTCAAGCGGCGGACAAGCCGGAAAAGGTGCGCATCGGCTATCTCTCCTTGGTCAACGGGCAGCTTCTTTCCAAGTACCTGCAACTGCATGAGAAAGAAATGGGCGTACCCGTGGAGTGGTTCCGCTTCAATTCCGGGCGGGACGTCAACACGGCCATGGCCTCCAAAAGCATCGACTTCGGCAATGTGGGCCTGCCCCCGGCCACGATCGGCCTGGCCGGAGGCATGAACTACTGGGGCATCATGAACGCCAATGTGCTGGGCGCGGTGGAATCCCTGGTGGTGCGCAAGGACATCAACAGTCTCAAGGACCTGGAGGGCAAGACCGTGGTGGCCCCCTTCGGCTCCACCACCCACTATCTGCTGATCAAAGCCCTGCGCGAGGCCGGGGTGGACATGGGCAAGGTCAAGATCATGGACATGGCCCCCGGCGAAGCCCTGGCCCCCTTTATCCGGGGCGACATTGACGCCGCCTATATCTGGGAGCCCGGCCTCGGCCTGGTGGTGCAAAACGGCGGCAAGATTCTGCTGACCAGCGAGCAGATGGCCGAAAAGGGGCATCTGACCTGGGATGTGATCAGCGTACAGCCGGAGTTTGCCCGGAAGTATCCCGAACTGGTCACGATGTTCATCAAAAGCGAACTGGCGGCCATGGAGTACTGGCGGGAGCATCCGGAAGAGGCGGCAAAAATCATTGCCAAGGAACTGGGCGGCATTTCCGTGGAGGACGCCGAGCGCATGATGGCCGGAACCCGGCTCATCGGCCTGGACGAGCAGCTGAGTCCCGCTTTCCTGGGCACCAGCGCCCACAAGGGCCGGTCGGCCGGGGATATCATAAATGTGGCCGCCTTCCTGCTGGAACAAGGCCGTATCAAGAATGAGGTGCCGCGACAGAAGGCCGAGGACTTCCTGCATCCGGAATTCCTTGAGGCCCTGCGCGACGGACGGAATATAAAGTAAACCCTCCTCTGGACGCCGGAACGCGGCGGGCGGTTGTCGTCCCCGCGTTCCGGCGGAACAGGAGAGAGCGGAGCGCGAGGTTGTCATGCATTATGCCTTTCATGATTTTATCGGCAATATCGGCCTTGTCCTGTTGCTGGGAACCTATCTGCTGCTGCAAATGGGCAAAATCGACAGTACACGGCCGCTCTATTCTCTGCTCAATGCGCTGGCCGCGCTGCTGATCGGCGTTTCCCTGCTTTTCGCCTTCAATATGTCCGCTTTTCTGGTGGAGGCCTTCTGGTTCGTGATCAGCCTGTACGGCATCATCAACTGCCTGCGCCGTCGGTCGGCCCGACCATGAAAAAAAGAGCTTATCACAGAAAAAACTTGACCCGCTTTCCATCCGCATGTATATTCCCGCCGTTGATTGATTGGGCGTACGTATTTCTTTTTTGCCAGAGACTTTGCATGGGTAAGGCTTCAAGCGGAAAGTGTACATCCCCGTAACGTTTGGAGTTTTACCATGGCTACTTCTATCTATGTCGGCAATCTGTCTTTTTCCAGCACCCAGGCCGGCCTTGAGAATCTTTTCTCCCAGTACGGCACGCCGCTGTCCGTGAATCTGATCATGGACCGCGTCACCGGTCGCCCGCGCGGCTTCGGTTTTGTGGAAATGGAAGAGGACGACGCCCGCAATGCCATCGCCGGTCTCAACGGCGTGGAATTTGAAGGCCGCACCCTGCGCGTCAACGAAGCTGAAAAGCGTCCCGCGCCCCGCCGCTGGTAAGCCTGTTCCCAAAGTAATCTCAAAGGCCGTGGATTTTTTCCACGGCCTTTTCTTTGTTTTTGAGGGAGAATGCCGTTCAGCGCGGCAGCAGGGCGGGATATTTTTTGCTGCGCAGGCCCGCCAGCAGGGCCTCTGCCGGGGCCGCCCCGCCGGAGCGCAGCACGGCGAGATAGAGCCCGGCCTTGCGGTCCGCGCTGACGACGCAGGCCGTGTCCACGCCCTGGGCGTCCTTGCCCGCGAACAGCCAGCGCCCCTTCAGGCGGCGCGCGGGTTCAGGCACGCCCGTGGCCGCGCGCAGCAGGCCGGCCACGTCGGCGGCGTCCGGCGGCCCGGCGGTTTTGCCCACCAGAATGCTCACCTGCGAACCGGCCTCGGCGTTGCGCAGGCTCAGCACCCAGGTTCCGCCCAGTCGGCGGGGCTCTTCAGCCTGCCAGTCCGGCGGGATGTCCAGTTCAAACCAGCCGAAGTCTTGTGCTGAAGCCGGTCCGGCGGCCGACAGAAGCAGCAGCATGCCCAACAGGCGGAAGACGGGGCGAATTTCGCGGAAAAGAGGAATCATGGAGGGCAGCACAGCATGCCCGGCTTGCGCTGTCAAGGACGGAAGCCGGGCGCGCGGCTGGACGCTCCCTGTTTCCGGCGTTATATTTCGGAAAAGCGGGCCGACGCCCCGCCATACCGCCATCCGGGCACGGAAGGCGGCAGCGTTAATTATATTATCCGGGATAAAAGGCATGCATATTCCCCGTAAAATACAAGTCATTGCCGTTCTGGCCATTCTGACCGGGGCCGGGTTCCTGGCCTGGCACCTGTTCGGAGCGCGGCAGAGCGGCGATCTGACCCTGTACGGCAATGTGGATATCCGGCAGGTGGATCTGGGCTTTCGCGTGGGCGGGCGTATCGCCGCGGTGCTGGTGGATGAAGGCGATGCGGTGAGCGAGGGCCAGCCCCTGGCCCGGCTGGACGATGATCTGCTGCGCCAGCAGCGGGACCAGGCCGCCGCCAAACTGGCCGGGCAGAAGGCCGATCTGGCCCGCCTGGAACGCGGCTACCGCGTGGAGGAAATCGCTCAGGCCCGCGCCTCGGTGGTGGCAGCCACCGCCGTGGCGGAAAATGCGAGCATCAATCTGAAGCGCGTCGCGGCCATGCGCGCCTCCAATGCCATTTCCCAGAAGGAACTGGACAACGCCCGCGCGGCGGAGCGGGAGGCGGCGGCCAAGCTGCGTTCGGCCCAGGACCAGCTGGATATGCTTACCTCCGGCTACCGCGAGGAGGACGTGCTGGCCCAGCGCGCCGCCGTGGCCGCCGCGGACGCCGAACTGAACCACGCGGAAATCCAGGTGCGCGACGCGGTGCTCGCCGCGCCGCAGAAGGGCATTATTCTGACCCGCGCCCGCGAGGCCGGGGCCATTGTCCAGGCGGGACAGACCGTCTACACCCTCACCCTGACCAATCCGGTCTGGCTGCGGGCCTATGTGGACGAACCCAATCTGGGCAGGGTCAAGCCGGGCATGTCCGTGCGCGTGGCCGTGGACGCCGCGCCGGGCAAGACGTTCCCCGGCACGGTGGGCTTTATTTCGCCCACGGCCGAGTTCACCCCCAAGACCGTGGAAACCCGCGAAGTGCGCACGGCTCTGGTCTACCGTCTGCGTGTCCAGGTTGAGGATCCGGAAAACGTCATGCGCCAGGGCATGCCCGTGACCATTACCCTGGAGCCGGTGACGCCATGAGGCCCGCCGTCGGGCCCGCCACGCCGGAAAAGCCGGGGCCGGACGAACCCGGCATCGCGGTGCGCCTGGAAGATCTGGGCATGAGTTTCGGCAAGGGCGCAACGTCGGTGGAAGCGCTTAAAGGCATCGACGCGCGTATTCCCGCCGGGCGGATCACCGGACTGGTGGGGCCGGACGCGGCGGGCAAGACCACCCTGATCCGCATTCTGGCCGGCCTGATGCAGCCCACCGGCGGCCGGGCTCTGGTGTTCGGCCGCCCGGCCATGGAGCTGGCCCGGCGCGAGCCCAACAGCATCGGCTACATGCCCCAGCGCTTCGGCCTGTATGAAGATCTCACGGTCATGGCGAATCTGCGCCTGCACGCCAGCCTGCGCGGGCTCACGGGCCAGGCCCGGGACGAACTTTTTGCCAGGCTGCTGGGATTTACCTCTTTGGGACCGTTCACCGAACGGCTGGCCGGGCGGCTTTCCGGCGGCATGAAGCAGAAGCTGGGCATTGCCTGCGCCCTGCTGGGCTCGCCGCGCCTGCTTTTGCTGGACGAGCCGGGCGTGGGCGTGGACCCGCAGTCGCGCCGTGAACTCTGGAGCATGGTGCAGGAACTGAGCCACGGCGGCATGACCGTGATCTGGTCCACCGCCTATCTGGACGAGGCCGCGCGCTGTCCCGGCGTGATCATGCTGGACGCGGGCAAGGTGCTTTTTGCCGGGCCACCGGAGGATCTGACCCGACGGGCCGAGGGCAGGGTGTTTCTGCTGCGCGGCGCCGCAGACAAGCGGGGCCGGGAGCGCGGCGGGGGGCACCGCGAGGCCCTGGCCCGCTGGAGCATGCGCCCCGGCGTGGAGGATGCCCTGATCCAGGGCAGCCGTCTGCGTCTGGTGCTGGCCGCCGACGCGCCCGCCGCCCTGCGCGAGGAGGTGCTGGCCCAGGGCGGGGAACCCACGCCCCCGGATCTGGAAGACGCCTATATGAGCGCCGTGGGCGGCATCAACCAGAAGCCCTCGCCTTACGGCCGTATTGCCGTGAATCACGGCCACGGCCCCCGCGAATCCGGGGACGCGGCGCGGCCGCGCATCGCCGCCCGCAAGCTGACCAAGAAATTCGGGGACTTCACGGCAGCGCATGAAATCAGCTTTGAGGTGCGGGCCGGTGAGATCTTCGGCCTGCTGGGGCCCAACGGCGCGGGCAAGTCCACCACTTTCCGCATGCTCTGCGGCCTGTCCCGGCCCACTTCGGGCGACTGCGCGGTGGACGGCGTGGATCTGCTCAGCGCGGGCAGCGCCGCGCGTTCGCGCCTGGGCTATATGGCCCAGAAATTCTCGCTCTATCCCGACATCGCGGTGAAGGACAACATCAGCATTTTCGCGGATCTCTACGGCCTGGACAAAAAACGCCGGGACGAGCTGCTGCCCGTGCTGGCCGAGGCCCTGGAGCTCAAGGATTTTCTGCGCAGCCGCACCGGGGCCCTGCCGCTGGGCCTGAAGCAACGCCTGGCGCTGCTCTGCGCCACCCTGCACGAACCGCCGGTGCTTTTTTTGGACGAACCCACCTCCGGAGTAGACGCCCGCACCCGGCGCGACTTCTGGAAACACATCCTGGCCATGACCTCGGCCGGGGCCGCCGTGCTGGTGACCACCCACTTCATGGAAGAAGCCGAATACTGCGACCGTATCGCCCTGATCTACCGGGGAGCCATGATCAGCGTGGGCACGCCGGACGAACTCAAGGCCTCGGCCACGGGCCTCACCGACCCCACGCTGGAGGAAGCGTTTATCGCCAGCATTGAGCGCTACGACAGGGAGCATCCCCTGTAGCGCCGCAGGCGGATCCGGGTACAGAAAAGACGTGATGTGCATCCACGGCTTTCGCACTATGGCCTTCACGCTTCTCAATAAGCTTGGCTACAACCGTGACTGGATTGAGCGGTAATCCCATCCCGTTCCTGATGGGCACGTTGTCGGTTATGCTTTTGAAACGGCGGGAGACATCACATTACCGTCGTTCGGCCTACCCCGAAGCAGATTCAAAGATTCACCCTCGAGGCTGCTGAAATTAAACGGGAGCTTTCCCCGCAAAAGACATCATCTTTGGGCCCACGGTGAATTGAAGTCTGACTGCACGAGAGACTGGAATAAATACACAGTCCCAATACAGGGACATATTGCAAGAGTAGCATCTTATGCAAGTTGAACGCCTTTTAAAAATAATTTTTTTATTAATGAATGGCTCTTATACAACTGCTAAAGAATTGGCGGAATATTGTTCCGTATCCGTAAGAACTATCCAAAGGGATTTGGATGCCCTAAGTTTGGCGGGTATTCCGATATGTTCCAGCCGGGGATATGGCGGTGGGGTGGGATTGCTCAAGGAATTCACACTCGACAAGGCTTTTATGACTGAACAGGAGCAGACGGATATCTTGCATGGGCTGCAAGCTCTACAGGGAACGGGATACGCTGACGCTAACGACTCTTTCAACAAATTCGCCGCCCTTTTCAGAAAAAAAATGGAAGACAGCTGGTTGCGCGTGGATTTTTCCTCCTGGTGCGTTTCGGGCTTTGGCAAAGAAAAATTCGACCGGCTGAAAGGCGCAATTCTTGGTAAAAAGGTTATCACGTTCACATATTTCAGTTCTGAAAATCGTATTTCAGAAAGATGTGCGGAACCTTTATGCCTGTTATTCCGGGAACGGGCTTGGTATGTCTGTGTTTTTGACCGAAAAAAGAACCGTGAAATGATACTGCGGGCTTCACGCATCCGCAATTTGCGTGTAACGGATGAAATATTTGAGCGCGTCATGCAGGCTGACCCTATGGCAACCCCGGACTATTCAACCAGCTATGAATTGCAGCGGGTAGTCCTTCGCGTGAAAGCTGAACACGCCTTCAGAGTTTTCGACGAATTTCCGGATCAGAACATTTACCCTCAGCCAGACGGTACGTTCCTGATAGAGGAGCCAATGCCCATAAATGAATGGCTTACAGGCTATCTTCTTTCATTTGCTGACGGTCTGGAAGTCATTGAGCCGTTAACCCTGCGGAATGCCCTGAAAGAAAAAATTTGTCTGATGAAAAAGAAATATGACAAATAGTTGTCCGATTCCTGGCGGTATGGTTTGCGCATCAAATTTCCACACCCCAAAGATGGAGGCAACGATGGACGTTTACGAAGCGATTGCGACTCGGAGAACCATTCGGGATTTTGAGGATAAACCGGTTGAAATGAGCATCATTGAACGAGTGCTTGACGCCGGTCTGAAAGCGCCGACCAACAATCACCTCCGCCAATGGGAATTTGTCATCATCAATGACAGAGAGGAAAGGGCAAAGGTTTTACGGGTAAAGAACATGGCCGGCCGGGATGAGTGCGATAAGATGCTTGATGGATTCGGCTTGACTGACGAGGTTCAACGCAACATGTTCCACGAAGCCATGCCAAGGCAGTTCTCCATGCTCTATAATGCCGGATGCCTGATACTTCCTTTTTTCAAAGTACGAGAGCCGTTGCTCCACCCAAGCTCACTAAGCTCTCTCAATGATTTTGCCTCAATTTGGTGCTGCATTGAAAATATATTGCTTGCATCAGCATCTGAGGGAATATTTGGTGTGACTCGTATTCCTATGGCCGAAGAATCTGAGCATATTAAGACAGTTATTGGACATCCGGATAACTATGTCATGCCGTGTTATATCGCTTTGGGATATCCTGCAAAGAATGCCTCTAAGCCGAAGCAAAAAAATATCCAGATAAGAGAGAAAATGCATACTGATAAATGGTAATATTACCATATTATTAGTGTTATGGCGTAGCATATTGCCGCTTCCAGTAAAAGGCCGTTCCTCATGGAGCGGCCTTTTTTTTTAATAAGGGGCTTTAGCCAGTTGAGCGAGCGTTTGCGAGCGAAACAGAAATCCACCCGCTATGCGGGTGGAAATAATTTGTTATACAAAAAACACCTTTCCCATACGATAGAGTTGTTCAAGCCCATCGTAATTTTTAAGGGAAAGGTGTTTTTATATGGGAACTCGAGTTCAAAGTTTAGCCCACACAAAATGGTTGTGCAAGTATCACATTGTCTTTTCTCCAAAATACAGGCGGAAAATAATATTTGCCAACATTCGAGAAAGTATCGGAGAAATTCTTAAGGACTTATGCAAATATAAAGGTGTTGAAATTATCGAGGGCCATCTCATGCCGGATCATGTGCACATGCTGGTGAGTATTCCTCCAAAAATCAGTGTATCAAGTTTCATGGGGTACCTGAAAGGAAAAAGCTCATTGATGATTTTCGATAAGCATGCAAACCTGAAGTACAAATTTGGCAATAGGAAATTCTGGGCGGAAGGATATTTCGTCAGTACGGTAGGACTCAATGAGGTAACGGTCAAAAAATACATTCAGCAGCAAGAGAAGCATGATATTCTGCAAGATCGAGTAAGTACCCGAGAATACCAAAACCCCTTCCAGGGGTAAGCCAAAGCGGCAAGGGCACTGGGCTTGAACAAAGTGAAAGCCAGCGCCTTTAGACGCTGGCCGGTAACAAGCCCTTATAGGGCTGGAGCAAACCACCCGCTATGCGGGTGGTTTTGATTTTCCGGGATACTTCCTCGTAAAAATAGACCAGAAGCGTCCGGGAAAATTTTTTGAATCTTTCAAAATTATGGGTAGTTCACGGGCATCAAGAGCAAGCTAAAAATTTTATAGCTTATTCAATATATTATGAAATATATAAAATCCGGATGTGGCAAATTGGAAATTGAAATACGCTGGATACGTTTTTTTGATGCGCCGGGAGCAAGGGCAAGCGCAAGGTGCGCACCCGGTGCTGAAACAGAAGCGTCGCCAGTGAACATTTCTCCCTCACGGCGGCGCATCTCCCGACCGCGTAAGGAACCGGGCATCCAGGTGGTCTTCGTTGTAAAACTATAAAACTAATTTTTTAGTTGACAATTAAAAACTAGTTTTATAGTTTTTTCTTGACAACAGCCGGACGGCTTCCCTATGACAGGGCATGAACACGCAATACCTGCAAACCCTGCCGGATGACTGGGAAGCCGTGGCCCGGGTATTTTCGGCCCTTGGCGACGCCACGCGGCAGAAAATCCTGCTCCTGTTCGAACCGGGGGAGAGCATCAGCCTCAAAAGTCTGACCGAACTCCTGCCCCTGAGCCGGACGGCCGTGACCCACCATGTGACCACCCTGGTGCGGGCCGGACTGCTGCAACCCTCGAAACGAGGGCGGGAAGTCTACTATAGTCTTGATCTTGAACTGGCTATTGAGGCCCTGGACAAGGTCAGAACCTATGCGGCGGAGATGCTGGCGGCTTCCGGGGAGCAAATGCCCTGAGCCCGCCTCTCCGCGGAGGGAAAGCGGATGGCAGGCGTTTTGTTGAAGCAGGCGGCGGCTCTGGGGGCCAGCTACACGCTGGGCACGTTCAACGACAACTTTTTCAAGCAGGCGGCCCTGCTGCTGGCGGTCAGCCTGGGCTACAGCGGCTTTCAGGCCTGGGGCACGTTTCTGTTCGCCCTGCCGTTCGTGCTGTTTTCCGCCTGGGCCGGCTGGCTGGCCGACCGCTTCCCCAAGAAGTATCTGGTGACGGCGGCCAAGTGCCTGGAACTGGCCGCCATGCTGGCCGGGGCCTGGGGCATTCTGTCCCTGAACTGGACAGCCATGCTGCTTATGCTGTTCTGCATGGGGGCTAGCTCCACCCTGTTCAGCCCGGCGCTCAACGGCTCCATCCCCGAAATATTTCCGCCTCACAGCGTGCCGCGCGTCAATGCGTTGTTCAAGCTCTTCACCACGGCGTCCATTTTGCTGGGCGTGATGCTGGCCGGAGCGGCCCTGGACAGGCAGTGGGTGGATACCCTGATTCCTTTCGGGCGCTGGCTGGTGGCCGTGGGCGTGGTGCTGGTGGCCGTGCTGGGCCTTGCCGGGGCGGCCCTGGTTCCGTACCGTCCGGCCGTGCCCTGCCGTGAGCGCCCGCCTTTCCCCTGGCTGGGGACCTGGGATTCCCTGAACGATTTTCTGCGGCTGCGACGGGACCGGGCTCTGGCCCTGGTTATCGCGGCCGATGCCTTTTTCTACTTTATTTCCACTCTGGTGCTGTTGGAAATCAACGCCCTGGGCGTGCGTGAGCTGGGCTTCAGCAAAACCGTCACCAGCCTGTTGCCCACGGCTCTGATGCTGGGCATCTGCGCCGGTTCGCTGCTGGCCGCGCGCGGCACGCCCCGGAGCTGGCGGCGCTGGCTCGTGCCTTCCTGCTGCGGCATCGGCTGCGCCCTGCTGGCGGCGGGCTTCGCGCCGCAGCTGCCCCAGGGCGCGCGCTTCTGGAGCCTGCTGCTGATGTACGGCGCGGCGGGCATGTGCGGCGGCCTGTATCTGATCCCCGTGTCCAGCTTCATTCAGGTGCGCCCGGCTCCCGAGGAAAAGGGCCGCGTGCTCGGCACGGACAACTGCCTGGTGTTTTCCGGCATTCTCCTGGCCAGCGCCGCGTACTGGGGCCTGGAATTCTTTGCGCCCTCCACGGGGCACATGATCCTGGGCGGCATGGCTCTGGCGGCGGCCGTCTGCCTGGCCTGGGGGCTGCGTTCCCTGCCCGCTCCCGATGGCAGCGAGCCTTCCGGCGAACCGGAAACGGCGGAGCGAGGCGGCATGCCGCCCGCGTCCGGCTCGGAAAAGCGCAATAGCGGAGGGCGGGCCTTGGACATTCTGGCCGCACTGCTGCGCGGGCTGTTGTCCCTGCGCTACCGTGTGCGCGTGGACGGTCTGGAAGCCGTGAGCGCCGCCAACGACGACCGGCCCATTCTGTTCATGCCCAACCATCCGGCTCTTATGGACCCCGTGCTGGTTTACAGCCATTTGATCGCCTTCCGCCCCCGGCCCCTGGCCGACGAGTGGCAGATCAGCCGCCCCCTGGTGCGCCGCATCGCGCCCCTGGCCCGGCCCGTGCCCCTGCCCGATCTGCGCGCCCAGGGCCGTGCGGCGCGCGGGGCCGTGCTGGAGGCCCTCACGCGTTGCGCTGAGGCGCTCAAGGCCGGTGATAACCTGCTGTTTTACCCGGCGGGCGGCCTCAGCCGCGACGGACGGGAACATCTCGGCGCCAACAGCGGGGCGCACTGGCTGTTGCAACAGGTTTCCCACTGCCGTGTGGTGCTGGTGCGCAGCCGGGGCCTCTGGGGCTCCTCGTTCAGCCATGCCGCAGGGAAGCATCCCGACATGCTGCGCGGTCTCGCGCGCGGCGCGCGGCGTCTGCTCTGCAATCTGCTTTTCTTCATGCCCCGGCGCGAGGTGCGCATCAGCCTGCATGAACTGCGGGACCTGCCCGCCGCCGAAGCCGGAGCTCCAGCCCTGAACCGGATCCTGGAGGCCTGGTACGACGCGGAACCGGAAGAAGCCAGGGCCGTGCCCTATTATTTCTGGCAGGGCGGCGCGCCCCGGCCTCTGCCGCGCGTGGAAACGGAAGCCGGTTCCGTCCGGAATCCGGCGGACGCGCTTCACAGCGTGGACAGGGCCGTGCGTGAACAGGTCTATGCCATCCTGGCGGACAGCGCCGCCGTGGAGGCGGACCCGGCCTTCCTGACGCCTGAAACGCGGCTGGCGGCGGATCTGGGCATCGACAGCCTGGCCCTGACCGAGCTGTGCCTGAAGCTGGAGGACGTGGCCGGGCACAGCGTGAGCCGCCTGGACCTGCTGCTCACTGCCGGGGATTGCGCGCTGGCCGCCGCCGGACTGCTGGAGGACGGCGAGGACGCGGCCCCCGCGCCCGAAGGCTGGGCCGCGGACGCTTCCCATACTCCGGCCCGGCGTCTGGACGTGCCCGACGCCCCGCATCTGCCCTTGGCGATTCTGCGCCAGGCCCGGCGCAGCCCCACGAGCCTGATCCTGGCCGACGCTGGCGGCGCTGTGAGCTGGCGCGAGTTCTGGACGCGCGCCCTGGCTCTGGCCTTGCTGCTGCGCCGCCGTTGCGCCGGGCAGGAGCGCGTGGGCGTGATGCTGCCCGCTTCCGGCGCGGCGGCCATGAGCTGGCTGGCCGTGCTGCTGGCCGGAAAGACGCCGGTGATGTTCAACTGGACCACCGGCCCGGCCAATTTCAGCCATTGCGCGCGGCTGGCGGAGGTCCGGACCATCCTCACGGCCCGGCAACTGCTGGAGCGTCTGGACGGGCAGGGCTTTGACGCCCATGCGGCGGCGCGGGCGGGCGCGACGTGGCTCTGCCTGGAGGACGCGGCCGCCGCCATGCCCTGGGGGCTCAAGCTCGCGGCCTTGGTGCGCGGCCGTCTGGCCCTGCTGGGCTGGGAGCGGGCGGCCATGCCGGGCCGCATGGCCGAAACGGCGGCCGTGCTGTTCACCTCCGGTTCCGAGACCGCGCCCAAGGGCGTGCCCCTGAGCCATGCCAATATTCTGGCCAATTGCCGGGACATCGCCGCAGTGCTTTCCGTGACCGGACAGGATCGTATGCTGGGCATGCTGCCGCCTTTCCATTCCCTGGGGCTCACCGGCAATATCGCCTTGCCGCTGTGCTTCGGCCTGCCCGTGGTCTTTCACCCCAATCCCACGGAGGCGGCCCGCCTCAACCGTATCTGCCGCCGCTGGCGGCCCACGCTCACCGTGGCTCCGCCCACTTTTCTGGACGGCATGCTGCAACAGGCCGCGCCCGGCGATCTGGCCTCGCTGCGTCTGGGTTTTGTGGGTGCGGAAGCCTGCCCGCAACGGATTTATGACGCCTTTGCGGCGCAGAGCGGCGGGGTTTTGTGCGAAGGCTACGGCGTCACCGAATGCGCCCCGGCCGTCAGCGTCAACCGCCCTGAAGATCCCGTGCCCGGCAGCATCGGCCTGCCCCTGCCTTCGGTGGAAGTGGCCCTGGTCAGCACCCAAGGCCCCCTGCGCCGGGTGGCCGGGGGCGAGGCGGGCATGCTGCTGGTGCGCGGCCCCAATGTCTTTGCGGGGTACCTGGCCGGACCGGGGCAGACGCCGCCTGATCCCTTTGTGGCGTTTGAGGGCCTGCGCTGGTACCGCACCGGCGATCTCGTCCGGGCCGACGCCCAAGGGCGTCTGACCTTTGCCGGGCGCCTGGGCCGTTTTGTGAAGCTCGGTGGGGAAATGATTTCCCTGCCGCAGATGGAAAATGCCCTGCTGGACTATCAGGCCCGGCGCGACGCCGCAATGCCGCATCTGGCCGGTGAGAGCGGTCCGGCTCTGGCCGTGGAAAGCGTGGAGCGCGACGGCCTGCCGGAAATCGTGCTGTGCAGCGCCGTGCCCTTCACCCGTGAGGAGGCCAATGCGGCCCTGCGCGAGGCCGGGCTGTCCGCCCTGTATGTCGTGCGGCGCGTGTTGCGGCTCGAGGCCGTCCCGGTGCTGGGCACGGGCAAGACCGACTATCGTGCGCTCAAGGCGCTGGCGGCGGACGGGGAGTGACGAATGCTTCTGTCCCGGATTCGGTTATGGGGCGGTCCCGGCTTATTGCGGTCGGGACCGCACAGCCTCTTGAAGACGGCGGCGATTCGGTCTACCACAAGAAAGGGCAGGCATTCCGCCCGTGGCGGAGTGCAATATGGGGGCGCGGACGGGAGGCGTGAACAGGTCGGTGGAGAGGCGCGGTAAAAGCATGAAGCGGAATCTCTGGCTGCGCCAGCTTATGGCCCTGATGAGCAAGGAATTTCAGCAGATCGCGCGCGATCCCTCATCCTACCTGGTGGCCGGGGTGCTGCCGCTGATCTTTCTGCTGCTGTTCGGTTTCGGCATCACGCTGGACGCGGGCATTCTGCGTCTGGCAGTGCTGGACCAGAGCGGCGGCAGCCGTTCCCTGACGCTGGCGGCGGATTTCGCCCACTCGCCCTGGTTTGAAACCCGTCCCGTGGGCAACATGGAGCAGGGCGCGCGCCTGATGCGCGATTCGGACGTGCTGGGCATTCTGGTCATCCGCCAGGATTTCGACCAGGAGCTGGCGCGCGGCGGCGCGGGCAGCCTGCAGCTTCTGGTGGACGGCTCCGAGCCGAACACGGCCCAGTTCATCCAGAGCTACAGCCAGGGCCTGATCTCCAACTGGCAACGCACCTCCCTGCCCGGCGGCACGGCCCTGGAGCCGCCCGTCAATCTGGAAACGCGTTTCTGGTACAATCCCACGGCCAAGAGCGTGCAGTTCCTGGTGCCGGGAGCCATTACCGTCATCATGACCCTCATCGGCACCCTGCTGACCTCTCTGGTCTTTGCCCGCGAATGGGAGCGGGGCACCATGGAGGCCATGTTCGCCACGCCCGTGAGCCGCATGCAGTTGCTGCTGGGCAAGCTGATCCCCTATTTCTGCATGGGCATGTTCAGCATGGCGCTCTGCGCCGTGGCCGCGGTGACGTTGTTCGCCGTGCCTTTCCGGGGTTCGCTCTGGGCCTTGTTGCTTCTGTCCTCGGTGTTCATGCTCAGCGCTCTGGGCCAGGGCCTGTTCATTTCCGTGAGCCTGCGCGGCCAACTGGTGGCGGCCGAGGCCGGGCTGTTTTCCGGCTTTCTCCCGGCCCTGTTGCTTTCGGGCTTTGTTTTCGACATCAACAGCATGCCGCCCATTCTCCAGGCTATCACCAAACTGCTGCCCGCCAGCTATTTCAACACCAGCCTGCGGACCATCTTTCTGACCGGCGACGTCTGGAGCATCTTCGGGCCGAGCCTGCTGTTCATGGGCCTGCTGGCCGCCGTGCTGCTGGGCCTGGTGTATAAAAATCTCGTCAAACGTCTGGATGTCTGAATATGGCTTTTTTCGAGCTTCCCCAGCTGAACTGGCGGCGCGTGGTCACCATCGTGCGCAAGGAACTGCTGGTCCTGCTCTGCAACCGCGTTTCGCGCGTCCTGATCATCGTGCCGCCTCTGATGCAGATCGTGATTTTCGGCTGGGCCGCCACCATGGAGGTGCGCAATGTGGACGTGGCCGTGCTGGATCACGACAACGGGCGTTGGAGCCGCGAGATCGTCCACCGCCTGGAGGGCTCGCCCACCTTCCGCAGCGTGCGTTTTCTCCCGGCGGAGGAGAGCATCCGGCCCGTACTGGAAGGGCAGCAGGCGCTCTTCATCCTGGTGTTTGACCAGGAATTTTCCCGCCGGGTGGACAGGGGCGAATCCGCCCAGGCACAGGTGATTCTGGACGGGCGGCGCTCCAACGCGGCCCAGATCGCGGCCTATTACCTCAACCGGATCATCGAGGGCATGGCTGCGGACACGCCGCTGGGCCGGGCCTCGGCCACGGCGGCGGCCAGCGCGCCCCGCCTGGACGTGCGGATGCGCTGCTGGTTCAACCCCAACCTGGAATTTCAGTGGTTTTTCCTGCCCAATCTCATCGGCATGCTCAGCCTTATGCTGGGCCTGGTGGTCACGGGCCTGTCCGTGGCGCGCGAGCGGGAGGTGGGCACCTTTGACCAGCTTCTGGTTTCTCCGGCCACGCCCACGGAAATCGCCCTGGCCAAGCTGGTGCCGGGCTGCATTGTGGGCCTGGTCCACGGCACCATCTTTCTGCTGATCACGGTCTTCGGCTTCGGCGTGCCCTTCACGGGCTCCGTGGCCCTGCTCTACCTCGCCATGCTGATCTTCGCCGTGGCTTCGGGCGGGGTCGGGCTGATGGTCTCCTCCCTGTCCTCCACCCAGCAGCAGGCCTTTCTGGGGGCCTTCACCGTGGGCGTGCCCTGCATTCTGATTTCCGGCGCGGTGACGCCCATCATCAACATGCCGGTTTTTTTGCAGCACGCCAGCCAGCTCAACCCCCTGCGGCACTTTACGGCCATCAGCCAGGGCGTCTTTCTGAAGGACATCACCTTTGCGGCGGCGGCCTTGAGCCTGGGCAAGATCACCCTGATCAGCATGGCCACCGTGGGCGTGGCCGTGTGGATGTTCAAGCGCCGGACGTAAGCGGGCCGCAAAAGCGCGCAGGGTCGGCCACGCCCGGCCGGTAGAGCATCACCAGCTGGGAGGCCGCGTCCGGCGAGGTGCTCATGCTGTTCTCCCGCAGCTTGGGGCGGCAGGGCGCGGATCAGGAATTTCCCGTTTCTCCGTCTCCGTTACCGTTTTTCTTTTTGGAGCGCGTGGCCTCGCCCACGATGGTGGCGATGACCACCAGGGAATAGATGTAGGCCGTGAAAGCCACCAGCACCGTGGCGTTTTTGGCGATCCAGGTGTGCGGGGTAATGTCGCCGTAGCCCACGGTCAGAATTGTGACGTAGCTGAAGTAGAACAGGTCGTTCATGGCCTGCACGCCCTGGCCCAGGCCGTTGAAGGAGCCGGGTTCGTGGAATTCAATGGTCAGGAAGATGTAGAAGCCGCAATAGCCGATGAGCAGCAGGCCGCAGACAGCGGCGTAGACGATCTTGGTAGTGATGAGATGGGCGCGGTAGATCTGCCGGAAGACTTCCAGCATGACGCTGCCGAAAAAGCAGATATAGAGCAGCAACAGCTCGTTCTGGATATTTTTGATGAAAAAAAGATCCAGAGCCCGGCAGATCACCAGCAGCACGGCGAAAAGCAGCACCAGGCGCAGGAGATTGCGTTTGGATTCAAACAGCACTGTGGCGGCCAGGAGCTGGAAGGGCAGGTACACGGCCTGGGCCATGCCGCCGTAAATGTTGTCTGGGAAGAAGATATTCAGTACAAACACGCAGAGCAGTGAGGCCATGAGCAACTCGAAACGGTAGGAGTAGAGCTTGGCCCGAAAGGTCGGAAGAGTAGTTTTGTTCATAATTATGCCTCGTGAATCTGGCTGTGCATGGTACAAGGCTTGCCGGAAGGGGGCAAGTTTTTCGCGGGCCGCGCGGCAGGTGGCGGCGCGGAGGCCGCGAAGCGGTTTTTGTCATAACGCTGATGCGCGTATTGCCGCGTGTGGTTACGAATACGAACAGGGAGTTGTCATGAAAATAGTCGCGCGTGTCGTCCTTTTGCTGGCCCTGCTGCTGCCCGCTTTTGCCGGGCGGATTTCCGCGGCGCCGCTGACCACCAAGTATTACAGCCTGGATCTGCCGCCGGACTGGGTAGTGGTCAACGGCCCCACGAAACAGAATGACGCGGTGCAGGTGTTGCTGGGCCAGAAGGACCATAAAACCTCGGCGGCCGTCATTGTGGGGCCCGCCAAGCCGGGCGACGCCGAAAAAGCGGCTGAAGCCGGTTCCCAGCGCCTGAAAGGCAGCAAGCCCGTGGCCCGCGACGGCCAGTTGCAGTTCAGCTTTGAACAGAAGGGCATCAAGGGCTACAGCGTGGTGCGTGAAGACCCGATTTCCAAACTGCTGCTGGTGCTCATCGTCAGCGGCGACGTGCGGCAGGCGGATTTCATCTATAAAATGCGCGGGCCGTATAAGGCGTTGATGCCTCATCAACCTTAGAGCGGTTTAACTTTTGAGTTAATCTACTCCAGGGACTGTCGCTGAAAAGCGGAGAGCAGTTCTGAGCGCGTCAACGCGCCCCATCCGGCCGGATGAGGCGCGTTGACGTTTCTTGAGAAAAAGGCGCTCAGCGAATGAAGTTGGTGGCTTCCCAGGGTTCCGGCGTGGGATGGTCGATCCCGGCGGCCTTGCCCGCGGCAATGCATTTGACCAGCCAGGCCATGTTGTCGCCCAAAGTGCGCATGATCTGGAGGCCTTCCTTGTCCTGGAGAGCCTGCTCCGCCGTATTGCCGTGGATGGAGTTCCAGTATTGGGAAGAGACCACGGGCATGCGGGCGATGGTGAAGTATTTGTTCAACCGGTCGAAAGAGGCGCTGGCCCCGCCCCGGCGGCAGCTGACCACGGCAGCCGCGGGCTTAAAGGCGTACGGCGCGGATTTCATGTAGAACACCCGGTCCAGAAAGGCGCACAGGGTGGCGTTGGGTCCGGCGTAATAGACCGGCGAGCCCACCACCAGGGCGTCGGACTCGCGCAACAGGTCAATACCCTCATTGACGGGATCGTCCGTAAAAATACAGCGCCCGGTCTCCGCGCATTTGCCGCAGGCGATGCAGCCGCGCACGGCTTTATGCCCGATGTGGAGCATTTGGGTGGAAAGGCCGTGTTTTTCCAGCTGCTTCGCCACCGTTGACAGGGCCGTATAGGTACAGCCCTTGGGGTGCGGACTGCCGTTGATCAAAAGAACCTTCATGAAAATCTCCTTGCAAGAGTGCTGGTATGGGCGTTTGCGCCTGTCCATGGGAAACGGTCCGCATATGGATTGTGAACCGGCGCTCAGTTTACGGAATGGCGGGCCAAGGAGCAAGGCGTCAGTATGTGTAGTCCCAGGCTTGGGTCCAGGGACCGCTGTGGGGGATGCCTTCAACCACGCGGCAGCTTTCGGGCTGCCGGGCGGCGCGGCAGAAGCCCGCGCTGAGTTCCGGCGGCATGGCCTTGTCGCCCCGGCTGCTCAGATGGCGTTGGGGCAGGCCGTGCAGGGCCGGGGCCACGGCAAAGGGCTCCAACGATTCCGAAAGCGGGCTCAGCCTGTGCAGGCCGGTCCAGGCCGAGAGATGCAGATTGCCCGCCACGCTGCCCAGAAAAATCACGTCCCGCCTCCGGGCCGCCAGCAGGGCCGCCGCGCCGCCTCCGCCGGAAAAGCCCACCAGCGCCACGTGTCGCGCTCCGCTGTGGGCCTTTGCCGCACTGACGGCGGCATCCAGGCTGCTGATGACCTCCTCGCTCAGGCGGGCGGAAGTCCAGTAGCGCGTGGCGCAGTGGCGCAGGACCTCGCCCCGCGCGTACTGGCAGGGCCGGGCCAGATAGAGCAGAGGCGCGGGCGAGGGGTCGGCCAGGGCCAGGCGCAGACCCACGGGATTATGCGGCGTGGGGTCGGCGGAAGGCCGGGTGCGGCTTTGCCAGGCATGGCCGTCGCCTTCGATGTAGACGCGCAGCACATCCCCGGTGCCGGGCCGGAACTGGCCGTAGAGGATAAAATACGGCGTGGGATAGAGCGTTTCGGCAAAGCCTCGGGACGCGCCCAACGCGCGGGCCGCCTGCCGGGGATCGCCTCCGGCGCAGGCCTGAAGCTGGAGCAGGGCGAGCAGAAACAGGCAGAGCGCCGCCCGAAGCGGAGCATGCGGATGCGGCAGGCGCGGCGGGCGGGCGGCGGGCATGGCTGACACGGGGCGCGACCGGGGCCTTAGGCCGTCCGCTTGGCGCCGCCGGGCGGCAGGTTGCGCAGCAGGGTCAGCAGGTCGTCCACCCCGTGGCGGCGGCAGGCCAGATAGCAGGAAGTGTATTCCCGATGGGTAAGCCGGGCGGCGAAGGCCGGGTATCGCCGGTCGCGGTGGGCAAAGGGCAGGCCCAGCAACGGTCCCAGCGCGGGGTGAATGGGCAGCCAGAAATCTTCCTGCGGATGGATGTAGGCGCGGCGTGTTTCTTCCGGCAGGCCGCCCAGGCCCAGCAGGCGCAACAGACTGTCCGCCACATGAAAAAGCAGGCTTCTGCCCGGATGGTTGACGGTGATGAAGAGCTGTTCCTCACGCCAGCGTTCACGCACGAGGGGGGCGCAACGAATAAGAGCATCCGCCTCCTTGCCTTCCTCCCGCGCCAGGGATGCTTCGGCCACGGCGACCACATCGCCCAACAGGGCCGGATCGCCGCGCAGATAGAGGTTCAGGGCTTCTTCGGGCGCAAGGCCCTGAGACAGCAAGCGTTCCAGCAGGCTGTCGGCAAAGTCGATGCCCTGTGCCGCATTGGTCCAGAACGGCCAGTAGCCCTTGAAAAAAAGGTTGGGAATTTCAATACGCGGGCAGGCGGCGGGCAGGCGCGGCAGCATCTGCTCCGTGGACAGCGCGCCCCAGCGCGGGGCCAGACGCTGATACAGAAAGAGCGCGCATTGTTCCAGATCCGCTTCGGCGATGCTTTGGCGGGTGTAGTTTAGATATTGCCGGATGTGGAAATGCCGGGCGAACGCCGGGGCTGTTTCCAGCAGGGGGCGCAGGGCGTCGCCCTGGCAGTTGGCGTGCAGGAGGCAGAGGGCCTGGGGCATGGCATCAGCGGACCGGAGGGTCACCCTCGGCCCACTCCAGATATGTGGCGCTCTGGCTGCCCTTTTCCGATACGCTCACGCTGACCAGACGCACGGCGCGGGCCTGCGGGTCCGGGCTTTCGGCCAGACGGGCGGCCACGTTCCGCCAGATGTGGCGGGAAAGATTTTCCGAGGAGGGGTTGATGCGGTCAAAGGGCGGCGTGTCGTTGAGCACGCAGTGGTCCAGCTCGCGCAGCGCATCCTTGAGCGCGGTTTTCAGAACCTTGAAATCAAGCAGCAGTTCGGTGCCCGGCGTAAGATCGCGGCCCTCCACACAGAGCTCCACGCCGAAGTTGTGACCGTGCAGGCGTTCGCACTTGCCCTGATAGTGGCGCAGGGCATGCCCTGCGGAAAATTCGTCGCGCACCGTAAGGCGCCAGCAATGCCGTGCCGTCATGAGACAATCCACCAGACCACCAGGGCCGAAATAAAGACAACAAGAATCGCCAGAACGATGCGGACGTTCTGGTTCCATTCAAAGCCGGAAATTTCATCCTCCAGATCGGGATCGCCGGTGGAGGGAGGGCTGAACATGCGTTGCAGCCAGGATGTAAAGGACATGCTTTTTCCACAGGATGGTTTGCACAGCGCGCGTTAGGCTTATAACATATCAAGTGGCCATTTTTTGTCAAAAGGAAGTCTCGGCTAGCGGCTCGTCCGCCTCCATGCCGCAATGGCCTCCACCACATCCCGGGGCGAGAGGCCGCGCTGTTCCGCATGGTCGCGCACCCGCGCCCATGTCCACACTTCAGTCCGCCTGCCCAGAAGTTCCCTTGCCGCGTGGGGAGAAATTTCTCCCTGTGTGATTCTGGAAAAATCCTTCAGGGAAATTTCTCTCTCCTCGGGCGCCGGCCCTTCCTGGGCAGACAGCATTGCCTCCACAAGCACGGCATCGTCATTGCGAAGCAGAAGCAGGGCCTGGGCGGCGTCTTCCCATATCAGGGCCAGGCCCTCATATCCCAGTTCCCCCACGCCGCGCACCAGCCAGCGAATGCGCAGTGGAAGCGTTGCGAAACGGTTGGCCACCGCCGTGATGGAAGCTGCGTCGTAATGCCCGGCACGTGCCTGCAGGCAATGGATCCGCGCCGGATCAAGGCGATAGCGCTCATCCAGGGACAGGGCGGCCCGCAATCTGGGGAGGGCCGTGTCCGGCATAGCCCGGCGTCCGCTGAAGGCCGAAATCATGTTGGGGCGGCTCAGTCCGATCTTTTCGGCCAGCTTGTCCCTGTTCAGGCGCTCCAGCGCTACAAGATCCCCCAATGCCGCCAGCAGTTCTTTCATTGCCGCAGATTGCCATGAAACTTTATGAAACACATTGACACATTAAAAGTTTCATATATAAATTGGCCTGCCCAGGCCTTGAGGGCAATGGTGCGGATGCAATGAGGAGGCTCCTGTGAAGTCTGGATATGTCCCTGTGTTGGGGGCCGCCATAGGTATCACGGCGGTGATGGCTTTTTTTTGCGCCATGACGCCCTGGGTCTATGATGATTTCAATTATGGGGCGGGTGACGGCGGCCCGGGAGCCATGTTCGCGGCACAGGTTCAGGAGTACAGGAGCTGGAGCGGGAAATTCGCAGGGCACTTTATGGCGCGTGTGCTGTTGCACGGGCCCGCCTGGCTGCATCCGCTGCTGACGTCCGTCATTTTCACGGGCCTTGTTTTTTCCGGAGTGCTGCTGAGTCTGGGGGTGGGGTGGCGCGAGAAAATCCGCGCCTGGCATCCGGTGGTGCTGGCGGGGCTGGTATGGTTTGCCCTGCCCGCATTCGGGACTGTGTATTTCTGGCGTACGGGCACAGCCGACTATGGGTACAGTCTGGCCTTTGCCACGGCGTTTCTGGTGCCTTATCGCTTCTGGGCCGAAAAAAAGGACTACCGTCTTTCCGGCGGCCCGGCGTATGCGCTGGCCGGATTTTTGGCTGGATGCAGCAACGAAAATGTGGGTATGCTCTCGATTCTGGTAGCCTCGGGCGTCGCGGTCTGCCGCTTTCACACGACACGGCGGCTTCCGCTGTGGGCGGCGGCCGGTATCGCGGGGGCGGTAGCGGGCTGGACTCTGATGATGGCCGCCCCCGGCAATGCCGTGCGGCTGGCGCAGATAGGCGGCGCGGAAAAGATACCTGTCTTTTCGCTGGAATCTTTCCATCGTTTTCTGATCTTCTGGGGCTCACAGCAACTGGAAATGCTGCCCTACATTCTGACAGCCCTTGTTGTGGCCTGTCTGTTGTATTACCGGGGGGAGCGGAACCCGTCAGCATATCTGCCCGGAGCGGCCTTTTTTGTAATGGCACAGGTCAGCCTGGCCGCATTCGTCCTCAGCCCCTCCACTCCGTATCGGGCAATGTCGGCCACATTTTTTTACGCCGCCCTTTGTTGTTTTGCTTTTCTCACATCCGGAGAATTCAAGGGAGGCGCGGCAAAGGCGTGTTATGCCGTTTTTTGCGTCATGCTTTTGGCCAGTGTTCTGGCAGAGGCGCGCGTCTTTGTTCTGGCCCGGCCCGCTCTACAGGAAAGGGAGCTGGCCAGGGCGTCCGGGACGGATACTGTCCGTGCTTATGCGTATCCCGAAACGGACAAATATTTTTTCCTTGGCTACGATATTCGGGAGATTGACCTGTACGGCACAGGCTGGCGCGACAGGGTGCCCTGGGGCGAGGCAAGGCCGATAGCGGTGGCGGGGATGAAAAATGTGAGCGCCCTTGTAATATGTAATGTCGTCTACCTGGAAAACCTTCCGGCCGGGACCGTCCATATCGCCGCCGTGGCGCACCGGCCCACGGTCGCCGCTCTGGTGCAGGGCGGCCTGCGCGTACTGTCTCCCCTCGGCGATACGGCGTCGCCTTCCCCGGCTGCGGTCACGGCGCGTTACGCGCTGGCCTCCGCCCCGGTCACCCGCGACGGTAAAGCCGCCGTACACATGGGAGGACTTGCCGCGCTGGAGGACATCGCCTGCCTGGCTGTCAAAGAAGAAGGAAAGCCTTTGCGCTGGAAACGTGTCACGTGGCCGTGGCGTTGACTGGGGGGTGTCGTCAGGAGTGCCTTCTCGCTTATCTCTGCGTTGAACCTCTGTGTGTCTGACCTCGAGTCACGGTGAGAAAATCCGCCAGACTCGGGAGACTGTAGAGAAACGCGGTCATGCGTTTTCCGGGTTCATTCCCGTATTCGCCGCCGATGGAATAGACCGGTTTCCGGTATGTCCACATGTCGTTGTGGTGGCGATCCAGGAGTGCATGAATTATAGCGATATTATCTGAAATATGGTGTATAATGATTGCAATTATGAAATATAGCCTGTCACTGATTTATCGTTGAGCCGCATATTTTTGTCTCCCAAGCGCCTTTGGCAAGTGACCGGCATATATTTTCCCGAATCCCCGCCAGACATCGCCATCCTTCCGGTTTTCTCCACTCTTTTCCGCTTCAGGCGCTGACAGCAGCGCAAATGGCATCTGCCATATTCCGTCAAAAAGGAAATACAGGGCACTGTTCACTGCCTGTGTCATAATGCAGGTGGACATGGCGTCATTCAAGGGAAAGTAAAAGCCATGTACGCGGGGGCACATGGCGTCGCCGGGCTGTACCCGCACAATAACGCCACCTCTTTGTCCATGTTTTACTATCTATGGAAGATATACACCTGCCTACGATGGAACGAGAGTGATACACAGAGTAAAATTTATAGTGTAAAAAACAAAATTTACATCGTCCGCAAATATCCTGAACGTGATAGGGAATCAAGGATATGAGCGAATATTGGGGGGGCAGGTCATGGGGCGGTACGTCGTGTCCGCGCAAAAGGGGACTCCTGCTG
The DNA here is from genome assembly GCF_000145315.2 of Desulfovibrio sp. 3_1_syn3. Taxonomy (NCBI): domain Bacteria; kingdom Pseudomonadati; phylum Thermodesulfobacteriota; class Desulfovibrionia; order Desulfovibrionales; family Desulfovibrionaceae; genus Desulfovibrio; species Desulfovibrio sp. 3_1_syn3. Next base: position 31,098 of record NZ_ADDR02000003.1, read on the forward strand.
ATATGGGGGGGATATGAAAAGGCATGTTCTGCTAAGAACAAATCTTCTTATTTTTATACTAATTCTTTCAGGATTTATTCTTATATCGATTCATAATTATCAATACAATAGAAAAATTTTTAAGCAGGATATGGAGCATATTGCCCTGCTGACGGCAGAGGGCATCTACCATCAGATAGATTCAATTTTTGCAAAGCCTATCAATATCTCATTGACAATGGCCAATGACAATCTGCTGAAGAACTTCCTTATTGATGAAGAACAAATGGCGGATGAAGGAATATTTATACAAACGCTTCAGCATTATCTTTTGGCCTACAAAGATAAATATCATTATGATTCCGTGTTTCTGGTGTCCACCGGAACGAACCGCTATTACAACTTTAACGGTATCAATCGGATCCTGACGCCGGATAATCCAGAAAACGTATGGTATTATTCTTTTTTAAAAAATCCTGCGGATTACGCATTGAATATTGACAACGATGAAGCAGCCCATAATGAAATAGTGATTTTTATTAACTGTAAGATTACAGATCAGGCTGGAAAAACAATCGGAGTTGTGGGAGTCGGCTTCCGTGTCGATTATTTGCAGGAAATATTCAAGCAATACGAAACTAAATTCGGCGTCAAATCCTATCTGGTCAATGGAGATGGAATGATTGAAGTTTCTTCGGATCAGACAGGTTATCAACAGACGGATTTATTTTCTTTCTGCGACTTCAGTTGCTTGCGAGAGCGGATTGTCTCTGAAAAAGAAAAATACCAATATTTTTGGTATGGTAAAGAGGAACGAAAAGGCTATCTTGTTGTACAATATGTGCAGAATTTAGAATGGTATTTAATTGTCGACAATGATGCATCTGTCTTGACGGAACAGACAAGGCAGCAGCTTTTTACAGGCGTTATGGTTATTTTTGGTGTTGTAGTGCCTGTCTTGTTAGTTATTACATATATTATCCGCAAGTATAATGTGCGGATCGTCAACTTAGCAGTGGAGCAAGAGAAAAGACGCAGCTCGGTTTTTCAGGCTGAAACCGGAAAGCTGTATGAAAATATTTATGAGATTGACATCACCCATAACCGCGCAGCCAGCGAGGCTACCGAAGTCTATTTCGAAAGTCTGGGCGTGCCGAGGAGCACGCCGTATAACGAAGCCCTGCGGATTATCGCCCGGAAACATATAAAAACCGAATATCGCCGGAGCTATCTCGATACGTTCAGCCCGGACAATATCTTGCGGGCTTATCAGGCGGGCAGGGAATGCCTGCGCTATGATTTTATGATTTCCAATAACGCGGGACGGAGTTATTACTGGATGCGTATTACGGCCCGTATTTTTTATTGGGATGATGACGATTCGGTGCGCATGTTCGTATACCGTCAGAATGTGGATAAGGAAAAAGAACATGAACAGCATCTGGTTGAAAAAATGGAGAGCGATTCCCTGACCGGGTTATACAACAAGGTGGCCACACAAGAGCATATTCAGCGAGGTCTTCTGCAGCATCCCGACAAGCTCTTCGCGTTTTTCATTCTTGATATCGATAACTTCAAGAATGTGAATGATACCTGCGGGCATGCCGCCGGCGATATGGTCATCGCGGGTTTTGCGGAAATGCTCAAAAACGAATTCCGGAATACCGACATCGTCGGCAGGATCGGCGGAGATGAATTTGTGGTGTTCGCTCCCGCGCCGTCACGGGAATGGGGGGAGAAAAAGGCCCGGGATCTGGTGGTGGATTTACGCCATGACTTTACGGACGGCGTAACCACCTGCTCCATTTCCACCAGCATCGGCGTGGCCATGGTGCCGGAGGCGGGTACGGAGTTTGAAACGTTGTACAAGAATGCGGACAGTGCGCTGTACCATACCAAACAGCGTGGTAAAAACGGCTTTACCATCTATCGGCCCTGAGCCATACCGGCACACCGTCCGAAGGGATTCAGGAGCGGCTGAAAATAAAACGCCTGCCCACACTGCGGGCAGGCGTTGCCTTTCAGAAGAGTCGGAGCCTATGAAGCCCAGGCGGCCAGGGCCTTGTCCAGCTCCGGCCCGGGCCGCACCTTGAGCGCCTTGTCCAGGCGCAGATGGCACTGGCAACCGTCCAGGCAGACCAGGGCTTCGGCTTCCACCGGGCCGGGGTAGGTTTCCAGAATGTTTTTCAGGGCCAGCATGTCCTCACGGCCCAGGCGGTGCGCCGGAATCTGCACGCAGACCGGCGTGTCGCTCTGGCCGCAGGCTTCTGCCAGGGACCGCACGCTCTGGCCCAGGAGCTTGAGTTCGCGCGGGGCGTCCTCGGTATTTTCCTCATCGGCATCCTGGGCGGCGTCGCCCTGGCTGTCCAGGCGAGCCGTCAGACAGAGGGGCTGCTCAGCCCGGATCAGCTCCCGGGCCTCGGCATAGGAGCGCGGGAAAAAAGTCACTTCCGCGTGGCCGGTGAGATCCTCCACGCCCACAAAGGCCATGCGCTCACCCTTGGACTTGGTGAGCACTTCCTTGATGCTGGTCACCAGCACGGCACAGTTGATTTCCGCGCCGGGGAAGAGCTCGCGCGCGTCCTCCAGAGTGGTCAGACGCAGGCGGCGGATCTCGCGGCTGTAAGGCTGCAGGGGGTGGCTGGTGAGGAAGAAGCCCAGAGCTTCCTTTTCGGCCCGCAGTTTCAGGTCGTCCTCCATTTCCGGCAGCGTGGCTTCCGGGCAGTCCAGGCCCACGCCGGGCTGGGGCGCGGCCTCCACCACCGGGGCCATGGCCAGCAGGGAAACCTGGTTGGAACTCTTGTCTTTGGCCTTTTTCTGCGCGCGGGCCACCACAATTTCCAGGGCGGCCAGCATGCCTGCTCTGGAAACATTGAAGCAGTCGCAGGCCCCGCCCTTGATCAGGGATTCCAGCACGCGCTTGGTGACCTTGCGCAGATTGACCCGGCAGCAGAGATCCAGCAGGGAAATGTAGTCGCCACCTTCTTTGCGGCCCTCCACAATTTCGCGAATGGCTTCGTCGCCCACATTCTTGATGCCGCCCAGGCCGAAGACCACCTGACCGCCGTGGGCCGTGAATTCCCGCTGGCTCTGGTTTACCGAGGGCTGGACCACGTCGATGCCCATGTCCTTGCAGCAGGAGACGTATTTGAGCAGCTTGTCCTGATTGCCCATTTCCGAGGTGAGCAGGGCGGCCATGAACTCCACCTTATAGTGCACCTTGAGATAGGCCGTGAAGTAGGAGATCAGGGCATAGGCCGCCGAATGCGACTTGTTGAAGCCATACTCGGCGAATTTTTCCATCAAGTCAAAGATTTCGTTGGCTTTTTCCTTGGCGATGCCGTTCTTTTCCGCCCCGGCCACAAAGGTTACGCGCTCCTTGGCCATGGCTTCGGCTTTTTTCTTGCCCATGGCCCGGCGCAGCAGGTCGGCCCCGCCCAGCGTGTAGCTGGCGATAATCTGGGCGATCTGCATGACCTGTTCCTGGTAGACGATGACCCCGTAGGTATCGCGCAGGCATTCGGTGAGCGAGTCGTGCGGATAGACCACCGGCACCTGGCCGTGTTTGCGCTTGATGAATTCGTCCACCATACCCGAACCCAGCGGGCCGGGCCGGTAAAGGGCCAGCATGGCGATGACGTCCTCGAAGCAGGTGGGCCTGAGCATGCGCAGATACTGGCGCATGCCCGAACTTTCCACCTGGAAGACGCCGTCCGTGTCGCCGCGCGCGTAAAGTTCGTAGGTCTCGGCGTCCGTGAGCGGCAGGTTGTCCAGATCCGGCGGGGTCTGGCCCTGCAGGCTGATGTTGTCCAGGGTGTCCTGGATCAGGGTCATGGTCTTCAGGCCCAGAAAGTCGAATTTGACCAGCCCGGCCTTTTCGGTCATGGGGCCGTCAAATTGGGTCACAAGTTCGCCGCGTTTGCCCAGATAAAGGGGCAGGTATTCCTCCATGGGCTTGTCAGAGACCACCAGCCCGGCGGCGTGGGTGGAGGCGTGCCGGGCCAGGCCTTCCAGGCGGCGGGCCGTGTCCAGCAGATGCCGGACCTGCTGGTCCTCCTCATAGAGTTTCCTCAGGTCCGGCTCCAGGTCCAGAGCCTTCTTGATGGTCATTTTGAGGTCGTCGGGCACCAGCTTGGCGATGCGGTCCGTCTCAGCGAAGGTCATGCCCAGGGCGCGGCCCACGTCGCGCACCACGCCCTTGGCCTTCATAGTGCCGAAGGTGGTGATCTGGGCCACCGAGCCCTCGCCGTAGGTGTCCACCATGTGGCGGATCACGTCGCCACGGCGGCGTTCGCAGAAGTCCACGTCGATATCGGGCAGGGAGACACGTTCGTTGTTCAGAAAGCGTTCAAACAGCAGATTGTAGGGCAGGGGGTCCAGGTTGGTGATGCGCAGGGACCAGGCCACTAGGGAACCGGCCGCCGAGCCGCGCCCCGGCCCCACCGGGATGCCGTGGTTCTTGGCCCAGTTGATGAATTCCTGCACGATGAGGAAATAGCCGGGAAAGCCCATTTCCAGGATGACGCCGAGCTCGTATTGCAGGCGCTCGCGGTAGCGCGCCGGATCAATATTTTCGCGATCCGGGTGCTTTTCCAGGCGCCTTTCCAGGCCCTCTTCGGCCAGGCGGCGGAATTCGGACTCCATGCTGGCCCCTTCGGGCAGCTGGTAGACCGGGAAGTAGTGGTGGCCGAAATCCAGCTCCACATTGCAGGTTTCCGCGATGCGCATAGTGTTGGCGAGGGCTTCGGGCACATGGGCGAAAGGCTTTTCCATCTCCTCGATGGACTTGTAATAGAGCTCGTGCGTTTCAAAGCGCATGCGCTTGGGGTCGTCCATGGTGGTCTGGGTCTGGATGCAGAGCAGAACCTCATGGGCGTCCGCGTCGTCGGCGTTGAGATAGTGGCAGTCATTGGTGGCCACCAGGGGCAGGTCGGCGGTTTCCGCGATCTCCAGCAGGGCGTTGTTGACGACTTCCTGTTCGGCCAGGCCGTTGGACTGCAATTCCAGGTAGAAGCGGCCGGGGTAGATGTCCGCGTATTCCCTGGTCAGGCTCAGGGCCTTGTCCATGTCCTTGGCCAGGATGGCGCGGGGAATCTCGCCCGCGATGCAGGCCGAAAGGCAGGTCAGGCCCTCGGCGTAGCGGCGCAGCAACTCCTTGTCCACGCGGGGCTTGTAGTAAAAACCGTCCAGGAAGCCGTGGCTGACCAGCTTGACCAGATTATGATAACCCAGCTCGTTCTGGGCCAGCAGAATCAGGTGATGACGGCGGCGCGCCAGTTCCGAGGTTTTGTCCGTGTGGTCGTGGCAGACATAGACCTCGCAGCCGAAGATGGGCTTGATGCCGAAGTCCTTGCAGGCCGCGTAGAAATAGGCCGCGCCGAACATATTGCCGTGGTCGGTGATGGCGCAGGCGGGCATGCCGTAATCCTTGGCGCGGGCGCAGAGATCCTTGATGCGGATGGCGCCGTCCAGAAGGCTGTATTCGGTATGACAATGCAGATGGACGAAATCGGACATGGGAGGCTCCTGAAAGAAGGGGTGCGCTCTGTCTATAGCAAATGGCGGAGCGGGGCTCAAGGCGGAGCGGACCCCCCACGGCTTGAGCCACTGTCTCCGGCAAGCTGTTTCAGCCAATGCCTCCGCAGGGAGGCGACCATCCAACCCGGCAAGCCCCCATAGGGACAGGACAGTTTCAATCCACGCCTCCGCACGGGAGGCGACCCAAGGTTGAATTTGCCGAAGCCGTCAGCGAAGCCGTTTCAATCCACGCCTCCGCACGGGAGGCGACCCGCCGGGCGCAGGGGCAAATCATCCAGCCGCAGAGTTTCAATCCACGCCTCCGCACGGGAGGCGACGACGCCGCGCGCCTGGGCACCGCGGTCCATGCGGGTTTCAATCCACGCCTCCGCACGGGAGGCGACCGTGGACGCGCCCGCGCCGGTGGCATTGCCGAACAGTTTCAATCCACGCCTCCGCACGGGAGGCGACGCTCTATCACAAAGAGGGTAGAGGGCATGCGGCGTGTTTCAATCCACGCCTCCGCACGGGAGGCGACCTCGGCAGTCATGGGAGTCCGTTTTTCACCCGGCATGTTTCAATCCACGCCTCCGCACGGGAGGCGACACTTGTAGCCACAGCAGCCCGTGCGGGCATCATTGTTTCAATCCACGCCTCCGCACGGGAGGCGACGCTCTATCACAAAGAGGGTAGAGGGCATGCGGCGTGTTTCAATCCACGCCTCCGCACGGGAGGCGACGGCTGCCATCGGATATTGCCCACCATCCCACGGAGTTTCAATCCACGCCTCCGCACGGGAGGCGACTTGGGTATTGTGGCGAGTGAGCTGTCACTCTGTTGGTTTCAATCCACGCCTCCGCACGGGAGGCGACCTCACGCCTCCGCTTCTGCCTTGGAAATGAGCCGGTTTCAATCCACGCCTCCGCACGGGAGGCGACCCGAGCAGGTTGTCTTCCAGATGACTCCAATACTCCAGTTTCAATCCACGCCTCCGCACGGGAGGCGACCGGGCTGGTGAACTTGCTCTCCACCTCCATCCAGTTTCAATCCACGCCTCCGCACGGGAGGCGACCATGGCCATGCCCGGCGAGCTGATGGCTTTGGGCGTTTCAATCCACGCCTCCGCACGGGAGGCGACGAGACACCGCCATTTTTAAATTTCAGCAAGTTAGTGTTTCAATCCACGCCTCCGCACGGGAGGCGACCTGCGTCCACAGCAGACCGGCAAACGCCAGGAGCAGTTTCAATCCACGCCTCCGCACGGGAGGCGACGCTTCCGGCAGACGCCCCTTACGCAGCAGGCCGAGTTTCAATCCACGCCTCCGCACGGGAGGCGACCTGGTCCGTGTATTTTTTCGTGCCGGGAATACCCAGTTTCAATCCACGCCTCCGCACGGGAGGCGACCTTCCAACTTCCTCTTATGGGCATCAGAGCCGTAGAGTTTCAATCCACGCCTCCGCACGGGAGGCGACGGCCCCGGACGCATACAGTTGACAGCCAAGGTGAAAAGTTTCAATCCACGCCTCCGCACGGGAGGCGACTGGTGGGATTGTGTTTCAGGGCTCCTCCAACGAAGTTTCAATCCACGCCTCCGCACGGGAGGCGACTGTGACAGGCGTTGGCCTGCGAGGCTAAAGGATTTACGGGCCTGATATCGGGCATCTTGGAGGCATTCTGTCAGGAACGCTCATTTTTTTGCACAACGACAAACTTTCATGTTATATTTCAAGATAATATACATATCGAGAACCAGCCGGGGAAAAGCCGTCAGCTTGAGGTTCCCGCATCAGAAAATAAGTGGGCCTTCTGGGTCGTAGCCCGGCTTTGCACCTAGGTGCTCTATCTTGCCTCGCCACGCACTGCCGAGGAAATAAAAGCGCAGGCTGTCCTTTTCCTGATTCATCTCATTGAGCAGCGCCGCGCGCAGACTTTTCCACTGCGCCGGGTCCACAACGCATTCAAAGACAGAGAACTGCACGCGCTGCCCCCAATTTCCGCAATGCCGGGCGATGCGCCGCAACCGCCGCCGCCCCGCCGCATCTTCCGTATTGACGTCGTAGCTCACCAGAACAAGCATGTGTCACCTGATGACAAAGGGTGGATAGGCGTCCATCTCGCCCCGGATATACCGGGCCAGCAGGCGCGCCTGCATATGCCAGAGCAGGCCTGCGGTCATGCGTTCGTTCAGAAAAGGATGCAGCACCTCTTCGCGCTTGCGCTCCTGGTAGGCCACCAGCACTTCCTTGCGGGCTTTTTCCTTCAGGAGGACCGCTCCGGACGCGGTTTGCTCAAAATCCTTCGCCCGGATCTGACCTCTGTTGACCAGCGTCAGCGCCAGTCTGTCCGCCAGAACAGGGCGGAATTCTTCCATCATATCCAGAGCGAGACTCGGCCGGCCCGGCCTGTCCCGATGCAGAAAGCCCACCGCGGGATCAAGGCCGACGCTTTCAATGGCCCCGCGCAGGTCCGCCGCCAGCAGCGTGTATAAAAAGGAGAGCAGACAATTGATCTCATCCAGCGGCGGACGGCGGCTGCGTCCGGCAAAGCGTATGCCTTTCGCTTTGACGGAGACGAGGCGGTCAAAAACACTGAAGTACATTCCGGCGGCCTCGCCCTCCAGGCCACGGATTTCTTCAAGCGACCGCGCCTGGGGCAGACGTTGCAGACAGGATGTGAGACTTTCACAGACTCGGGCCAGACCGCCGTCGGCGTGGTTCTCGGGATGTTCTCTGGCCGCTCGCCGCAACACCGTGCGGCAATTGACAATCTTACCGGTGATGAAGGCGCGGGCCAAAGGAACCGCCCCCTCCGTGCTGTCTGTTTTGCGGTACTGCTCGCGCCGCAGCAGCACGTTGCCCGTGGTAGGCCCGTGCATTGAGGCCATGAAGCGCCCGTTTTCCGTGAGCCAGGACACGGCGACGCCGTTCCGGGCGCAATGGCCGAGCAAAAAGGAACTGCAAGTGACCTGTCCGAAGCAGACCAGCGCCCCGATGGTGTGGATGGGGATTTTGCCCAGTTCCCGGCCTTCCGCGCGCAGGCTGACGCACTCGCCGTCCTTGGACAGCCAGGTGTTTTGCGTTGTCACAAAAAGCGTGTTGAGGTGGCGTTTCATGGCTCGCTCCACAGGGATTCAAGATAGTGCGCGGCCAGCGCGGGTTTTTCCACACAGGCGGGCATGCAGGCATTTTGAAGGGAGCAGGCCGCGCAATGGCCCCGTTCTTCCGGGAGCGGCGTTTTGCCGTTACGGAAAAGTTCATGTACGGCCAGAGCAATGGCCGCGCTTTTTCGGCGCAAGTCCGGAGTGAGAGGGATAACGCTTCGGCGCCGAGGGCTTCCGTAAAAGATCGCCGCTTCGGGGATCTCCACTGAGAGCATTTCCTCAAGACAGAGAGCCTGTGCGCAGACCTGCACGGCGTCGGCTTCCGCGTGTCCGTGCGGCGAGCCTTTTTTATATTCTACGGGATAGGGCTGCCAGATGTTTCCGCAACGCCTGAATTCCACCACATCTGCCTTGCCGCTGACGCCCAGACTGGCGGAGCGCAGCGGCAGGTCCGTCACAAGACGCACCTGGCCGCGCGCCGTGCTTTCCCCGCTGTGAGCGCGTTCGTGCATGAGCCGGCCTTCGGCGGTGTGGCTGTTTTCTTCCCAGATCTGTTCCAGGTGGATCAGCGCGCACTGACGTGGGCAATAGGCATAATGCTGCAATGCGGAAAGTGGCACAAAGTCCGCTTCGTCCATGGGCGGGCACTCCGTTTCCTACAATTTTTCCAGAATCTCGACAGACTCCAGACCGTCGCGCCGCACCTGAACGTCGTAATCGCTGAAAGCTCTGGCCGGACCCGCAACAGTCCCGGAGCCCTTGCGCGTTACCGTGACGCGCTCGAAAAGCGCATGTGCGGGCGTGTTGCCCAGCCGGTTGGCATGCTTGAAGACAAAGAGTTTGCGTGAACTCATTTTTCCGCGCGCGGCGGAGTGATCATGCTCAAACATGGTGCGCAGCGCTTCCCAGAGAAGTTCAAGATCATTTTCGTCAAAGCCGGTTTTTTCCGCAAACGGCGCGGAGATATAGCCTTCGGCCCGATAGAGTCCGTAGGGCACAATGGCTTTACGGCCCATGGTGCGTTCTTTTTCCAGATCCTTCTCATTGGTGACGGCCATGCGGGTAATGCTGACCTCCTGCGGCACAATGGGCTCCACGCTGCGAGCAAAGGCCAGTTGCACCGGGCCGCGCACCTGCCCACAATTGATCTCCGTGCTCATGACGGCCCCGAAGGCGCGCACGTCGTAAAAATTGGCGCACATCCAGGCCGTCACGCGGGCGGCGTCTTCCGCTTTTTTGGGCAGGCGTTTGCCGTTTTTGTCCGGCTCAAGAGCGCAAGCCTTGTAGGCCTGTTCATGGCGCTGGTTGAGCACGGCCTTTTCCTGGATGTAGATATTGAAGCCTTCCTCCCCGTTTTTGGCCAGCTCCACGTAATTGCGGATCTTGCGCTTCAGACAGACGTCCGTGACCAGGCCGCAGCCGGTTTCCGGGTCAATGCGGGGCAGATTGCCCGCGTCCGGATCGCCGTTGGGATTGCCGTTTTCCACATCAAACAGCAGCACGAATTCATAACGGTTGGCAAGAGCGGACATGGCTTACTCCTTTTCCTTTTTCTGATAATTGGCGACGCGCTGATGGTAATAGCCGATGAAGAAATCTCCCTGTTCCGGCAGGGTCAGGTGGGGCGGGAAAACGTCGATGCCCCGCATGACCCCGGCTATTTTGTCTTCGTTATATTTGCCATAGCCCGCCTTGCCGATATGGTGCTGGGCCAGGCGCAGCAGTTGCGGGAAGACCAGAAGCGGCGTAGCGGAAGCGGCGCCGATGTAGCGATCTTTGATGGAGGCGCCTACCGCGCCCACGGCGTCGCTTTGCGTTTTTTCCAGCAGGGCGAAAAGCCTGCCCAGCAGGTAGGGAGTGTCTTTGCGGTTGTCGTCAAGTTCCATGGTCCAGGCTCCTTGTGAGGGATGATTGCGCAGCAGAAAGGCTTTGAGCAGCGCCGTGCGCAAATAGGAAATCTTCTTGTCCGCGCGGATGCGTTGCAAGACAATCGCCGGCAGATTCTCAGGGTAGCGGCCGCCTGAGAGAACCGCGCGGGACAGGGCGTCGCCCAGGCTGGCCGGAATATTTTCCGTTTTGCCCTGCGGAGCCAGCTCCCGCAGCAGCATCCAGAGCGGCGGCAAGGGAGGATCGCCTGCATACTGCGGCGCGAGGGCCAGATCGCGGTAATGGCGGCTGAGGTTGTTCAGCAGTTGCCCGAACGAGGAGATTTGCCACAGATTGACGCCCAGGCGGGCCTGGTTGGGCTTCAGGCCCAGCAGGAAAAAGCGCGTTTCCGCCTCACGCAGGGCCGCCAGATCGCTATCCGCCGGTTTTTTCCCGTCACGCGCGGCGCGCAGGACAGCGCGCGCCCTGCCCAGCAGTTCCCTGTCTTCAGCCGTATCAGCGCCGCATTCCACGGCCTCGCCATCCTCGTAGAACAGGCAGGAGGCAAAGATTTTTTCCGCCGGGCCGGGCTGCTCCGTCCAGAAAACGAGACTGGTGGAGCCCAGACGCAGGCAGTGCCCGCTGTCCTTTCGCAACAGAAAGTTCAGCGCTGCGGTATAAGCCTCGGCGGCCTCGCTGCTTACGGGAGCGTTGTAACTCTGGTTTTTTCCGTAGGATTCAAAGGCGTCGCAGTTAAAGGAAACCAGGGCCGCGCCGGTGGGGTTGGCTCCGCTGACGCCTTTGATAGGCGGATGAATGCGGACAATGGGCGCGCTTTTTCCTGTCACCAGACAGACGCCGGTCAGGCCATTCTCCCCGGAGGGGCGGCGCTGCTCTTCCCAGATGGTGCGGATGTCCGGTTGCTCATGTAAAAAGCCCTGATCTCCTTCAATCTGAAATATACCGTTTTTGTCCAGAATAAGGTCACCGATGTCCAGACCGGCGAACATCTCGGGACGCCAGGCTTCCAGAAAGGCGGCCACGGCCTCAAGCCGGGCATTGCCGGTGTCACGGGCCAGTGCCGCGTGGGCCTGTCGGAAGGCGGCAAAGGTTTTGGCGCTGCGCTCGGCTTTGCCCTTGTTGTCCACCCCCAGCAGGTAGCCGGTATTGTCCCAGAAAAGATTGGGGCTGATGCCGGAGCCGGGCTGCTTTCGCGGCGCGGGCACCAGCATGGGCCGGGCTTTGCCCTTGTCGTCCAGGCGGGGCAGAATGTGCCGCAACTCTCCCTCGGGAGTGAGCACCAGCACAAAGCCGATCAGCTCGCGGCTATAGCCCGGACGGGGCAGTTCCGCATCCGTCTCTTCAAGCATGCGTTGATAAAAGGCCGCCAGTTGACTCAAAATCATGGCCGTGCCTCCCCGGATCTGCGCAGGCAGTCCGCCACGTCGATGACGCCGCCCGCCAGGCGGGGCCGGTAGAAAATGGGTTGCATATTGTGGGCGAAATCCAGGTCATAGAGCATCCAGCCCAGATCGCGGGGCGCGTCGTCGGCCAGTTGCGAAGGCGGCAGGCTGCCCTCCAGCAGGGAAAAATGGGCGGGAAATTCCCGACAGCCCAGGCAGGGACGGTGAAAACACTGTCCGGTTCTGGCGCGGCGGTTGAAAATGTCCAGATGCTTGCCCTCGTTGTCGTCCGGCCCGGCCTTGTCCGTAAGTTCAAAATGAGCTTCGATCACATAGGCCACCCGGCGCAACACCAGCGCGGCCCGCTGCTGGCGCACGTCTTCAACGGCGATATGCAGCGGACCGGATTTTTTCATGGCTTGTAACGCATTTTGCGCCGAACCTTTGCAGGCCAGCTCGTTACGGCGTATGGAATCAAAACAGACGGGATTCAGAATATGCAGTTTGTCAATAAACCAGCGTATGGCCGGCTTCCAGTGAATCGCTTCGAGAATGCCGCGTGCCGCTGACGGGGTTATAACCTCGTAAGACATGCGCTCTGATTTTGTCTCCGGTCGTGTGAATAATGCATATTCACCCCAGACATGCAGTGCTATGCCGTAGGCCATGCGTACCTCCTGAACATGCCGGGTTCCGGCGTTGCCCGTTTCAGAAATGCCCGCGCAGGTGCGCGGATGACCGCTGTCTAGGCTCAGCCCTCATTCAAGGCAAGACGGCATAGCCGCCAATGGCTGAAGCTCGTGGCGGGCGTCTGCTCACGCGGCCGCCACGAGCAATTTCACCGTGAAATTGCCCTAAGCCCAATAATTATTTCAATCCACGGCGCGTACTGATGCGCCGACCAGCTTTCACAGGCGCTGTTTACACGTCACGCCGCCACCCGCCTTCCTCCTTTGTTGCGGAGGTGGCCTGTGTACAGGCCACCTCTCTTCCTGAGGGCGCGGGCAGGAGAACTCCCTCAGGTCAGAAACCTGTAACAAGAATTTTGTATAAAGTATAGACTATAATTCTATTACTGGGCTTATAAAGTTAAAACAGGCAATCCTCCGGAGTCTGGCGGGTGGGATCGTCCACCAGCAGACCCAGTTTCGGATCATAACCCGCGCCGCTGCGCAGCACGTCAAAACAGCCGTGCAGCCTTTCCAGATTGCCTGCCGCGCGCAGCCGTTCAAGCTCATATGGGTATACCTGTACGCTGAAGCCCTGCAGCAAACGCAGGGTCAGACGGTGGGGCGGGTATTCCGTTTCCAGGCGACGTACAAGCGCGTGGCTTTTTTCCGCCAGATCGCCGCCGTCGTTTACGCCGTGCGTGACTATGACCGGCGCCGTGTCTTCCGGGATAAGCTGATAGAGAGCATCCATGGTGCGGAAATCAAAGATGTGGGGAACGGCAAAGCGCCTGTTTTTTTCGCGCAGTGTTTTCAGCAGGTGTTTCGCATCCAGATCCGCGAAGCCGTAAAGCTCGCTGAAATAGGCTTCCACAGCTTCCGGAGCGAGGATATCCGCATGTTTTTCCGCCACCTGACTGAAAAAACGGGCGCGCAGATAGAGATCGGCTTGCGCGCGGGAGACGGGCCTTTCCGGCGTATAGACATGCAGACTGCCGGAGGGCAGTTCACCGGAGCGGTTGCAGCGGCCCGCTGCCTGGGCCACGGAGTCCAGCCCGCACCGGACCCGGTATACGCAGGGGAAGCTGATATCCACCCCGCATTCGATGAGGGATGTGCTGGCCACCCGGCAGGGCAGGCCCCGGCGCAGACGCTGACGTATGGTGTCCAGCACGAGCAGCCGGTGGCGGGGAGTCATGCGCGCGCTCAAATGAAAGTGGGCGTCATCGTCCCGCTCCAGACTTTCATAGGCCGCGCGGGCCTGGGCGCGGCTGTTGACGATGCAGAGAACCTGATGTTCCCGCAGCAGGCGGCGGGCCAGCTCTTCATCACTCAGTTTGCCCGGCTGGCTGATGGTCAGGCGCCGGTGCGCCGTGAAGGTCTTGAAAAGCTCCGCCATCCGTGGGGCGGGGATCAGTTCGCGCAGACTGTTCTTTGCAAAGCCGTTTTTCAGGGGGCCGTCCCGGCGCAACGCCGGCTGGGTGGCGGTGCAGAGCACAAGGCTTGCGCCGTAATGTTCCGTCAGCTCCCGCAGCGCCAGCACCGAAGGCTCCAGCAGAGGAACGGGCAGCATCTGCGCTTCATCCAGAATAACCACGCTGCGGGTCATATTGTGCAGCTTGCGGCAGCGGGAAGGACGGCTGGAAAACAGAGATTCGAAGAACTGCACCGCCGTGGTGACGATAACCGGCGCAGCCCAGTTTTCGGCGGCCAGCCTGAACGGCAGGGCGGCAGCCCCCTGGAGGGCGTCGCTTTCCCCGGTCTGGTCCGCTGCCGCCTGCTCAACGGGATGGACATAGTTGCTGTGGTGTTCAAGTACGGCGTCCGCGCCCAGGGCGTCGCGCAGCACCCGCGCATTCTGTTCAATGATGCTGGTGTAGGGAGCCGCCAGAATGATTCTGTCCAGATGATGCCGCCGGGCGTGCTCCAGGGCGAAAGCCAGCGAGGAAAGCGTTTTGCCGCCGCCGGTGGGCACCGTGAGGGTGAATGCGCCGGGCGGCAGCGCGGCGGCATTCAGACAATGCTGAAGGATCTCTTTTCTGGCCGCTACAATGGGGCTGTCGCCAGACGTCGCGAGCAGAAAGCCTTGGGCGGACAAAAAATCATGCAGCCGCTCGCATAGCGTATCCAGAGAGGGCCAGCGGTCACGCTGCTGACGATTCTCCGGAGCGTAAAAATGTTCCGTATCCAGAAAATCCGCGTCCGTGAGACAGGAAAAAAGCATGCGCACGAAAAAACTGACGCTGAATGCGGCATGTTCTCTGGAAAGGCGAAAGGGAAAGGGCAGAGCGCCCGGTTGGGGAATGTCAGCGGGCGTCGCCAGATCCAATCCGGCGGAATAGTCGGGAACGGCATAGGACGGGTCCAGACGGGAGCGCAGGCTGCCCGCATCCGAGGCCCCGTCGCCCAGGTCCGGCAGGCCGCCGTGGTGCCCGGCTATGCAATAGGCCAGCCAGAGGGCCATGTGTTCCCCTTCTTTTCCCCGAGTCTTCCAATGCCGCAGGAGCAGGCGCGCCCCGGCGGTGGAATGGTCAATGCGGCGGCGTCCGCCTTGTCCGCTGATATAAGCCTGAAACTCTGGCGAAGCCTTGCCCAGATCGTGCAGCCGGGCGGCCAATGCGGCCCAATCGCCCGCGCCGAATGCGCGTCCGAATGTTTCGGCCCGTTGTGCGCTTTTCCGCAGATGTTGTTCAAGACTCTGCCAGAGGGAAACAGGTTGATCCGGAAGGCTGTGAGCATAGAGCATGGCGGCCTCCTGCTGAGTGGAGAATCTGTAAGGCTAAAAATAATCCCAGGTACCGTCAACGCGGCCTGAAGCCGCCAGTACACCGGGTTTCCGGCCCGGACTTGCCTTGCGGGCCGCCCCGGCGTACATCCAAGGCCATGAATCCGGATATCTGCCTGCATGAACAGTGGTTCGCGGCCTATGCCGCGCGGGAGCGCGCCAAGGAGCAGGGCGACCCCGCGCCCATGGATCTGAAGCTCCGGCACACCAT
This sequence comes from Desulfovibrio sp. 3_1_syn3, assembly GCF_000145315.2. NCBI lineage: Bacteria > Pseudomonadati > Thermodesulfobacteriota > Desulfovibrionia > Desulfovibrionales > Desulfovibrionaceae > Desulfovibrio > Desulfovibrio sp. 3_1_syn3. The sequence continues at coordinate 46,628 of NZ_ADDR02000003.1, forward strand.
GGCCGTGCTGGGCAATGCGCGCCGCATAGCGGCCAGCGAGGGCTTTGGCGTCGCCCTGACCCGTGCCTGCCTGCTGGCCGCGTTGTACCACGACGTGGCGCGCTTTGAGCAGTATCTGCGCTACCACACTTTTAAAGACCGGGAATCTTGCAATCACGGCCAACTGGGCGTGAAAATCCTCAAGCGTGAGGCGCGTCTGGCCGGAGAGGACGCGGCCACACGCAAGATCGTGCTGGCCGCCGTGGGCTTGCACAATCGCTTTGCCTTGCCCGCGCATCTGCCGCGCGAGACGGAACTGGCCGCCCATGTGGTGCGCGACGCGGACAAGCTGGATATTCTGCGGATCATGGACGAGCATCTGGGCGGGCCCGGCCCGTACAGCCCCACGGTGGTCCTGAACCTGCCGGATGATCCGGCCCTGGCCGGGGAAGCCGTGCTGCGCGCGGCCAGGGCCGGGCAGGTGGCGGCCTATGCCGATCTGCGCAGCGTCAATGACTTTCGCGTGTTGCTCGGCACCTGGTTCTTTGACATGCACTTTGAGGCCAGCCGCCGCCAGTTTGTGGAAAACGGCCATGCCCGTCGCCTTCTGGACGGCCTGCCGCAAAACGCGACCTACGGCCCCGTGCGCGCGGCCCTGCTGGAGCGGCTTGACGGAGCCCGCGCGCGTGACTGACGCTCTCTGCCCGCCGCCCCGCTTTCCCCGAAATTTTTTTGCCGAACGCGTGCCCTGGCCAAAGGCGGCGCTGGACATGCCGACGAGCGGGCCGCTCAATCCTTCCAAAGCCTGGTTGCGGGCCGCGACTCCGGGAAGCGCGGCGTACATCCGTCTGGCATTCGCTCTGTGGTACTTGCCTCTGGATGAGGGCGCGGCCCTGCTGAGCCTGGCCGCCCGGACGGGACGGGAAGTGCTGGCGGCGGATTTCAAACCGCCGGAGCGCAATCTGGAACTGCCCGCCTGTCTGCTGGCGCGCGCCTTGCTGGGCTTCTGGCCTGACCTGTGGCCAAGTAGGCGCGGCGGCGCGGCGTTTGCGTCTTTTCTAAAGCAGGGCGGTCTTGAAGGCTGCGTCCAGCGGGCGGGCCTGCGCGTGTCGGAACGTCGGCCCCTGCTGGGCGGCGCGGCGGTTTTGCTGCGTTTGGCAGGCTGACTGGTGGATGACTGAAGCGGATAGCCTACGGCTGTGAGCTTCTCGTACCCGCCGCATCGCCGTTCTTCGCCGAAGGGCTCTTCCCGGCCGGATCATCCACGCCCGGCGGGGTGAGCGAAAGCAGATCGGCGGGCACTTCGCCGGGGCCGGGAATCACAAGGGTTTCCGGGTTCAGGCTGTACCAGGCGAACCACATGGAATAGCCGCCGAAATACTGCTTCATGGACGCGCCCCGCATATTGCCGTCCAGGGCCTTGCCCGTGGCCGGATCCCAGACGCTGCGCGTATTGATGTCCATAAGGCGGCCGTACTGGCTTACGAAGAGAAAGGGCTCGGACCAGATCTGGCGGTTATAGATGCGGACCACGTCCAGTTGGGGATCATGCACGGCCAGCAGGGCCGACGGTCCCAGAAAAAAGTTCACCGCGCCTTTCTTTTTGACGTAGGCGATATCGACAGCCAACAGAAAATTTTCGTATTCCAGACAGAGCATGGGCGTTTTGCGGGCAAAACGCCGGTCCAGACGCTGCACCGGATAGACCAGGATATCGTTGTTGTAGTATGTGTTTTTTTTGAGATAACTCCCGTAAGGATCGCGGCCGTAGGGGCGGCTGCCGCGCGGCTGGGCCAGCACCGGGGCGTCGGGGTAGACCCGGCGCGCCGCGCCCCAGGTCGTCCAGAACACGGGAATGGTGGGCATGCCCCGGCCCAGCAGCGGTCCGTCAAAGGCCATGCCCGTCTCCTGGAGCCAGAGGCTGCCGGAATTACGGTCAATGAGCACGCTGTTGCCGTCGTAGAGGCGGCCCTCCAGATCAAAAATCAGGTTCAGACCGTTCATGGAGGCGTTGTAGGCCATCAGCGTGCCGGTGATCGGGCAGTAGGTGACGGCATAGGCCACATCGTCGATAAGTTCGTTGACCACCTGATGCCAGACCATGAAGCGCTGCGGATAAATGCGCGGCCCGCCCGGCAGCATGACCACAAAGACCACATCCTCCTGGCTCATGTTCAGATCCGCGTCCTGCACGCGGTCGTAGCGCGGGCGGTAGAGCGCGGGAATGGCCCCGTAACTGACGCTGGTTTCGGTCAGTTTATTGGTGATCTCGGACAGTTGCCGCAGATTTTGCGGGCGGGCTGAAAGCGGCGTGGCCCAAAGATCCCACATCAGGCAGACCAGTGTAGCCAGAACCGCCGGGGCGGCCAGTCGCCGCCTCCATGCGGCGCAGGCGCCGGAAGGACGTTTGCGGCTCAATGCGTGCCCTCTTTGTCGGCGTGCGCGCCGGGCACGTATTCGCTGAACAGAAAATCGCGCAGGGCCTGGGGCCAGGGGCGTGGCTTCTTGCCCAGAAATTCGCTGAGCTTGCTGGTGTCCAGCACGGAATAGACCGGGCGCTGCGCCTTCTGGGGCCATTGGGAACTGGCGATGGGCTCCAGACGGCAGGGTCCGGCGGTCAGGGCAATAGCCTCGCAGGCCAGTTCGCACCAGCTGGCCTGGCCGCTGTTGACCGCGTGCCAGATGCCCGTGGCCTCCTTTTCCGCCAGGCTTGTGCTCCATTGGGCCAGATCCAGACTGTAGGTGGGCGAACCGAATTGGTCGTGCACCACGCTGATGGCATCGCGTTTCTGGCAGGCCGCCAGAATGGTGTCCACGAAATTTTTGCGGCCCGGTCCGAACAGCCATGCCGTGCGCACCACGCAGCTCCGTTCGGGCAGCACGCGCAGCACGGCTTCCTCGCCGGCCAGTTTGGTGCGGCCGTAGACCCCGGCCGGATGCGGCGCGTCGTCCTCGCGCCAGGGGGTCTGATGCGGGCCGGAAAAGACGAAATCCGTGCTGAAATGCACCAGATGTCCTCGCCCCAGCGCCTTGAGCACGCGGGCCAGAGCGTCGGGCAGGGTGCGGTTCATGAGCAGGGCGTCCTCGGGATGGTCCTCGGCGTCGTCCACCTGCGTCCAGGCCACGGCGTTGAACACCGCGTCCGCGTCCGCCTTGGCCAGGCGTTCCTCAAGAAAGGGCATCTCCAGCAGATTGCCGTCGGCGCGGCCCAGGGTTTCCACCTGCCAGCCGCGTTCCGTGAGCACGCGTGTGAGCGCCAGACCCAAAAGACCGGTAGCGCCCCCCAGAACCAAGGCCTTAGCCATCTGAACCTCCCCGGCTTCTCCCGCCCCCGGGGCCTGACGGCGCGACGGAACGGGCGGAGTAACCATGTTGCGGGCACTGTAGCCTTGTTGGGGGAGCCGGGTCAATATCTGAGAGTTTCCGGCGGACGGCGCTGTTGCGGCATGAGTCGCCTTGCCTGACCCGGGCAAGTGACGTACAACACAGCGGTATGAAACGCGCAATTCTTCTGGTGGCTTTCGGCGCGAGCAGCGCCCAGGGCCAGAGCGCCCTGAAAAATTTTGACGCCCGCGTGCGTGCGCGTTTTCCGGGCCTGCCGGTGCGCTGGGCCTATACCTCGCTGTTGCTGCGCGAACGTCTGGCCAAAGCCAGGCAGAAAAGCGATTCCGTGCTCAAGGCCCTGCGGCGGCTGTGTTTTGAAAAATTTACCGAAGTGGCCGTGCAGCCGCTCCAGACCATTCCCGGGCGCGAGCATGCCGAGGTCTGCGCCGCCGTGGATGAGGTGGCCGCGCAAGAGGGCCTTGTCTGCCGGGTGGGCGCGCCTTTGCTGGCCGAGCCGGAGGATGTGGCCCAGGCGGCTCTGGCCCTGACGCGCCATCTGCCGCCGGAACGCGCGCCCGGAGAGGATGTGGTGCTCATGGGGCACGGAGCCCGGCACGCGGCTGTGGCCCGTTATGGGGACCTGGCACAGGCCGTGAGCGCCTTGGACCCGCGCGTGCATGTGGGCACCATGAACGGCGCGGTGGTGCTGGAAGATATTTTGCCCCGGCTTACGTCGGAACGGGTCTGGCTTATGCCCCTGCTTTCGGTGGTGGGCCGTCACGCCCTGCAGGACATGGCCGGGGAACAGGCGCAATCCTGGCGTTCGCGCATTGAGGCCGACGGCCGCCAATGTGTGCCGGTGCTCAAGGGCACGGCGGAATATGCCGGATTTGCCGAAATCTGGCTGCGCCATCTTGAGGACGCCGCGCGTTCTTTCGACGCGGCGGCAGACAACGGAGCAGCCGGATCTGAAGCGTGATCCGAAACAATTTCAAAGTGAAATTGCTCCGGCGACTGCGTGAGCAGACGGCCGCCGCGAGGCATAAGCGCAATTTATTTGCGCTGTTGAATGCCGAAGCGGGCGTCTTCAAAACTTTGAGATTGTACAATCTCAAAGTTAATCTGATCCGGAACCGCGCCCCGGCAGGGCCGGACGGCGCGTTTGTGTCATTTTCTTAAGCAAAGAGGTGAATCATGCGCGGACTTCTTGTGTCCACAGTGCTTCTGGGTTTGTTGCTGGCCGGTTGCGGCGCGGCCGGAACCGCCGCATCAGGCGATCCCGCCCCCGGCGCGGAAACGGAAACCGTCCTTGCGCCGGGAACGCCGGGCGGCGGGGCCAATGCCTTCAACCCGTATATGCATGACCGCCTGCCCAACACCCGCCTGATGTCTGCCGAAGCCTCGCAGATGCTCGGCAAGATGGGAGCGCACACCCAGAGCATCGAGGGCGAGGCCGCTTACCGCGGGCACTGGCGTCAGGAACTCTATCCCGTGGTTTTCGGCGATCCCAAGGCCCCTCATGAAGTCCTGGTCCTGCTCGATTTTTCCGCGCCCCAGAGCGAAAAGGTCTGGCATGCGGTGGTTGAGGCCAGCCGCTCTTTATCACCCAAGCAGTGTAAGATCGCCGTGTTCGGCAACAGCCGGGAAAATTACGGCACGGACCTGATGGGCCTTGCCATCTGGATTTCCTATTCCCGGCCAGGCCAGGCCATGCCCTACCTGAGCTACGCTCTTGAACGCTGGAACGCCGTCAAGGCGGCGCAAAAGCGTTCCGGCGGCGTGAAGCCCTTTACCAATGAATACGACGCCACGGCCACGGCCACGGACTATCCCATTCATTACGGGTACCTGTCCAAACTGCGCCCGCCCGTGCCCGCCAGGGATGAACTGGCGGTGGCCAAATACTGTTATAATGCGGGCAATGTGAACATGTACCAGACGGTTCAGCTCTGCCGCTATTACGGCGTCAAAAGCCTGCCCGCAGTGGTGGTGGACGGCAAGGTGCTGGGACAGGTCAGCGCCAAGGCCATTGTCGATGCCATGAAGTAGACGCCAAAAGCAAGACGACGGACGCGGAGACGCGGTCTGTACGACAAGAAGCCGGGACGCATATCAGCGCTCCCGGCTTCTTTGCCATGGCGGTCGCAATGTTACATGCTGAAAAAACGGAGGGGCGGCGCGGCGGGGATCATGTCCGCGGACGCGAGTTTTTTGTAAAAGAGTCGCAGGCCCTGCAATTCCTCTTCGCCCAGGCTGTAGACCAGGCCGTCGCGGTAATAGATGCGCAGTTCCTCGCGCGACAACGGGCAGCCCAGGCCGGTGAGATCCAGAATCACATCCATGTGGGACAGGCCCCAGTCCCGCCCCCGGCGCAGCAGGGCGCCGGGGTCGCTGCTGAACAGGCCCTGTTCCGCGGCTTCCCGGCTGACCACCCAGAGCCCGAAAATGAAGGGCAGGCCTGTCCAGTCACGCCAGGCTTCGGCCAGATCCAGACGGTAGGGATAGTCCGGATGGTTGCGCAGGCGCAGGGCTTCGTCGCCGATGGCCAGAAAGGCCGTGGGCGGGTTGTCCGAGCGCAGGGCCGGAGTGACCGGCCCGGTGGAAAAGCGCACGTCGAGCTTGTAGCGGTCGCGCATGAGCAAACGCAGCAGGGCCACGGAGGTGTGGCTTTCGCCGCTGATCAGAATCTCGTGCCCGTCCAGCTCTTCAACAGGCAGGCGCGAGAGCAGCAGCACGCTCATGACCGGGCCGCGCGAGCCGATGGAGAGATCCCCCACCAGATAGTAACGCTCGGGCCGCCGGGCATACTCGAAGCAGGAACAGGACGAGACGTGCAGTTCGCCCCGTGACATCATCTCGTTGAGCAGGGCGGGCGGCCCGGAGACCAGCTCGAAGTCGTGGGGCAGGATGCCCGCTTCCAGGGGATGATACACGGGCAGCACGTTCAGATAGCTGATGCGGCCCATGCGCAGGACGTGGGGGGTGCTCATGGTTAAACCTCGGGCTGGGGCCGCACAGGCGTGTAGTTCATGGTGCGCTGCACGGGCGTGAAGCCCGCCGCGCGGATGATTTTGTGGATTTCCCCGCGGCTCAGGCGGTAGGACACGCCCGCAGCGGCCACCACGTTCTCCTCGATCATCAGCGAGCCGAAATCATTGGCCCCGTAGAAGAGTGCCAGCTGCGCCACCTGCGGCCCCATGGTCACCCAGGAGGACTGGATATTGGGCACGTTGTCCAGCACCAGGCGCGAAACGGCCAGCAGCCGCAGATAGGCGGGCGCGGGCAGGGACGCGCAGTGGATGCGGGTGTGCGCGGGCTGGAAGGTCCAGGGGATGAAGGCCGTGAAGCCGTGGGTGCGGTCCTGGCTGGCGCGCACGGCAAAGAGGTGGTCCAGCCGGTGGGAGGGTTCCTCCTCATGGCCGAACATCATGGTGGCCGTGGTGCGCATGCCCAGTTTGTGGACTTCTTCCATGACCATCAGCCACTGGTCGGCCGTGCATTTGTTGGGCGAAACCCGCGCCCGCACCTCGTTATGCAGGATTTCCGCGCCGCCGCCGGGCAGGGAGTGCAGCCCGGCCGCCTTGAGGCGGCGGAGCACTTCAGGCACGGTCAGGCCGAATTTTTCGGACCAGAAAAAAATCTCCGGCGGCGAAAAGGCGTGAATGTGCAGTTCCGGCCAGGTTTCGCGCAGCCAGCGCAGCAGGTCTTCATACCATTCCAGAGGCAGATCCGGATGGTGCCCGCCCTGGAGCAAAATCTGGGTGCCGCCCAGGCGCAGGGTTTCCTCCACCTTTTCGGCCATTTCCTCCCGGCTGATGACATAGCCTTCGCCGCTTTCCGGGGGACGGAAAAAGGCGCAGAAACGGCAGCCGCAGACACAGACATTGGAATAGTTGATATTGCGGTCGCCCACATAGGTCACCACCGGCTCGGGGTGCAGGCGCAGGCGCATGGCGTGGGCCAGAGCGGCCAGGGTGTGCAGGCTGGCTTTGTAGTAGAGGGCTTCGGCGGCGGCGCGATCCAGGCGCTGACCGCCAGCGGCCAGCGCGGCCGCCTCGCGGACGTCCGCGAATTCGGGCGCGTTTTCCTCAAAAGGGCTGTGGGCGGGAGCGAAATTCATGAGCGCGCCTCCGCGTGGCTGCTTTTGCCGGGGGCGTCCGGCGACATGGTTTCAAAAACGGCGTTGCGCCGCACCGGCCTGAAGCCCGACTGGCGGATCATGTTTTCCAGCTCCGGGATGGTCAGCCCCTGGGCGGATTCGGCCCCGGCCATATGCCCGATGCGCTCCTCCACGATGGTGCCGTCCAGATCGTCGGCCCCGTACCAGAGCGCGGTCTGGGCCAGTTTGGGCCCCATCATGATCCAGTAGGCCTTGAGGTGCGGAATGTTGTCCAGCATCAGCCGGGACACGGCCACGGTGCGCAGCTGGTCCAGCCCGCGCTGGGGCCCCAGCCGGTCCTCGGGCAACTTGAGGCGGCTGTTTTCAGTGAGGAAGGGCAGTGGGATGAAACAGGTGAAGCCGCCGCTTTTGTCCTGCTGCTCGCGCAAACGGCAGAGATGGTCCACGCGCTGGGCGTGATTTTCCAGATGGCCGTAAAGCATGGTGCAGTTGGTCTTGATGCCCAGGCCGTGCGCCTCGCCGGAAATGCGCAGCCAGGCCTTGGCGTCGGCCTTGTGCGGGCAGATTTGCGGGCGAAGTTCCTCGTCGAAAATTTCCGCGCCGCCGCCGGGCATCATGACCAGACCGACGGCCTTGAGGCGCTGGAGCACTTCCAGGCTGCTGATGCCCTCCAGCCTGGCGAAATGCTCGATTTCCACGGGCGTGAAGGCCTTGAGCGGCAGATCGTGGTAGATCTCCCGCACCGTGCGCAGCACGTCCTCAAACCAGTCCAGGCGCAGTTTGGGATGACAGCCGCCCACGATGTGCAGTTCGTCCAGGTGCAGGGAGCCTTGCCGGGCCGCGCGCAGCCGCTCCAGGATATCCTCTTTGCTCAGGCGGAACGCGCCGGGCTCGCTGTCTTCGTCGCGGCGGAAGGCGCAGAATGTGCAGCCGTTGACGCAGACGTTGGTATAGTTGATCTGCCGGTTGACCACGTAAAAAGCCGCGTCGCCGTGCAGGCGGCGGCGCGCGTGCAGGGCCAGGGCCCCCACGGCGGTGATATCCGGACAGTTGAACAGGGCCAGGCCGTCGTCGAAACTCAGACGCTGGCCGGACAGCACTTTTTCATGGATGGACGAAAGGCCCAGTGCGGCGTAGTGTGCGGCGTCAAGCATGTGCAAGTCCTGTACGCTGGAGTGGCGGCCAAAACGGCCGTCGGCAAGACTAAGCCCGCCCGGCGTGCGCTGTCAATGTGAGGGAAAAAATGTCCGCCCCTATGTCTGAAACGCTCTCCCTGGGCCTTTCGCCCTGTCCCAATGACACTTTTATTTTCCATGCCCTGCTGCACGGCCTGGTGCCCGCGCCCGTGGCCTTCAGGCCGCATCTGGCCGATGTGGAGGAACTCAACGGCCTGGCCCGGCACAAGGAACTGGATGTGACCAAGATGTCTTTGGGCGCGGCCGCGCGGATCATGGACGATTACGCCCTGCTGGCTTCGGGCGCGGCCCTGGGCTGGGGCTGCGGCCCGCTGGTGGTGGCCCGCGAAGCGCTGCCGCCGGAAGCCTGGGCCACGGCGCGGGTGGCCGTGCCCGGCCTGCTGACCACGGCCAATCTGCTGCTCACCCTGCACGGCGGCTTTCAGGGGCCGCGCCGGGAAATGCTTTTCAGCGAGGTCATGCCCGCCGTGGCGCGCGGCGACGCGGACCTGGGCGTGATTATCCACGAGGGACGTTTCACCTATCAACGCATGGGCCTGACCAGGATTCTGGATCTGGGGGAATGGTGGGAAGGCGCGTTCCACGTGCCGTTGCCGCTGGGAGCCATCGCCGTGCGCCGTGACGTGCCCCCGGCAACGGCCAAAGCCGTGCAGACGGCCATAGCCGGGAGCCTGCGCTACGCCCGCGCCCATCCCGAGGCCTCGCGGGATTTTATCCGCTCCCACGCGCAGGAGCTGGACGACGCCGTGACCCGGGCCCATATCGAAACCTTTGTCACGGACTACAGCCTTGATCTAGGCGAGGCGGGCCGGAAAGCCATTGAGCTGCTGGTGGGCCGCGCCGCCGCCCTGGAAGGACGACGGATTCCCGACGAAGGGTTGTTTTTGCGTTAGGACCTGTTAACGGTATGTCTTTTTGCCCGCCTGCTGCGTCAGATTTTACCTGCTTTTTCGGTCGAGTACCAGATCGCTGCTGTCCTCATTCGTAAGCAGCTTCGCTGCAACGACGGAGTCAAGAGTACACTCCCTTAAAGCGGGTTTATCTTCCTTGCAGGCGAACAAAAATTCCATAGTGTTAACAACCCCAGAGGGCTTCTTCTGAGAGCGTCTTTTGCCTCTTGGGCCGTGCCTGAGAGTATTTGATACTTGAACTGTTCTGATCCGTCTTTTGGGAGACGGTCCCGGAATTTGTCCCGCAAAGCGCCTTCGGACAAACCGCCCCATCCGTATGGCCTGACAAGGCAATGCTCGTCATCGCCCTGTGGATCTCGCCCGATTTTTCACGGCAGGCGCGGACCGCGGCGCATTGCCGCCGACAGGCCGGAGCGCCGGCCGGAAAGTACACTTTATTTTTCAGAGGCCCCGCATGAGCCGACGCTTTTTTTCCTGGACCGAGGCCCGGCGTTTCTACGCCATCGGTCTGCCCATCTTTATCGCCCAGCTTTCCCAGGTGGGCATGAACTTCGCGGACACGGCCATGACCGGCCAAGCCAGCGCCGAGGATATGGCCGCCGTAGCCGTGGCCGGTTCCATCTGGGCGCCGCTTTCACTTTTGGGCCTGGGCAGCCTGTTCGCGCTGCCGCCCCTGACCGCCCAGATGGTGGGCGCGGGCGACCGCAACGGCGCGGCGCATCTGCTGCGCCAGGGCATCTGGCTCACCTGCGGCATCAGCGTGCTGTTCATGAGCCTGTTTTACGCCGTGTCCTGGCACATGGCCGCCTTCGGTCTGGAGCCGGAGCTGGCCCGCCTGGCCGGGGGCTATCTGCGGGCCATTCTCTGGGGCATGCCGGGCTTCATGCTTTTCGTCAACCAGCGCAGCTTCCTGGAGGGCTTTTCGCGCACGCGCCCGGCCATGATCATCGGCATGCTGGGCCTGACCTTCAACGTGCCCTGCAACTATGTGCTGATTTACGGCAAATTCGGCCTGCCCGCCCTGGGCGCGGTGGGCTGCGGCGTGGCCACGGCGCTCTGTTACTGGTTCATGGCCCTGGCCATGTTCTATTACCTGCGCCGCGACCCGCAGTATCGGGATCTGCACCCCATCTACGCGCCTCTGTTTTCCCGGAGCGCCGCGCGCCAAAGGGACGGTTCCGCCCCGGACTATCCGCGTTTCGACCCGGCCTTGATTCTTCGTATCCTGCGCATCGGCCTGCCCAGCGCTCTGGCCTTGTTCTTTGAAGTCTCGCTTTTTGCCGTGACAGCCATCCTGCTGGCCCCACTGGGCACGGTGGCCGTGGCCGGGCATCAGATCGCCACCAACTTCAGCACCCTGATGTTCATGTTTCCCCTTGCGCTGGGCATGACCGCCACCATCCGGGTGGGACACTGCCTGGGCGCGGACAAAATGGAGCAGGCCCGGGTGGCCGCGCGCACGGCCCTGGGCCTGAGCGTGCTGTTCGCTCTGGCTATCGCCGTCTGCACGGTGGCCTTCCGTTACGGCATTGTGCGGATTTACAACGATGATCCCGTGGTCACGGCCCTGGCCGCGCATCTTTTATTCTACGCGGCCTGCTATCAGGTGGTGGACGGCCTGCAAACCGTGGCTCTGGGCGTCCTGCGCGGCTATAACGACACGCGGATCATCAGCGTGATCTGCTTTCTGGCCTACTGGGTCATCGGCCTGCCCCTGGGCTTTACCCTGGCCCGCACAAACTGGATCGTTCCGGCCATGGGCCCTGCGGGTTTCTGGATCGCCTACATTACGGCGCTGAGCTTCGGGGCCTGCTGCTATCTCTGGCGGGTGCGTTTTCTGCACCATCTGGGGGATGCGGCCATTCGGGCGCGCGTGCGCCGTTAGGGGCTGTTTTTAAATTGTCCTTTCGGCCCTCTGCCTGCGTCAGGCTCGCCCCGTGCGAAGGCCGGATCTGTTTGAATATGTTCCCTCAGCCCAGGACTCGCCTTGCTTTAGCCCCAGGCGAGCTTGTGAGCCGTACGGATAAGGGCGGCAATTGGTTGCGCAAATGTGATCCGGGGAAATTGCTGTCGCTATCCGTAGCGGTGCTGTCTTGATCCGTAGCAGTGCTGTCCTTATCTGTACGCCGCCCTGCGGCTACAGCTAAGGCAACACGGTTTCGCCGTGAATGGCTCAAGCAAGCCTTCGGCGCGGCAACGGCTTGCGCCCTTGGCGGAGAACGAAAATCCCGATTTAGAAATAGCCCCTGGAGTTGAGCTTTACTTCTTGTCGCGGCGGGCCAGCTTCCAGGTCAGCTTCATGACCGAAAGGAATTCATTGAGTCTGGGGCGGCCCGTGAAGAGCCCGCTGGTGGCCTCGGCTTCACTGAGGGGAGACAGAATCCCGGCCTGATCCGGCGAACCGGAACGGTTCGCGCCGCGTCCGTTCGCTCCTGCTCCGGGCCGGTCGCCGCCGGGCGGCGGAAGTTCGTCCAGGCCCAGATCCAGGGCGGGGCGGGAAGCGCCTTCCTCCGGCGGCATGACGCTGGTGGCAATAATCCGGCTGGTGCGCGCCCGGCCCGCTGCCGGAGATTTGGGCGCCGCCTGTTCCGGAGTCTCTGTTTCCGGCGTCTCCACCTGTGCCTCGGTTGCCGGTTTTGTTTCGCTTTCCGCCGTGGCTTCCGGAGCGGGCGCGGCTTCTGTTTCCTCCGCGTCTTCCTTCTGCCCGGCCAGCAGGCGCGACACTTTCCACTGCCGTTCCGCCGCGGCCTGGCGGCGGCGGTTTTCCTGCTCGCGGACCAAGGCTTCCAGGCTGTCGCGAATGTCGTCGCTCAGGCGGTTGCCCCGCGCGCCCATGGCGCGCCCCAGACTGGCCTCCAGATCCCGCAGCATGCGCTCGGGCTCGTCTGCGGCCAGGCAGGTCTGGGCGATCTTGTCGCAGACTTGGGCCTTGGGCGTCACTTCGAAACCCTGGGCCAGGGTGTCGGCGGCCTCGTCGTACAGGCCCTGGCGCATGAGCTGCCGGGCTTGGCTGAGGAAGGGGCTTTTGGCCGTGGGATCTTCCTGGAGCAGGCGGGCGTAAGCGGCGCGGGCGCGGTGCCAGCGCCGGGCGCGCACGAAAGTGGCGGCCGCCTTGGCCAGCCAGGCGCGGAAGCGCGAAAGGTCGCCCTTGCCTTTCCAGGCCACGGCCATGCCCAGCTCCGCCTCGCCCTTGATCTGGGCGTTGCGCAAAGCCCGTTGAAAGGCATTGATGGCGTTGTTCCAGCGGTTTTGCTGGAGGCACTGCATGCCCACGCGGAAATAATCCTCGGGCTGGCGTACGGGCTTGAGCAGTATGCCGTAGGTCGCCACGGCCGCGTCAAAGGCCTTGGTGTCGGTATAGCGCGCGGCTTGCTGCAATTGCGTCAGGCGGGGCTGAGAGGCGGCGAGCGTGACCAGCTGCTCTTTGAGCGAAGTCACCGAATAGGGCCTGCCCAACAGCGCGCTGGCGCCGCAGCCCAGGGTTCTGAGCTGCTCCACTTCGCTGTCGTTGGGCAGGATCAGCAGGATGGGCAGGGCCAGCAGGCGGGGATGCAGACGCAGAATGGCGCAGAATTGTTCACCGTCCATATCCGCCAGTTTTTGACCGCAGACGATGATGTCCGGCTGGAAGCCCTGGCTGTCCGTGGCCAGGCCCGCCAGAATGCGGGCCGCCTGGATGCCCGAGGTCATGACCCGGATCCGGGCCACGCCCGCGTCGCGCAGGGCGCGTCTGTCCAGAGCGGCGAGAGCCTCGCTTTCGCTGAGCAGAAGAACGCCGGGCAGGCTGCTGTTTCGGCTGGTCATGGGGTCTTCCTTGCATACACGAAAGGCCACGGCGCCACATCGGCCGCCGTGGCCTTTACCTTATAGTATAGCCGCTTTTGTCGTCCGGCAAGTGCCGGACCCGGCTTTTTCGCCGCCTGTTCTCGCGGGGCTTCGGCTCCGCAAGTTTGTCTACGGCTTCTTGCCGCGAAACGCGGATAAACCGGCTTTGCTCGCCGCAAACGAGCACTTCAAGCGTTACATGCTCTATCTGGCGAAGGGAAGTATTCGGGCCTGGCGGCCGGTAAAAGGCTCGCCAACTTCGGCCATGATATTGATGCGGCTCTTGTAATCGGCATTGCAGTAGGGGCAGCTCAAGCCTTTTCTCTGTTTTTCCAGGCGTATCAGACCGCCTTCGCTTTCATAACAGTGCGGGCAGAACGGTCCCTGTTTAACCCCGGCGGTGCGCAACCAGTAAAAACCGTTTTCCTCATAGAGATTTTGGGAGAGGTAGAGAATATCCTCAAGGGTTTGCAGCCGGATTTTGAGCATGCTCATTTCATCGCGCAGGGCGATGCAGCGCGACTGCATTTCCATGAGCAGGCGGCGGGCTTTTTCCGGCTGGCCGGAGGCGAAGAGGTCGTTGATTTCTTTAAAACGGCGGTAATCCAACATAGTTTTTTCCATCCGTGGTATGCCCTGCCTATCGGAATATAAGGGTAAAATCTTTAGGGACGGCTATGGGACGGGAGTCTGATAAGTCTAAAATAAATAATTATATCAATATATTAATATTTGAAATTTTCTAGAAAAAAACTAGTATTGGTGGGGTAAGGGCATATGGCGCGGCCTGGCGAGCCGGAAAGGGCGCGCGGAAAGCGGCGGAGGGGGCGGCCTTACATTTTACGGCGGGAAACAGGGTCCAGGGAGCGCAGAAGGTCGCGGAATTTCTGGTCCTCTGTAGTGTCATCCTCTCCGGGCAGGCTGCCGTGGCGGCTCAACAGGCCGTTGAGCATGTCCACCTCTTTGCGCGCGCCGGCCTTGCGCACCATGTCCGTGGCCGCGTCGGCGGGCTGGACCGGCGGGCTCTCCTCGCGCAGGCGCTCTTCAGCTTTGCTCTGGGCTTCAGCCGAGCGGCGCAGCACATCCGGATTGACCAGGATGGACGCGCCCGCCCGCAGGGCCAGGGCAATGGCGTCCGAGGGGCGGCAGTCCACGCGCACCCGGCCTTCAGGGCCGCGCAGCACCAGCAGGGCGTAGTAGACGCCGTCCTTCAGGTCTGTGATTTCCACGTTGACCAACTCGGCCTTGAGCGCGCTGATGCTCATCAGCAGCAGGTCGTGGGTCAGGGGGCGGGGCAGGCGCTCATTGTTGAGCACCAGGGAAACGGCCATGGCCTCCATGGCTCCCACCCAGATGGGCAGCACCACATCTCCGTCCATCTCCCGCAGGATGACGATGGGCGTTTTGGTCTGGGGATCAATGGTCAGGCCGAATACGCGCATTTCTACCATATATCACCCGCCCGTCGGGCCATGAGGCTGTGCTTCTTGGCTTCAATGATGCGCACCGGCACCATGCGCCCGGTATGGTCCGCCTCCGGCGGCAGGGCCACATGGACCAACGCGCCGTAGGGATCGCGCCCCTGCCAGCTGCTTTCCCCGTCCGGGCCATCCTTGCGGCTTCTGCCCTCGATGAGCAGGCAGGTTTCCCGGTCCACGCGTGCGTCCAGCCAGCGCTGGCTGAGCCGATCCTGCAGGGCCTGAAGGCGCAGCAGACGCTCCTGCTGGACTTCAGGCGGAATTTTGTCCGGGAAAAGCGCGGCCCGCGCACCGGGGCGGTCCGAGTAACAGAAGGAAAAGCTGGACATGAAGCCGCAGGCTTCCATCATCTCCAGAGTCGCCTGAAAATCTTCCTCGCTCTCGCCGGGAAAGCCCACAATCAGATCCGTGGAAAGAGCCAGATCCGGTCGGGCTTTGCGCAGGCTGTCCACCAGTTCCAGAAAGCCGCGCCGGTCGTATCTGCGCCGCATGCGCGTGAGTACCGCGTCGGAACCGGCCTGGAGGGGCAGGTGCAGACGCGGGCAGAGCGGGGCCAGTTCCGCGAAGGCGGCCACGTCCTCCAGACCCATGTCCTTGGGGTGCGGAGTCACGAAGCGCAGGCGTTCCAGGCCGGGCAGGGCGGCCACTTGGGCCAGCAGTTGAGCGAAGCTCACGCCGTCGCCGCTCTTGTCGTGCCCGAAGGCGTTGACGTTCTGGCCAAGCAGGGTGATTTCGCGCGCGCCCTGGTCCAGGCGGGTCCGGCATTCGTCCAGAATGGCCGGGGTGGCGCGTGATTTCTGGCGGCCTCGGGTGAAGGGCACGATGCAGTAGGCGCAGAAATTGTCGCAGCCCTGCATGATGTTCACGTAGGCCACCGGGCCGGAGGGGCCGTCCGCGCCTGGCTCGCGCTCCACGTAATGGCTGGTGAAGTCCAGCAGGGAAAGGCGCAGATCCGGTTCGGCCAGCAGGCGCTCAATGGCCGCGGGCGCGCCGCTGATGCCGTCGCTGCCCGCCACTAGGCGCACCTGGCTTTCACGTTCGAAAAAGGCCGTGCCCAGTTGCTGGGCCACGCAGCCGGCCACGGCCACCAGCACGCCGGAATTGCCGCCCGTGACCTGGCGTATCCGCCCCAGCGCGCTCATGACCTTTTGTTCCGGTTTTTCGCGCACCGAGCAGGTATTGACCACCACCACCCCGGCCTCTTCCAGCGGCGCTTCCGTGAAACCGCGCGCCGTGAGGGCGCGCGCGAGCCACAGGGAGTCGTGCACGTTCATCTGGCAGCCGAAGGTGATGATATGGAAACTTTTTTCAGTCATGGTCGCACGTTTGCCAGGGGCTGTTTCTAAATCAGGATTTTTGTTCTCTGCCAAGGGCGCTGGCCGCTACCGCGTCGGCGGCTTGCCTGAGCCGTTCACGGCGAAGCCGTATTGCCTTAGCTGTAGCCGCAGGGCGGCGTACAGATAAGGACAGCACTGCTACGGATCAAGACAGCATCACTACGGATAGCGACTGCAATTTCCCCGGATCACATTTTGCGTAACCAATTGCCGCCGTTATCCGTACGGCTCACAAGTTCGCCTGCGGCTAAAGCAAGGCGAGTCCTGGGCTGAGGGAGCATATTCAAACCCGACCGTCGCACGGGGCGAGCCTGACGCAGACAGGGGGCGAAAGGACAGTTTAGAAACAGCCCCTACTGTTCAATGCCCGAGTCCGTATCGTACATGTCCGGCGGCCCTTCCTCTTCCAGGGCGGCCACCCGGTCTTCCAGCCATTCCAGAACGGCGCGGGCCGTGTGGTAATTAAGCAGCACGCGGCTGTGGATATGGCGGGTGACCCCGCGCTGCTCGTCATCCTCGGGCGTGATTTCGTGGCCGATGGAGCCGTCCGGAGCGATCAGCCGCTCGGAATAGGCGGGCAGACAGTCGCTCTCATGGTAGAAATTCATCTCGATTTCGCCCTGGGGGTTGATCCCCCCCCAGACGCCGTGGGCTGTCTGCAGGCGGGCTTCGGGCGCCATTTCATATTTGTAGCGGATTTTGGAGGGCGGAGCATCGTTTTTGTTCATGGAAGTTCCTTTTGATGAAAGGTCGCCGGAATACATGCGCCCCATAAATACGCAAGGCGCGTGGGGAAGTAAAGCCGACGCGCCCCGGCGGATTGTCCGCGCCCGCGCTCTTGACGATGCCCGTCCCTTGGTTACAATAGCGTGAGAGGGCGTGCCCGCAGTCAGCCGCTTCCGGCACGCTTCGCACTCCAATCCTGTCCTCTTTTTTTAAGGAGATCCTGTGAGCGAGACCAGCATTGCCGAGCGTCAGATCCAGCCGTATTTCGACATGGAAGCCTTCATGAACATGAGCCGGGAAACGCGCTTGGGCGGAGCCGTTCTGGAACGACTTGTGAAGCTCTGGGGAGAATGGCTGCCGGAGCTGAAGGCGTACGAAGTGGGCACGGGCAAGATTTCCTATCTGGCGATCTGGCTGCCGGAGAGCGTGGAACAAGCCGTGGATGAAGCCTGGGGCAAATCCCCGTCCGACGGCTTTCTGATCAATAACCTGGCCCAGTTTTTGTGCATGGCCGCCGTGCAGGAACTCTTGCCCGAGGTGGAGGACGGGGGCTGCGCGCCGTCGCCGCGTCCCACGTCGGCGCTGCGCGAGGTCCTGGCCGGTCTGGGGCTGCCCTACAAGAGTGAGGAATCATCCCTGCTCAGCCGCCGCTACGCGGTGGTGACCCATTTCCCCTTCCGGGGCGGCTGTGAGATCTGCCACATGCAGAGCCACTGCCCCAAGGGCCAGGGGCAGACCGAAAGCGCCGGCATACTGCTGCCGGGCTATGAGCGGGAAGAAGAGGAAGAAGGGAAAAGCTAGAGCAACTTCAATGTGGAATTGCTCTAGCGCCGCACACGGCGCGGCGCGAAGACCGACCCGACGGGCGGCCCGTAGGGCCGTGCCTGTAGCCCAAAGGGCATACAGGCATCAAGAGCAACGCGGCGTGGATTCCGGCGAAGCGACCGAAGGCATCCCGAAGGGCTTCCCCGTTGGCGACAACAGAGTCATACGGGGATCGACAGCAACTATAACCGCGTTTTTCGCCAGAATGCCAACGTTGGAATGCTCTTAAGGACGCGCTGATTAATGAAGATGTTTGTTCTCTGCCAAGGACGGGGAACTCCGGGCGCAGGGCGTATATTCAAAACATATTCAACCTTCGCACGGAGTGGGCCGGACGCAGGCAGAGGGCAAAAAGGCCGTTACTCAGTGTTTCCCTAACGGCCTTCCATGACCAGGGTGCGCTTGAGCCCCTTGGGCGTGCGCACCACCACCTCCACCGTGCGGGCGTTGCGGGTCACGGTTTCCACAAGGCAGGTCTGGCTGGTGTCGGTATCGTAGTTGCGGACGTCCACTGTGTCGCCCTGGGAGGGCAGCCTGTCGGGCGTGATTTCCACAAGGTCGGTGGTGGCGGCGTCAAAACCGTCCCAGGCCAGAACCGTCAGCGGCACAACCAGGCAGCCCGCGATGGCCGCCCAAAGCAGCAGGTGTTTCATGCAGGCAGATGTAAATCCATTTCGCGTTCTTGGCAACTGGCCACTTCCGGGCGGCGGGGAGGCTTATGCGCGCCTTGCATGACGGCCACGGCCGCAGCGTGCGATATCTGCGCCTTTCAGTGACGGACCGCTGCAATCTGCGCTGCCTGTACTGCCGCAGCAACGCCAAACAGCGCTGCATTCCCCATGAGCAGGTCCTGCGCTATGAGGAAATGGCGCGCATGGTGGGCATCGCCGCTTCCCTGGGCATCGGCAAGGTGCGCCTGACCGGCGGGGAGCCTTTTGCCCGCAAGGGGTGCGGCCAGTTCCTGGCTATGCTGCACGCGCGTTTTCCGGACATGGATCTGCGCGTGACCACCAACGGCACCCTGCTGGAGCCGCATATTCCCCTGTTGAGGCGGATAGGCGTGAGCGCGGTCAACCTTTCCCTGGACAGTTTTGACCGCGAAACCTTCGCGCGGGTCACGGGCCGGGACCTGTTACCCCCGGTATTGGCCGCGCTGGATGGCCTGCTGGCCGCGGGCGTGCGGGTGAAAATCAATGTGGTGGCCATGCGGGGCGTCAACGACGGGCAGATGGACGATTTTGTGCACGCGGCCCGGACCATGCCCCTGGATCTGCGCTTCATCGAATTCATGCCCATGGGCAGCGGCACGCTCTGGAGCCCGGAAAATTTCTGGTCCGCCGACGACATCCGGGAGGAAGCCGCGCGCCGCGCGCGCCTGATTCCTGTATCCCCCGACGAGCCCGGCGCGGAGGCCGAATCCGGCCCGGCCCGCATGTACCGCATTGAGGGCGGCCAAGGGCGGCTGGGCTTTATTTCGCCCCTGACCAATCATTTCTGTCTGACCTGCAACCGCCTGCGCCTGACCAGTGAGGGGGCATTGCGCACCTGTCTGTTCGCGGACAAGGAATACCGTTTGCGCGGCCTGCTGCGCCATCCCCGGATCACGGACGAGATCCTGGCGGGAGTGATCCGCCGGGCCTGCGCGGACAAGCCCGTGGGCGCGGATCTGCTGCGCGCGCGGCGCGCGGGCGCGGCTGTGGCGGACAGGCAGATGGTGGGCATCGGAGGCTGACGCCCATGTGGAGTGTCTATGCCGTTGGCGCCGCCTTCTTCGCGGCCCTGACCGCCATTTTTGCCAAACTCGGCGTCGGAAATGTGGATTCCAACCTGGCTACGGCCATCAGAACCAGTTTCATCCTGGTGCTGACCTGGGGTATTGTGCTCTGTACCGGCGCGGCCAGAGGCCTCAGAAGCCTTGACGGCCACACGCTGTTTTTTCTGCTGCTTTCGGCCCTGGCAACGGGGCTTTCCTGGCTGTGTTATTTCAAGGCCATGCAGCTGGGCGACGTTTCCAGGGTCGCGCCCGTGGACAAGCTCAGCGTCCCCCTGGCCATGATACTGGCGATGGTCTTTCTGCACGAGCCCGTCAGCCTGAAGGTTATTGCGGGCGGTCTGCTGATCACCGCGGGCTCCTTGTTGCTTCTGTTCTGAGCCCACCTCCGCCGCCCGTGGAATCCGGGGCCGGAAACGGGAGCTCTGTGCAGGGGACTTGCCAAAACCATTGTTTTGCATTCATTTAATGCGGTCCCCACGCCCGCATTGCGGCCGCGCTTCTTAGAGCAATTTCACTTTGAAATTGCTCTGCTGACGCGAAGGCGGAGCCGCCACGAAGTGGCGTGGATTCTGGCGAAAACCACGTTTTTCGCCAGAATGCCAACTTTGAACTTTGTAAAATTTCAAAGTTAATCTGCTCTGGGGGCGCGCGGCTTTTGCCGTGAGGTGGGACCTTAATCCGAGAGTTGTATGATCGCCTATCTTGAAGGACGCCTGGCCGAAACCTGGGGCAATGCCTGCCTCATCGTCACTGAAGGGGGCGTGGGCTATGAAGTGGCCCTGCCCGCCCATACGCTGGCGGCCCTGCCCGACCGGGGCGAACAGCTGGCCCTGTACACGAGCCTTGCCGTGCGCGAGGACGCCCTGGAGCTGTTCGGCTTCGCCAGTTTTGAGGAACGCCAGACCTTTGAGGTGCTGGTGTCCATTTCCAAGGTGGGGGCGCGCACGGCCCTGGCCATCCTGTCCATTTTCCGGCCCGACGATCTGCGCCGTCTGGTGCTGGAGGACGACGTGCTGGCCCTCACGCGCGTGTCGGGGATCGGCAAGAAGACGGCCCAGCATGTTTTTCTGGAGCTCAAGTACAAGCTCAAGGTTGAGGATGTGCCCCAGGCCGCCGTGCTGGCCGCCTCCGGGCGGCCCGGCTCGGTCTTCCGGGATGTGCTTGATGGCCTTGCCAATCTTGGCTATGCCGAAGAGGAATGCGCGCCTCTGGTCAAAAAGATCCTGCATGAAGAGCCGGATCTGGATGTGACCGGCGCGCTCAGGGCCGCGCTCAAGGCGCTGGCCAAGGGGAGATCGTGATGGCGGAATGGGATGGGACGCCGCCGGGGCCGGAGTACGGCATGAGCGCCCCGGACTCCGGAGCGGGTCTGGACGAGAGCGTCAGGCCGCGCAGTCTGGACGATTTCATCGGCCAGGATGAATTGCGCGCCAACCTGCGCGTCTATCTGGACGCCGCGCGGGAGCGGGGCAAGGCCTTGGACCATACCCTGTTTTACGGCAATCCTGGCTTGGGCAAGACCACGCTGGCCCAGATCATGGCTTCCGAACTGGGCGTCAATCTGGTCTGCACCTCCGGGCCGGTGCTGGAACGCAGCGGCGATCTGGCGGCCATTCTGACCAATCTCGGCCGCCACGACATCTTGTTTGTGGATGAAATCCACCGCATGCCCATTGCCGTGGAGGAAGTGCTCTACCCGGCCATGGAGGATTTCAAGCTGGACCTGGTCATCGGCCAGGGCCCGGCGGCCCGCACGGTGAAGATCGACCTGGAACCCTTTACCCTGGTGGGGGCCACCACGCGCATGGGACTGATTTCCTCGCCCCTGCGGGACCGTTTCGGCATTGTGGCCCGACTGGAGTACTACAGCCCCACGGATCTGGCCCGGGTGGTGAGGCGCACGGCGCGCATTCTGGGCGTGGAAGTGACCCCGGATGGCGCGGAGGAGATCGGCCGCCGTTCGCGCGGCACGCCGCGTATCGCCAACCGCCTGCTGCGCCGGGTACGGGATTTCGCCCTGATTCGCGGCAACGGGCAGGTCACGGGCGGGGAGGCCTCGGCGGCCCTCAAGCGCATGGACGTGGACGAGCACGGCCTGGACCAGATGGACCGCAAGCTCCTGGAAGTGCTGATCACCCACTATGACGGCGGGCCCGTGGGCATTAAAACCCTGGCTGTGGCCTGCTCCGAGGAAGTGCGGACCATTGAGGACATTTATGAGCCCTATCTGATTCAGTGCGGCTTTCTCAAGCGCACCCCGCGCGGCCGCATGGCCACAGCCAGGGCTTATAAGCATTTGAAGCTGCTGCTTTCCTGAAAGACTGGCCTTTATGAAGAAAAAAGAATTCGTTCGACGTTACATGGGTTTTTGCTTTGCATCTTTTGTCATGGCCCTGGGCATCGCCCTGGTTACCAATTCAAATCTGGGCACTACACCCATCACCAGCCTGCCGTATGCCCTGGGGGCCATTTTCACGCTCAGCCTGGGCACGGCCACCTTTCTGCTCAACCTGCTGTTCGTGGCTTTGCAGAAGGTCCTGCTCCGGAAGGAATTCTCCCCGGCCCATCTCCTGCAACTACCGGCGGTGCTGCTGTTCAGCGTGTTCATCGACATCTGCATGTGGTTGACCAGACCTCTGGTCACCGATGTCTACCCCCTGCAGATTCTGCTCTGCCTGACCGGCTGCGGCGTGCTGGGCCTGGGCATCAGCCTGGAGATCGTCAGCAATGCCACAGTGCAGCCCGGTGAGGGCATCGTCATCGCCATTGCCTACCGCGCCCGTAAAATTTTCGGCAACATCAAGGTGCTCTTTGACCTTTCCCTGGTTGCCCTGGCCGCCGGTCTGTCCTTTGCCGTACTGCACAATGTGGTGGGGCTGCGCGAGGGCACGGTGATCGCCGCCGTGCTGACCGGCTTCTGCGTGCGCTTCTTTTCCCGCTGGACCCGGCATCTGACGCCTTTTTTCCACTGCCGGAAACTGATCCGGCACTAGAGGCTGTTTCTGGAGCATTTTGCGCTTGAAGTTATCGCTTAACGGCGAAGTGAATTCACCTTGCGATAATTTCGCGGTGCGGGTTTTCACGAAAAATCCGCACAGAGCGTTAAGATATTTTTAATATCAAAACGCTCTAAACAGACGGGAGTCGGGATGATCATCAAGGTTCTGGACGGGGATTTTTCCGTCTGCCAACTCGGCGGCCCGGAAGGCATTTCCTTTGCGGACGATTTCCTTTTTCTGGGCAAGACGGATCAGGAACTTTCCCTGGTCTGCCGGAGCGAAACAGCACCGGACAATGCCCTGGCCCGTGAGGACGGCTGGAAAGCCTTCCGCATCGAGGGGGCGCTGGATTTCTCTCTGGTGGGCGTGTTGGCGGAACTGGCCGGATTGCTGGCGCGTCGCGGCATCAGCATTTTTGCCGTGTCCACCTATGCCACGGATTACATCCTGGTGAAGCGGGAGAAATTCTCCGAAGCTCTGGCCGCCCTGGAACAAGCTGGCCACGGGTTGGTTTGAACGTGTTGCTGTTCCCAGCCTCCGGCCGGACCCTAATCCACCTCTGATCCTGCCCCCGCCGAGGAGGCCGCACTGTGATGCTCTATCTGCCTGCCGCATTGCTTTTCCTATATCTTTTTTTCCGGCTGGTGCTGCCGTCGGGCCTGAGCCGCGTGGGTAAGGCTGCGGCGGCAGTCGCGCTTTTTCTCGCTTCGCAGGAGCATCTTTTGAACGGTCTCTTTTTCGGGGGACTGTCCGCGCCCGATCTGCCGGCGTGGGTGCTGATGCTCCAGGGCTGGCTGTTTACCAGCCTGCTTTTTCTCTTCGTGCTGGTGCTGGTCCGGGATGTTTTCTGCCTGGGCGTCCGGCTCGTGCGTCTAGCGAGGCGCGCCTTGTGGCGGGACAAACGGCAAGGCCCCGCTTTTTCCGTCGGCAGAAGGCGTTTTCTGACTTCGGGCCTGGCCGCCGCTCCGGCTTCCGTTCTGGGTCGCGCTTCTCTGGCCGGGCTGGTTTTGGCCCCTACGGCCTACGGGGTCTATGAAGCCGTGGCCGTTCCCCAGGTCCGCCAAAGGGAAGTCGTCCTGCCCCGTTTGCCCGAAGCTCTGGACGGCCTCAGGCTGGCGCAGATCAGTGATTTGCATATGAGCCCGCTGCTGGGCAAGGATTGGGTCAGGGCCGTGGTGGACAGGGTCAACGCCCAGGCTGCGGATGTGGTGGTTCTGACCGGCGACATCGTGGACGGGTTGCCCGCGGCGCGCGCGGAGAGCGCGGCCGAGCTCCGCCGGTTGCGCGCCCGGCACGGCGTGCTGGCCTGCGCGGGCAACCATGAGTATTACAGTGGATTCAAAGCCTGGACGGAGATTTTTTCCGATTTGGGCATCACCATGCTGTTGAACGGCCATCAGGTGCTTGGCATACGCGGCCGGGAGCTGGTGCTGGCCGGCGTCACCGACCCGGTGGCCGCCCGCTTCGGCCTGCCCGAACCGGACCTGGCTACGGCCCTGGCCGGGGCGCCGGACAGGACGGCGCGCATTCTGCTTGACCACAGGCCGGGCAATGCCCCGCGCAACGCCCGGCAAGATGTGGATTTGCAGCTCTCCGGCCATACCCACGGCGGTCACGCGCCGGGCTTGAGCGCCCTGGTGGCCCTGTTTAATCATGGGTATGTGCGGGGTTGGTACCGGGTTGAGGGCATGCCTCTGTATGTCAGTTCCGGCGCGGGGCTCTGGAACGGCTTTCCCCTGCGCGTGGAGGTGCCCTCGGAAATCGCGCTTATCACGCTGCGGCGCGGTCCGGCCGGGGCCGCCCCAGCGGGGAGCCGGATGTGAGGCCGGATATGAAGAAAGGGCGGGGACCAAAACCCCCGCCCTTTTCCACGCAAACCGTCACGGCCGTGGCCGCGCTCAGATCCGCCCGGCGCGGGAAGCGTTGAGCACGGCCAGCAGAGCCACGCCCACATCCGCGAAGACCGCTTCCCACAGGCCGGAAAGGCCCACAATGCCGAGTCCCATGAACAGGCCCTTGATGCCCAGGGCCAGGACGATGTTTTCCCAGACAATGCGCCGGGTACGCCGGGCGATGCGCAGCAGTTCCGGCAGGCGCTGGGGATTGTCATCCAGAATGACCACGTCCGCGGTTTCAATGGCCGCTTCCGAACCCAGGCCGCCCATGGCCACGCCCACTCCGGCGGTGGCCAGCACGGGCGCGTCGTTGATGCCGTCGCCCACCATCAGGGTCTGGCGCGTGGGGCCCAGGGCTTCCAGGGCGCTGGCCTTGTCCTCGGGCAGCAGGTCGGCCTTGAGCACATCCAGTCCCAGTTCCTTGGCAACGGGCCTGGCCTGGCTCTGGCGGTCGCCGGTGAGCATTGCCAGCACATCCACGCCCAGGCGGCGCAGGGCTTCCAGCGCGCCGGGAGCCTGCGGCTTGATCCGGTCTGAAACCACCAGCGCGCCCAGCGCGCGGCCGTCGCGGGCCACCTGCACCACGCTGCCGGGCATGTCCACGGGCAGCGGCGTAATATTGCGGGCCTCCAGCAGAGCCGCGTTGCCCGCCAATACTTGCGCGCCGTCGGCCGTCACTTCCACGCCCTTGCCCGGAATTTCGCGCATGGCGCTGACGGCGGCGTCCTTTTCCATGCCCAGGCCCGCCGCCAGGGCCGCGCGCAGCACGGAGCGGGCGATGGGGTGATTGGAACGGCTTTCGGCCAGGGCCGCGACGGACAGCAGTTCCTCGCGGCTGACGCCGGGCATGGGCAGTACGGCATTGACCTCGAACACTCCCTCGGTGAGAGTGCCGGTCTTGTCAAAGGCGGCCACGCGGATGTCGCGCAGATTGTCCAGCACCGCGCCGCCCTTGATCAGGATGCCCCGGCGCGAAGCCGCGCCGATGCCGCCGAAGTAACCCAGCGGAATGGAAATGAGCAGGGCGCAGGGGCAGGAAATGACCAGCAGCACCAGGGCGCGGTAAATCCACTCCTGAAAGCTCCCCAGGCCGAAGAGCGGCGGCAACACGGCCACCAGCAGGGCCAGGCCGCTCACCGCCGGAGTGTACCAGCGTGCCAGGCGGGTGATGAAGCGCTCGGTGGGGGCCTTGCGGGCCGCCGCGTTTTCCACCATTTCCAGAATGCGGGCAATGGAGGATTCCGCAAAGGGAGCCGTGACTTCCACGGTCAGCGCGCCGTTGAGGTTGATGGTCCCGGCATGGACCTGTCCGCCGGGGGAGAGGCGCACGGGCACGGACTCACCGGTCAGGGGCGAGGCGTCCACCTGGGATTCGCCTTCCAGCACCGTGCCGTCCAGGGGAATTTTTTCGCCGGGCCGGACCAGAATGCGGCTGCCCGGTCCCAGGTCTTCGGGGCTCACGTCATGTGTGGCGCCGTCGTCCA
>NZ_ADDR02000003.1:77500-225968 GCF_000145315.2 Desulfovibrio sp. 3_1_syn3
TAAGGCAAGGCTGAAAGGCGTAGCTGATGGGAAACGTGTTAATATTCACGTACTTGTGTGTTCGCGCGAAGGAGGGACGCAGGAAGATAGGCGATCCGGGTGTTGGATTACCCGGTGCAAGCGAGTAGGCATGGGAAGCAGGCAAATCCGTTTCCCTTTATGCTGAGACGCGAGTCCGTGGGCGTAAGCCCTGAAGTCGCTGAGTCTATGCTGCCAAGAAAAGCTTCTAAGTTTAGAACACGCAAACCGTACCGGAAACCAACTCAGGTGGGTGGGATGAATAATCCAAGGCGCTCGAGAGAACTCTGGCCAAGGAACTCGGCAAAATAACCCCGTACCTTCGGAAGAAGGGGTGCTCCTTTAGGTGAAGCGATTCACTTGTTGAGCCTGAGGGAGCCGCAGAGAAATGGTGGTGGCGACTGTTTACTAAAAACATAGGTCTGTGCGAAGTCGTAAAGACGACGTATACGGACTGACGCCTGCCCGGTGCCGGAAGGTTAAAAGGAGGGGTCAGCGCAAGCGAAGCTCCGAATTGAAGCCCCGGTAAACGGCGGCCGTAACTATAACGGTCCTAAGGTAGCGAAATTCCTTGTCGGGTAAGTTCCGACCTGCACGAATGGCGTAACGATCTCCACACTGTCTCGGCCAGAGACTCGGTGAAATTGAAGTCGCGGTGAAAATGCCGTGTACCCGCAGAAAGACGGAAAGACCCTGTGCACCTTTACTATAGCTTGACATTGGGATTTGAACCTGCATGTGTAGGATAGGTGGGAGGCTGTGAACTCTGTACGCTAGTATGGAGGGAGCCATTGTTGAAATACCACCCTTGTTTTTTCAGGTCCCTAACCCTCAGCCGTAAGCCGGCGAGGGAACAGTGTCTGGTGGGTAGTTTGACTGGGGCGGTCGCCTCCTAAAATGTAACGGAGGCATGCAAAGGTTCCCTCAGGCTGATTGGAAACCAGCCGTCGAGTGCAAACGCATAAGGGAGCTTGACTGCGAGAGAGACATCTCGAGCAGGTACGAAAGTAGGTGTTAGTGATCCGGTGGTCCCGAATGGAAGGGCCATCGCTCATTGGATAAAAGGTACGCCGGGGATAACAGGCTGATCGCATCCAAGAGTTCACATCGACGATGCGGTTTGGCACCTCGATGTCGGCTCATCACATCCTGGGGCTGAAGCAGGTCCCAAGGGTACGGCTGTTCGCCGTTTAAAGTGGTACGCGAGCTGGGTTTAAAACGTCGTGAGACAGTTTGGTCCCTATCTTCTGTGGGCGTTGGAGAATTGAAAGGGCCTGTCCCTAGTACGAGAGGACCGGGATGGACGCACCCCTGGTGGACCTGTTGTCGTGCCAACGGCATAGCAGGGTAGCTATGTGCGGAAGGGATAACCGCTGAAAGCATCTAAGCGGGAAGCCTGCCTTAAGATAAGTTCTCCCTGACGCAAGTCCTGAAGGGCCGAGGTAGACTACCTCGTTGATAGGCTGGGGGTGGAAGCGCCGCGAGGCGTGGAGCTGACCAGTACTAATAGCCCGTGAGGCTTGTTCTCTTGAAAAACTCCTTCCTTCCCTGTCAATTATATTTTGACAAATTTTTTGGCAGCCATAGAGAAGAGGGTACACCCGATCCCATTCCGAACTCGGTAGTTAAGCTCTTCCTCGCCGATGATACTGCATAACGTCATGTGGGAAAGTAGGTCGCTGCCAAAAATTGCTCGGAAGCCCCCCTCGCCGCTCTCAGCGCGTGGGGGGCTTCTCTTGTCCGCTCTATGCTGCCGCGCCTGCGACCTCCCCCAACTCCGCGAATTCCCGAACCATCCCACCGCTTCCTTCATCCATCCCTCCCTTCATCACCTTGCCTTGAACCGGTCAGACTGGAAAACCCTCGGAGCCGCTTCTAAAACTGCCCAGGGAGCTTTTTTGCCGCTGGGGGATATCCTCTCGGGCTTCTTCGCGCCTGCACGCCGCTTCCTTGACGGTATCTCGGCGTATCCTGCCCACTTGTGCTTTGCCGCTTCCGGCACTAACTCTCTAGGATAGAGACTGTTTGTCTCTCCTACCTTCAACTTCAAGGAGAACGGCCATGGCTAAGTTACGCATCGCGCAGTACGGCTGCGGTAAAATGGCTAAATATACCATGCGCTACGTATATGAAAAGGGCGGAGAAATTGTGGCTGCCTTTGACGTCAATCCAGAAATTATAGGCAAGGATATCGGCGAGATCATGGGTGGCCCGGCCAGGGGCGTGAAGGTGCGTGACGCCGCCGAGGCGGATGCCGTATTGGCCTCTCTCAAGCCCGACGCCTGCATTATCACCACCATGAGCCTGATGCGCGACATCCGCGACGCTCTGTTGGTCTGCGCCAAAAACGGCGTCAATGCCATTACCACCAATGAGGAAGCCATTTTCCCCATGAACTCCTCGCCCTCCCTGACCCGCGAGGTGGACGCCCTGGCGAAAAAGACCGGCTGCACTATCAGCGGCTCGGGCTATCAGGATGTTTTCTGGGGCAATCTTATCGCCACATTGGCCGGGGCCATGCACAAAATCAACAAGATCCGGGGCAGCTCCAGCTACAATGTGGAAGACTACGGCATCGCCCTGGCCAAAGCCCACGGCGCGGGCCTGAACCTGGCCGACTTTGAGAAAGAGATCGCGGGCGCGGACAATATTTCTCCGGAGGAACGGCAGAAACTTATCGACCAAGGCGAATTTCTGCCCTCCTATATGTGGAACGTCAACGGCTGGCTGGCCGAACGTCTGGGCCTGACCGTCAAAAGCCAGGTGCAGAAATGTGTTCCTCAGACTTGTGACAAGGAATTACATTCGGAAACCCTGGGCATGACCATTCCCGCAGGCCATGCCACGGGCATGTCCGCTGTGGTCACCACCGAGACCGAGGAGGGCGTGACCCTGGAAACCGAGTGCGTGGGCAAGGTCTACGCGCCCGAGGAATTTGACCGCAACGACTGGACCCTTTACGGGGAACCGGACACGCAAGTGGTCATCAACCGCCCGGCCACGGTGGAATTGACCTGCGCCACCATTGTGAACCGTATCCCGGATCTGATCAATGCCGCTCCGGGCTATGTGACCACGGATCTGATGCCCGTCAACAGCTACAGGGTCAAGCCGCTGGAGGCTTATCTCGCCAAGTGATGGCCTGTCACGCGCCCCGCAAGCCGAGCGTGGGTATTGCATCTGCACTTTATTACCGTGCCTCCGCAATGGGGCACGGTTTTTTATGGAGGCCGCCGTGAAGAACTCGAAACGTCAAAGCCCGGCCATTCCAACAGCCGGGCTTTGACGTTGCATCACCGGAGCATTCCGCAATTTTCTCGTGTTGACATGCTCAGGCGGACGCGCCCACGGAATCCTCCGCGTCTTCCCACGGAATCTCACGCACATCCTTCCCGCCCAGCCAGCGCTGGCCAGGGCGCAGCGTCACGCTGAACAGACGGCCCTGGTCTTCCTGCGTCTTGGCTTGGTGATACTTGAAGAGCCAGCGCCCGTTTCCCACAGGACCGAGTATTTCTATCTTGCCTGTCTCGTGCGAAAGCACATAGCGGAATGCCTTGCCCAGGCCGTTCTGCATTTGCTTGGCCTCTTCCACGATGGCGTAGGCTTGCGCAATGGGCACCTGGAAGTTGTTTTTTACTCCGGTTACAGGGCGGCATTGAAAAACGTAGTAGGGCACGACGCCCCGGCGCACCAACTCCTTCAGCAGCTTTCCCAGGGTCGGGCCGTGATCGTTGACGCCGTGCAGCAGCACTGTCTGGTTGCGCACCATGACGCCGCATTCCTGCAGGGCGTCCAGGGCCCGCTGGGCCTGAGGGCTCAGTTCGCGCGGGTGGTTGAACTGGGTGACCAGACAGAGATGTTTTTGCGCGCCGTATTCTTTGAACAGGTCCAGCAGCTTCTGATCCATGTAAATCCGCATGGGCAGAACCACCGGCGTGCGGCTGCAAATCCTGACGACATCCAGATGCTCCATGCCGCTCAGCTCCTCCAGGTATTCATGGAGCACGGGCGTGGGGTTGAGCAGGGCGTCGCCGCCGGAGAGCAGAACATTGCTGATCTCGTGATGCTTGCGGATATATGCCAGGACCTTGTCGCGCCGCGGCCGCGTTTCCCGGCCTTCCAGACCCACCAGGCGCTTGCGGAAGCAATGGCGACAGTACATGGCGCAGGCATTGGTGGAGAGAACCAGCGCCGTCTGTCTGTACTTGTGCTGCAAGCCTGTCAGCACCGTATTTGATGCTTCGCCGCTGGTGTCGAGGCGTCCGCCCGGGTCAAGCTCGTCCAGGGCGGGAACGCACATCTTCCGTATGGGATCATGAGGATCTGATGGGTCGATCAGAGACAGATAATAGGGCGGAATCGAGAAGGGAAACCGCTTGCTAATCCGTTGCAATTGCTCCAAATGCTCTTCCCGGAAGAAGATGTGCTTTTGCAGTTGCTCAGCTGTCGTCATATTTTCATTGAGCATATTCTGCCAAGGCATGGGCGCACCTCCTTTTTCGGATTGTATCAAATACATAACATGTTGTGTGGATACAAGGCAAGTTATTTTTGCGTTACTGTTTTTGCCGGTCCGACGATGTTCCGTATTTCAAAATGAGAAAAGTTTTCTTTACTTGTTGTACTTCTATGTAATAAATAATTAATTAACTGATATAGAATATAAAAATATTTACTCAGAGTCGGTCCGGAGTGTCTGCAAATCCATAGGGCTCCGTTCACGTCCCGGCCGCCGCGCGCAAAACGGCCGGCCGTGCCGCCGCTGATTGGCCCGCTCCTTGCATATTTTCCGGCAAAGGCCTCTCCGGCCTTGGGCAACGGCTTCGTCCCGTTTTGGGCAACAAGCTGCGGACAAAGGAGTTTTTTATGCAAGACGCGTTGTTTAGCGGGCTGTTCGGCGCGCTGACCACAGAACACCGCATGAACTTCATCGCCAATAATTTGGCGAACGTGAATACCCACGGCTACAAGCGCGACACCCTGGCATTCAAGGATACCATGGCCTCCTACGCGCATGACGAAATCCGTGAGCCGCTGATGAACCTGCGTTCCGCCCCCCTGTTTCCCGAGCCCAAGAACATGGCGCGCCCGCGCGTCGCCGTGTCCAAAATCGACTTTTCCCAGGGCTCCATGCAGTTCACCGGCGATCCGCTGGATGTGGCCATCAACGGCGAAAACGCCTTTTTCCGGGTAACCACGCCCAACGGGGATTATTTGACGCGCA
The DNA here is from genome assembly GCF_000145315.2 of Desulfovibrio sp. 3_1_syn3. Classification (NCBI taxonomy): domain Bacteria; kingdom Pseudomonadati; phylum Thermodesulfobacteriota; class Desulfovibrionia; order Desulfovibrionales; family Desulfovibrionaceae; genus Desulfovibrio; species Desulfovibrio sp. 3_1_syn3. Next base: position 82,743 of record NZ_ADDR02000003.1, read on the forward strand.
ACGGGCATTTTCTGTTGTCCGGCGACGGCACGGTGATGACCCCCCAGGGCTATCCGCTCCAGGGAACGGGCGGCAATGTCGTCATCCCGGCGGGCACGCGCAATGTGCTCATCGGCGGCGACGGCCAGGTCATTGCCGACGGAGCGGTGGTCAACCAGATCGCGCTGATCAACGTGGACGATCCGCAGAACCTGGAAAAACTGGGCCATAACCTTTTCCGCCCGCGCGAAAAAGTGGCTGTGGCCGAGGGCGACGCCTACCTGGCCGGTGCGCGGTTGGAGCAGGGCTTCGCCGAAGCGGCCAACGTGCAGGTGGTGACGGAAATGGTCAATATGATCGAGGTGCAGCGTCAGTTTGAGGCTTATCAAAAGGTGATGCAGTCCTCGGACAGCCTGGACCGTGCGGCCAATGAAAAAATAGGGCGCCGTCAGGGCTAGCCCGCGCGCGGCCCTCCCGCGTGACTGAGAGAAGGAGAAATCCCCATGATGCGTTCCCTGTATACCGGCGCCACGGGCATGGTGGCCCAGCAGCTCAACATCGACGTCATTTCCAACAACCTGGCCAACGTCAACACCACGGGCTTCAAAAAAAGCCGGGCCGAGTTTGAGGATCTGATGTACCAGACCATGAAGATCGCCGGGTCCATTACCGAAGGCGATAACCGGCTGCCCGTGGGCATCCAGGTGGGCATGGGCGTGCGGCCCACGGCCGTGCACAAGTTCTTCACCCAGGGCGACTTCCAGAATACGGGCAACGCCCTGGACGTGGCCGTTGAAGGCGACGGCTTTTTCCAGGTGGATGTGAACGGCGAACTGATGTACACCCGCGCCGGTTCCTTCAAGCTCAATCAGGACGGCACCGTGGTCACGGCCAACGGCTACATTCTGCAGCCGGAATTCGCCGTCCCGGCGGAAACCAAGAACATTTCCATTTCCTCCACCGGGCACATCGCGGCCCTGGACAGCGAGGGCCAGGAAATCGCGGGCGCGGAAATTCCTCTCTACACCTTCATCAACCCGGCGGGCCTGGACGCGCGCGGCCGCAACCTCTACACGCCCACCGAAGCCTCGGGCGCGGAAACCGAAGGCGTGCCCGGCACGGACAACGTGGGCACTCTGGCCCAGGGCTTTCTGGAAATGTCCAATGTGGAAGTGGTGGACGAGATGGTCAATATGATCGTGGGCCAGCGCGCTTACGAGGTCAACTCCAAGGCCATTCAGACTTCGGACTCCATGCTGGGCATGGCTGTGCAGCTCAAGCGCAGTTAGGGCATTTCAATTAGGAGCGAAGGGAGATGCGGGGCGGACGGCATATGCTTGCCATGCAAGGGATTTCGGCGCGAAAATCGGCTGTTGCGCCGGTTCTGGCCGTGGTCCTGGCCTTGCTCTGCGCCCTGTGGCCCGCGCCGTCGCGGGCCTGGCCCCAGGGAGGCGTGCCGCAGGCCGTCTGGCAGGACAGCGAGCGCAACAACCGCCGCTCGCCCTCGCAGATCAAGCGCCAGTTGCGTCCGCCGCAGGTGCGCGCCGCCCAGTTGCCCTTGGCCGACGATGCCCAAGACCAGCGCGCGGCCAAGACCCGCGGTCTCATCGCGGCCAATGCCGCGCCCCTGGCGGCGCCCCCGGCGTCCGGAGACCAGTTGCCCATGCTGGAACAGGGCGAGTGGCGGCTCAAGGTGGCCCCGGCGGCCGTGACCAATACCGACAGCGTGCTGCTGGGCGACATTGCCGCGCCTCTGGGGCATATGGACCCCGCGCTCTGGGGCGACCTTAAAAGCCGCCGGCTCTGGCCCGCGCCGCCGGAAGAGGGTAAACCCCTTCAGATCAACCGCTCCCGCCTCTCCCAGGCCCTGCGCCAGAGCCTGGGCAATGAGCTGGCCGCGCGCTGCATTCTGCCCACCTCGCTGGTGATCCAGCGCGGCGGCCTGGTGTTCAGGGAAGACGACCTGCGTTCCTATGTCGTCAAAAGCCTGACGCCGCAACTGTCCGCCATGCCCGGAGAGGCGGAACTGAACGAGTTTCGTCTGCCGGAATACATTTTCCTGGCGCACAGCCAGCAGCGCGTCCAGCTGGAACCCGGCAAGCTCACGCCGGGCCGCGTGCCCCTGCGCTTCGCCGTGCAGGAGGCGGACGGCACGGTGCTGCGGCGGGTGTCCGGCACGGTCAACCTGACCCTTTGGATCACCGTGCCCGCGGCTTCCCGGCCTTTGGGCAAAGGCGACGCGCTGACGCCCGAAGCCGTGACCTTCATGCGCATCAACGCCAGCCAGCTGCGCGATCTGCCCTGGGACGGCCACGGCGGCCCCTGGCAGGTGACGCGTTCCCTGATCACGGGCGAGCCCATCCTGCAGAGCGATCTTGCCAGCCAGCTTATGGTCCGGCGTGGCACGATACTGAGCTTGATTTACACGCGCGGCAATCTGCGCATGACCACCCAGGCGGAAGCCCTGGCGGACGGCGAGCCCGGCGCCACGATTCCGGTGCGGAATTTGCAGACCAAAAAGCAGATCTACGCCACCGTCAAAGACGGCAGCACAGTGGAGATACATTAGGCCGTCTCATCGCGGCTGAGAGGAGTGGAGCGTATGAAGACACAACTGATCGTCCCGGTCCTGGGGCTGGCTTTTCTGCTCTGCGCGGCCTGCGGAGGCGGCGCCCACAAGCGCCCGGCCCTGCAGCATCCGGTCACGCCGCCGCAGGAATACCGCCAGGAAACCAGCGGCCCGAACAATCCCGGCTCGCTCTTCGCCGCCAGCGAGGAGGACACCCTCTTTGCCGACAGCCGCGCCCGGCGCGTGGGCGACATCGTGGTGGTCAAACTGGTGGAAAACACCAAGGCCCAGAACAAGGCCGAAACCACGGCCAACAAGGACGGCTCCAACGACTACCAGGTCGCCGCCATGTTCGGCAAAAGCAAGACCGGCTTTGTGCCCCTGGTGGGCATCGGCCCGCAGGCCCGCGTGGGCACGCCGGTGCTGAACACCTCGTCGGTCAGCGATCTCTCGGCCACGGGCAAGACCAAGCGTGAAAATTACGTGACCACCTCCATGGCGGCCCGTGTCCTGCGCGTACTGCCCGGCGGCCTGCTGCAGATCGAGGGCGCGCGCGAGATCCGTGTCAACGAGGAAACCGAGTACATGGTGGTGCGCGGCATGATCCGCGCCAAGGACGTGGATGCGGAAAACAGCGTCTATTCCACCCAGATCGCGGATGCGAGCATTGAATACTACGGACGCGGCGTGCTGGCCGACAAGCAGAAGCCGGGCTGGTTTACACGGCTGATGGATAATATTTGGCCCTTCTGAGGCGTGTCCGCTGAAAAATAGAAACAGAATTTCCAAATGCCGGGCGTGCCCCAATCACGCCGGGATACAACATCCGGCCTCCATCCGGATGGCAAAAGGCGGACTCCCCCTCCGCCTTTTTGCATGCCCGGGATATTTTTTCTAAAAAAATATCTGAGGGCCGTCGATTAAGGATCGGCGGAGGCAAAAGCGTGAGAATGATCACGCTTTTTGTTGAAAACGTGATTTTAAAGGGGTTCAGAGAGTTGACGGCGCGCGGGGAGTGGAATTACCCCGCGACAAGGCGGGATGGGCACCGGAAAGCGTGACAGGCTGGACCTTTGATCTGAAAGCGTTTATATAATCAGGTATTCAATAATGACATTGCGGCGGCGGAAAACCGTCGCCATAGATGCGGACTTCGCGCCGCAGCAAGGAGAAAGAGTATGAAAACCAGCGCAAGAAATGTTTTTCACGGCAAAGTTGTTGCGGTCCGTTCCGGCGCGGTCAATGATGAAGTGGAACTGAGCGTCGAGGGCGGCCAAACCATTGTGGCTTCCATCACCCAGGCCAGCACCGAAAAGCTGGGCCTCAAGCCCGGCGTGGAAGCCATGGCCCTGATCAAGGCCAGCTTTGTCCTGCTGATGAACGACGCCGAGGACTATCTGCTCTCCACCCGCAACCAGTTCAACGGCACGGTGGCCAAGGTCACTCCCGGCGCGGTCAATGCCGAAGTGCTGGTGGACCTGCCCGGCGGCGCGGGCATCACCTCCATCGTGACCATGGGCAGCGTGGACAAGCTCCAGCTGGCTCCGGGCAAAAAAGTCACGGCCATCGTCAAGGCCATGCACGTCATCCTGGCCGTGTCCAAGTAAGGCGCGGGGCAGCGTTTTTTCGCCTGAGGGGGCGCGTCGCACGGCGGCGCGCCCCTTTGTCTTTGGTGCGGAGTGGAGGTATGCTTGGAGCGTGTCATTTTATTCGTAAGGAGAAACAATATGAACATTCTGGAATGCATCAGAACACGACGCAGCATACGCACATATACGGACAGGCATATTGAGGAGGAGACCCTGCGCGAACTTCTGACGCTGGGCGTCAAGGCGGCCACGGGCTCCAACGAGCAGCCGTGGGGTTTCGCGGTCATTCAGGACAGGGAGGAAATCCGCTTCCTTTCCGAAACGGCCAGGGCCTGGCTTCTGGAAAATCTCGACGCCTACCCCTATTTTGAGCAATACAGGGAGTGGCTGGACAAACCTTCCTACAGCGTGTTCAACCATGCCGACACCTTGTTGCTTATTTACGGCGATACGGCGTCCCACTGGTATGTCTACGACTGCACTCTGTGCGCGGCCAATATTATGCTTGCCGCGCACAGCATGGGCATCGGCTCCTGCTGGCTGGGCTTCGGCGAGCATGTTCTGGATACGCCCGAATTCAAGCGGGCTCACAACGTGCCGGGGTCCTACTCCCTGGTCTGCCCCATGAGCCTGGGCTACAGCAAAGGAAAGCTGCCGCCGTCGGAGCGGAGAGAGCCCCTGGTATTTTCCTGGCAAAAGGCCTGAGCGGGTTTCCCAGACGGATAAAAAAGAGGGAGCGGCGTCCGGACATGCGATACGGCCGCCGCTCCCGCTTTCATCTGAAGCAAGGCGATCCGCCTTGGAGCGGATTACCTTTGAGAAGGTGCCAGTTTTCGCAGCCGCCTTTTCAAAGTTATTTTGCTCTAATGGGTGTATTCCAGCACCGGGAAATCGTCTCCCAGTTTGCGGCGGATGGCCGCCAGCATCATGTCCCGGTTGGGACAGGGAAAGCCGATGGGGTTGCCCTTGGTGATACAGGAGGCCAGGGCCACGGCCTCGGCGCCCCGGTCGCGGAGCATCTGGGCGCGCAACACGGCGCGCTTGCCGGGACAGCCCCCGCAGGAAATGAAGCCCACCACCTCGCAGGCCCCCAGAGCTTCAAACGAGCCCTTGCCTTTGGCGGCCGTGACGAAGTCCGTGGTTCCGGGGCAGTAATCCTCTGTCTGCTGGCAACGAATAATGCCGACTTTCATGGTATGTCCTCCTGATATATGCGTGTAACTTCGAGCCCGTGGCCCTTTATGCCGTCGCGGCAAACCGCTGCGGTTTTACAGCGGAACAGTGGAATAATGGGAACATGGGGCGGCGGGCGATGTGGGCCGCCTGAACATTGCTCGCCGCCCAGGCGCATAACGTTCTATTCCCCCAATCGGACGCCGGGCCGCATGATCCAGCCGGTGAGCCGGGTTTCATAGCCGCCCAGATTTTCCAGGCGGGTTTTGAAGGCATCGGCCAGCAGCATGTCGCGCACGGCCAGAATGCGCGGGTCTTCCCAGAAGCGTTCGGGAACAGCCAGATCATAGCGCTCGCGCGCCAGGGGCACGAAATCCAGGCCCAAAGCCCGCGCCGCCGCGAAAATGCCCATGCCGCAGTCCGCCGCGCCGGTCAGCACGTTGACGGCCACGGCCATATGGGTGCTTTCCTCCTTGGCGTAGCCGTCCACGTCGGCCGGCTTGAGGCCCGCGCGCCGCAGATGCCAGTCAAAGAGAATGCGCGTGCCCGCGCCGCGCTGGCGGTTGATGTAGCGCAGGCCCCGGCCCTTGAGATCCTCCACGCCCTGAATGCCTTTGGGGTTGCCCGCCGGGACGATCAGGCCCTGCTGGCGGATGGCCAGATTGAGCAGGATGATTCTGCCTTCGGGATAATATTTGTGCAGAAAGGCGAAATTGAAGTCGCCGGTGTCTTCTTCCAGCAGATGCATGCCCGCCATATGGCAGACATTCTTTTTCAGGGCCGTGATGCCGCCCATGCTGCCCACGTGCGCGGAAATCAGGCGGAAGGCGTGCGGCAGGCCCATGAGTTCATCGGCCAGGAGGTCCAGCACGTTGTCGTGGCTGCCCACGCAGATCAGATTGTCATAGAGCCGGGCGGGCGGCACGGAAAGCCGCGCCCGCACCAAGCTGCCTTCGGCCGCGCCCTCGGCCTCAGCCGGGATGCGCATGACCGCCTGGGCGCGCGTCACGGTGCTGATGTTGCCCGCGCCCCGGTTGAGCGGGATGCCCACAGCCTTTTCCCCCACCCGGCCCACGGCCAGATGCACGAATTCCTCCAGGCCCAGGCGCGAAGGCAGGCTGCGGGTCAGCTCCACTTCGATTTCGGGCCGCGCGGGCAGGGACCGGTGGGCCAGCAGGCAGATGGCCGGGGTGATCAGTTCCTCAAAGCAGATCAGGCTGCTCACCGGATAGCCCGGCGCGCCGAACACGGGCCGCCCCCGGCAGATGGCCGCCAGCGAGGGCTTGCCGGGCATGGCCGCGATGCCGTGGACCAGAATTTCCCCTTCGTTTTCCAGGATCGAGCGGGTGTAGTCCTTGCTGCCCGCCGAGGAACCGGCGCAGAAGATGACTACATGCGCGCCCGCGTCCAGGCTGTCCCGCAGGGCCGCGCGCAATTGCTCAGGCTGGTCCGGCACGGGTTTGACGCGCTCCACCCGGCAGCCCAGCTCGCGGGCCAGGGCCGCCAGAACCTGGGAGTTGGATTCCACCACCTGCCCCCGGCCCGGATCGGGCCGTTGTTCGAAATCCAGCACCTCGTCGCCGGTGGGGATGATGCGCACCAGCACCCGCTCCCATACCGGCACCTCCCAGATGCCGCCGGAGAGCAGGGCCCCTACGTCGCAGGGCCGGATCTGGTGGTTGCGCGGGAAGAGCAGTTCCGTGGCCACAATGTCCTCGCCGATGCGCCGCACATGCTGCCAGGGAAAGGCCGGGGCCTCGATGCTCACTCCGCCCTTGCCGTCCACGGCCACGTGCTCGATCATGATCACGGCGTCGCAGTCCGCGGGCAGGGGATGGCCGGTATTGACCGCGAAACAGCTTTCGCCCTCGCGCAGCAACACGGGCTCGCCCTCGCGCGCCGCAAAGGTGTCGGCCGCGCGCACGGCGTAGCCGTCCATGGCCGCCGCATGGCAGTTGGGTGATGAGTAGCGGGCGTGCACGGCCTCGTACAGCATTCGGCCCACGGCCTCCTGGGCCGGGCAGAGCGTTTTGCCCGGCGCGGGCGCGCGGGCGTCACCCCGCGCTGTGGATCGGGCCAGGGCGTTCAGCACTTTGGCCACTGCCTCGGGCAGGGGCAGGGTTTTCAGATAGACATTGCGTTTGAAAGACATGGGCTTCTCCTGGGGCCGATGGCGCCAATTGCGCGGATAAACGTGTTCCCGGCCAGCATAGCCGCTTTGCGGGCAAAGGGAAAGAAGGACGGGCTTTGGCGGGGCCGCGCGGCGGCGATCATGAAAAAACGCCGGCCGGATAGCCCTGACGCCGAGGTCCACCGAGGTCCACGGATAGGGGCAGGTTAACCGATGACCCCTCCCCAATTCTATCTGCATTTTTTGAATATTTTTTATTTCAATTAGTTGTGTTGTCATTGGGGATGGGAAAGGAGTCTTTTTAAATAATGCAACTAGTTATGCCCGAAGGTTTTATAGTCAATTTATGCATATATTTTTTATATTGTTTGTTGAATTTTTTTTAGCTATGTTTTCTACTTGTATAAATGTTTATTTAAATTTATTGAATTTTGCTATCTATAATATAGCAGTATATACAATTATATCATGTTTATTTTTATGTAATAAACTGATTGCATTGACGATTTTTTGTGCTATAAACATAATATAAATCAATTATAAAAGCATATAAGCCGGTGTATTCTGATTAGAAAGCAACTACGGATATACAGATAGCGTGCAGGGCTTACTATCGCCCAACTCGCCGGGATGGCTGATGTGCACTACACTTGCTGAGATTGAGCGGGGAAATGGAAACCCTCGATACGATACGTTATGTGGTTTTTCCGCTGGATTAGGTCTGCCTATCACAGCTTTCGTTCAACACGAGGACATGATGATGCGGGATATATTGAATCCACGAAAGAGCGATTAGTCTTGATCAATGAATTGACAGATGCAGAACGCCAGAAACTGAATCAACTTGTTTTTATCTTCCAAAAGAATCAATTCATGGAAAGAGAAAGAGTAACCCTAACATTTTAGTGTAAGTTCGATGGCTAAAAATAGTTATAAAGAATCAGAGGAGTTGTTACGTATTGGAGAGCGTATAAAACGTTTTCGGGAGCAGGCCGATTTGACGCTTGCTGAACTATCGCGATTATCCGGCGTGCCGGCAAATACAATATCTAACATTGAACATGGACGCGAAAATCCTTCTTATTATCGAATTTTCGATATATATAAAGGGGTAGGATTGCCTATTTCTCTGGTAGTACAAATTGATGATGGTTCTCCGCGTGAAATAAGACAAGAATCGACTAAAGAACTGATTAGATTTTTGAAGAAGGCTTCGGATGAGGAAAGACTAAAATTCCAGCAGATGGATTTTATTTTACAGCGTCTTTCAAAATGGAAAGAGTAGGGGGCCTGATAATAAATATGCCCCCATAGTTAGAGAGCGCCCCCACTTTTCGCAAGTGGGGGCGCTCTCGTTACCGGGAGAAGGGAGCCCTTGGTCCTGGCTTTAGGGCGAACTGCGGCAGCCGCTTCGGGGGTGTCATTTCTGCGGGCTGGGCCTCTGGGCCTTCACGATCTGGTTACGGCCTTTCCGTCTGTGCCGCGCGATCTTTTCCACCGTGAGGTGCGCTACTCAAGTACGTGAGCAGCAAAAACGCGCCGATATCGCCGCCCGCGCGGAAGAGGCGGATTTTGTAAAATAATTGCAAAGGTACAGGAAGGCTGGGGCAAGAGTGTTTTTCTTTTTCACTCCGGACACAAAAAATGCTCATCCTATTCATTTGATTGCCCTGCATGCCCCCGGCGGAGATATTGCGCCCCGGACGGCCAAGCGCTATGCTGCATCGTCCCGCAACCCCAACCCCCGGCGGCAAGCCGTTTTCATATGACAGTACATGACATCCGCGCCCTGCTGGCCCGCGACAAGCCCACCGTGGGCACCTGGCTGCAACTGCCCTCCACGGACGTGGCCGAGCTCATGGCGCGCGCCGGATACGACTGGGTGGCCGTGGACATGGAACACGGCTCCTTCGGCCGCACCGGCCTGCCGGATATCTTCCGGGCCATTGAGTGCGGCGGGGCCGCGCCCTTCGCCCGCCTGCCCGAGGCTGCAAAAAGCCAGATCAAGTCCGCGCTGGAAGCCGGGGCCCAGGGCCTGATCTTTCCCATGATCGAAAGCCGGGAACAGCTCGACCGGGCCATTGACTGGTCCGTGTATCCCGGTCAGGACAGTTGGCGCAAGGCGGGCGAAACCGCCGCGGAATATCGCGGCGTGGGCTATTGCCGGGCCAACGTCTTCGGCAAGGATTTTGAGAACTACCGGCAAGAACGCGCGCCGGGGCTGTTCTTGGTGGCCCAGATCGAGCACATCCGGGCCGTGGACAATCTGGACGCCATTCTGACCCATCCCCGCCTGGACGCCATCATGGTGGGGCCCTACGACCTTTCGGGCAGCATGGGCCTGACCGCGCAATTCGACCATCCGGACTTCCAGGCGGCCATGGCGCGCATTCAGGCGGCCTGCCGCAAGCACAAGGCGCGCATGGGCCTGCATATCGTGCAGCCGGACCCGGCGGAACTGGCCCGGCAGGTGGCGGCGGGCAGTCGTTTCATCGCCTACGGCATTGATTCGGTATTTTTATGGCAAGGGGCCGAACGCCCCGGCGTGGAGAACTAGCTGTGAAAATAACTGTTTTCGGCGGTTCCGGCTTTCTGGGCTCGCATATCTGCGACAAGCTCTCCGAGGCCGGGCACGCGGTGACCATTGTGGATTTGCATCCCTCGCCTTGGCTGCGTCCGGACCAGACCATGCTGACCGGCAATATCCTGGACGAAGAAACTGTGCGCCGGGGCGTGGAAGGCGCGGACATGGTCTTCAACTACGCGGGCATCGCGGACATCGGCGAGGCCAACAACCGCCCGGTGGACACGGCGCGGATCAACGTCCTGGGCAACGTCATGATCCTTGAGGCCTGCCGCAGGGAGCGGGTCAGGCGTTACGTCTTCGCCTCTTCCCTCTATGTCTACGGCAAATCCGGCGGCTTTTACCGTTGCAGCAAGCAGGCCTGCGAGATTTATATCGAGAACTACCAGGCCATGCACAAGTTGCCGTATACCATACTGCGCTACGGCTCGCTCTACGGCCCGCGCGCGGACAGGCGCAACGCCATCCACCGCTTTGTCTACGAAGCCCTGACCACGGGCGCGATCACCTATTACGGCGCGCCCACGGCCCTGCGCGAATACGTGCACGTGGACGACGCCTCCACGGCCACCCTGGCGGTGCTGGCCCCGGAATTCGAGAATCAGAACATCATCATTTCCGGCAACCAGCCCATGCGGGTCGGGGATCTGTTCAAGATGATCGGCGAAATGCTCGGCAAGGAGCTGACCATCAACTATCAGAACGATCCCAACAGCGGCCATTACCAGGTCACGCCCTATGCTTTCATGCCCAAGGTGGGCCGCAAGCTGGTGCCGCCGCTGACAGTGGACCTGGGGCAGGGCATTTTGCGGGTCATGGAAGATGAGCACAGGGAACTGCACACGGAATTGCAGGCCGAAGGGGGATATCTGGTCCCCACGGATGACTGAGACGGCGCCTGACGCCTTGGCGGGCGGCGACGCCCGGCCTTTTTGCGAGCCTGGTCGCGCGCCTGCCCGCAAGTCCTCCCGTCTGGTGACGTTGGGCGTCACCGGCGACTGGGCCTTTGCGGCAGGGACATTGCTGCTGGCCCTGCGGCGGCACAATCCGGATCTGGGCGCGGACATTCTCGTCTTTCACGACGACGGCCTGCGCCCGTCGGACCGGGCCCTGCTGGAAGGCCTGGGCGCGCGTTGCGAGCCGTTTGCCGTGGCCTGTGATGGTCTTCGACCCGAGGCCGTGCGCCTTCTTTCCCCGCTCTCCCTGGCCAAATTCGCCTGTTTCCGCCTGCTGGCCGACTATGAAAGCGTGCTCTGGCTGGATACCGATCTGGTGGTGCAGGACGACGTGGGGGATGTCTTCAGCCACGGCCCGCTGGCTCTGGCCGTGGAAGATCCTGAATTCACCGGCGAGGGCCGCACCTGCGGGGCGGCTGTCAATTTTTATGAGCCCGTGCCCGGTGTGGACGGCGACGCGCCCAATCTGAATACCGGCGTCATGGTCTGGCGGCGCGGCCTGCGCGATCCGGAGGCGCTGGAGCGACGCTGTCTGGATTTTCTGCAAGCCCATGGTCCCAAGCTGCGCTATCCGGATCAGGCGGCTCTCAATGCCTTGGCCCAGTGGATGCGCATCGAGCGGCCCGGCGAACTGGCCGAACTGCCCCGGCGCTTCAACTGCCATCCGCGCAATCCGGCGGCCGTGTATGCGCCTGTGGTGCATGCTTTCGGCGCGTACAAGCTCTGGAACGACGGGCTCACGGCCGCCTGCTTCCCCGAATGGCAGAGGGATTACGCCCGCTGGCTGCGCCTGGGCGGCAGCCCCTATGCCGGGCCGGTGGACAACGCGGCCTACGGCGAGGGTGGGGCCTTCTATCTTTTGCGGGGGCTCTTTGATACCATCGGCAAAAGTGAACAGGCCCTGAACTCCCTGCGGGAGCGGCTGGCCGCCGAAAGCGCGGCGCGGAAAAAACTGGAAGATCTGCTGCGGCGTCTGTAGCCGCGTACATAACATCGCCATCTTTTCCAAGGAGAAGGAATCAATGAACATCATCGCCATCATCCCGGCGCGCATGGGTTCCAGCCGCTATCCCGGCAAGCCGCTGGCCCTGATCCACAATGTGCCTATGGTGGGCCATGTGACCTTCCGCACGGCCATGAGCAAGGTGCTGTCCGATACCTATGTGGCCACCTGCGACAGCATCATAGAGGATTACTGCAAGAATGCGGGCCTCAAATGCGTGATGACCGGCGACCACCATGTGCGCTGCTCCACGCGCACCGCCGAGGCCCTGCTCAAGATCGAAGAGGCCACGGGCAAGAAGGCCGACATCGTGGTCATGGTCCAGGGCGACGAGCCCATGGTCCGGCCGGAGATGATCGACGCCGCCGTGCAGCCCATGCTGGACGATCCGTCCATCAATGTGGTCAATCTCATGGCCGAGATGGACACCCTGGAAGAATTCGAGGACCCCAACGAGGTCAAGGTGGTGGTGGACCGCTTCAATAACGCCCTGTATTTCTCGCGCGAGCCCATTCCGTCCCGTAAAAAAGGCTCGGATAAGGTGCCCATGCGCAAACAGGTCTGCATTATTCCCTTCCGGCGCGATTATCTGCTCCGCTTCAATGAAATGGAGGAAAGCCCGCTGGAAATCTACGAATCCGTGGATATGATGCGTATTTTGGAATACGGGGAAAAAGTGCGCATGGTGCCCACGGACTGCCGCACCTGGAGCGTGGACACGCCCGAGGACCTGGCGCGCGTGGCCCGGCTCATGGAGGGCGACGACCTGATGCGGGAGTATAGCAAGTAAATGGCGCGGCCCGCTTCGCCCGCCACGCCTCCGGGCGCGCCGGGCTCTTCCGATTCCTCCGGGGCTTCCGGTTCTTGCGGCTCCTGTGGGGCGTGCGGCCCAGGCGGCCCGGGCCATGTAGACAAGCCGTCGGCCCAATCCCGCCTGGGGGCCGCCCTGGAAGAGTTCTGGATCGCGCTTTTTGCCTGGGTGCCCACGCCTCTGGGCCTGGCCCTGCGCCTGCTGGCCTGGCGCTGGCTGTTCGCGGCCTGCGGCTCGGTGCGTTTCGGCACGGGCCTGACCTTGGCCGGGTGCCGCAATATGCGTCTGGGCCGGGGCGTGCGCCTGGGGCGGGGCTGTTTCGTGACCGCCGGGGGCGGCAGCCTGACGCTGGGCGAGAATGTGGCCGTGTCGCCCTGCGCCCATCTGGGGGCCGACAACGGCCGCATCGAGATCGGCGCGCAGACGGCCATCGGGCCGGGCACGGTGATCCGCGCGGCCAATCACCGCTTCGCGCGGCAGGATCTGCCCATTATGCACCAGGGCCATCAGCCGGGCCAAGTGATTATTGAAGACGATGTCTGGATCGGGGCCAACTGCGTGATCACGCCCGATGTGCGCATCGGGCGCGGGGCCGTGGTCGGCGCGGGCGCGGTGGTGACGCGCAATGTGGCTCCTTTTTCCATTGTGGCCGGGGTGCCGGCCAAGGTTATCGGCCGCCGGGGCTAGGGGCTGTCCTAAATTGGTTCTTTTGCCTTCCAGCTTCGTCAACCTGCGCTTTTTGCTCCAGTCGCGTACCATTGAGAGTATACTCCTTTCGCAAAAAGCTTGTTTTCCTCGCTGGAAAGGAAAAACTCCTCAATTTAGAAACAGCCCCGGAGCGTTTGACACTTGAAATGCTCTCGCATGCGCCGTTGCAACCGGGACAATACGTGACATTATTTTTTGAGGAAAACTTATGCCTTTGCAATGTCTGGTTTTTGACTGCGACGGAGTGATTCTGGACAGCGTGCCGGTCAAGACGCGGGCCTTCGCCCGGCTGGCCGAGCCTTTCGGCCCGGAAGCGCGGGACCGCTTCGTCATGTACCATACGGTGCACGGCGGGGTCAGCCGCTACAAGAAGTTCGAGTGGTTCTTTCGCGAAGTGCTGGGCCGCGAGATCAGCCAAGAGGAATCCACCCAATGGGGCCGCCGCTTCGCGGAGTATGCCCTGGACGAAGTGCGTCGCTGCCCGCTGATTCCCGGCGTGCGGGACGTGCTGGAAAGCTGGCACGGCAGATTGCCGCTCTATGTCTGCTCCGGCGCGCCGGAAGAGGAACTGCGCCTGGTGCTGCACGAACGGCGGCTGGAAGGCTATTTTACCGATATTCACGGTTCGCCGCCCGCCAAGGCCCAATTGCTGGCCGAAATCGTGCGCAGCGCCGGGGTGGAGTCCGAAAACGCCCTGATGGTGGGCGACGCCGTGACGGACCGCGACGCGGCGGAACAGGTGGGCACCTTGTTCTACGGGGTAGGGCAGGAGCTCAAGGGCGGCCCCTTCCCCTGGGGCGAGGATCTCACCGGGCTCAATGACTGGATCAGGGCCAGAGTCTGATTTGAAAAATTAGACATCCAAAACCTGTAGGGTTTTGCGGGGCGTAGCCGCCGTGGGTCAGTGAAAAACGCGGTTTTTCGCTGATGATCCTGCGAAAATTGAGAGCATGGCTATGCTCGAAATTTTTGCAATCAGCCCCTAGAATAGATTACCTTTGAAACGCTTTGCGCTTCAAAGGGGGCATTCCGGAAAAAGCGCGGTTATCGCTGCTGTCGATCCCCGTATGGCTCCGTTGTCGCCAACGGGGACAGCCCTTCGGGCTGCCTTCGGTCGCTTTTCCGGAATCCACGCCGCGTTGCTCTCGATGCCTGTACGCCCTTTGGGCTACAGGCACGGCCCTACGGGCCGCCCGTCGGGTCGGTCTTCGCGGCGCACCTCAGCGCGTTCGGCGTTAGAGCATTTCAAAGTTGAAATGCTCTGGGCTGCGGAAGCACTGATTAGAGCCATTTTTCCTTGCTTTGTTGTACGCATTCCCGCCTCTCCGCTGGAGCCCCGGCACAGAGGCACAACCCGGTTTATTCCCATGAAAAAAGCACTATTTTTGTTCTGCTGCCTGTGCCTGGTCTTTGCTCTGGCGGCTTGCGGTTCCGACGACGACCAGAAAAGCGGCAGGGCCGCCGGACAAAGCGCGCCCGCCTCACCTGACGCCGTGCCGTCTTCGCCGGGGGCTGCCGCTTCCGCTCCCTCCGTTGTCCCCGCGCCCGTATCCCGGCCTCCGGCCACGCCTGAGGAAAAGAAGCAGGCCGACAGGATGGTGGCCTTTTACAATACCGCCGCCGGAGTGCTGGCCAGCGGCTGGTACGGCCAGCCCGACGCGTTGCTGACCAATGTGCGCGCCTATCTGGAAAACTGGCGGCTCGCGCCCCGGCCCGCCGTACGCGGCGCGCGCGGCGAAGCGGCCAAAGGCCTCGCGCCCGCCAAGGGGCTTTTTTCGGCTGAGGTGGAAGCGCATCTGGCTCAATGGGTCACGGACATGGACAAGTCCCTGGACGCCATGTTGGCGGATTACAAGGCCCTGGAAAAATACGTGCGCGACGACAGCATCCGGGACGACGGAGCCCAGGGGAAAAAGCTGGCGGCAAGCCTGGGCGCGGCCCATGCGACCTTTATGGCCGCCCGCGACAGTTATCTGGAAGTTGTGGAGGCCCGGGCCGCGCAGGCCGAGGACGTGCTGCTGCGCGACCATCCGCTTCAACGGCAGATTGTGGCGGCTGAAAAGATTTTTTCCCTTTTCCGCAAGGCTGCCGGATTGCTCGGCCCGGAAAAGCCGGATAAGGAAGCCCTGGAGCAATTGCGTCAGGAGCTGGAATCCGCCATTGCCCTTGCCGGGCGGCCGCCTTTCCCGGCTTCGCCGGAACTGGAATGGGTTTACCGGGCCTTTCTCAAGGAAGCCGCGCTCTTTCCCCAGGGACTCGCGCGCGGTCTCTCCGAAGGCTTTTACAGCCCGTTGCGGCGCGATCTGAATAGTATCGTCGGTCGCAGCCGCGAGGCGTATAACGCCTTTGCGCGGGCGGCCAATCAGTCGTAGCGCAAAATATTTTTGCAAAGCTCCGGCTTCCCTTCTCCGGAAAGCGGAGTAGCTCATCCCGGCAACCGTCAAGACGCTGACAGTTGTCGGGATTTTTTATATCCAACCTATGAATAATTAAGATAAAAACATGCTTGGCAAGCTGTTTGCAAAAAGGAGAACGGAAAAGTTTTGCGTGTCCGGCCAGGTCCGGCAATTCAAGAGCGCCAAGTGCGCCGATTTCGCCAAGTTCGGAGGTCAGCATGTTTTTTTTGCTGGGAGGCAATGACAAAAAAGCCCGCAAGGCTGAGAAACAGACGCGGGCGTCCGACGCCACCGCGCGCGTGCGTGACGTCTTTCTGGCCGGACGTTTTCCCGTGGTGACCACCCATCAGGTGGAGGGCCGCCGCATCGCCAAGGTGCTGGGCCTGGTCTGCTGCCGGGGCTATGACTCGGAAGAGGCCTTTTTCGGCATGGCGTGCCGGGCCATGAACAAAGGGGCCCAGGCCATTGTGGGCTATAATGAAAATGTGGCCTTTCATCCTGACGGCAGCAAATATTTCTCCTGCTTCGGTACGGCCGTCATGTTTGAATACGACCCGGCGGACCCGGATTCCCTGCCGCTCATGCTCCAGCAGAAATTCAGGGAGCGGGAGCAGCAGCCCAACAGCGATATGATTTAACAACTTCTCCTCAGTCCGGCGCGGGCAGAGGAGAAAAATCCTCAGTGCGCAGCAAGGCGCCAATGTTAAAAAGCCGTCGATTACCGACGGCTTTTTATGTTTCAGGCATATTCCACGCTGGCCAGCGCCAGCCCCCCGGCCGGGGCCGTGGCCGAGGGCACGGCCCGGCGGTCGCGGGCCGCCAGCAGGTCCGGCACGTTTTCAGGCCGGATTTTTCCCTGCCCGCAGGCCGCCAGCAACCCGGCCATATTGCGTACCATCTGCTTGAGAAAGCCGTTGGCCGTGACGGTCAGGCGCAGCCCGGGCGCGTGCGGAGGATAGAATTCGCAGGGCGGCGGGATGTCCAGTTCCGCCCGGAAAACGGTGCGCGTGGTGCTTTCCATGTCCGTGCCCGCGTTTTGCAGCCCGGCGAAATCGTGCTCGCCCAGCAGATGGGGCAGGGCCGCGCGCATGGCTTCCACATCCAGCGGGCCGCAGTTCCAGAAAAAGGGGGCCAGTTGCGGCGGCACAAAGGCGCGTTCCTGCCAGAACTGGTACACGTAAGTTTTGCGCAGGGCATCCTTGCGGGCGTGAAAATCCGCCGCCGCGGGCTCGGCCGCCAGTATGCGGATTTCCGGCGGCAGCAGGGCATTGAGGCTGCGCTGCCAGCGCAACCCGGCCTTGGCGTCGGGGACATCGCAATGGGCTACCTGGCCGTGGGCGTGCACGCCCGCGTCGGTGCGGCCTGAACCGTGCACCCGCACCGGCGCGCCGGCCAGCACGCGCAGGGCGGCTTCCAGCTCGCCCTGAATAGTGGGCGGCGGCGACGGCTTTTCCTGGATCTGCCAGCCGCTGTAGCCGGTGCCCAGATAGGCCAGCAGCAGTTTCAGGCGCATCAGTCCGGCAGCCTCATGCGGGTGATCAGTTCCGTGAACTTGGCGGTCTTGACCGGATTGGTATAGGTCAGGATTTCACCGGACTGCTTGGGAGCCATGCCCGAGAGAATACGAATGGCCACGCGCTCGTCCATGCTTTCCAGCGCCTTGGCCGCCGTCCGGGGCTTCATGTTGGCATACATCTGGATCAGATTGCGGATTTTTTTGTCTTCCAGGCCTTTGGCCTCGCGGATCATGTCCTTCATCTTCTGTTCGGCGTCCTGCAAATCTTTCAGGCGCTGGTCCATCTGCTGCCGGAGCATGAGGATATCCTGCTGCTGGCGGGCCAGGTCCTGGGCTTTATCGTTGGGATCGCCGGGGGGAGCGGTGGGCGTCACGCGGGGCGCGGGCGGCGGCAGGGTGGCGGGCTGTCCGTTTTGCGGCAGCGAGGGCAGGGCCGAGGACGCTCCGGCGCCGCGCGGAGGCAGGGGGGCTCCGTCGGTTCCCTGGCCTCGCGGAATATCGGCCGGAATGTCGGGCGCGCCGGGCATGGCCATGGGCGCGGTCTGTTCCGCCGGGGCAAAGGGGGACGACGCGGCCGGGGCCTGGGGCACGGGCATGTCCAGCGCGGCGGCGTGCGCGGCCTGAACGCTGCCGAGTCCCGGAATGGGCAGGCTTTTCAGGTCCAGTATGTCCAGAAGGCCGTCGTCGTGGCCGGGTTGTCTGGCCGGTGCTGCGGCCAGCAGGGATACGGGATTTTCGGCCGGAGCCGGAGTGCCGGCCTCGGCCACGGGAGCGCCGAGAGGCGCGGGAGCGGGCAGGCTGGGCGGCGTGAAGGCGGCACTGTCCGCGTCAGGGACGCTGCGGACTTTGGCCGTCACCAGCGGTGCGGGAAGCGCGGATTCCGTGCCCGCCTGCTGCGCGTGCCGACGCGGCTTCGCGGCGGCGGCCAGTTGCGCGGCGGCGGAACCCTGAGGCATGTCGCCGCCGGGCAGCGGGTCTGTTTGAAGGTCTTGTCCGGAGGATGCGGCCGCCGGGGCGCTTTTTCGCAGATTTTCCCGGGAATCCGGGTCGCGCGATGCCGTGGCCGCCGGGCTGACCGAGGCGACGGGGCCAGCCTCAGGCACGGTTTCCCGCGTGGTTTTTTGAGTATCCAGCCGCGCCGTGTCATTCGGCACGCCGCCGAGCCAGGCGGGCAGGGGCACGTCCAGCATGAGCATGCCCAGAATGGCAAGTTTGATAAAGCAAAGCACCGCCAGCCAGCGAAAGAGCCTAGAAAGACGGAGCCTTGTAGCGGAGGGTCGCGATTTCGTCATTGAAGCGTTGCTCCTTCAACTGTTCTTCGCGGGCATGGTAGTGTTTCTGCCGTTCCTTGAGTTTTTCCAGCAGTTTTTTGTCTATGGCGCGGGCCGCCAGCAGATTTCTGGCTTCCTCCACCATCTGGGCCAGCATGCGCGCCTGGAGGGAGGCTGCGGCCACGTCGCCGCGCAGGCCCTTGACGTATTGCTCCAGCAGCCAGCGCTCACCGGCTTCCATAAGAGCTTCGTTGCAGAGGCGGTCCTGGGCGCCCCGGAGTTCGGCCTGGAGCGCGTCCAGGCGTTCCCGGGCCTCTTGGAAGCGGCGCTGCGCCGTGGCCAGGCGCACTTTGGCCTCTTCTTCCAACTGCTCCCGGTAGTCAAGCACCTTCTGCATTTTGAAGCGAAACGGCATGCAAACTCCGCCTTGTTTTTGACGCCTGTCCTGAACCGCCAAAGGGAATTGCAAACTGCGGGCCAAAAGGCGGAGCTGCCGTCTTGCGGCAGCTTCCGGTCAGACGTTCAGGGCCGCCGCGTGATTGACCGGGCCGCAGCCTTTGCCGGGGCTGTAGCTTTTGCGCAGAGCGAGATTGAGAAATTCCTGGGCCTTGGTCACGGCCACCCGCAGGGGCAGGCCCTTGCCCAGGCCCGTGGCGATGGCCGCTGAAAGCGTGCAACCCGTGCCGTGGTTGTTGGCGGTCTCCACCTTGGCCTGGGGCAGAGCCTTGGGCGCTTCGCCGGGCAGACAGAGGCAATCCGTGACCACAATGGAGCTGTCCATGTGGCCGCCCTTGATCAGCACGGCCCTGGCCCCCATGTGGAGCAGCTTTTCGCCCGCCGCGAAGGCGTCCTCCACGTCGGCGATGCTGAGGCCGGTCAACATTTCGGCCTCGGGCCGGTTGGGCGTGAGCAGATCGCAGCCGGGCAGGATTTCTTCTTTCAGAGCCGTCACCGCGTCCTCCTGCAACAGGCGGCTGCCGCTCTGGCTTACGGACACGGGGTCCACCACCAGGGGAAAGGCGCGGCGGCGCAGAATGGGGCTGATGGCGCGGATGATGCCCGCGGAAAACAGCATGCCGGTTTTGGCCGCGGCCACGGGAAAGCCTGCCAGCACGGTTTCGAGTTCCAGAGCCACGAATTCGGGCTCCGGCGCCTGGATGCCCGTGACGCCCAGGCCGTTCTGGGCCGTCAGGGCGGTGATGACGCTCATGCCGTAGCCGCCCAGGGCCATGATGGTTTTCAGGTCGGCCTGGATACCCGCGCCGCCGCCGGAGTCGGAACCGGCAATGGTCAGAATATTAGGGGGGGTCGGCATACGCACTCCCGTTTCGGGTTGCAGATGTGATTGCGCCGTTTCCGGCGCTGAAAAAAAGGGCAGGGCTGTGACGCCCTGCCCGGAGAGCGTTGACAGCGTCAACGCGACCAAAAATCAGGAGCAGGCCACGGCTTTGCCGTGCGGTTAGTTGCCCGAAGGGTGCCCGGCCGTGCCGGGCATTTCCCTTGATTTTTGCGCCTTACCGCCCGGCAAGTTTTTTTGAAAACGAGCCGATGGCGGAGCAAACACCGCGTAAGCGGAGTTTGTCATCAGTTGATCAACGCGTCCTGTCCGGAGGAACCTTTATAGCCCGCGCCGGACGGGCGCGCAATACGCGGCTGGACCGCCGGGAGCTGTTTCTAAATTGCCCTTTCGCCCTCTGTCTGCGTCCGGTTTGCCCCGTGCGAAGGTCGGGTTTGAATAAGTCCCTTCGCGGCAGAGAACGAAAATCCTTGATGTGGAAACAGCCCCCGGGGCATTTCAACGTTGATCTGCTCTAGACGTTTTCAGGCGCGCCGTCCACCGTGCGGCGACCCAGCACCATAAAGGCCACAAAAGCCACGATGGCGGCGGCCACGCCGATGATGTTGGAGATGTCGATGCCCATGCCGAAGCCCATGGAAGGCTCAAAGCAGATATACGAGACGCAGACCGCGGTCATGAACACGGCGGGTATGGTGCAGATCCAGTGGCAGCGGTCACGACGGACAAGGTAGGCCGCCCCGGCCCAGAGCACGATTGTCGCCAGGGACTGGTTGGCCCAGCCGAAGTAGCGCCAGATGATGTTGAAGTCCACCTGCGACAGGATAATGCCGATCACGAACATGGGCACGGCGATGAGCAGGCGCGGGGAAATGGCCTTCTGGGAATAGTTAAAGGTTTCGGCGATGGTCAGACGCGCGGCGCGGAAGGCCGTGTCGCCCGAGGTGATGGGCAGCACCACCACGCCCAGAATGGCCAGGATGCCGCCCACGGTGCCCATCAGGGCGAAGGAGGATTCCGTCACCACGTTGCCGGGACCACCGGCGGCCAAGGCAGCGGCCAGGGCTTCGGGGCCGTGGTAGAAGCTCATGCCCACGGTAGCCCAGACCAGGCCGATAAAGCCTTCGGCCACCATGCTGCCGTAAAACACGGGCTTGCCCAGCTTTTCATTGGCCATGCAGCGGGCCATGAGCGGAGACTGGGTGGCATGGAAGCCGGACAGCGCGCCGCAGGCAATGGTGATGAACACCAGCGGGAAGATGGGCAGGCCCTTGGGATTCTGGTTGGCCCACTGGGCGGAATTGTAGAATTCCGTGCCGCTGACGAACATCATCACGGTGATGCCCACGGCCATGAAGATCAGGATGGCCCCGAAAATGGGGTAGAAGCGGCCGATGATCTTGTCGATGGGCATAATGGTCGCCAGGAAGTAATAGGCGAAGATCACACAGACCCAGAAGGTGAGGTTCAGGGCGGAGGGCGTCAGCTTGGCCAGCAGGGCGGCCGGGGCGGCCACGAAGACCACGCCCACCAGGATGAGCAGCACCACGGCGAAGACGCGCATGATCTGTTTGGCGGCGCTGCCCAGGTTGTAGCCCACGAAGGTGGGCACGTTGGCCCCGCCGTAACGGATGGAAAGCATGCCCGACATATAGTCATGCACCGCGCCGGCGAAGATGGTGCCGATCACGATCCAGAGCAGGGCCGAAGGGCCCCACAGCGCGCCCAGAATGGGGCCGAACACCGGGCCCACGCCCGCGATGTTCAGCAACTGGACCAGCCAGACTTTCCAGACCGGCATTTCCACGTAGTCCACGCCGTCGGCATGGGTCTGGGCCGGGGTGGCGCGGCTCGGCTGCACGCCGAAGACTCTGGTGACAATGCCCCCGTAGATGATGTAGCCGACAATCAGCGCGGCCACAGCCAGAAGAAAATAGACGTAGTTTGGCATAACTCCCTCTGTATGCAAAAATGAATGAGACACCCGAAAAAAAACACCCGGCCATCGCGCGGATGCGTGATGGTATTGCCTCTCAAGTAACCATATGGCGTCCGTGCGTCAATACAAAGCGGGACCGGGAGTAAAAAGAAAAGTCTTGTCCGGCGCGGCCGGACGGGCCCTCCCTGAGGGGCGTCGCCGGTTTTTGCCGAAAACCTCGGTTGCCGGGCCGGACAGAGGCCGGGCGGGAGAATGCATTTTCCGCAATATCTGAAATTAGATATTTCATGCGGCCGGAGCTTCAAGACAATGTCTAGAAAAAGTATTCACACCCGAAAAAAGCAATGATACCATGAAAACAGGGAAAAAGCGCTGCCGGAAGCGGCGGGCCGCGCCCCGTGCTTCCAATTTCAGATAAAAATTCAAGTACGTTTTATCTGCCATTGGAAGGCGCGACTGCGTTCGCGCTCCAGCCGACAGGTAAAAACGGCATGGGCGCAGTTTTTACCTGGAAATGGTCATGAGGAGATCTGCATGAAATTGGAAAAGAAAACGCCCGAGGTTCCCGACATCATGAACCTCCCCAAACCCCGTCCCGGCAAGGGCGCGGGGCGCAAAGCCGGGCTGCTGGCCCTGGTGGCGGTGCTGGCCGTGGGCGGCGCGGCTTTCTGGCTGACCCGCGACCCCTCCACCCGCGATCAGTGGCGGGAACAGGCCGCCGGCGTCATTGACAATGCCACCAGCGGCACGCCCCTGGCCGGGGTGGGCGATCTGCTGCGCGACGCTCCGCCGCCTCCGCCGAGCGCGGTGACCAATCCGAGCACCGCTCCGGGCACTCTGGCCGGGCAGAACGTGCAGGGCACGGTGCCCGCGCCGGTGGACACCAGCCTGCCGCCGGGACAGAGCGGGCTCGCCGGAAGCGGCGGAGCGCCGGGCATGGCAGGACAGGAGGCTGTGCAGCCCGTGGCTCCCAAGGTCACGGCGGACAGCAAGGTTCGTCCGGACTTTGTGGAGGATCTGGCCGCCTATCTGGTTTCCCGCTACAAACCCGGCCCGCGCGGCGGTTCGCTGGCGGTCAGCGTGCAGAGCGTCAACCAGCGCTATGGCGTCAAGCTGGCCGGGCAGGTCGAAGGGGGCCGGGCGGGCCTTCTGCGCTACGCCTTCCATCCCACCATGCTCCAGAGCCTGTACGCGCTCTATGTGGACCGCTTCATGGCGGCTCTGGACCGCGAGGCGGCGGCCAAATCCCTGTCGCCGGAGCAGAACCGGGAGATGCACATGGCTCTGGCGGGTCGCTTCGTGATGCTGGCCGGCGCGCTGGAGGGCGTGGCCTCGGTGCCGGATCTGGGTAAGCGGATCAAGGGCCTGGAGCAGATTTCCCAGAACGTGGTGGACATCAATTCCCAGATGACGGCCGCGGTCTTTGATCTGGACCAGTTGCGCGAAAACAAGGCCTCCCAGCCCGAGATCGCCACGACGCAACTGCGGGTGGATGGTTTGAGCGCCCGCTACCGGCGCGCTCTTGAAGAGCGGGCGGCGGCGCAGCGCGCTCTGGTGGCGGCCATTCGCAAGGGCGGCGGACAGGCTCTGGACGACGACTCCCTGCTGTTTGTGGCCTATTGGGTGGACCGGCGTTTGCGGGAAGGGCCGCAGGCTCCGGCTTCGGTGCAGAGCGCCGCCGCCGTGCTGCGGGATCTGGCCCGGCGTTGCGCTCAGGCCGGTGCCGCCGCGCCTGCCAACCGGGACAATCCGGCCGCGCAACCGGCTCTGTCCGCCCCGGCGGCCCCGGCCCGGAATACCGCGCCTCAAAATGCGCTGCCCCGGAATGCACAGCCGCAGGCCGGTACAAGGCTTCCGGCGGCCCCGGCTCCCGCGCCCGCACAGTCCTTGACCGTGCCCGCGCCCGTCCAGGTGGGCGGCCAGGGCCGGTGAACGCGCCGTTGCTTCTTTTTGTGGGCGGCACGCGCAGCGGCAAAAGCGGACTGGCCCAGCGCTGGGCCGAGGCGCAGTCTCCCCGGCGTCTTTTTCTGGCGACCTGCCGGGTGGAGGATGCCGAAATGGCGGCCCGCGTGGCTCGGCATCAGGCCGCGCGCAGCGATGGCTGGCACTGCGTGGAGGAGCCTCTGGACCCTTTGGCCGTGTTGGGCGGCAGCTCGGCCGGAAGCGCTTTTGGCGGGGCCGGAGTGGTTCTGCTGGATTGCGTGAGCCTCTGGATTGCCAATCTGCTGGCCGCCGGTCTGACGCCTGAGGCGGTTCAGGCGCGGGTGGCGGCCCTGGCCGCCGGCCTAGCTGAAAATGGATGCCGCGCCCGGCCCGTGGCCCTGGTCAGTGCGGAAACCGGCCTGGGCATTGTGCCGCCTACGCCCTTGGGGCGCTTGTACCGGGATGTGCTGGGTCTTGCCAATCAGACGCTGGCAAGGGCCTGCACCCATGTGATTTTTGTCAGTTGCGGGCTGCCCCTGGCGCTCAAAGGCCCGTTGCCGGAGGGCATATGCTGATTCCTGCTTCGTGCCGCAGGCTGGGCCTGCTCCCTTATATATTCTGTTGCCTGTTCTTGGGCCTGGGCCTCTTTTCGATGCTGTCGCCCTCACCGGCGCGGGCCGCGAATACGGCTGACCCGCGCCAATGCCTGGTGGAGGTGGGACAAGCCATTGACGCGGCGGATGCCGCCGCCTTTGAACGCCTGGTGGATGTGGACGCCATTCTGGGCGCGGCCCTGACCCTTTTTCTGCGCGATGTGCAAAAGCCGGAGGTGGCTGATCAACTGCCGCCCCTGCTGGCCGTGATGTTTTCCCAGGCCGCCTCCGGGGACGCCGGGGGAAACAAACTGCGCGATCTGCTGTTCAGCGAGGCCCGTGCCTTTGTGATCAACGGCGTGTCCTCCGGGGCTTTTGCCGGACGTGCGCCCAGCGGCGGGAGCGCCCAAGGGATGCTGGCCCCGCTTTTTGCCGACGCCTCCACGGGCCGCAAGGAAATCCGGCGGATCGGCCAGGCCAGGCCCGACGGCCACGGCTGGCTGGTACCTTTTGTGGTGCATGACGCGGGCAACGCTGAAAGCTATCCGGTGCTCGGGCGGCTTAGTCCGGTGGAAAACGGCTTCCGCCTGACTTCCGTGGAGAACCTGGAAGAGCTGCTGGGCCGCGTGCGCGCCGAAAGCCTGAATCTGAGCCAATAGAGCGTTTTGATATTGAAAATATCTCAACGCTCGGTGCGGATTTTCTGTGAGAATCCGCACCGCGAAATTATCGCAAGGCGAATTTACTTCGCCGTTAAGCGATAATTTCAAGCGCAAAATGGTCTAACAGGCGCGTCCGCCGGATTTGCAGGGCGCGGCGCCGGACCCGCGCCATTGCCTTGCGGGAATCGCGCGAAAGCGGGCGGCATCAGATCTCAATCTGCAACCAGGCGCGGGCCCCCCAGCCGATGAGGAAGGAAATAAGGGCCACGCTGAAGCTGATGGTCAGCATTTCCCGGAATCCGTGCAGAAAAGAGGACTTGCGCACCACGGAAACAAAATAGGTGAAGCCCAGAATAATCAGGGCGGCGATCAGCAGGCAGAAGGCCAGGGACACAAGCGGCGCGGAAAAGATGATATACGGGGCGAGCAGCAGGGCCACGGTAAACAGGTAGGCCAGGCCGGTATACACGGCCGCTTTCAGCGGATGTTTCTCGCCGGAATCCGTTTTCTTGGAAAGATATTCAGAGGCCGCCATGGACAAGGTGGCGGCGACGCCGGTGATAAAACCGGCCAGGCCGATCATTTTGTTGTCGTTCAGCGCCAGAGTGAAACCGGCCAGAGCGCCTGTCAGTTCCACCAGGGCGTCATTGAGCCCCAGAACCATGGAACTGATATAACTGAGGCCGTCCTCTTCAATCATGGCGGCCAGTTCCTCTTCATGTCGGCTTTCGTCCTCAAGTATTTTCCGGGCAATGGGGAATTGCTCGGAAATCGCCTTGTATCCTTCAACGGCCTCGGTCTCGCCTGATTCCATCAGGTTGAGGACAAAGGTCAGGCCGAAAATTTTTGCCAGAAGCGTAAAAAACCAGATCCGGAACGCGCTGAGCTTGGGGCGGCTGTCCAGAAAGGAAGCCCACAGGGCTTTGTGGTTTCTTTCGTCATGCGCAATGGTTTCCAGAATCTTGCGATTGTGCTCTGATTTGGTTCTTGCCGCCAGAATCGTATAAACCTCGGCATCCAGGGCTTCATTGAGATAAAATTTACGGACACAACGTTGCATTTCCGGGGTCATGGGCAACTCCACAATAAAAGTGCGGTACAGGGGCAATGCGTCCATGTAAAACAGGAACCGCCGGTTTCATGCTCCGGCGGAGGGATGAACGCCTTTTCGTCTTACGCTGTGGCTGATCTGATTGCACGGCTGAATCCATTGAAAAGCGAGGCATTTCAATGGCAATCCGCTCCAGGAGCGCGAGCCTGCAAAGCGGACCGTTTTTTTCTAATATACCATGGGAATACCTCGCTTGGCGAGCTGTTCTAGAGAGGGGGGCGCTGATTTGCGTTGTCCCGCCAGATCATGCGCATTCTGTCTATCAGCATGCAGCAGCCGCAGAGCGAGATGGTGACGGCGGTGGCGGTGAACACGCCGCGATACCCGTAGCCCGCGTGGATGACCATGCCGCCCAGCAACGGGCCCAGCATGCCGCTGGCGTCAAAGGTCGCCATCATTACATTGGAATTGATGGAGCGGGTGGTGGGTGTGGAGCGGTCGTACACGGCGGCGGCCAGCAGGGGGTAGAGCAGGCCCAGGCCCAAGCCGTAGACGCAGGTGAGGGGAATGAAGGCCCAAAGCGGCCCCCAGGCCAGGCCCAGCATGCAGCAGGCCAGCACCGCGCAGCAGAGCGTGGTCACGCGGTAGCGGGGCAAGGTATCCAGGCGGTGGCTGCCGAACAGCCGGACCAGAATGATGGTCACCGTGTAAATGGAGAAAAACCAGGCCGGTTGCGCGCCGGTGACCGAGCAGAGTCCCTTCATGAAGAAGATGGCCAGCACGGTCATGATGCTGAAGGTCAGACAGGCCATGTAGATGAAAAACAGGCCTGAATGGCTCACGGCCTGCCAGAGAGCCCGGCCTGAAAGGCTGCCCGCGCCCTGGGCGGGCATTTCCGGCGTCCGCAGGCGCGGGGCCAGGGGAATCAGCATGGCCAGGGCGGGCAGGCCCAGCACGGCGGTGAAGGCGAAGAGATGCGGTTCGCCGCCCAGAAGGGGCAGGATACGCTCGGACAGGGCCGGAATGATCGAATAGGGCAGCAGCATGGTCAGGGAGAACAGGGCAAAGCCCCTGGCGCTCTGGCCCGTGGGGATGCAGCTGACCAGCACGGCCACCGTGCAGCTGGAATATACGGCCAGGGCAATGCCCTGGATGGTGCGCAGCAGCCAGATGACGCCGATGACATGCTCTCCCTGAACGTAGGGATAGGCCAGCAGGACGCAGCTGGAAACGATGATGGACAGCAGCATGGGCAGCAGCTTGCCGCGCTTGAGCAGCAGCACGCTTGCCAGGGGACGGCAGAGCAGGACCATGGCGAAGAGGGAGGAAAGCAGCACGCCGCGCCAGTTGGGGGTGATGCTGAGACCTTCCAGCCATTGCTCGAAGCAGTAGAACACGGCGATGTAGCTGTTGCTGCACATAGCCATGCAGAAGAGCAGGATAAAGTCGCGGCTTAAGAGTTTTTGCGGCGGTTCGGAAGGTTTGTCCCAACGCTTGGGCTGTTCTTGCGGTCCACTGAAGGGGGGCATGAGGGCCTCGTTTATCTTGGGCGTTGCCCACAACGGACGCGCGCCGTCGCGGAAGCCCGCGCACCCATGGAACGTCGCGCGCAGGCAACTGCCGCGCAACCTTTGAGAATGTCAATTTTCAAAGGAATCTGCTCCGGCAAAATCCGCTCTCAGAGCGGATTACCTTTGAAACGCTTTGCGTTTCAAAGGGTTCATTCCGCCAAAAAGCGCGGTTATCGCTGCTGTCGATCCCCGTATGGACCCGTTGTCGCCAAACGGGGAAAGCCCTTCGGGCTGCCTTCGGTCGCTTTTCCGGAATCCACGCCGCGTTGCTCTCGATGCCTGTACGCCCTTTGGGCTACAGGCATGGCCCTACGGGCCGCCCGTCGGGTCGGTCTTCGCGGCGCGCCTCACCGTGTTCGGCGTTAGAGCATTTCAAAGTTGAAATACGCTAATGATACTCGCCGTTGAGAAACTTGGCGGCATATGCCTGGACAGCTTCGTCATTGACCATGAGCATGTCCATCTGGCGAGTCATGATCAGAAGACGCCCCAACTGATCCAGGCGCGAGCACAGTTCAAGTTTGGGATATTTCTGGTAGCGCGCGCGTATCCTATCACCCGTGACCACGACGGTAAAGCCGAGTTCCGTGAGGATCAGCCCGATGCAGCGCACCCGCCGGGCGCGCTGCTCATTGCCCGCCGCGCCGCCCGCGAATTCAAAGCGGATGTAGTTTTTGCTCAGGGTGTCGCCGCACCAGGTGTCCAGAATGGCGTAGTGATAGCCCACGCGCGAGGAAAAGTTGAGGTAGCGGTCGGAAACAATGGCGTAGCTGCGGTCGCCGAAACGCTCGCCGCCGTGCTGGTTGCCGCCGATCATGGCCTGGCCCATGACCGAGAGAAAGCCGCTCATGTTCACCGGGCGGGGACCCTTGGCCTGCACGGCCGGATTGAGCATGCCGCCCAGAACGTGCCGGAAGGGCACGCTGGTGACCTCCTCGGGGGTGGCCGTGGCCGCTTCGGGATTTTTCAGGCCGCCGCCCAGGTCGATGATGTAGAGATCCAGCGGCACGGAACATACCAGACGGCTGGCCGCGCCGCCCGCGCAGTTTTCGGACAGGCAGTCGGACAGCAGAAACATTTCCGAATAGCTCAGTTCGTGCGCGTAGCGCATGACGTCGTGCAGGGAGGTGCAGTTGGCCGGGCTGAACAATGCCGACTGCGGGTCCACCAGATGCAGGGGCAGAATGTAGGGAGCCACCCGCCGCAACAGCACCAGGGCGGGCGTATCGGCCCTGGGCTGGCGGCGACTCAGGCGCAGGGCCAGCAATTCCGGAACTTCGCCGTCGAAAACCCGGCCCGAAAGAGCGTCCACGGTCACCACCTGCCCCGGCGTGAGCTGGTTGGTGGCTCCGGCCAGATTCATCAATGTGGGCACCCCGAACTCGCGGCAGATGGAGGCCATGTGCCCGGTGAGGCTGCCGGTTTCGGCAATGATGGCCGCGGCCCGCTGCATGGCGGTCATGGCGTTGGGCGAGGAGTGCTGCATAAGCATGACCGCGCCTTCGGGAAAATGGGTCAGATCCTCGTCCGGCTGTACCGGCACCACCGGACCGCAGCCCACGCCCTTGGCCGCCACGTCCGCGCCGGAGAGCAGCGGCCGCATGTGCTTCAGGGCCGGGGCCGCGCTTTCCGCCGCCGTGCTGTCCAAGCCCATGGGCCGGGTCTGGAGCAGAATGATCTGGTCGTCCTCGTCCACGGCCCATTCCAGATCCTGGGGATACTGGTAGTGGCGCTCCAGTTCCAGGGCCATGGCGGCCAGCCGCTCCACCTGCTCGCGGCTGAGACAGGGCACGTCGCGCAGTGCCTCGGGCACGTCCACCACCTCGCTTTCCACGGTCTCGCCCCGGCGCACCAGAACCAGCCGCGCCTCCTTGTGGGCGATGGTTTCACGCGTGATCTTGCGGGTAGCCCGCGAAACCAGCCACTGGTCGGGCGTGCCCGAACCGTCCACTACCATCTCGCCCAGGCCCCAGAGGCCGTTGATCAGCACGCAGTTGGAGCGCAGGTCCACGGGATGGCGGGAAAAGGCCACACCGGCGGCCTTGGCCCGGACCATTTCCAGGCAGCACAAGCCCATGCCCGAGGCTTCCAGGGTATAGCCGTGGCTGGCCCGGTAGGTCATGGCGCGCGGCGAAAAGAGGCTTGCCACCACTTTTTTGAAGGAAGGCAACAGGGTTTGGCGGGTGACGCCCAGGATGCTGCGGTACTGCCCGGCGAAGGACTGCACGCCGTCCTCGGCAATGGCGCTGGAACGCAGGGCCGCCACCGCGTCGCCCTCGCCGAAAGATTCATCCCAGGCGCGGAGCAGGGCTCCGCCCACCTCGTCGGGAACGGGCGCGTCCACAATGAGCTGTTCCACCCTGGCCGAGGCTTCGCGGATGCTGGCCGGGTCGTCAGGGTCCACGGCGCGGAGCGTGAGATGAATGTTTTTGAACAGCCCGCTGCTTTGCAGCAGCAGCAAAATGCCCGCCTGGATGGTGATGGCGAAGCCGCGCGGCACGGGCATGTCCAGCATGTTGCGCAATTCGCCCAGGTTGGCGTTTTTGCCGCCCACGCTGTAGGCCATGCTGGCGTCCACCTCGCTGAGCGGCAGGGTCAGGGAGGTCACGTCGCCGCGCGTATGCTGTTCCAGCTCGTGCTCAATGCGGGCGCCCAGGGCCTCCACGGCCGTATTGAGATCCTGGTGGCGCTGATTGGAAATGTCGTTGAGGCAGGTCGCCATGCGCTCGCTCTGGACTATGGCCCGCCGGGCCTCCTTGCGCACCTGGCTGGTTTCCAGGCTGCGCTCGCCGCGCTGGGCCGCGTTCAGGGAGGCCATGATGCCCGCCAGATCGGCATTGGCCTGCAGCAATTCCTTGAAGGAGGCGTAACGGCGGGTAAAGGCGGCCATGGCCTGCTCGCGGCTGATGCGCGGCTTGAGGCCCAGGAGTTTTTTCAGGCTCTGTACGGCGTTCATCAGGAGCGTCCTTTGTCAGCCGGAACGTATCCGCCGGGCTGCACGATCACATAACGCTGGGCCGGGCCGCGCCCTTCCTTGCGCATCAGGCCGAGCCGCACCATCTGTTGCAAATCATACTGCGCCGTGCGCATGGAAATGCCTTCCCCGGCCAGGTTCTGGTATTCCTGGCGGCTCACGCTGCCCAGAGCCGCCAGGCGCGGCAGCAGTTCCCGCTGGCGGTGGTTGAGCTGTTCCGGGTCCGGCGCGACAGGCGGCCCGGCCGTGACCTTGTCCTGATTCGGAGCGGGGCGGGCTGTCGCGTCCCGGGTTTTGTCCCGTTCTCCGTCCCGTGTTCTCTCCGGCGCGGTGTCGCCGGGCTGTTCCCCGGCGGAGGCGGCCGGATCGGCTCCATGCCGGGCCTCGTACTGGACGCCGGGATCAAGCTGGATGTTTTCCGCCAGAATCAGGTCCTCGTCGCAAAAGGTCAAGGCCCGGGTCAGGGTGTTTTTCAGTTCGCGCACATTGCCGGGCCAGTGATGGCGCATGATCTTTTCCAGCGCGCCCCGGCTGATTTTGGGAATGGTCCGGGGCATGCCCTGTTCGCGGGTGGCGACGGCTTCAGCCATGAAGTGGACCATCAGGGCCGGGATGTCCTCCTTGCGCTGGCGCAGAGGCGGGGTCTGGATGGTGATGACGGCCAGGCGGTAGTAAAGGTCGTCGCGGAAGGAGCCGTCCTGCCCGTCCCCGCGCAGTTCGGCGTTGGTGGCGGCGATGATCCGGGTGTCGAAGGGCACGTCGTGGTCCGCGCCCAGGGGGCGGATGCGCCGGGTGGAGAGGGCGCGGAGCAGGGCCTGCTGCACTTTGGGCGCGGCGTTGCCCACCTCGTCCAGCATCAGGGTGCCGCCCTCGGCGGCCAGAAAAGCCCCCTTGCGCGCCTGCTTGGCTTCGGTGAACGCGCCCTTGACGTGCCCGAACAGGGTGTCCATGAGCAGGGCCTCGTCCAGCGCGCCGCAGTTGATGGTGATGAAAGGCCCGTCGGCGCGGTCGCTCAAGCGGTGAATGGATTCGGAAACCAGTTCCTTGCCGGTGCCCGTCTCGCCCACGATCAGCACGTCGGCCAGAACTTGGGAGGCCTTCTGGATCTGGCCGTAGAGGGTCTGCATGGGCAGGGAGGTGCCCACCAGGCCGCGGATCGGCAAATCCGCCGGATCGGGTAGGTCCTCCACCGGTTCCCGCTGCTGTTGGGCGTTCTGTTCCGCCGCCTGGGAGATCTGGTCGGCCTTGGCCCGGCGCAGCCTGGCGAGCAGAATGTTCACATTCCGTTTGATTCTTTCCAGTTCCAGCGGCATGGGGGGAAGATTGAGCGCGTCGGCGCTGTCGTGCTCGTTGCGGCTGCGCAGTTCGCCGGAAAGCCTGTTCAGGCTCTTGCCGGTGCTGTGGGCCAGCCACCAGAGGCTCAGGCCCAACAGCAGCGTGCCGCCCAGAAAACACAGGGAATAAATGCTCAATAACTGCATGCCCGTGCGCGTGGAGGTAAAGCTGCTGTCCAGCATGCCGAGGCCGCCGACCACCACACGCGGCCCTTCCGGTCCGGACATGAAGGTCACCGGCGCGTAGCTTACGCCCTCCACTCGATTCTGGCCGGTATTCCAGACCGGTCCGGTGCCCGAGAGGGAAAGCTGGCCGGACCGGCCGGCCTGCACCTCGGCTACCATGGTCCAGTAGTTGATATGCTCGGGGCCGGGCCGGAAGGCCGGGCTGAAGCCGGGGCGGCCGAAATCTCCGCGAAAACCGGCCCTTACCGCGTCGGAGCTCAAGAGGCTTTCGCCGGAATCCGCGTCCAGGCTTTCGGACTGGAAGAGCATCCAGCCGTCCCGGTCGAAAAAGAGGCTGCGCACGCGGGTTTCCTCGCCGCCGTTGATGGGTGCGTCGGGCGAGGAAAACAGCGACATGGTGTCGCGCAGGGCCTTGAGATCCAGCGAAAGAATCAGAATGCCCTGAAAATTGCCCGCCGCGTCGTAAATGGGCGTGGAAAAACGCAGCACATAAAACGCCAGGCTTTGCAGCGACTTGTCGATGGGCACCATGGAATAGGTTACTTCCAGCGGCTGGCCCACGTTGACGTTGCCGGGTTTCTGGCCGGGACTGATGTTGTGGAAGGGGCCCGCCGGGGCGTCCAGAGCCACGTGAGGGGGCACGGCAATGATTTCGCCGCCGTAATTGAGGAGAAGATAGCGGTTTTCCGGCGTCAGGCCCATGAAGGCCACTTCGCGATAGCGCAGGCCGTCGGCCCGGGAGCGGAATTTGAGGCGGCGCACCATCTCCTGCCGGTCCATGGAGCCGGCGGCCAGGATCAGCAACTGGTTACGCGTTTCCACCAGGGTCTGCTCCAGCGCAAGGCTCATTGCCTGGGCCTGAAGTCGCGCGTTGCGCGTTATTGCACGATTGACGATGTTTTCGATACTGCGCCCGGTGGCGAAAAAGATAAGCGCCAGGACCAGGGCCAGCAAGGGCAGCCCCAGCATCAGCATGCGGCCGGCGAGGCTGCGATTCGCAAAAAAAAGGGCGGTTTCCACGGAGCTTCCACCGGTGACGGAGCCAAAAACGCGCATACTCCTCCCTATTTGCGCAAAAAAGCGCAATCCCTGGACGGAGCATAGAAAAAAACAGCTCTTTTGACAAGGGCCTCAATGGATTTTGCCCGTATAGCGCGAAAAAAAACACCATAAATCACGCAATGGCACGGGCATTGCTAATATTTTCACAATTGCGCTGACAGGTAGTTTGATGCGGCGGCCGTGCCGCCTGATGGGAACCAAACAATGTGGAGGATGTCATGAAGAAAATGCGCAGGCTTTGGACCTGGATTATGGGCTGCGCGCTGATGCTGCCCGTACTTATGCCATCATTGGCTCTGGCGGCCAAGAAAAAGGCCGACGTGGTCATCGTGGCCGACACCCGCAAACTGGACGGCCTTCTGTACTGGTGGGCGGAGATGTATAATGAAAGCCACTTCTTCTTCGCTATTCTGACCATGATCATCATTCCGATTCTCGGTTGTATCCTCGGCCTTCTCGCCGACGTCGTCATGTCGCGCATCGGCATCGACCTCAAACACCGCGAACTGGCTGAAAAGTAGCCCGGAAAGGAGGCAGATATGGATTGGCTGTATATTTTGATGCCCATTTCCGGCGTGAGTATTTTCTGGCCCGGTCTGGTCATTCTTGGTTTGGGCGTCGGCGTCATCGGCGGCTTCTTCGGTCTGGGCGGCGCCTGGATGGTGACCCCCGGTCTGAATATTCTCGGCTTCCCCATGGCCTTCGCCATCGGCACCGACGTGGCGCAGATGGCCGGTAAATCTCTGATTTCCACCATGCGGCACGGCAAGTTCGGCAACGTGGACTACGCGCTGGGCCTGACCATGCTGGTCGGTACCGTCGTGGGCGTTGAAATCGGTGCCCAGATGGTCATGTGGCTTGAACGTATCGGCTCGGTGGACAAGGTCGTCCGCTGGCTGTACGTGGTGCTGCTTGTTCTGCTGGCCTGGCTGGTCTTCCATGACGTGGCCCTGCGCCGCAGGAAGGAGCGCGAAGCCAAGGCTCACAAGCAGGAACTGGACAAGACCGCCGTGGGTCTGGACTGGGCCACCAAGCTCCAGGCCTTCAAGGTTCCTCCTGTCGTGCACTTCAAGCATGCCAACATCACCTGCTCGGCGTGGCTGCCTATCATCGTCAGCCTGTTCACCGGCTGGCTGGCCGGTATCCTGGGCATCGGCGGCGGTCTGATCCGCATGCCCGCTCTGGTGTATCTGATCGGCTGCCCGACCCATCTGGCCGTGGGCACGGACCTTTTCGAAGTGGCCATCTCCGGCCTGTACGGCACGGCATCCTATGCGTATAAGGGCCGCGTCGAACTGCTGGCCGCCATCATCATGCTCTGCGGCGCGGCCATCGGCGCCCAGATCGGCACTGTCGCCACCAAGTACGTCAAGGGCTACGGCATCCGCATCGTGTTCGGTCTGGCCGTGCTCGGCTGCCTGATGTCCGTCGTGCTCAAGCTGCTCCAGGCTCAGTTCCCCGTGTACGGCTGGATCCTCGGACCCTTGGCTACTGTGGAAGTACTGGGCTTCGTGAGCGCCATCTCCATTTACATCACCATCCGGATGGTCCAGGGCGCCAAGGCGGAACTGGCGGCCAAGAAGCAACAAGCCGCCGGCAACTAGAAGGAGACAAGCCATGAAAATACGTAGTTTGCTGCTTACGCTGGTCCTGGCCCTCTCCTTTGCTCTCGCGGCCTGCGACTTTGACGGCGGCGTGGAACAGGGCCGTTGTGTGGCCTTCGACCCGGCCGCGAAAACCCTGACCATCGTGGTGGACGTGACTCACGATCAGTCCGCGCCCCATTACAGCGGCGATGTGCATACCTTCAAGCTGCCCGCCGAAGCCCGCGACATGGGCCCGGCCCCCACTGTGGGCGGCCGCCTGATGATCGAACTGGAGAAGTCCGCTCTGCTGCTCTATGACCCGGATTCCAAGAGCATCAAGGAACTGCCCGTGCAGTTCACGGACGTGGAGAAGAACATCAGCGCCAAGCATCCCAAGGTGGCGGGCAAGACCTTCCCCGTCGTGGACAAGGAAAAGCAGACCGTCACCGTGTACTCCAAGCGCCTGCAGGCTCTGGTCACCTTCAAGGTGCCCGCGCCCGCGCTGGATCTGCCCCCCTATGTCTGGACGGCCGGTGACGAAATGCGCATTGCCTACCGCAATGCCGACAAGGGCCAGGCCATCCGCATCATGAACGTGAGCAAGACCAATATCTTCAAGAAGTAAATCCGCCGTAGAACCGGGAGCGGGGCGCAAGCCCCGCTCCACGGGGCGGCGCGGGCCGGAGAAATGCCATGAACAGTTACAAACAATCCCTGTATGTCGGGCTGATTCGCGTTATGGCCAACCTGCTCATGCTGGGGGCGGTGTTCCTGTCCATGTACCGGGCCTCCCAGTGGTCGTCGTGGCCGTCGGAAGCGGTGTTCTGCTGCTGGTTTTTCGGCATTACCGTGCCGGTCTGGACCGGGGCCTTTTATCTGACGCGCCTGATCCGGCGGCGTTTTCCGGCGGAGCATGAGAGCCTGATCGAACTTCCCCGCAAAGGCCGCCAACTGGTGCGCTGGCGTGTGCTGGAGGAGGCTGGGGGCACATGCCTGCTGGCCCGCTGAACGACACGGCAGTCCGGGATGGATTGAAAGCGCGCGGCTTCCACGCGCGTTGAGGCTGCCGACAAAGTCGGCAGCCCCGAAAATCAGGAGCAGGTCGCGGCTTTGCCGCGCCGTTAAGCGACTGATTTTCGTGTCTTTCCACCCGGCGGCGAAGCCGCCGTTGGTGGCGCAAACCACGCGAAGCGGAGTTTGCCATCAGTCTGAAAGCGCGCGGCTTCCGCGCGCTTTTTGCTTGTCCCCGCCGCCGCTTGCCCTTATAAGGAGAGATATGCTTTCACAGCTCAACACACCTCTCTGGCAGGCTTGCCGCCAGGCCCGCCGCCGCCAGCGTCTTGTGGGCAAGATCAGCGCCTTTCTGCTGGCCGTGGCCCTGCTGGGGCTTATGGACGGCCTGCTGGCGGAAATGCGCACCGGTTCCAATCAGGTGGACCTCCTGCCCGGCGAGGCCATCTCGCTTTCCGGTCCGTCGGCGCTCAAAAATCCGCTCGACAGTGATGTGCTGATACGTTTCAAGCCCGAAAACGCCCCCCTGCATTTCAATCTGGAAGGCTTTTTCACCGGTTACTGGTTCGGCAACGGCATGTGGCGCGGCGGGGTACAGGCCGAACCCCAGGCCGAGCCGGGCAGTTATGAGCTGCGCGTGTCCTTCAAAGGGGCCGCGGGCCAGGCCGAGCAACCTTTTGTTCTGGTGGTCTGGGCCGACGAAGCTGCCCAGCGGGCGGGTTCGCCTTCCTACATCCGCCGGATCGCCGATTGGAATCCCTTTATTCTGGCTGCCTGGTCCGGCGCCCTCGGGATTGTCTGCGGCGTGGGCACCTATCTGCTGGGCCGCCGCTATCTGCGCCTTTTGACGGAACTGGGCTGCAGCGAGATTTTTCGCGTCAGCCGGAACAGACCCCCCTGCCGTATCTGGTGCCTGGCCTCAGGGCCAAAAGCGCCCCGCCCAGGCGACCTGCGTATGGTTCTGGACGCTGACGGGCGGCCCCTGGGCGAAGCCCGTGCGGAAAAACTGCACAAGGGCGTTCTGGAACTGATCCTGCTGGAGGAGGCACCCGTGCTCCTCGGCGGCCTGGTCTGCCTGCGGCCCGCCGCTGATCCCGTTCCTCCCGCCGTCCCGGTGCCTGAAAAGGACGCGCGCGCCTGAGGCCATCCCCCCGGCCCGCTCTTGCCGCCCGTCAGGCCATAGGCTATGCTGTACAAGATCGGTGCGGCCCATTCCGGGCCGTGGATAAAGAAAGGCGGCTTTTTTCATGTCCCAACTCTGTCCCTGCGGCAGCGGACTGTCTCTCGCGGAATGCTGCGGCCCCTGTCTTGACGGCGCGGCCTGGCCGTCCAGCGCCGAAGCCCTGATGCGTTCCCGCTATTCGGCCTATGCCTTGGGGCGTTATGACTGGCTGGTGGAGAGCACGCATCCTGATTTCCGGGAAGGACTCTCCGCGGAAAAACTGGCGGAGCAGGGCAAGGACGTGCGCTGGCTGCGTCTGGAAATGGGCCGGTGCGAGGATGACGCGCCTGTGGGCGAAAACGGCGAGCTTTACGATATCGTGGAGTTCCGCGCCTTTTATGAGCTGGACGGCATTCCCCGGCAATTGGGCGAGAAAAGTTTTTTCCGGCGCAAGGACGATAAAATTTATTATGTGGACGGCGTGGCCCTGCGTCCCACAGCCTACCGGCGGCCCGATCCAAAGGTGGGCCGCAATGACCCCTGTCCCTGCGGCAGCGGCAAAAAGTACAAGAAATGCTGCGGGGCGGCGGCTGAGTAAGCATGGCCAGAAGCGGCGCCATAGCGGCCATTCGGCAGTTCTGCCTGGAATGCCAGGGGGCATCGTCCAGATCGGTGCGTTCCTGTCCTGATGACCAGTGCCCTTTGTGGGCCTGGCGCATGGCGGCCCTGCCCGGCGAATCGCCTGTGGCGCCGGAGGCTGTCGAGGCGGGCGATGTTGCGCGGGCTGCCTTGCGCGCCGTGCGGCGGCAGTGCATGAACTGCGCGGGCAATCGGCGCGAGGTGCGGGCCTGCCCGGCGCGCGGAAGCTGCCCGCTCTGGCACTGCCGTTTCGGTGTGCGGCCGCAAACCTATAAGGCCGTGCGCCGCCGTTTTTTCGCGCCGAAGGCTTTACGGCTTTTTTAACAGCAGGCGGACATGCTTCTGTTGCAGGATATCCAGCCCAAATTCAAAACGCGGGAGGTGCGTCATGCCTCATAGTCTTGAGTGGTCCAGAGCGTATACGGCCCGTCTGTCCGAAAGCGATGCGGCGGGCTGCGAGGCCCGGAGCGCGGAGCTTGCGCAACGTTTGGCCCGTGAAACGGCAGCGGGTGAGCTGCCTTTTCTGACCATGCCCTACCGCGCCAAGCTGGAAGTGGAAATGGCGCCGCTGATCCCGCGCCTCAAGGCCTACAAGCATATGCTGGTGCTGGGCATCGGCGGTTCGGCGCTGGGCGCGCGCGCCATGCAGCGGGCTTTCGCGCCGGGCCAGGACGGCCCCGGTCACAAGGGCCCCTGGCTTTGGATCGCGGATAATGTCTGCGCGGAACAGTTCGAAGCCCTGCTCGCCAAACTCAGTCCCTCGGAAACCGTGGTGGTCTGCATCAGCAAATCCGGGGGCACCATTGAGACCCTGGCCCAGTATTTTCTGGTGCGCGACTGGCTCAAGGCCGCCCTTGGGGAATGCTGGCAGGAGCAGATGATCGTGGTCACCGACGAGCGCAAGGGCTACCTGCGTGAGGAAGCCGCGCGTTACGGCCTCACGGCTCTGGAAGTACCGGATTATCTGGGCGGGCGCTATTCCGCCCTGTCCGCCGTGGGCCTGCTGCCCGCCGCTTTTCTGGGCATCGACTGGCAAGCCCTGCTGGACGGGGCGGCCGAAGTTGCCTGTCCTTTGGTGGAGCAGCCCGAAAGCATCGCGCGGCACCCTTCCTTTGCCCTGGCCTGCTGGGCCAAGGCTCTGGAAGACCACGGCTACAGCCAGTTGATTTTCTTTTGCTACATCCCGCAGTGGGCCGCCTACGGTCCCTGGTTCGGCCAGCTCTGGGCCGAAAGCCTGGGCAAGGACGGCAAGGGCGTTATGCCCGTGCCCGCCACCGGCGTGACGGACCAGCACTCGATCAATCAGATGTTCTTGGATGGCCCGCGCGACAAGGGCTGCATTTTCCTGACCAGCCGCAACCAGGCCCAAGGCCGCAATTTCGGCATGGACGTGCCCGAGCAGTGGGCCTGGCTGCGCGCCAAGCCCTTCGGCAGCCTGCTGGAGGCCGAGGCTCTGGGCACGCGCATGGCCCTGTGCAAGAGCGGCGTGCCCCTGGTGCATATCGAAATGAGCGACACCGGGCCGCGTGCCGCCGGGGCGCTGATGATGCTGTTGGAGGCGGCCACCCTGTTCACCGGCTGGTTCATGGGCATCAATCCTCTGGACCAACCAGCCGTGGAACTGGGCAAGCGCCTGGCCAACGCCCGTCTGGGCGCGGGGGGCTATCCGCAGGAAGAGGCGGATCTGGCCGCCTATCTGGCCGCACCGCAGCGCAAAGAGAGCTTTTAGAACCGCGTCCATGAAAATATCCATTGCGGTGAAATGTTCCGGCGGCATAAAGCAAAGCGTAACAACGCCCACGAGATTTCCGCAGCCGGACTTTGCCCGGCGTCACGCGGAAGTCCCCGGCGCAACACGCTGTAAGGACGGGCGCGCATGAGCGAATCAAACCATGTCTCGCCGGAAACCTGTGAATGCCGGAAACAGGCCGCGCCTGCTGAAAGCGCGCTGCCGCTGAGTTATGCCCGCACCCTGTCCTGGCTGTCGCTGGTGGTCATTCTGCTGACCAGCTTGGGACTTTCGTTCTTCATTTCCAATTCGGCGCGCGAAACCCTGCTGACCCGTCAGGAGGATTTCGCGCGCCTGCTGGTGGAAAACCTCAACAGCCAGATTTTCCGGCGTTTCGCCCTGCCCACCATTCTGGCCAGCGGGCGTATCGCCCTGCGCCAGCCCACCCAGTATGAGCATCTGGACCGGGTGGTACAGTCCGTGATCCAGGGCCTGCCGGTGGAGCGGCTGCGCATCTATGATTTTTCGCGCCTGGTGGCCTATTCCACCAAGAAGGAGGATGTGGGCCGGGCGGGTCTGTCCCCGCCCAACCTGGACGACGTGCTGCACGGCGCGGCTCCCAAGTCGGAGATTATTTCCAGCATCCCGGCTTGGCAGGCTCCTTTCCGGGTGCCGCTGCGCGAGGGCACTTTTGTGTTGCGCGTGCTCTATCCCCTGCGCGGCGAGCCGTTGCGGCCGGGCGAGGATGCGCCGGTCATGGGCGCGTTGGAGCTGACCCAGGACATCACCGGCGACTATGAGCAGGTGCTGGCCTTTCAGGGCATCATTGTGGTGATGTGCCTTTTGTCCTCGGTGGTCCTGTTCGGGCTGCTGCTCATGCTCATCCACCGCGCCGAGCGGGTGCTGGCCGAGCGCATGCACAGGAACCGTCTGCTGGAAAACGAGCTGCACAGCAATGAAAAGCTCGCGGGCATGGGGCGGGTCATCGCCAGCATCGCGCACGAGATCCGCAATCCCCTGGGCATCATCCGTTCCAGCGCCGAACTGCTTCAGCGCCGCACGGACAAGGCCGATTCGGGCACGGCGCGCATTCTGGGAGCCATTTATGACGAATCCGTACGCCTTTCCCAGACGGTCAATGATTTTCTGGACTACGCCCGGCCGCGCCAGCCCCGCCAGGATCTGGTGGATGTGAATCTGGTGCTGGACCAGGTGATGGCTTTTCTGGAAGGGGAATTGGGCCGCCACGGCGTGGCCGTGGAGCGTGAAACCGAAGCCGGTCTGTTTGTGCACGGGGACAAGGATTTGCTGTACCGGGCCTTTTACAATATCCTGATCAACGGCCAGCAGGCCATGGACGGGCCGGGCATCGTGCGCATTCGCGGCGCGTTGGAACATCCGGCGCAGGAAAGCGGGCCTGGCCGCGTGCGCCTGGAATTTTTGGATTCCGGGCCGGGTTTTGATCCCGCTGTTCTGTCCAGTCTGCTGGATCCTTTCTTTACCACCAAGGACGGCGGCACGGGCCTCGGCCTGCCCATCGTCCAGTCGATCATAACCAGTCACGGCGGCCAGATCGAGCTTGAGAACGGCCCCGAGGGCGGGGCGCTGGTACGGGTGCTGCTGCCCGCCGCCGATATTGAAGCGCCTGAGGTTCAAGATGAGTGAAAAATCGCATATTCTGGTCCTGGACGACGAAAAAAATTACCTTCTGGTTCTTCAGACCCTGCTGGAGGACGAGGGATACACGGTCACGGCCATCAGCGACCCGGAAACCGCGCTGGCGTTTCTGAGCGAAAGCGAGGTGGACGTGGTGGTGACGGACATGAAAATGCCCAAGGTCACCGGCAGGGAGGTGCTGCAACGGGTCAAGAAGTCCTGGCCGTATATTCCGGTGCTGATCATGACGGCCTTCGGCTCCATCGAAAGCGCGGTGGAGGTCATGAAATACGGGGCCTTTGACTACATAACCAAGCCTTTTTCCAATGACGAGCTGCTGCTCTCCATCCACAATGCCGCGGAGCTCGCGCGCGCCCACCGCCGGTATCGCCTTCTGCAGGAAGTCATGGAAGAGCGCTACGGCGTGCATAAGATCGTGGGCCGCAGCCGGGCCATCCGCGATGTGCTGGTCATGGTGGACCGCGCAGCGCCCAGCCGCTCCACGGTGCTGATCACCGGCGAATCAGGCACGGGCAAGGAACTGGTGGCCCGGGCCATCCATTATACCAGCCCGCGCAAGGACAAGCCCTTTGTGTCCGTGAACTGCATGGCCCTGAACCCCGGCGTGCTCGAGAGCGAGCTTTTCGGCCATGAAAAGGGGTCTTTCACCGGCGCGGTGGCCATGCGCCGGGGCCGTTTTGAGCAGGCCGACGGCGGCACGCTTTTTCTGGACGAAATCGCCGAGCTGACGCCTGACCTGCAGGTCAAGTTGCTGCGCGTTCTGCAGGAACGGAAGTTCGAGCGTGTGGGCGGCGGCGAGGAGATCGAGGTGGACATCCGCGTGGTGGCGGCCACCAACAAGGATCTGGCGGCCATGGTGGAGAAGGGCACCTTCCGCGACGATCTCTATTACCGGCTGAACGTGGTCCAGGTTCCCCTGCCGCCCCTGCGCGAGCGGCGGGAGGACATCCCCCTGCTGGTGGCCCATTTCGTGGAAAAGGTCGTGGCGGACAACAACATGCCCTCCAAGACCTTCAGCACCGAGGCCCTCAATTACCTGACCGGCTACGAATGGCCGGGCAACATCCGCCAGCTGGAAAACGTGGTGGAGAGCTGCCTGGTGCTGGTGCCGGGCGCGATCATTGAGGTGGACAACCTGCCTGCGGAAATCCGCGACGAGGAATCCCAGTTCAAGAGCGCCGTGGACCTGCTGCCCGTACAGCTGGATTTGGCCGACACCCTGGAAAAAATCGAGGCCGCGCTGATACGCCGGGCCCTGGTGCGTGCCGATCTGGTGCAGGTCAAAGCGGCGGAGTATCTGGGCATTTCCAAAAGCCTTCTCCAGTACAAACTGAAAAAATACGGCATTACCGGGCATTAGGCATTTTTCGCCATTGCCGCCTTGCGAGGGAATGCTTTTTCCTCATTAAGCGTGTCGCGTGGTGCGCGCACTGGGTTCATCCGTCCGGCCATTGTTACTGACGAGAGCGAGCGACTCCGTGGATAACGATAAAAAAAGCATGCATGACGAACAGGATCTGAGATGGCTCATAGAAATGTCCAAACAGAAGGACAAGGAGCTGGAGACCGTTCTCAGCTATGCGGCGGACGGGATCGGCAAATTCGCCTGTGATCCCACCCTCACCATTCTGTACTACAATGAGGGGCTCGCGACGCTCGTCGGCACCACGCGCGGCAAAATTGAGAAGGAAGGCTTCAACAGCAGCCTCTATGTGCATCCGGATGACTTGGCGTATGTGCGGGAAAACATGGCCAAGAGCGTCGCCTCAGGCCAGACCTTCAACATGCGTTACCGACTCAGACATTTGTCCGGCAGGGATGTCTGGGTAAAGGTGACAGGCGTTTTCGCAAAGGAATTTTATCAGGGCGTTTACCCTGTCATTTACCTGATTTATACGGATATCACCGAGCTGGTCACGCTTAACGAGGAACTTGCCTGGGCCAATACGCAGCTTGAGCTCGAGGCCAACCGGTATAAAGCTTTTGCGGAACTCGTGAGCGAGTCGTTTTTTGAATATGATATTGATACGGGTCAGATGGTCTTGTTTGGCGGAAAGCGGGAGGATCCGGCGGAAATCGCCCCGCCGACCCAGCGGAATGTGGATATTTTTCTGGCCGAGTTCGCGCAACGGCGAAATTTTGAGGACATGGAGCTTCAGTTGCACGCCACTGACGGCGCTCTGACATGGCATGCCATACGAGCCGGCAGCATTGAAAAGTCGAATGAACGTTCTCTGCGCATCATCGGCACGATAAAAAATATTCAGGCCCTGAAAGACGCTGAGGCGCGGCGCGAAAGCAAAGAGCGCCAGTTGCTGCTGCAATCCCGTTGCGACCCCATGACACAACTGCTCAACCGTTCCGCCATGCAGCAGGCCATAGAGGATCAGATCAATTCGCAAACCGCGTACATGTTCTCGATCATAGACATTGATGATTTTAAATCCATCAATGACAAGCACGGCCATGTGTTCGGAGACGAAGTTCTGAAGTATGTGGCCGACATCCTCCGCAATGCGTGCCGCTCCGACGACATTACGGGCAGGCTTGGCGGCGATGAGTTTGTCATGCTCTTTCGCGCCGATTTTACCAGGGACGAGGCGGCCCGCCGTTTGGTAGCCATTATCGAGCGGATCAGGGAAGGAGTCGGCACTCTTTCCATTGAGGCCGGCGTGTCCGTAAGCATCGGCGCGATCCTCGTCACCAGGCCGGGTTTGTCGTTCCTGGACGTGTATCGCAGCGCGGATGCCGCCTTGTATGAGGCCAAGCACAAAGGCAAGAAAACCTATTCCCTTGACGTCTATTGACGCCGCCGCGTCGTCCCCGCCGGGCTCCGCGCGGACCGTGGCGGAGCGTAAAATCCGCTTCCCTCCTTGCGTCGTTGTTTATTTTGGCATAACGTACCCCTATATGTTTTTTCAGGCATATTGCGAGGAATATGCGCTTCGGACCGCCCGGAACAGACCGGGCGCTTCCGGCGCATATGACTTTCAAGGGAACCGTTCATGCTCCAACAAGGAGATGCCTTATGCGCTGTTCTCGGCGAAATTTTTTGAAACTCGCGGGCGTGGGCACCTTGTGCCTGACTCTCGGACAACTGGGGGTCAACCTGGATGAGGCGCTGGCCTACTCCAGGTCGCTCAAGATTGAGGGCGCCAAGGAAGTGGTGACGATCTGTCCCTTCTGCGCCGTTTGCTGTCAGGTCATCGCCTATGTGCGGGACGGCAAGCTCGTGTCCACGGAGGGGG
Organism: Desulfovibrio sp. 3_1_syn3; assembly: GCF_000145315.2. Taxonomy (NCBI): domain Bacteria; kingdom Pseudomonadati; phylum Thermodesulfobacteriota; class Desulfovibrionia; order Desulfovibrionales; family Desulfovibrionaceae; genus Desulfovibrio; species Desulfovibrio sp. 3_1_syn3. Next base: position 127,073 of record NZ_ADDR02000003.1, read on the forward strand.
ATCCGGATTTTCCGGTCAACGAGGGCGCGCTCTGCGCCAAGGGCGCGGCCCTGTACAGCATGTACACCAACGACCATCGGCTGAAAAAGCCTCTGTACCGTGCCGCGCACGGCGACACCTGGGAAGAGAAGGACTGGGACTGGACCTTGGACCAGATCGCCCGGCGCGTGAAGGATGCCCGCGACAAGGACATGATTCTGAAAAACGCGCAGGGGCAGACGGTCAACCGTCTGGAAAGCATTTTCATGATGGGTACCTCGCACGCCTCCAACGAGGAATGCGCGGTGATCCATCAAGCCATGCGCGGCCTGGGTGTTGTCCATATGGACCACCAGGCCCGGGTCTGACACAGCCCCACAGTTGCGGCTCTGGCAGAGTCGTTCGGACGCGGTGCTATGACCAACCACTGGATCGACATCAAGAATGCCGATGCGGTGCTTATTATCGGCAGCAATGCCGCTGAACATCATCCTGTCGCCTTCAAGTGGATCATGCGGGCCAAAGACAAGGGCGCGGTGCTCATGCACGTGGACCCCAAGTTCTCGCGTACTTCGGCCCGTTGCGATTTTCATGTGCCCCTGCGCTCGGGCACGGACATCGCCTTCCTCGGCGGCATGGTCAATTACATCATTCAGTCGGAGAGCTATCTCAAGGATTACGTTCTCAACTACACCAACGCCTCCTTTGTGGTGGGCAAGGACTACGCCTTTGAGGACGGGCTGTTCAGCGGGTATGACCCGAAAACCCGCAGCTACGACCGGAGCAAATGGGCCTTTGAGAAAGGCCCGGACGGCGCGCCCGTGCGCGACGCCGCCCTGCGGAACGAGCGTTGCGTCTTCAATCTGATGAAGAAGCACTACGCCCGCTATACCCTGAAGAACGTCTCGGACGTGACCGGCGTTTCCGAAAAGAACCTCATGCGGGTGTACGAGGCCTTCTGCGCCACGGGCAAGCCGGACAAGGCCGGAACCATCCTCTACGCCCTAGGCTGGACCCAGCACACGGTGGGCGTGCAGAATATCCGCACCTCCACCCTGGTGCAGTTGCTGCTGGGCAACATCGGCGTGGCGGGCGGCGGCATCAATGCCCTGCGCGGCGAGCCCAATGTGCAGGGCTCCACGGATCACGCCCTGCTGTACAACATCCTGCCGGGCTATATCGCCCTGCCCCTGGCCCAGTGGCAGACCCTGGAGGAGTTCAACAAGGCCAATACCCCGGTCACGGCGCTGAAAAACAGCGCCAACTGGTGGGGCAACCGGCCCAAGTACTTTGCCAGCCTGCTCAAGGGCTGGTTCGGCGACGAAGCCACGCCGGAAAACGACTTCTGCTACGGGCTGCTGCCCAAGGGGGAAGCGGGCGTCGATTATTCCTACATGTACGTCATGGACAGGATGCTCCACGGCGAGATCAAGGGCGGCTTCATTTTCGGCGTCAACCCCATGAACAGCTTCCCCAATACCAACAAGATGCGCGTGGCCCTGGACAACCTGGACTGGCTGGTCTGTTCGGAACTGCACCATTCGGAAACCACGGACAACTGGCGGCGTCCCGGCGCGGATCCCAAGGAGAAAAAGACCGAAGTCTTTTTGCTGCCTTCGGCTCACCGCGTGGAAAAGGAAGGCACCATCAGCAACAGCGGCCGCTGGCTGCTCTGGTTCGACAAGGCCGTGGAACCCGGCGGCGAGGCCCGCAACTTCGCGGACATCTTCGTGCCGCTGGTCAACCGGATCCGCGCGCTGTACACGGCCGAGGGCGGCACGCTACCCGAACCGCTGCTCAAGCTGAACTGGCCTGAAACATTTGACGCCGAGGAATGGACCCGCCGCATCAACGGCCTGTACTGGGCCGACGCCAAGGTCGGCAACAAGATCTACAAGCGCGGCCAGCTGGTGCCCGCGTTCGGCCAGTTGAAAGAGGACGGCTCCACCTCCTCCCTGAACTGGCTGTACTGCGGCAGCTATACGGAAGAGGAGGGCAACAAGTCCAAACGCCGCGACCCCAGCCAGACGCCCATGCAGGCGGCCATCGGCCTGTTCCCCAACTGGTCGTGGTGCTGGCCGGTGAACCGGCGCATCCTCTACAACCGCGCTTCGGTGGATCTGAACGGCCAGCCGCTCAATCCCGCAAAACCCGTGATCAAGTGGGACGGCAAGAAATGGGTGGGCGACGTGCCCGACGGCCCGTGGCCGCCGCAGGCCGACGCCGAAAAGGGCAAACTGGCCTTTATCATGACCACGGACGGCTATGCCCAGCTCTACGGCACGGGCCGCCTGGACGGCCCCTTCCCCGAACATTACGAGCCCGCGGAAACGCCTCTGGCCCGGCATCCGTTCTCCGGCCAGCTGCGCAGCCCGGTCTACAAGTTCCATTCGTCCGAACTGGACAAGTTCGCCGAAGCGGCCGACCCGCGCTATCCCATTGTGCTGACCACCTACAGCCTGACGGAACACTGGTGCGGCGGCGGCGAAACGCGCAATGTGCCCAACCTGCTGGAAACCGAACCCCAGCTCTATATTGAAATGAGCCACGATCTGGCCAAGGAGAAAGGCATCAAGAACGGCGACGGCGTCATCATTGAAAGCGCGCGCGGGCGCGTGGAGGCCATCGCCATGGTCACCATCCGTATCCGGCCCTTCACGGTCATGGGCAAAACGGTCCACCTGGTGGGCATGCCCTTTGCCTTCGGCTGGACCACGCCCAAATGCGGCGACTCCACCAACCGTCTGACCGTGACGGCCTATGATCCGAACACGACCATTCCCGAAACCAAAGCCTGTTGCGTGAACATCCGCAAGGCCGATACGTTGACGGAAATCGCCTGACCCGAATGTCGGGCGCGTCCGCAGGGGCGCGCCCGCCAAGGAGCATTGCAATGCCGAAAGCCTTTTTAGTCGACACCACGCGGTGCACGGCATGTCGCGGCTGCCAGGTGGCCTGCAAGGAATGGCACGATCTGCCGGCCAATGCCACAAAACAGCGCGGCACGCATCAGAATCCCCCGGATCTCAATCCCTACAACTACAAAATCGTGCGTTTTCACGAGCATCTGAACGCGGCGGGCGACGTGGTCTGGAATTTCTTTCCCGATCAGTGCCGTCACTGCTTGACGCCCGTGTGCGTGGACGTGGCGGATATGGCCGTGCCCGGCGCAATGGTCAAGGACGCCAAGACCGGCGCGGTTCTGGCCACGGACAAATCCGCCGGCCTCAACGCCGAGGACGCGCGGGCCATCACCGAGGCCTGCCCGTACAACATTCCCCGTTATGACGCCGCGGCCAAGCGCATCACCAAGTGCGACATGTGCATCGACCGGGTGGAGGCGGGGCTGCCGCCCATGTGCGTCAAAACCTGTCCCACCGGGGCCATGGTCTTTGACGAGCGCGACGCCCTGCTGACCCTGGCGCAACAGCGGCTGGCCGCAGCCAGGGAACGCTTCCCCAAGGCGCATCTGGTCGATGTGGAGGACGTAAGCGTCATTTACCTGCTGGCGGAAGAAAAAGAACACTATTACGAGCACGCCTCCTTTATGTAGGGCGGCGTACACGGCGGCGCGCCGGACATATCCGCGCGCCGCCTTTACCTTCGGCGAAGGCCGGATCCTTCGCGTTTTGAGGAGCAGACATGGCAGCATCCTGTCAGAACGTGGCCCAGACCCTGGCGGCCGTGGCCGCGCGCCGTCCCGCACTGGAGCCTGTGCTGCGGGCTTTTGAGGACGTGCTGACCGCCCGCGCGGCCCTGGCCGCGGAATTGAGCGCGGAGCGGGCGGACGCGGCGGGCATGGCGGAAGACGGCGGGCCGCGCCTGCCGGACTGGAGCGGAGAGCGGGCCGAGCAGGGTCGGAGCCTTCTGGCGGGCGTGCCTCTGACCGGGCTGCGCGCTGCCGTGCGCAGGACAGCGGAGACCCTGCTTCCCCTGCTCTGCGCCAAGGGGGATGTGGCCGCCCACAAGGCGGCTCTGGAGGCCTTTTTCCTGGCCCCGGCGCAGTCCCGGAGAGACAGGCGCGACGTCCTGGCCGAAGCCGTGCTGGCCGGGGACGCCTCGACTTTCCAGCGTCTGGCGGCCGAAGCGGGCCTGCCTCCCGAGGTGTTGGAATTCGTGGCGGAATTCGTCCTGTCTCCGCCCTTGCGGGCTTTGGCCGACCAAGCCGGGCGGGCCGGACAAAACGCTCCCTGGGATGAGGCCGGGGCGTGGCGGCAGGGCTATTGCCCGGTCTGTTCTTCCTTTCCGGTTATGGGTTGGCTGGACAAGCCCGCTTTTGACGAGAAAAACGCCTTTCTTTCCGGCGGCGGCGGGAAAAAACATCTGTATTGCTCCCTGTGCGGCACAAGCTGGACGTTCCGGCGTGGGGCCTGCCCGGCCTGCGGCGAGGAGGGCAACGGGGTTATGGAAATTCTGCGCGAAAGCGGCAAGTCCAGGGGCGAGCGGCTTGACTGGTGCACTAAGTGCAAAAGCTATTGTCCCACAGTGGATCTGCGCGAATGCGGCGGGGTTCCGGACATGGACGCCATGGCCCTGGGCATGATGCATCTGGACATGGTGGCGGCGCGCAAAGGCCTGAGCCCGCTTAAGGCTTCCTTTTGGAATCTTTTTTAACAGGAGCATCCCATGCAGTATCTGTTTATCGCCCTGTTTGCGTTTTCCCTGCTGTGTGCCGGTCCGGCTCAGGCAGGGGAAAGCCGCGGGAATCTGAGCAACATCAAGAAGCCCATCGAGCTCAACGGCGGCACCTCCAAGCGCATGTTCGTGACGTTTAACCATTCCTCGCACAAGGGCGTCAAATGCCGCACCTGCCATCATGAAGGGCTGCCGAAAGACCGTTACGCCTCCTGTACCAACGAGGAGTGCCATTCCATCAAGGGAGCGCACGAGCGCGACACCATGAGTCTGTTCATGGCTTATCATTCCCCGGATACGGACCGCTCCTGCTATGGCTGCCACCGTAAGCTGGCGGGAAAATACCCCAATTTCAAAGGCTGCCGCCCCTGCCATATGAGCCCGCAGGCCCGCGAGGCGGCTGCCGCGAAAAAGTAAGTTCTTCAGGGAGTAGGTAACTTTCAAAGTTGACCTGCGTTAACACAGAAGGCGCGCGGAAATTCCGCGCGCCTTCTGTGTGCCGAAAACCGGGCGGGGTGTCAGCGCCCGGCCGGAGGGAATGCAATGGTATTGCTCCCGGCGGCATGCCGGGAGGCTTGTCCTTACTTGGGCTGCCTGACCACGTCGATGACCGTGCCGTCGCGGTATTCCACCACGCCCACGATCCTGTCGGTAAACTCGATGGGATCGGGCTTGCCTGCCAGTTTGTCGCCGATTTCCTTGAGTTTCTGGATGTCCATGATCGGCAGCTTGGAATCTTTCAGCTTTTCCAGCAAATCGGTCCGACGGGGGTTGATGGCGATGCCCCGGTCCGTGACCAGGGCGTCGATGGTTTCGCCGGGGCTGGTCACGGTGGTGACGTGATCGCGCAGCACGCAGAGGCGGCCCTTGAGCAGATTGGTGACCACAATGGAGATCTTGCTGCCCGCCGCCGTGTCGTTGTGCCCGCCGGAAGCGCCCATGATGGTGCCGTCCGAGCCGGTGACCACGTTGACGTTGAAGTCCGTGTCGATTTCCGTGGCGCCCAGGATCATGATGTCCAGATTGTTGACCACCGGACCGCAGTTGTGCGGGTTGCCGTACAGCGAGCCGCTCATGGCCATATGTTTGGGATTGCTGCCCGCCGAGGCCACGGAAACCAGATCGAAGTCCTGCACGTCGAAGAGCGCGCGGAACAGGCCCTCATTGAGCATTTCCACAAAGTAGGCGGTGATGCCGCCCGCGCCGAAAGAACCCACCACGCCCTTGGCCTGCATGCGTTTCTTGATTTCCGCGGCCACGGCCAGGGACGTGCCGCCCGCGCCGGTCTGGCAGGACATGCCTTCCTTGATGTAGCCGGTCGCGTCAATAAGTTCGGCGGCGGCAGCGGCGATCTTCAGGCCAATGGGATCGGACGTGACCTTGGTGGTGCCGGAGACGATGCCGTTGGGGTCGCCGATGGAATCCACCACGACCACGTAGTCCACGAAATCCTGGGAGATTTCAATGGGGCAGGCCGGGTAGGGCACCAGGTTGTCGGTCACGGCCACCACTTGGTCGGCGTACTGGGCGTCGGGATAGATGTAGGACAGCACGCCGCAGGCGGATTTGCCCTGGGTGCCGTTGATGTTGCCGTAATCGTCGCAGCAGGGCGCGGCGATGAAGGCCACGTCCACATGCAGGTCGCCCGCTTCCACGGCGCGCGGGCGGCCGCCGTGGCTGCGGAAGACCGCCGGTTTGGGCAGCAGGCCCTTGGTGATGGCCTTGGCTACCGGGCCGGGCGAAATGTAGTTGACCGAAATGGCGGTGATGACGCCGGATTTGATATACTCCACCAGCGGCTCGTGGCAGGCGAAAATGCCGGTGGCCGCCACGTGGATGTCCTTGATGCCCTTGTCGGCAATGACCTTCATGACCATGTTGGTCACATAGTCGCCATTGCGCAGATGGTGGTGAAAGGACACGGTCATGCCGTCCTTGAGGCCGGTTTTTTCCACGGCCTCCTCGATGGAGGCCAGCAGCTTGGCGTCGCCGGATTCCAGTTTGTCGCCGGGCTTGACCGAACGGCGGGTGATGGTGGTCCTGGTTCTGGAATCGATGCTGGCGTAGGCGCCTTTGAACGGCTTTACCTGACCATAGCCCTCGATGAATTCGGGGATTTCACGGCCGAGGATATTTTTCATGCTCTTTTCCCTTTTCCGTTATCTGGATGCTTGCTGCCCGGGCGCGTCAGTATGGCTTCGCGCTGCGGGCGGACGGGCCGCCGGAGAGGTCGGGACGTCAGGCGAAAATTTCGTTGATCAGCGGCACCTGCCCGCCGTTGACCGCCAGCTTGCCGGTAAAGCCCAGGGCTCGGGCATTGCGGGCGTCGGCTTCAAAACCGGCGCGATCCTTGGCGTCGTACCAGGGCCGGTCAATGGCCGGAACTTCGGCCGCCCGGCAGGCCAGGGCCACCTTGCTGCGGGCGTGGAGAATCTGCATGGCGTCGCCGGTGTCGGCCACGCCCAGATCTTTCAGGAAATTCGCGGCATTGAACACCACGGCGGCGATCCTGGGGCAGGAAGCCAGCAGGGCGTTGATGTTCTCCACGGCGGCCACGGATTCCACAGTGGGAACCAGTTTGACGGAGCCGGGCGCGAAGCCGTTTTCAGCTTCCAGCGCGGCAACGGCGGCATCCGCCTTGAGCAGGCTTTCCGCATCGGCCCGCGGCAGGATGAAGGCCTGGGGCTTGCCCTTACCCGCCACGGCAATGTCTTCCGTGCCGCCTTCGGACAGGGGATTCACGCGCACAAAGACGCCGCTGTCCCCGAAATCGAAAAAGGCCAGGGCTTCCTGCAACAGTAGGCGCGCGGCGTCCTTGTCGGCCGTTCCCACGGCTTCATGCAGGTCATAGGCCACGGCGTCGGCACCGTAGAGCGTGGAATTGAGCAGGGCTTTGGGGTCGTTGCCGTTGATGAGCAAAATGCTTTTCATGCTGCCGACTCCTTTACACGGCCCGCTGGATGGCGGCGCGGACTCTGGCTTTGATGGTGCAGTCAAGAGCGCCGTTGTCCTTGGCGCTGATCCGGGCGTTTTCCACGCCGTTTTCCTCGGCGGTTTTCCGGATCAGTTCCCTGATCTGTCTGCCGAACTGCTTGAGGATGACCGATTTGCCGCTCAGTTCGATCTGAAGGCCCGGTTCCTCGGCGGGGGCGACGGTCACGAGAATGTCGCCGCTTTCAGCGGCTCCGGCTTCGCCTGTTTTATTCAGTTTCATTGACTGTCTCCTGAAGGTTGCCTGTCGAGGGAAGAGGTTGCGTCAAAGCGCGTTATGACCGGGTATTGCAGGGAACGTCGGGCGTTGAGCCGCAACATTGCCGCCGGAAAAGGCCTCCTGGACAGTTCGCGCTTATCGGTCTCTGGGCCGGAGATTGGAATCAGGGGGCTGCCGCTCCTCTCCGGCAACGTGGAAAGCGGCGCGGGCATTGCTTTTGTCGGCGCGACGGAAATCAGGAGCCGCCTAGGGCTGTGCCGCGCCGATGGGCGGCTGATTTTTGTGCTTTTCCGCTCTGCGGCTCCTCCGCCAATGCGGCGCAAAGCCTGTGGAGCGGGGGCTTGTGTGGAGTAAAAAGCGCGGTTCGTTTCAGCAGTTGGCGGCTATGCCGCCTTAGATAAAGCCAGCCTCGAACGAAGCCGCATGGTAAAAGAACCGATTTAGAAACAGCCCCGGTAAGGCCGCCCCCCCGTCAGCGGGGGGAGCGGCCTTGGTTTTCAGCGCAGGGAGTCCGCGTAGATTTCAATAGTGTGTTTGACTTTGACCGAGTCGCGGTTACGGGCGAGCATGTCCGAGATCTGCATCATGCAGGCCGGACAGCCCATGGCCACCACTTCGGCGCCGCTGGCCACGATATTGTCGCGTTTGCGCTGGCCGATCTTGGCGGAAAGCTCGGGCTGGGTCAGGGTGAAGGTGCCGCCGCAGCCGCAGCAGTGGTCGGCTTCCTTCATGGGCACGAGCTGGTAATCCCGGTTCATATTGATGAGATCCTTGGGCTGTTTGCTGACGCGCAGGGATTTCATCAGATGGCAGGATTCATGGTAGGCGACCTTGGTCTTGCCCTGGCCCGCGCCCTCAGGCGGCGTGACCTTGAGCACGTCCACCACAAAGGCGTTGATGTCCATGGCCTTTTCGCCCAGTGAGCGGGCGAAGTCGCGCTGGGCCGGGGTGAGATCCTCGGCGTTCCGCCAGTGTTCCTTGATGGTGGCGGTGCAGGATGAGCAGGGCGTGACGATATAGTCGAACTTGCTCTTGCTGAACACGTCCAGATTGTAGCGGGCCAGTTTGCCGAAGCTCTTCAGGTCGCCGGAAGTCAGCGCCGGAATGCCGCAGCAGGCCTGATTGTCGGGCATGTAGACGCCCACGCCGTGATATTCGAAGACCTTCAGGCAGGCTTCGGCCATGTCGGTGTAGATCTTGTCGCCCATGCAGCCGGGGAAGAAGGCGACCCGCAGGCCACTTTTTCCGGCCGGGGTGTCGCGGGCGCCCAGTTTGGCCGACAGCGTCTTTTTGGCCAGCATGGGGATATGCCGCTCACCGATGAAAGCCTTGAACATGGGCACACAGGCCGTATTCTGCGGCGAATTGTCCTTCTTGATGAACAGGCCCTGGAAGGGCGAGCTGACTTTCATCAAGGTGTTGAGCAGTTTCGGATTGGGCAGCAGGGTACGGAAAATAGCTTTTTTGAGGGGCGAAAGCCCCAGATAGCTGACCACAATGGCGCGCGCTTCAAGGAAGATCTCCATCGTGGGCGCGCCTGCCGGGCAGCTGAAGTTGCAGCCGCCGCAGAGAAGGCAGCGGGAGAGCCGCTCGTAAACGGCCTCAGGGTTCTGAATGACAAGGTGGGCCAGGTTTTCCACAAGGGCGATTTTGCCTCGGGTTACGTCGCCCTCTTCGCCGGTTTCGTCAAAAACCGGGCAGAAGGCCTGGCAGAAGCCGCATTTCATGCAGGAGACCAGCTTGTCGTCCAGAGCCATCAACGAATTGGCAAGCCTGGTAAGATCGTTCATGCTCCAGCCCCTGTGCCGGACGGAAAATGTCTGCCGTCCGTCCGGCTTGCTTGAGATTTATGGTTCGGGGCGGCCAGAGGCCGCCCCGGCGGATTTTCTACCCACGGGCCCCGACAATTTTTTCCGGATTGAACAGGCCCTTGGGGTCAAAGGCGTTGCGCAACCGGCGCGAGAACATGATGGAGCCGCGCGAGGTCTCCTGCTCAAGCCACTGCTTCTTGGCCAGGCCGATGCCGTGCTCGCCGGAAAGCGTGCCCTTGAGTTCGAGGCCGAGGTTGAAGAGGTCGTCCACGGCCAGTTCCACGCGGGCCCATTCCTGCTTGTCGCGCTTGTCGCAAAGGATGCCGGGATGGAGGTTGCCGTCGCCGGCATGGCCGAAGGTGGCGATGGTCACGTTACGGTCCTTGGCGATCTTTTCCAGGCCCGCGATCATGGCCGGAATCTTGGAGCGCGGCACGGTGACGTCTTCCATCATGAAGGTGGGTTTGGCGCGGGCAAGGGCCGGAATGGCCACGCGGCGGGCTTCCCAGATGTTCTTCTTCTGCTCGGCGTCCTTGGCCACGACCACTTCGGTGGAACCGCATTCCTTGAGCACCTTTTCCACAACGGCGGCGTCGTCCTCGACCTGGGCGGGATGGCCGTCCACTTCCACCAGCAGCATGGCGCCGGCGTCGCGGGGCAGGCCGATTTTCACATAGTCTTCCACGTAGTTGATGGTGGCGTGGTCCAGGAATTCCAGGGTACACGGCACCACGTGCGCGGAGATGATGGCGGCCACGGCCTTGGAGGCGGACTGCATGTCCGTGAACAGGGCCATCATGGCTTTGGAGGCCTTCGGCGGGGGCACGAGTTTCAGAGTCACCTGGCTGGTGACGGCCAGAGTGCCTTCGCTGCCCACCAGAAGGGGCGAAATGGCGTAGCCCGTGGCGCATTTCACGCAACGCGAACCGCAACGCACCAGGTCGCCGGTATTGGCATAGACTTCCATGCCCATGACGTAATCTTTGGTGGTGCCGTATTTCAGGCCGCGCAGGCCGCCCGAGTTCTCAGCCACGTTGCCGCCGATGGTGGACACGGACATGGAACCCGGATCCGGGGGATAGAAGAGGCCCATGGAAGCGATCTTGGCGGCCATGGGAGCGGTGATGACGCCGGGCTCCACAATGGCGTAGAGGTCTTCCGTGTTGATCTCAAGAATGCGGTTCAGCGCGGTGGTCAGAATGACGATGGTGTCGGTGGTGTCCGGGATGGTGCCGCCGGAAAGGTTGGTGCCCGCGCCGCGCACGGTCATGGGCAGGCCTTCCTTGTAGCAGAGCTCGATGATCGGGCCAAGCTGTTCGGTTCTGGTAGGACGCACCACGCCGCCGGGAATGCACGGAGCCCACACGCACGAGTCGTAGGCGTAGTTCTGGCGGTCAGCTTCACTGGTAAAGACATTTTCCTTACCGACGATGGCCTCGAATTCCTTGGCAAGGGAATCACTCAACATACATTTTCCCCAACAGGGTTAGAGGATTGTGCGAGCGACATGCTCAGGCGCGCACTTGCTTGGCCAGGCGCTTCCGCAAATTTTCCGCCACGACGGCGGGGTCGATCTTCACACGGGCGATGCCGCTGTCCATGGCGGCCTTGGCGGTAGCTGCGGCTACCATCGGGGCCACATCGGGGTTGAGAGTGGAGGGGATGATCATCTGCGGGCCCAGTTCCTCGGGTTTGACCATATCGGCCAGAGCGTAGGCGGCCGCGATCTTCATGGCGTCGTTGATATCCGTGGCGCGCACGTCGATGGCGCCGCGGAAGATGCCGGGAAAGGCCAGAACATTGTTGATCTGGTTCGGGCAGTCGGAACGGCCGGTGGAAACCACCTTGGCGCCGGCGTCATAGGCGCGCTGCAGGGGCCAGATTTCCGGAATGGGGTTGGCCTGGGCAAAGACGATGGGGTCCTTGGCCATGCTGCGGATCATATCCTCGTTAAGGGAATTGGGGGCGGACACGCCGATGAAGACGTCGGCGCCCTTGATGGCTTCGGCCAGGCCGCCCTTGACCTTTTCAGGATTGGTGCGCTTGGCGATCTCGTCCTTGTAGGGATTCATGCCCTCGGGGCGGCCTTCCCAGATGGCGCCCTTGGAGTCGCACATGATCACGTTCTTGAGGCCCACGGCCATGAGCAGCTTGATGATGGCGATGCCCGCCGCGCCGGCGCCGCTGGTGACCACCTTGACGTCTTCCAGCTTCTTGCCCACCACTTTCAGGGCGTTGATCAGACCGGCCAGGGTGACCACGGCGGTGCCGTGCTGGTCGTCATGGAAAATGGGGCCCTTGAAGACGCCGTTTTTCTTCAGGCTGTCCTCGATCACAAAGCATTCGGGAGCCTTGATGTCCTCAAGATTCACGCCGCCGAAGGTGGGAGCGAGCAGCTCGACCATTTCGACGATTTTGGCGGTGTCCTTGGTGTTGACGCACAGAGGGAAGGCGTCCACATCGCCGAAGGTCTTGAAGAGCAGGGATTTGCCTTCCATGACCGGCATGGCGGCGGCGGGGCCGATGTCGCCGAGGCCCAGAACGGCCGTGCCGTTGGACACCACGCAAACGAAATTGGAATGGTTGGTGTAGACATCCACATCCGCCGGGTTCTTGTGGATTTCCATGCAGGGCTCGGCAACGCCGGGCGAATAGGCCAGAGTCAGATCGTCAGTTTCCCGCACCGGCACCTTGACCCGGACTTCGATTTTCCCCTGATAGTCCTTGTGCATGGCCAGGGCTTCTTCACGCAGATTTTTGATTCGGGACATAGGTTCTCTCCTTGGAAGCAATCCGGGTGGCGGAGCCGGAAATGCCGCAGTGCACTCGCGCGTCAGACGGCCCCGGTTGAACGGGTTCCGGGCACGCTGCCCGGAACCCGCAGCGGCAGCGCCGCGTTTATTTCTTGTTCTTGGCGTCGATTTCAGCCTGGGCGGCCAGGATGTCTCTGGCGTTGTCATACACGGGCGTATCAACCATCTTGCCCAGGTAGGACACGGCGGCCTTGCCCTTGGCGAGGCCTTCTTCCTCGAACACTTTCACCACGCCCTGGGCCCATTCCACGTCGGCCGGGTCGGGGGCGTACAGGCGGTTGGAGGGCTCCACCTGGCTGGGATGGATGATCATGCGGCCGCCGTAGCCCATCTGCAGGCCGTCGCGCACGTTCCGCTCGAAAGCTTCGGTGTCCTTGAAGGAGACGAAGGGAGCGTCGATGGCCACAAGGCCGGCGGCGCGGCAGGCGATGGCGACCTTGGCGCGGCCCCAGAGCTGCTCCACGGCTTCGTTGGTGATTTTGACGTGCATGTCGCGGCAATAGTCCACGGCGCCGAAGATGGCGTTGACGTTGCGCGGGCTGGCCATGCAGCATTCATAGGCGTTCATGATGCCCTTGGCCGTTTCCAGCAGCATGGAAATTTTCACGGAGCCGATTTCCATGCCGCGGCGGCGTTCCAGCTCTTCCAGCTTCCAGGCCAGGCGCTTCACGTCGTCGGGATGACCGGTCTTGGCCAGGGTGACGCCGTTGAGGCCGGGCTGCACCACGGCTTCCAGGTCATCGTTGGTCATTTCGGTTTCCCAGTTGTTGATGCGCACATAGATTTCAGCGCCGCTCACGCTTTCCTTGGCGATCTTGTGCATATTCTCGACGATCATCTTGCGCGCGTTTTCCTTCTCGGACGGGGGAACGGCGTCTTCCAGGTCCAGCGTGATGATGTCGGCGGGGATGGTGGGCGCTTTTTCAATGAATTTGGGATTGTTACCGGGCACATAGAAGATGGAACGCATAACAGCCATGTGAGGACTCCTGTGGATAAAAATCGTCTGAAAATTACCTCAACCACGTCAACCAAGGCGACATTGTTCCGGCGCGCATCTCTCCTCGCGGAAGTGCTTCGGGGCGGACCGGCCCCCGCAGGGGACATCCGGCCGCGTAAACCCGTTTGCGCCCGCCCGCCTGCCCGGCAGATCGCCGGGTGGCGCGGCTTTTTGCCGTTTCATTCTGAATAGGCTATTGCTATTAACAAGTCAACATGTCATACCAAAAAAAGTACAAAGAAACTTCGGCCTCAAAAGCTTTTTCCGAATTTGTTCAGCCGGGTTTACAAAAATGTGGCAGCGGGGCACACTGAACTCGCTGGCATAGTTTTTTTCACCGATTGTTCACACCTTACCAACGATACGCATGAAAAACAACTATACAGAAATATTTGGGAACAGGCGGCGTAATATTCAGCGCCCACGGGTGCATACCGAGGTCTTGACCTGTCTTCTGGAGGATATTCGGGCGGGTATCTACCAAGAAGGGCAAAAGCTGCCTTCCGAGCGGGAACTCATGGAGGAGTTCGGCGTGGGGCGGCCCGCGGTGCGCGAGGCCTTGTCCGCGCTGGGCCGCATGGGGTTGATCGAAATATCGCCCGGCATGCGCGCCAGGGTCTGCAAGCTGACGCTCAAACCCCTGCTGGGGGAGATGCGGGCCACCTTGCAGATTTATTCCAGTTCCCCGGACGGCTGGCGGCAGCTGCACGACCTGCGCCTCTTTTTTGAAACCTCCGTGGCCCGGCAACTGGCACATCAGGTGACGGACGAGCAGTTGAAGGCCTTGAAGGATATTCTCGCCGATCAGCGGAACTTTCTGGACAGATCGGAAATCCGCTCTTTTGCCGAGGCGGATATCGCCTTTCACCGCGCTCTGGTGGAATTTCTGGACAATCCTTTTCTGGGCTTGCTGGCCGAGGGCTTCGGCGGCTGGCTGATCACGCCCCTGTACGCCTCCATGCAGGTGCGGCGGCAGAGCGAGCGCTCGTATACCGCGCACGTGGCCGTCTTTGAGGCCCTGAAAAAGCGTAATTCGGACTTGGCCGAACAGGCCATGCGTTCACATCTGGAAGAAATGCGCAGCATCTATCAGGTTGACCTGATGGCCGCGCGGGAAGCCCGGGAAGGCGAAGAGGCTTTTGCCGCCATGGATCAGGCGGTTCCGGCCCAGCCGGGCGAGCAGGAGTTTCCGCCCATGCCGTTCGGCATGCCCGAGCGTGCGCCGGGTTAGAGCGGTTCACGCATGAAATGCGCCAACAGGCCCTGGGGGGGCGGATTTGAGATTGCCCCGCTGTTGCGTGTGAAGTCCGTTGCGCAAACGCAAAAAACGCGACAACTTTGATTGTCGCGTTTTTTGTGGGCCGGACACCCGGCAACGGCTGTTGCCGCTGCTTCCTTTCGGACCTGACGGAGTTGGCAGTGTTGCCGCCGCCCGGCTTGAACTATGCTTTACCCGCAAAGGGGGCGGCCTGTCAATGCGTGCTTTGCCCGTCTTTCAGTTCCGGGCATTCGCCGTTCACGCCAGGGCCGGGCCCTGGGCCGCGAAAAGCCGTTCGGCGTTGCTCATGACCGCCTCCAACCGGGCATCGTCCAGCCCGGCCATGCGTTGCAGGCGCTCCAGCTCTTCCTCGGGATCGTACAACGGCCAGTCCGTGCCGAAGAGCAGGCGCTCCTGGGGAAAGGCAGCCAGCAGGGCGCGCAATTCCTCCGGCGTCACAAAGGGGGTGACGCTGGAGGTGTCGAACCAGAGATTTTCGCGCCGCCGTCCGCCCAGGATCTTCATTGCGTGTTCCCACATGCGGTAGCCGCCCAGATGAGCCGCAATAATGTTCAGGCCCGGAAAAGCATCCAGAATGGCCGCCAGCTTGTAAGGGCAGGAAGGATTTTTCTCCGGGCTGATGTTGTCGCCGATATGGATTTCAAAAATAAAATCCTTTTGAGCCGCTTCAAAAATGGGCAGCAGGCGCGGGTCGTTGAGCCAGAACCCCTGAAAGTCCGGGTGGAGTTTCAGGCCGCGCAGCCCGGCCGCCTTGATCCGCTGGAGTTCCGCCTCCCAGTTGGCGTAGCCGGGATGCAGGGTGCCGAAGCCGATGACTTCGGCATGGGCCTTTTGTAGGCTCATAGCGTAATTGTTGGCCGGAATGACCTGGGCCGGGGCCGTGGCGGCGCAGAGCACCACGCATTTGTCCACTCCGGCGTGCTTTTCGCGGGCCAGCAGATGGTCGATGGTGCCGTCGCCGGCGCAGGCCACGTTGTAGAAATTGTTGAGGTGGTCCACGGCCTTGCATGCGATTTTGGGATGGAAGGCGTGGGTATGGATATCAATGAACATACGTTGCAACTCACAGGGCGGCGCGCCCGAACTTGGCTCTGCTCCGCCTGTCGCCGACGGCGTGCGTGTTTGTCATGAGAACATGTGACACTTGAACCGCTCTCGCTGTTGCGACAAAGAGATTCATGCCCCGTTGGGGCGCTTCCGGTCGGATTGGCAGTGTCAGCGAATGCGGACCGCGTTTAGGCCTTGCCCACGCCGTTGACCACATTGACCGGAGTGCCCTCCTGCCAGCGGCGGATATTTTCCGCCGTAAGGTCAATGATGTTCTGGCGGGCCTTAACCGTGGCCCAGGCGATATGCGGGGTGATCAGGGTATTGGGCGCGCTGAGCAAAGGATTGTCCCGGCTGGGCGGTTCCTTGGAGAGCACGTCCGTGCCCAGGCCGCGCAATTGTCCGCTTTTCAGGGCTTCGGCGGCGGCCGCCTCGTCCACCAGCGGGCCGCGCGCGGTATTCAGCAGGATAGCCCCCTTGCGCATTTTGGCCAGGCTCTTGGCGTTGATCAGGTTGCGGGTCTGGGGCGTGAGCGGGCAGTGCAAGGAAATGATGTCCGATCCCGCCAGAACCTGGTCCAGAGAGGCAAAAGCGAAGGGGCTGTAGGACGGCGGATTCTTGGGCGTGCGGCAGTGGGCCAGCACGCTCATGCCGAAGGCATGGGCCAGCTCGCCCACCCGGCGGCCGATGGAGCCGAAACCGACAATGCCCATGGTCAGTCCTTCCAGACAGAGGGGTGTGTATTTCCAGTAGCACCATTGCTCGGCCCGTTCCCAGTCTCCGGCCTTGACGCTTTCGGTATGCTGGCTGGTGTGGCGGCAGAGTTCCAGCAAAAGGGCCATGGCGTGCTGGGCCACATCGTCCACGCCATAGGCCACCACGTTGCAGACCGGGATATTGCGCTCGGCAAAAGCCTCCACATCCACTGTATTATAGCCCGTGGCCAGCACGCCCACCATGCGCACGCTGTCCAGAATGGGGAGATCGTCGCGGCGCAGGCAGGTTTTGTTCGCCAGCAGGACGTCGGCGCCTCTGGCCCGTTCCGCCAATTGCTCTTTGGCGGTTTCATCGTACAAGGTCACTTCGCCCAGGGCTTCAATGGGGCCCCAGTCCACATCGCCGGGATTGAGTATGGCGCCGTCGAGAATGACTATCTTCATGGGAATGTCCTTGGGTTGCGGCTGTTCGCGGCGCTCGGGACGCGCCGGGCAAATAGTGTAGCCCGAGCCGGTACGGGCCGCAAGCGTCCGGGCCGACCATCCCAAGGCAGACGCATCTAATTCCGGGTTTTGCAGGCCTTTTATTTGCCGTGATGATCCGTCAAAACCAGCCTTTTGTGTGCTGGCTGCGTCATCTGGCGCTTTTTGCTGCTCATGTACTTGAGTACAGCGCTGCTCTCGATGCTCGTAAGGCTCGCCCAACGGGCACGGCCCTTTGGGCCGCCTTCCGGTCGGTTTCCGCGCAAAAAGTGCCATTTTCCTTGCCGGCCCGCAAAAATCTTATTTTTTAGGATTCTCCCAGCGCCAGCCATCCGCCTGCGCTTCGCTCCGGCGGAGCAAAGGTGGCTTAGCCTCTTTTTTGTTCGTTCCCCAATCTATCGGGGAATAAAAACTTTTTAGATGCGTCTGCTCTGCCGACCGTCTACGGTTGGCCCGGAGCAAAAAAGGCCGCCCGTGAGGGCGGCCTTGAAGAGACGGAATCAGCGGATGCCTAGTGGGCAATCACGCGGAAGTCGTCGCGGCGGTTCTTGGCCCACACGGCTTCGCCGGTGCCCTGAACGGCCGGATTTTCCTTGCCGTAGCTGATCATTTCAAGCTGGCTGGGGTTCACGCCCAAGGTGACCAGGTATTCATAGGCGGCGCGGGCGCGGCGTTCGCCGAGGGCCAGGTTGTATTCCTGGGTGCCGCGGTCGTCGCAGTTGCCTTCAATGCGCACGCGAATGCTGGGGTATTTCTTCATCAGCTCAGCCTTGGTCTTCAGCATGTCTTTGTATTCGGGCTGAATGTTGAATTTGTCGAAAGCGAAGTACACGCGGGCATCAGTGATCTGCTGAATGGCGGCGCGCATTTCAGGGGTCAGGCCGTCATCGTAGCCGGGTTCACCGGTGGTTTTCTTCGCGCAGCCGAAACCGGCGGCCAGGGCCATAACCAGAGCGAGAATAAGAGCGTAGCGTTTCATGTGTGTGTCCTCCTGAACAGCTCATACTCCAAAAAAAAAGTACCTTTCCTTTCTGCACAACGCGTGATCCCTTGACCACGCGAGAGAGATGGTATCTGCCCTTCTATTTTTGTCAAGGTATGGAAGGCTGATTCGTAAAATTTTTTTTACCCGGCCTCTGAAAAAATTTCAGACGACCGGGTAAAAATACGTTTTTCCGCCGCATTGAGCGAAAAATTACTTCTGCGTCACCGGCATGCCCCAGCGCGGGAAAGAGGCCGCGCCGCCGCCGGTGGGCACCTGCTTGGCGTCGCCGCCGTGGCGGGTGGTCAGGTAGATGCCGCGTCCGCCGTTGCGGGTGGAGGCAAAGGCGATGAAGTAGCTGTCCGCGCAGAAGGAAGGCTGCTCGTCGCTGCCGGGCCCGAAAGTGATCTGGCGCTCCATGCCCGTGAGCATGTCCTGCACGAAAATGCGGTGGCCGAAATCGGTCATCCGGCTGTAGACCACCAGGGTGCCGTCCGGGGAGAGGTTGGCCTCGGTGTTGTAGGTGCCGTTCTTGCTCACCCGGGTGATGCTGCCGCTGCCCAGGTCCTTGAGAAAGATCTGCGGGCCGCCCAGGCGGGAGGAGGTGAAGGCCATCTTGGTGCCCGTGCTGTCAAAGGTGGGCGAAACGTTGATGGCGTTGCTTTGTTCCAGCACGCGTTCCTTCTGGAAAACGTGGTTGAGCAGGAAGATGACCGGATACTTGCCGTTGGAGAGGGCCACGGCCACCTTGTTGTCGGGCATGAAAGCCGGGCCGATGACCACGTTGCCGGGGAAGCGGATGCGCTGCACCTTGCCGGTGGAGCGGTCCCACACGCCCAGGGCGTGGGATTTGGGGTCGATGTGGCTGAAGACCACAAAGCGGCCGTCCGGGGACCAGGCCGGGGAAAGGGCCTCGCCCGGAATGTTGGTGATCTGGCGCAGGTCGCGGCCCGTGGGCTTGACCAGCCAGACGTTGGCGCTCATTTTGCCGGTCTTTTTCACAAAAGCGAGGGTGGAGCGGAAAAAGGCGCCGTTGCCGGTCAGGGCTTCCAGCAGGTCGGCGCAGAAGCGGTCGGCCACTTCGGGAAGATCGCGCTTGTTGACTTTGGGATATTCCTTGCCGAACAGGCGGCCGCCGGTATTGGTTTCAAAAGCGCGGATCTGGACGGGTTTGGTGCCGCTGTCGCCGTCGGGCCAGAAGGTGGTGACCACAATGTCCGAACCGGCCAGTTGGAAACGCTTGAAGTCCAGAGCGGGCGGTTCGTAGCCCGCCAGCACCACGCCGCCCAGCACGGCCTTGGGGTCCGTGAGGCGCATGAAAGGCAGGAAGCTGAGATTCTGCTCCACCAGGGTCTGCAATTCCGCGCCCATGCCCGTGGCCTGAGCCTGGGGGCCCTTGAGCGGGGCGGCCAAAGCCAGATTGACGATATTCTGGCCGGGATTCATGATATCCACGCGCATGGCCGCCTCGGCCCGGGTGCCGGGCAACGGCCCCAGCGCCACGGAGAGAGCCAGGGCCAGGAGAAGAAGGGTTTTTTTCATGGCTCGGTATTCCTCATTCGGTCGGCGCGCGTCAGCGGCGCACCAGTGTAAAGGTGAGATCCAACGTGTTGCCGAGGCCCGCGGGCGGCGGTTCCACGCTGCCCGCCCGGCGTATGCCCTGGAGCACGAATTTGTCAAGTCGCTGGTCCCCGCTGCTCTGCAACAGGGTGGATTTCTTGATGGCGCCCGCGGCGTCCACCTGCAGACGCACCGTGGCATAATAGGTGCCCGGCGCTGTTTCCGCGGGAATGAACATGGCGTTGCGCAGATTCCAGGTAATGGTGGAAAAATACTTACGGTAGCGCGGGTCGTACTGGTCCTGCGCCATACTCCGGGACTCGTTCTGTCCGCTCCGCGGCGCGGTCGTAACCGTGTCCGTAGCGGCCGGGGCCGTCATCGGGGCTGGCGCCGTAACTGCCGCATGCCCGGCGGACGCGCCGGAGAGATCCAGGCGCATTTCCTCTTCGGAGAGGCCCGTGCCCGATGGCGCGGGCGGCGCAGCTTCGGCTTTGGCCGTTTTGGGGGCGGCGGGCTTTTCCTTGGCGGGTTTGATGGCCTCGGTGGCCGGACTGTCCGGGCTCAGACCGGCCCGCGGTCCTTTGGCGGCTTTTTTCTGTCTTCCGGCGTCGGCTGCCGCCTTGGCGCGCGCCGGTGGGGCCACGGGCGCGGGCGCGACCTCGGGCAGGGGCCGGCCCGCGCTTTTGGCAATGGCCTCGGCACGTTCACGGGCGCGCTCCTCGACGGAGCTGGCCCGTTGCTGGCCCATGAGCCGCTCGGCCTTGTTGCGGGCGAGAACTTCGGCCCGCATGGCCTCTTCATTGGAAAGGGTTTCGGTTTTGGCCTTGCCCTTGGGCATGCCGGTCCAGAAGGCCAGGTGCACGTCCAGGGGCATGCCGTAGGGCGGCGTGCCGAACGGAGCCGCCTGGCGCACAGCGCCGCAGGCGGAGCTGTCCAGAGCTTCCATGCCCGAGGCCTTGGTGGGCGCGCAGTTCAGTACCTTGCCCTGGCCGTCCAGAGAAACTTTCAGCCTGACTTCAAACTCGCCCTTGAGCGCCGGAGGCGGCGCCCAGACCGCGATGACCTTGTCCAGCACCTTGCCGGAGTAGCCGCCGTTCTGATCCGCCGCCGCCAGACTTGCCCCGGCAGCCGGAACCGCCGTGAAAAGCAGGGTTGTGAGCAGGACCGCAAGGCCCGTGCGCAAGATGGATGGCATAAGCGTCGTTCTCCTCAGGTTAGCGCCCCATGAGCTCATCGAAGGTGAATACCAGGTCCAGGTCCGAGTATTCAGCCGAGGGCGGCGGCGGGAATTCCCCGGCCTGGCCGGTGCGCACCACCGCGTTGACCGCCGAGGCGTCGTACTGCGAGTTGCCGGAACTCTGGCTGATTTCAGCCTGGAGCACTTTGCCCTGCATGTCCACCTTGACCCGGACCACGCAGCTCAGATTGACCCGCCCGGCCGAGGCGAAACCCCAGTTGGGACGCACGGCCAACATGACTTGGCCCATATAGACGTCGCCCAGACCGCCCCCGCCGGGGCCGTCGCCTTCGCCGCCGCCGCCACCGCGATTGCCCCCGGCCTTGCGCTGGGCCTGGGCCAGGGCCTGCTCAATGGCGTTGCCCCGGTCGCCCGAATCGGCGCGGGAACTGGCCTTGCGGGCCTTCTGCAATGCGGCGGCAATGGGATCTTCCTTGGTTTTGCCGTCTTTCTTGGGCTTTTCGTCTTTTTTAGGCTTGTCGGCCTTCTTGGGCTCTTCCCTTTTTTCCTGCTTCTTGGGTTCTTCCCTGGGCGCTTCTTCCTTCTTGGGCAGGTCTTTCTTTTTCTTGGCTACCGGGGTGGCCTCTTCCTTGGCCGGTATCGGCTTGGGAGGCTCCTTCACGGGCTCGGGCCGTTTGACCGGCGCGGCCTCCTTGGGCGGCGCGGGCACGGGCGCGGGCTCCTTGACCTCTTCCCGCGCGGGCGCGGCGATTTCATTCTTGGGCGCGGGCGGGGTGGGGGCCTGGGGGCCGTCCCCCGGTTCGCCCATATGCCCCAGAATGGGCGAGGGCGTCCGGTTGCCGCCGGGCGCGCCTTCCACCAGGCTGATCATCACCGGCGGCGTGTCCAGCCGCACCGGCGGATGGCTGGGCCAGAACCAGATCAGCAGAAAGGCCGCCAGATGCAGGCAGAAGGAAAGAACGTAGGAGGCCAGGCGCATGCGAACCTACTTCCGGGTTCCGGCGGCAGCGGGTTTCGCGCCGCCGGGGGCCGCGCCCTCGGGCTGTTCGGCCATCACGCCCAGCTTTTCAATGCCCACGGCCTTGATATGCCCCATGACTTCCACCACGATGCCGTAGGGCACTTCCTTGTCGGCCTGCAAAAAGAGGCTCTTGTTCTTTTCCTTGACCAAGCGCTGGAGGTAGCCCTCCAGGTCTTCCATGTTGTCCACGCCGTATTCATCCAGAAAGATCTTGCCGTCCCGCCGCACGGTGAGGATCATGTGGTCCGCCTCGGTGGGAAGGACTTCCACCTGTTTGGTCTGGGGCAGATCCACGTCCAGGCCCTGGCTCATCATGGGCGTGGCAACCATGAAGATGATCAGGAGCACCAGCATCACGTCCACAAAGGGCGTGACGTTGATCTCCGAGACGAATTTGCTGTTGCCGAGGCTCGCGCCCATGACTACAGCTCCGTGGCGCCCGCGCGCTGCACGGGGCGGTGGGCGTTGAGCTCGCGCTGGACGCGGTTCAGGAAGAAGCCCGCGAAATTGACCAGCAGGGTGTCCACCTGGGAGAGTTTGCCCATGAAAATGTTGAAGCCCACTGTGGCGGGCACGGCTACGCCCAGGCCGATGGCCGTGGCCACCAGGGCCTCGGAAATGCCCGGCGCCACCGTGGCCAGGGAGGCGGACTTGAGCATGCCGATGGAATGGAACGAATTCATGATGCCCCAGACCGTGCCGAACAGGCCGATAAAGGGCGCGGTGTTGGCCGTGGTCGCCAGAAGTGAGAGTGAACGCTGCAGGCGGGCCAGTTCGCTGGCCACGCCCTGGCGCAGGGCGCGGCGCACATTGTCCACCACCACTTCGCTGGAATTGCCCAGCTCCTTGGAGCGGTTGAACTCCAGCACGCCCTGATGGGCGATGTAATAGAGCGGCGAGGCCGGGTCGGAACCCAGAGACTGCACCGCCTCGCGCAGGCTGGCCGCCTTGTCGAAGCGCTCGGCGCCGCTCAGGGCCTTACGGCTGGCGGCGTTGAGCGCGATGAACTTCTGGATCATCATCCCCCAACTGCCGATGGACATGAGCACCAGAAGCGCCAGCACGGCCTTGGCTATCAGGCTTGCCTGGGCGATCATCGAAAAAAAGCTGAATTCCATGTGGTTCTCCGTAACAATGCACGATCAAAGCCGCACGCGGGACGGAGCGGCGGACGCAAAAAAACGTCCACCGCAAAGGGGCGGAAGCGCCGGAGCCCGCGACTGGGCTTCGAGGCGAACAATGCAACGAGAGAGCTCTTTTTTCAAGATTTTTTTTAGAACCCGGGCGCGTTTTCATTCCCACGAACGGAAACACGCACAGGGGGGCGCCAAGTGGCACTAGCGCGGGCCGCCTTTCATTTTACGCCAGAGGGTATTGGTGCTGATGCCCAGATTTTTGGCGGCGCGGCCGCGATTGTGCGCGCATTTTTCCAGTTCGGCGCGGATGATTTCCTGCTCCAGGTTTTCCAGGCGTTCTTTGAGGCCCCCCTGTCCGTGCGTGCCGCCCGTAGGGGCCGGGAGGCCTGCTGTTGCCCCGGCAGATCCGGAAGGCGGGACGGAGGGGGCCAGGCGCCCTTGGGTGACGCGCAGGTCGTCGAGCAGCTTTTCCAACAGGGCTTCGTCGCAGGCGTCGGCGTCTGAAAGCAGGCAGTAGCGGCGCAGCAGGGCGTCCAGCTCGCGCACGTTGCCGGGCCAGGAATAACCCTCCAACAGGCGCAGGGCGCGTTGCGAAAGTTTTTTGCGCGCCATGGCCTGTCTGTCCAGCATATGCCGGGCCAGCGCGGGGATGTCTTCCGGCCGCTCGCGCAGAGGCGGCGTTTGCAGGCGCAGCAGGGAGAGACGGTAGTAGAGATCCGCCCGGAAGCGTCCGGCCCGCACCTCCTCCACCAGGTCTTTCCAGGACGAGCTGATGACGCGGGCATTGACGGCAATGGGCCTGTCGCCGCCCAGGCGGAAGATTTCGCCGGTTTCCAGCACGCGTAACAGACGAATCTGCACGGCCGGGCTGATGTCCGCGATCTCGTCCAGAAAGATGGTGCCGTCCTGGGCCAGTTCAAACAAGCCTTCCTTGCCGCCGCGCCGCGCGCCGGTGAACGCGCCCTCGTCATAGCCGAAGAGTTCGCTTTCCAGCAGGGTTTCGGGCAGCGCGCCGCAGTTCAGGGCGACAAAGGGGCCGTTTTTGCGTGGTCCGGCCTGGTGCAGGGCATGCGCCAACAGCTCCTTGCCGGTGCCGCTTTCGCCATGGATGTGCAGGGCCGCGTCCGCATCGGCGAAACGCGCGGCCTGAAGCCGCAAGGCGTGCATGGTCGGGCTTGCCCCCAACAGGCTGTCCAGACTATGGCGGGCCGTGAAGCCTCGCTGACCGCGGTTTTTGAGTTTGCGGGTCAGGTCGCGCAGACGCGCGGCCGGAGCAAAGGCCGCCAGCGCGCCGCGCAGTTTGCCGTCCACCAGTACCGGGCGGGTATTGATGACCAGCTCCCGGCCGTTGACGCGGCGGATGATGCCCTCTTCGCCCCGGCCGGTTTTCAGGGCTTTGGCGATGCCCAGGCTCTCCGGCAGGCCGGTGCCGTCGACAACCGGAGCGGACATCCCTTCCAGCAGAGCTTCAGCGGCACGGTTGCTGGTGGCTGTACGGCCCTCGGTGTCCACCCCCACAATGCCTTCGTGCAGGGATTCCAGCACGCCGCGCAGCCAGGCCGTCTGTTCCCGGTCCTGTTGTTGGGAGCGGGCGATATTCAAGGCCTCGTCCAGAGCCCGTTCCAGAGCCTCCTCGCCCGGTTTGACCACCACGCCCCGGCAGCCTTGGGCCTGGGCGATTTCAGCACAGATGCCCCCGCCCACCACGCAACCCACGCCCTGAGCCACGGCCTGGCTGATTCCGGCCACCAATTCCTGAGTGGTGGTGAAGGGCACAGGCCGCAGGCGGACGTGCAGCAGTTCGGCGAACAGCGCGGGCCAGCGGGGTATCGCGCCATAGCAGGTGCAGGCGATATGCTGCGTCTGTTCGCGTGCACAGATCAAGGCCTCGAGGATGTCCAGATGGCTGCGGGCGATGGTCACCACCGGACGGCGCAAATGGCGGCGCAGCAGTTTGCCGGTGCCTCCGCCGCCCAGGATCACGTCCGTGCCGTCGTCCAGCAGGGCGCGGGCCACGGGCAGGGCTTCCTCCATGGTCGCCAGGCGGATTTCCATGTGCAGATGGCGCGCAGCGGCGTAGTCGCGCACGGTTTGGGCCACGGGCAGGGAGTTGGAGACAAAGGCGAAGTGAAAGGAGTCATTGCGCATGGCTGTATTCCGTGGAGGAGGTTGCCGGGAACTTTGGGCGGTGTTCCGGTTGTGGCCGCCGCCCTCGGAAAAGGTCAACCGCGCCCGCCTTGCGGGCGGGCACGGTAACGGAGGGGCGGGCCTCCCCCTGTGAGAGGCCCGGCATGCGGGAAAGGGGACGGCTTACGCGGGCGGCAGAATGTAGAAGTCCAGGCCCATCACCACCACGGTCAGCCAGAAGTAGAGGATGGTGATGCCCACGGAGACCACCGCCGCCACAAGGCCCCAGAGGAACATGGTCCGCAGGTTGGCTCCGTAACCGGCCACAATGCCCTGCGCGCCGGTGGCCGAGGCCACGGCATAGCTCCAGCTGATGGCCGCGCCGGTGATCCAGACCCAGGGCACCGCGCCGAATTGCAGGCCGTGCCAGTGATTCATGGCCTCTATGGCCAGCGGCACCATGACCCCGGCGGCCGCCGTATCGCTGGTGACCTGGGAAAGGGCGTTGGCCGCCACGCTCCAGGCCACGATGGAAAAGGTGTCGCTGACGCCTACAAAGGCCGTGATCCACTGGCCGAACACGGCGGAAGCCCCGGTGGCGCCCAGAATTTTGCTCAGAGCCACGGCCGCGGGCCACATGAAGAGAATAGTTATCGGAAAATGTTCCCGCAAGGTCCTGGTGGAAAGAATGCTTTCGCCCTTGGCTGTGCGGGAGGGCCAGAACAACAGGAGCAGGGGAATGATGCAGAACAGCTGGGTGGGCTGGAGCCAGGCCCATTGCGGTCCCTTGACATACGGGGCGTAGAGCGGCTGGAGCACGGCCAGCGCAATGGCCAGGGCAAAGCCGTAGAAGGAGACTTTTTCCTCATAGCTCATGGGGCCGAGCTTCGCCAGCTCCTGGCGGTAAAACTCCTTGCTGCCGCCGAAGGTTTCCCGGTCCGTTTTCATGAAGTACATCATGACGCCCACGCCGAGCACCACCAGTATGGAAATAGGCAGCATGCGCAGGGTCCAGTCGATGAAATAGATGTTGTAGCCCAGATACTTGTTGAGCAGGCCGTAGGTCACTACGGACTGGCCGCCGCCCAGGGGCGTGGCCATGCCGCCCACGCTGGCGCCCCAGGCCACGGCAATGAGGATGTTGGACGCGGCCTTGGAGTTCCAGCGCTCTTCATTCGTGCTGAAACCCGCGTACATCAGCGAGGCCACGGCCACGGGCGCAAACATGGCCGCCACTGTGGTGTTGCCCACCACAAAGGAGGTGACGCCGCAGAGGATGAACCAACCGGCGGTCTGGGCGCGCACGTTGCCGCTGACGCGCATCAGGAAGTTCAGGGCCAGCCGTTTGGCGAAGCCCCAGCGCACCCAGGCGGAGGTGATGGCCGTGGCTCCGAAAATGAGCACGGCCTCTTTGTGCACATAGGCTTCCAGCACCTTGCCCAACGGCATGTAACTGTAGACGCAGACCACGAAAATGGGCACGAGACAGGTCAGTTTGATATCCACCGCCGTGGTGATCCACCACCAGACCATCCAGAACAGGATGCCGAAGCCGAAACGGGCGTTGAGCGGGCCGAAGCAGGGCAGACAGAGGGCCAGCAGCAGGAGGGCCGGGCCGCTCAGGATAAGCAGAACGCGGCGTGCCGCGGAAGGGGAGTCGGACATGAGCTTTCTCCGGGGCTTTTCCGGCGGGCCGCAGCCCGGCCCGCCGGGGAGAGTTTTTCCCGTGCGGTCCGCACGGATATGGCGTGGCCGCTACAGCACCACGTCGCCCACATAGCGTCGCTTGATGGAAAAATGTTTTTTCCAGCGGGCGGAGGCGCGCAGACCTGTGATGTATTCCTCGTCGGGATCTCCCACGGGAAATACCACAGGCGCGTCAGCCGGGTTCCAGACGCCTTTTTTGCGGCGTTCTTCGCGTTGGTCGATGAGCCAGTCGTTGTAGCTTTCAAAGACGATATGGCCTTCAAAGCCGTCCAGGGTGGCGGCACGGATGCGGCCGTCGAATTCGAGATATTTCTCGATCACCCGCTCGGAAGGCATTTCCGGCTTCACGTCGTTTTTATAGCCGGCCTCCTCCAGCTCCTTGCCGGCCACGGCGGCGAAAATGCGCTGATCACGCGGGGAGAGCAGGTCTTTGTGGATGCCCACGTACTTGTCGCTGATGGGCTTGCCCAGCGGGGCGTGGTCGCGCGAAGCGCCGCGCGCCTTGCAGAGATCGGTCTTGTAGAAATCGAACATGCCGTCTTCGAAATCCTCGCCCAGGAATTCGCAGACGTCGCGCATGACCCGTTGCGGTTCGCGCACCAGTTCCTCGTACTTCACGTCCAGCCAGAGGCCCTTGTCCCGCAGCGGCTCGCGCCATTCCCTGACCGCATTCCAGCAGCGCTTCCAGGATTGGGCCGCGCAGTAGATGTTGGTGGGCCCGAAGGAGGATTCCATGTAGTCCACGCAGGCGTCGCGGCCGTCGCGCGTAATATAAATAAACTGCGCGTCCGGAAAGTCATGGTGCATGGGGCCCACAAAATAGAGATTGTGCGGGGTCTTCTCACCCCAGCGCGGCTTGCTCACATACTGGGCGAAGCGCATGTGCATGCCCGCGTAGAGCCCGGCGAAGCTGCGTTCCGGGGCCAGTTCCAGCACTTCGTCCACGATGGTGCGGGGATTGACGCGCATGCCCCAGAAGGGGGTTTTCAGGCCGAAGACCATTTCCTCGGCCAGGACGCGGAAATTTTTTTCCTGCGAGAGATCGCCATAGGTGTGCAGATAGGGATAGAAGCGCGGGTAGTACCAGACCACTTCGGGCACGGCGATGCGCGAATGGCAACCCAGCAGGGCCATAACCAGGGTGGTGCCGGAACGTTCGGCGCCGATCATGAAAATGGGGCGTTCCTTGAGACGAATGGGCATGGAAGTTCCTCCTGTGCCGTTTGCGGGTGTTTTTCCGGTTTCAGAGAAAAGTGCCTGAAATTTTTTCCTGAACCGGAATCCGCGACAGGGATGTCGCGTCAAAATGGGAAGCGTTTCGGAGGCAAGGCGCGGTCGCGTTCGCGCCGCTGCCGACACA
Organism: Desulfovibrio sp. 3_1_syn3; assembly: GCF_000145315.2. Classification (NCBI taxonomy): domain Bacteria; kingdom Pseudomonadati; phylum Thermodesulfobacteriota; class Desulfovibrionia; order Desulfovibrionales; family Desulfovibrionaceae; genus Desulfovibrio; species Desulfovibrio sp. 3_1_syn3. The sequence continues at coordinate 155,138 of NZ_ADDR02000003.1, forward strand.
TAAAAACTGCGTCCACGCAGTTTTTACTTTTATGTGGAAATCACCTGAAGAGCGCGCAGGACAATGAACGCGCCCACCACGATGCAGACCACGGAAACCACTTTTTTGAGGGATGCCTGGGAAATGCTGTGGGCCAGACGCGCGCCGACCATCACGCCGACCAGCTCGGCGGCCGTGACCCAGAGGGCTGTGCCCGTGTCGATGAAGCCGTGGGCCAGATTGCCCGCGCTGCCGGACAGGGCGGCGGTGATCTGGATGACCTGGCTGGTGGCGATGGCCGTAAGGGGCGGGAAGCCGATGATGACCATGAGCGGCACGGAAAGCACCGGGCCGCCCACGCCGGTCAGGCCGGAACCGAAGCCCACCGCGCCGCCTATGGCCAGCAGGAACAGTTTTTGCCGGAGAGTGCCCCAACCTTTTACGGTCCGGTATTCCAGGCTGCCGCCCCTGGCCGGGAAGAGGGCGTAGACGCCCGCGAAGATGATTACGGCCCCGAGCAGCAGATCCAGCAGGCGGGCCGAAGCCGCCGCGTTGGCAAGGGAGCCGGGATAGCCGCAGAGCAGGCCGCCCAGACAGACCGGAATGGTGATGCGCCAGTCGATGCTGCCGTGCCGCCAGAACAGCCAGGTGCCCAGCAGGCCGGTGAAGATGAAGCTGAACAGGGCCGTGCCCATGGCCGTGTGCGTGGAAAGTCCGGCCAGGACGTTGAGGGCCGGAATCAGCAGAATGCCGCCCACGCCCACGGTGCCGATGAGCCCTCCGACAAGGACCGCCACAAGGAATAACAGAAGAAACATAGCCTGCTCCATGATTGTGATGCCCTGGAACAGCAATCCGCATGCCATGCTGATTATTTATACCAATCTACTGTAATTATTGATTATTATTTTTAGAACGAAGTCGGTTTGAGATGCGAAATTTGCAAATTCGGAAGGAAATATTCCAAGTGTGGAGTAGGGGCGGCGCTGTTTCCGGAATCGCCCGCAAGTGCAAAAGGCACCAGGGCTTTCGCGCTCATTGTGCATCGGGCGGGATGGGGCTATGATTATTCATTACACGAATTTTTTATCCACAGGAAAAGTATGACCGCATCTTTTGAAGAACTGGGTTTGTCCCAAGACCTTTTGGACGCCGTTAAGGATATGGGCTTTGAGGAGCCTTCTCCCATCCAGGTATTGGCAGTTCCGGCATTGCTGGCCGGGCGGGATGCGGTCGGGCAGGCGCAGACGGGCACCGGCAAGACAGCGGCTTTCGGTCTGCCCATTCTGGAAAAAGTCATTTCCGGAAAGGGCGTTCAGGCCCTGGTGCTTTGCCCCACGCGCGAGCTGGCTATTCAGGTGGCCGAGGAACTGAGCAAGCTGGCCGCGCGGAAGAAAGGAGTCACGATTCTTCCCGTGTACGGCGGTCAGCTCATTGAACGGCAGTTCCGGGCTTTGGCCAAAGGCGCGCAGGTCGTGGTGGGCACGCCGGGCCGGATCATCGACCATTTGCAGCGCGGCACGCTGCGCCTGGACGAAGTGGACGTCGTGGTTTTGGACGAGGCCGATGAGATGCTGGACATGGGCTTTCGCGAGGATATTGAAGCCATCCTGGAGCGAACTCCGGACGGCTGCCAGCGGATTTTGTTTTCAGCCACCATGCCGCCGCCCATCCGGGAGTTGAGCAAGCGCTTTCTGCGCGAACCGGAAATGCTGACCATTGCCCATAAAATGCTCACCATTCCGGCCATTGAGCAGACCTATTACGAAGTGCGGCCGTACCAGAAGATGGACGCTCTCTGCCGGGTCCTGGATTCGCAGGGATTCCGCAAGGCCCTGGTGTTCTGCTCCACCAAGCGCGGCGTTGATGAAGTGACCACGCACCTGCAGCAGCGGGGCTACCAGTCCGACGGTCTGCACGGCGATCTGGCCCAGGCGCAGCGGGACCGGGTGATGCAGCGCTTCCGTACGGAAGGCCTTGAGATTCTGGTCGCCACGGATGTGGCGGCGCGCGGCATTGACGTGGATGATGTGGATGCGGTGATCAATTACGATATGCCGCATGACGTGGAAAAATATGTGCACCGCGTCGGGCGCACCGGCCGGGCGGGCCGCGTGGGCAGCGCTTTTACTTTTGTCACCATGCGCGAACAATATAAGCTGCGCGACATCATCCGCTGCACCAAGGCCCGCATCAAACAGGGCCGCCTGCCGACCCTGCGGGACGTGGACAATATCCGCACTTCCCGGCTGCTGGAGGAAGTGCGCCAGACTGTTGAAGCCGGAACGCCGGAACGCTGGCTGGCGTTGGTGGAAGATTTTCTGGCCGAGCGTTTTCCAGAAGGCGGAGTCACCGGCCGCGAGATGGCCGCCGCTTTGCTCAAGCTCCTGATGCAGCGGGATTTCGGCAATCAGGACGCGTCCCGCGAGCCCGATGTTTTTGCCGAACCGCCCCGGCGTTCTGCCCCGGACGGCGGGCCTTCGCGTGACGCCCGGGGCGGGGACAGCTCGAATCCCCGTGGACGGAAAAACAGCGCGCCCATGACCAAGCTGCGGGTCAGTGTGGGGCATACGCACAAGGTTTCCCCACGCGAGCTGGTGGGCGCCATTGCCGGAGAATCCGGCATATCAAGCCGCGACATCGGCGCCATCGGCATCCGGCAGCAATACAGCGTGGTGGAAGTGGCCGAGGAAGTGGCCGAGCATGTGCTGGCGGTGCTCAATCACGGCGTGTTCATCTGCGGGACGCGGGTGAGCGCCGCCGTGGATGACGGCGGCACGGGCACCGCGCATCCGCGCAAGCCCCTGAACTTCGGCCCACGCCGCCAGCGGCCCGGAAAATATGGCAAAAAGCCGCGCGGCGCGGCGCGTGAGCGGGGGGAATAAGTTAGAGCGGTTGACGCGTAACATGCGTCAACCGCTCTGCAAATCCTCAACTGCAAAATGCGGGTCGGCGGGTTTTGCCCGCCGTAAACGAGCATCCCAACGTTGATTGAAATGCTCGTTTACGGCGCGGCGAAACGGCCTTCTTGTTCCTCAAAGTCGTCGGGAGGAACGGGGCGGGAGAAAATATAGCCCTGCACGGCGTCACAGCCGATGGCGCGCAGAAATTCCACCTGCTCGGGCCGCTCGATGCCCTCGGCCACCGTGGCCATGTTCAGGGCGTGCGCCATGCTGACCACGCTTTCGATCACGGCGCGTTCGCGGGGTGTCTCCTCCGTGTTACGGAAAAATTCCATGTCCAGCTTGAGCACGTCGAGGTCGATGTTTTTCAACAGGTTCAGCGAGGAATAACCCGTGCCGAAGTCGTCCATGGCCCGGCGGAAGCCGCAGCCGGGCAGCCGGGCCATGACTTCGCGGAACAGGGGAAAATCCTTGACCGCAAGGCTTTCGGTGCATTCCAGTTCCAGCATGCCGGGGGAGACGGCGTAGCGCTCCCGCAGGGTGGTGTAACGCTCGAGAAAGCTCTTTTGCCCCAGGCTCATGCGCGAAACGTTCACGGACAGGCGCAGCGGGGGCAGGCCGCGCGAACGGCGCGAGGCAAGATAGGCGCAGGCCTGTTCGAACATGAAGGCATCCAGATCGACAATAAAGCCGTTGCGTTCGAACAGGGGGATGAAATCGGAGGGCGGCACGAAACCCCGCCCCGGCCGCTGCCAGCGCGCCAGCACTTCCGCGCCGATCAGGCTGTCGCCGTTGCGGATGTCGATCTGCGGTTGCAGCCATGCGCGGAATTCCCCGTTGTGCAGGGCCTTTTCCATGGAGGCCTCAAGGTCCTGCTCATAGAAGATTTTTTTGCGCATGGCTTCGGAATAAAAGGCATAACGGCTGCCGCCCAGGGGCTTCACGCTTTTCTGCGCCATGGTAGCCCGGTCCAGCATGTCGTCGATGCCGCGGGCATCGCCGTCTTCCACCAGGTAGCAGCCGCCCGCCACTTCCACGCGGAAGCGTTTGCTGGCCAGTTCTTCGAAATGCCCGAGCAGCTCTGCGGCGTTCCAGAAGCGCGTCTCCATTTCCGCGATATCCCGGTAAGCGCAGAGCATCACGAAGTTGTCCGCCGTGGCGCGGGCGAAGGTCTCTTCGGAACTGAAACTGGCGGCGGTGAGGTCGGCCCAGTACTTGAGCAGGCGGTTGCCCACGTCGTAGCCGTACATGTCGTTGATATATTTGAAGTTGCGGAAATCGCAGTGCCACAGGGCGTATTTGCGCCCGGCGCGCGCGGCGAGCAGGCGCGTGGCGTCCAGCTTGAATTTTGCCAGGTTGCTGTAGCCCGTGACCGGGTCATGCTCGGCCCGGTAGCGGAGCTGGCGCACAGTGCGCACGTCGCCATCCACATCGGTGACGGCGCCCACAATACGGGTAGGGCGGCCCGCCGCGTTCCGGCGCACTGTGACGGCCACGCGGCACCAGATGAAGGCCCCGTCCCGCCGCTTGAGGCGCAGGGTTGTTTCACCTTCCGACGTGTTGCGCAGAGCCGCGTGAAAGCCGTCCAGCAGCGGGCGGTCGTCCGGGTGGACCTCCAGGGAGCGCAGCATGCCCATGGGACCTTCCCGCACAATGGGATCGCAGACGAACTGCTTTTCAAGGCCGGGCGCGTAGTAGACATGCCGCTCCAGATCGAGATCCAGCACAATGCCGCGGCTTTGTTCCACAATGATGCGGTAGCGCTCGTCCTCCAGCCTGTTTTGCCGCAGCTGTTCGTTTTCGCTGGAAAAATTTTCCAGCCGTTTGCGCTCGTCAATGCCCATGACGCAGGCAAGGAATATCCGGTCGGACCCCTTGACGGGCAGAACGCTGATGGAAACCGAGTGATACGCGCCGTCCCGCCAGAGACAGCGGAAGTCTTCGCGACCGGGCTTGCCGTTTCGGGCTTCCCGCGCGCGGTAATGAAAGCGGTCGAAGCGCTCCCGGTCGCCGGGGTGGATCATGCCGTCGCGGACGGCGCGCTGGAGTTCTTCCAGCGTTCCTTCCGGGGGCAGGGGCAGAAATTCGTCGCCCGAACTGCGGATGGTCTGATACCGTCCGCGCTCCATGTCCAGTTCGTAAATTTCGTCCGAAGTGTCTTGGAGGGTGAAGGCGTAAATTTCCGCGATGCGGATCTGCTCGCGCTGTTTTCTGCTTTCGGTGACGTCGGAAATGACGTTGTAGGCCAGGTTCTGGCCCCCGTTGCGCAGGAAGTGGAAGCGGGATTCTATCCACAGGATTTCGCCGGACGTCCGGCGCACGCGGTATTCGCAAGACAGAACATCCTCGCCGCGCCCGCAGGCCGCGCGGAGCTGCGCCAACCCCAGATTTTTCCGCAGCATGGTTTTGTCTTCGGGCAGAACAGGATGGAGCAGCGCGCCGCCCAGCATTTGCTCATAGAGGCCTGTCGAGGGAAGTCGGGCGCTGACCGCATGCGCGCCGTAGCGGATGTGGTATTGCCCGCTGTCGAGATCAATGCGCAGAATGATGCCGAAGGCGTGCTTGAAGAGCAGATGGCGTTCGAAGGCCCGTTCCGCCCGGTCCAGCACAAATTCCCACCCGTCGCGGCCCTTGCCCTTCATCCGGTACATGGCTTCGTCGGCGGTATGAAAGAGCAGATTGTAGGAGGTCCGCTCGGTGGTGAAAGCCACGCCGACGCTGAGGGCCAGGCCGCAGTCCGCGTATTCCCTGCCGAGCGAGTCGCGCATGCGCCGCGCCACGCCGTCCGCCATGGCCTCGGCTTCCCGTTCGGAGGGAATGTCCTGCAGAAAGGCGATGAACTCGTCGCCGCCGGTGCGGGCCAGGAAATCCCGGCTGCGAAACTGTTTTTTAAGTATTTCCGCGAAGCGGACCAGCGCGGCGTCGCCTTCCAGGTGGCCGTGCCGGTCGTTGACGCGTTTGAAATTATCCAGGTCGAAGAGCAGCAGGGCCGAGGCGTGCCCGCGCTGGTGGATGTCAAGATAGGTCTGGATGTATTGCCGGGCGTAGTCGTGATTGTACAGGCCGGTGAGCGGGTCCTGGCGGGTGCGTTGCACCAGTTCGTCGTGGCGGAGTTTCCTGTCGGTGATGTCCAGAAGAATGCAGATGTAAATCCGTTCACCGTCCTCGTCCGTGGCCAGGCGACCTTTTTCCAGAGCCCAGATCAGATTGCCGTCGGCTTTTCTGATCCGGTATTCCTCCTCGTAATAGTCGCTCTGCGGGTCCGCGCAGGCCGCCGGGACGCGCCCGCGGTCATCGGGGTGGATGATGCCGGACAGCTTGCCGCCGCAGGCCTTTTCAAACTCCTTGCGGGTGTAGCCGAGCAGGGAGAGCAGGCTGTCGCTGACATAGGCCAGCGGTCGTCCGGCCTCGGCGCGGGCGATGAAGGAACCGCCCGCGATGCTCGAACTGATCAGGGACATGAAGTGCTGCTGGCGCTGGTAGACGGCGTCGCGGCGTTCCTGTTCCTCAATGTCCGTATAGAAGCAGTAAATGACGTTGTAGCCGTCGTGGCTTTCGCTGGTCTGGCAGCCGTCCAGACGGATGCGCACGCTCTCGCCGTTTTTTTTGACGAAGCGGCATTTGACGGAAAAGCGCCCCTGCTCCTTGAGCTCGCGGATGCTTTTATCCGTTGCCGCCGCGTCGACCGGGTGCATGATGCGCAATGACTCGTTGTTGAAGAGGGAGAGGATCTCCTCCCGCGTGTAGCCGAGATTGTCGAAAAACTGGTCGTTAGCGTAGAGCAGGGTATAGCCGGGGTCATCCAGGATTTTGGCGATGCCGCTGACCACCACCTGATAAAAAGCCCCGAGCTCGGCGTTTTTGCGTTCCAGCGAGGCCATGCCCCGTTGGAGCCGCTCCTGAAGCCGGCGTTGCTGGGTGATGTCGATGACGATGCTGACAATGACCTTGCGCCCCCGGTCCGTGGTCAGGCAGCCCCGGTCCAGTACCCAGATGAATGAGCCGCCCTTGGCGAGCATGCGGTAGACGACTTCGTAATGGTCGGAAACCGCCAAGGATTCCGACACCACATGGTTGACGTGTTCACGATCCTCGGGGTGGATGCCGTTGCCGACCATCCCCTGGATATCAGCGGCGAATTCCTCGTAAGAGTCGTAATCCAGGTGGCGGATCAGGTTGTCGTTGACGAAATAGAGAGGAAAGCCCGGCTCCATGAAGCCGCCGATAAGGCCGCCGGGGATGCTGTTCTTGAGCAGTTCAAAGGCTTGTTCCTTGGAGCGGAAGGACATCCCGGCGGTGGTGGTTTCGCCGAGGCTGGCCGGAAAAAATCCGTCCGTGCCCCGCCCTTGGCCGGGCATGGAAATATGGATGCCGCAGATGCGGCATTCTTTTCCCAGGCAGCGGCAGACGGCGGAAAAACGCATTTCCAGGCGCGCGGCTTCGCCGTCGGGCGACGTTCCGGACAGCAGCAATTCGCCGCCCGCGCAGGCACAGTCCGCACCGCAGACAAAGGCGCGGGCATTACGCAGTTCATAATCACGTGGACCGGGGATCGCCCGGAATTCCTCACGCAGCAGCGCGCGGAACGCCTCCAGACCCTCCCCAATGGTTCCGGATGCGCCGATGCCGATCCAACGCACATCCTCACAAAGACAGTGCGCCGTCTTTTCAGGGTTTCTCTCCCGCAGATAGGTCCTGAAAAAACGGCGGACGGCATCAATGGACCGCGCGGCGGTTGCATCCATAATGGTTATTGTCCTGTTGCTGACGTATAGTTAGCTAGTTAAAGACGAATTCACGGCCCCGTCAAGGCGGAAAGCGCCGCACCGCCCGTTCCGAGCGCGGACGTCACCGCCGGGCGGGTTCAGGCTGCCGGGCAATTGAATGCATGCCTCATCTCCGGATATGTGAGCATCAAAAACGCGCCGATAACGCCACCCGCGCGGAAAAGGCGGATTTCGCAAAATAACCGCAAAGTTACAGGAGGGCTGCCGTAAGAGTATTTTTCTCTTTCGCTTTGGATACAACGTTCATCCTATTCATTCGATTGCCCTGGCCCGGGATAAAGTCTGTGTTGCCAATGCCGCGTCTGTACGTGTATGCTATGGGCCATGCGCATAATCGTCTTTTTCCGCCGCGCTCCCGCGCTCTGCCTGCTGGCCGGGCTGTGGCTGGGCTGCGTTGCCCTTTTTTTTGCCGATCCGCCCGTGGCCGCGGCTCAGCCCGCGTCCGGGGCCGGAGCCATGAAGTCCCCACCCGCGCCGCTCTACACGGGGCAGCGTTCCCCGGACGGCAAGGACGCGCATCTGGGCCTGCCGGATGCCGTCAGCATGCCCGAGGCCGTGCAGCGGGCCTTGAAGTTCAATCCCAGCCTGGGGTCGCAGGAATCCCAGAGCCGCTCTTCGGAAGAGGGGCGCAAGTCGGCGCGCGGGGCCTTTGGCCCCAAACTCGGCATGAGCTACACGGCGGTCAAACAGGAAAGGAAAAGTTCGCCCGCCAGCACGCGCCCGCCGGAACTGGGCACCTATTCCTGGGCCGTGGAAGTTTCCCAGCCGGTCTTTCAGGGGTTCAGGCTGTTGGCCACCTATCAGAAAGCCGCCCTCCAGTCCGACAGCGACAAGGCCTCCCTGCGCAAGGCCGAGTTGGACATGACCGAACAGGTCCAGACCTATTTCCTCGATTATCTGCGCGCCGAGGAAAACGTGCGCAGCGAGCGGGATTCCCTGGCCCGGCTGCGCGACCAGTTGCGCATTACCAAGGCTTTCTATGACGTGGGCCTGCGCCCGCGCCTGGATGTGCTCCAGGCCGAGGTCAATGTGAGCCAGGCGGAAAACCAGCTGATCCAGGTGGAAAACAACCGCGACACCTATCTCGCCAAGCTCAATACCCTGCTGGGCCTGCCCGCCACCGCCAGGGCCGCGTATACGGGCAAGCTGGTCCATGTGCCTTTCCGGCGCTCGCTGGAACAGTGTCTGGAGGCCGCCTACCGCCAGCGGCCGGATCTGTATATGGCGGCCAAGTCCGTGGAAATCGCGGGCAAGGACCAGCGCGTGGCCCAGAGCGATTACTACCCGCAGGTGGAGGCCTATTACAACATCAATCAGACCGGCAATACCCCGGATCTGCAGCGCTCGGGCGACCGGAGCTCGCGCGGCACCACCTGGGAGGTGGGAGCCCGCGCCACCTGGAATGTCTTTCAGTGGGGCACCACCTATTATGCCGACAAGCAGGCGGGCTGGCTGGTGACCAAGATGCGTTACGAAGAGGAAGACCTGAAGCTCCAGGTGGGCTACGACATCAAATCCAAGCTGCTGGCCGTGCATGAGGCGGAAAAGCGTATTTCCGTGGCGGAAAAGGGCGTGGAGCAGGCCACGGAAGCCTATAATGTGGCCCTGGCCCGCTACCAGGAGCAGGTGGGCACCAACTTCGACGTGCTGGACGCCTCTTCCAAACTGACCACGGCCCAGGCTTCGCTGACCAGCGCCAAGGCCGATTATCTCACGGCCCTGGCCCAGATTTACGTGGCCATGGGTGAATTTCATCCCGATCTGATGCAGCGCTGATACCTGTGGAGCGCGCCCTGTTGCGGCGGGCTCCGGAACGCATCGCCGGCGGCGGCAAGCCGCGGCAAAGCTCGGTCCTTGTTTGCGCCGGAAGCGTTTTCCGGCATATTTCAATGAACGCGGACGGCTTCCTGGAAGCCATTCCGTCTGTAACTACATGATATTGTTATGACGAAAATCAACATACGACGGCAGGCATGAACGAACCTTACCTTTCCATTACCCCCCTGGGGGGACTCGGCGAAATCGGCCTCAACTGCCAGCTCTGGGAAACAGAGGGCGGCGTGGTCATGGTGGACTGCGGGCTGATGTTTCCGGACGACGCCCATCTGGGCGTGGACGTGGTCATTCCGCATTTCGGCGCGGTGAGCGCCGTCAAGGACAAGCTGCTGGGCATCGTGCTGACCCACGGGCATGAGGACCACATCGGCGCGCTGCCCTGGCTGGTGCGGGAACTCAAAGGCACGCGCATTTACGGCTCGCGCTTCACCCTGGCCCTGGTGGAGCACAAGCTGCGCGAACATGAAATCCTGGACTGGGTGGAGCTCTGCCCGGTGGACGCCGGTACCACGCTGCCCCTGGGCGACCTGACCTTTCATTTCTTTCCGGTCTGTCACTCCATCCCCGAAGGTTTCGGCCTGGGCGTGGAAACCCCCGTGGGCCGGGTGGTGCACAGCGGCGACTTCAAGCTCGACCCCCACCCCCTGGGCGGCTCGGGCACGGACTTGCGTCTTTTCCGGGAGTTCGCCGGTCCGGAAGGCGCGCGCCTGCTGCTTTCGGACTCCACCAACGTCATGCGCGAGGGGCGTTCTCTCGCCGAGCGGGAGGTCAAGGACTCTCTGGGCAAGGTCTTTGATTCGGCCAAGGGCCGCATTGTCATCACGCTTTTTTCCAGCCATATCCAGCGCATCCAGGAAGTCTTCGACCTTGCCAGGGAGCGCGGGCGCACGGTGGTCATCAGCGGCAAGTCCCTGGCGAACAATATTGAAATGGCGCGGGATCTGGGCTTCGCCAAGCTGCCGCCCTCCTTTTTCAACGCCCACAACGGCGTGCCGGACCTGCCGGACGAGCAACTGGTGCTGGTGGTCACCGGCGCGCAGGGCGAGCCGTTGTCGGCCCTGTCGCGCATGGTGCTGGGCGGCCACCGCCAGCTCTGCATCCGCGAGGGCGACACCGTGGTCATGAGTTCGCGCATGATTCCGGGCAATGCCAAGGCCATTTCCCGCCTGATCAATGAAATGTATCGCCTGGGCGCGGAAGTGCTCTATGAGAGCGTGCATGCCATCCACGCCTCGGGCCATGCCCACAGCGAGGAATTGCGCGAAATGCTGCTGGCCGTGCGGCCCGAGCTTTTTGTGCCGGTGCACGGCGAATACCAGCATCTGGTCAAGCACGGCCGTCTGGCCGAAAGCTGCGGCGTGGACCCGGAAAAGATCATCCTGCTGGAGGACGGCCAGCCCCTGAGCATTCTGCCGGATTCTTTCCGCCTGGAGGACCGCGTGCCCGTGGAGTGCACTCTGGTGGACGGCAAGGGCGTGGGCGACGTGGGTTCCGCCGTGCTCAAGGAGCGGCGCATTCTTGGCGATGAGGGCATGGTCATCGTGGTGCTGGTTGTGGATTCGGAGACGGGCAGCGTGCTGCACGGGCCGGAAATGATTTCCAAGGGCTTTGTCTTCGAGCAGCAATACAGCCATTTGCTGGAAGACGCCAAATGCCTGGTGCTGGATGAGATCGAGGCGGCCCGGCCCGGCCAGCTCACCCGCATGCAGGAGGGCATCCGCTCCTCCCTGCGGCGTTTTTTCCGCCGCGTGCTGGAGCGCGACCCGGTGGTGGTGCCCATTATCAGCGAAGTTTAGAGCATTTCAAAGTCGATCTGCTCCAGCGGGCATCGGCCGGTTTTCAGCCGGGCCTTCAACCGCGAGCGCATCAAGCCCGCCGGGAACGCCGACAATGTGCGACCTTCCGGCGGGCTTGATGCGCTTCGGCGTTTTTTTCAGCTGTCTCCCGTGCCCTGTGGAGGCGGCGCCGATTTTAAACTTGGGGCCGTAACATTAACTATAGAGAGCGATAGAGCGAAGAATTTTTTTGCCCGGAAAATCCGTCTGGCACCAATATTGCTTGTTTCTCCATGGAAGGGCGGCAGGGAAAAATCTGCCGCGAAATATTGAGGAGCAAGCAATGATCAGAAGCAACGGAAGAAACAATGCGCCGTACGCCCTGTTGAGCGCCGCCCTGCTGGGCTGCGCGTGTTTTTTCGCCGCTATGCTCTGGCAGGGCGGAAACGCGCGGACGCCGCGCCCGAATCTGGCTGATTACGTACCCAATTTTGCGGTGCAGGCCGATGTGGTGCGGGTGGTGCGGGTGGTGCCCCTGGCCGGCAGGTCCCTGCGCAGCCCCTGTGCCGATACCGACGCGCAGGCTGCGGGGGCGGCGCGGTAGGCCGCCTCTGTTGCGACGTCCCAGGCCGCTTGTGGGGCTCCATTTCTCTCTTGGCCGCAAAAAAGGCGCTCCATGCAGCCCTTTTTCATGCGGCTCTTCTTATTGACATGCCTCTCTTCGTCTTGACCAAGGCGGATTCGTGTCCTATCTATAAACACTACTCCTCACGTTGTGGGCGCTGCGGACTGTTATGGGCGCCCCGCACCTCTGAAGCGAAGGTATTGCCTCTACCATGAATTGGGATTGGGATAAACTACAAGAAAAGCGGCAGCGACAGCAGGGGCAGAATCCTCCCCCTAGGCCTCCTCAGGACCAGGATCACGACGAAACCGAGCGCGACGAGCCTCGCGCGCGGCGTACCCCCTTCAACAAGAGGGGCAGCGGGCCGGATGCGAATCCGCTCAAGCGCCTTTCCCAGATGCGCGTGCCCAACGGACGCGCGGTGCTGCTGGTGCTGCTGGCCGTGGTGGGGCTCTGGCTGTTGTCGGGCATTTATATCATCAACCCCGACGAGCAGGGCGTGGTGCTGCGTTTCGGCAAGTACGAACGCACGGAAGGTCCCGGCCCGCATTATGCCTGGCCCGTGCCCATTGAAACGGTCTACAAGCCGCAGGTCACCCAGGTGCTGCGCAGCGAAGTGGGCTTCCGCTCCGTGGGCCAGTCCGCTACTTTCCAGCAGGGACAGGTGCGGACTATCCCCGAGGAAGCCTCCATGCTCACGGGCGATGAAAATATCGTCAATGTGCAGTTCAGCGTGCAGTACAAGATCAGCGATCCCGTGCAGTACCTCTTCAACGTCAGCGCGCCCGCCGCGCTGGTGCGCAACGCGGCCGAGGCGGCCATGCGCGAAGTCATCGGCAACAGCCAGATCGACTCGGCCATCACCGACGGCAAGTTGAAGATCCAGAGCGAGGCCACCCAGCTTCTGCAGCAGATTCTCAACCGCTACGGCGCGGGCATCCATGTCATCGCGGTGCAGTTGCAGGATGTGCATCCGCCGCAGGATGTCATCGAAGCCTTCAAGGATGTGGCCAGCGCCCGTGAGGACAAGAGCCGGATCATCAATGAGGCCGAAGCCTACCGCAACGAACTTCTGCCCAAGGCGCGCGGCCAGGCCGCGGCCATGCGCAATCAGGCCGAGGCCTACAGCGCCACCCGCGTGCGTAACGCCGAGGGCGACGCCTCGCGTTTCGACGCCTTGCGCGTGGAATACGAAAAAGCTCCCAAGGTCACCAAGCAGCGGCTGTATTACGAAACCATGGAAGACATTCTGGCCGGTGCCGGAGAAAAGGTGCTTATGGACGGCGCTGCCGCGGCCCGCGCGCTGCCCTATCTGCCCCTCCCCAGCCTGAGCGCCCCCCAGACCCCCAAGGCCCCGCAGGCCGTGGAGAAAAAGTAATGCGCAAGAATCCGCTGCTTCTGGTTATCGTGGCCCTTGTGATCCTGGCTCTGGCGAGTCAGTGCTTCTTCACCGTGCATCAGACCCAGAAAGCCCTGGTTCTTCAACTGGGCGAGCCGCTTCCGGAAGTGTACGGGCCGGGCCTGCATTTCAAACTGCCTTTCATTCAGAACGTGGTCTATTTCGACTCCCGCGTGCTGGATTATGAAGCACGCTCGCGCGAGGCCTTCACCGTGGACAAGAAGGCCATTGTGCTGGACAACTACGCCCGCTGGAAGATTATTGACCCTCTCCAGTTCTACCGCACCATGCGCAGTATCCCGGGAGCGCAGGCCCGTCTGGATGACGTGGTTTACTCCCAGTTACGGGCTCTGGTGGGCGCGTACACCCTTACCGAGGTTGTCTCCTCGCACCGCGCGGCCATTATGAAGGAAGTGACCGACAAGGTCTCGGAACTGATGAAACCCTTCGGCGTGGAAGTGCTGGACGTGCGCATCAAGCGCACGGACCTTCCGGCCGAAAACCAGCGGGCCATTTTCGGCCGCATGCGCGCCGAGCGCGAACGCCAAGCCAAGCAATACCGGTCGGAGGGCGAGGAGGAATCCACGCGCATCCGTTCCGACGCCGACCGCCAGCGCGCCCTGATTCTGGCTGAAGCCGCCCGCGAGGCCCAGATGGAACGCGGCAAGGGCGATGCCCAGGCTGCGGCCGCCTATGCCGAGGCCTACAGCAAGTCTCCGGAATTTTATGCCTACCAGCGTTGGCTGGAGGCTATGCGCAAGTCCTTTAAGGACAACAGCAAGATGGTGCTGACCAACGAAGCGCCGCTGCTCAATCTGCAACACTGATGACGCGTTTTCTGCGCGTTATGGAGTATCCCATGCCTGTCTTTGCGGAAATATATGAACGCATCAAACTGGCGACCAGCAGCCGCACCCAGGTGGAGTTGGCTGAAGTGCTGGATATCCGCCAGTCGAGCATCTCAGACGCCAAACGGCGCAATTCCGTGCCGGGCGACTGGTATATGAAGCTCTTTGAGAAATACGGACTCAACCCCGACTGGCTCAAGCAAGGGGTCGGGCCCATGTACCTGCGTACCGAGCAGGGCTACATGCCGCAGGACGCGCCGGCCTCTCTGGCCGAAAACGCGGCCCATTACGGCGATGCCCTGGCCAAAAATTCCGTGTGTACGGAATATGACATGCACTGTGCCTACAGCGATAAAAAGCCCCGGCCCGAACTGACGCCAGCGGGTAAAATTTCGCTGCCCCTTTCGCTGAGCCGCGAGGGCCTGCTGGTGCTGCGCATGCGCGGGGCCAACATGAGCCCGCTCATCCTGCCCGGTGCGCATCTGGGGGTGGACACGCTGGACAACAATGTGGTGTCCGGCCAGATCTACGCCCTGTTCGCCCCCAATGAAGGGCTGATGCTGCGCCGCGTCTTCCTCAACGGAGCGCAGGACGGCTACCTGCTGCGCTCGGAGTCGCCGGATTTCCCCGAAATATCGCTGACGCCCGATCTGCTGGCCAAGCGCCTGCTGGGGAAGGTGGTCTGGGTTCTGCAGGAGCTGTAGCCATGTCTCCACAGCAGTTGCGGCGTCAGCGCGCGCGTTTTCGCCGGGCGGCTGGCCCGCGCTGTTTTCTGCTGATCCTTTGCTTTCTGCTCGCCGCCTGCGGCGGCATACACACGGCTTCCACGCCGCCCGCCGCAGGCGCGACGAGCGACACTCTGACGGAACGGGATCTGCCGTCCCCGACGGCGGACAATCCCGCCACTCTTTCTTCCTCACCCTCTCAACCTTCCGCGGGCTCCGCGCCCGTTGCTCCGGAACCGGTTCCGCCGGTGATCCCTTCGGTCGCCGCGCCCGCCGACCAGGCCGGAAAGTTGGCCGGAAACGTGGCTGGAAACCCGGCCGGGAATGTCGCCGGAAACGGGGCCGTGGCCCCGGCATGGCGGCCCTTGGCCGAACGTCTGGCCGCTGACGGTCTGGCCGGGCCCAGGGTGGACGCGTTGCTGTCCACCCTGGCGGCCACGCCCAGCCAGTCGCCCATGGGCCGGAAAATGCGCGAGCTGTATATGCGACGCTTTTTTCCCAAGCCGCCCTCGGGCAAGCCCGCGCCGCTCTATTACAAGGGCGTGGTCACGGAGAAAAACGCCCGGCTCTGCCGCGAGTTCATCGCGGCCAACCCCCAGGCCTTTGCCCTGGCGGAAGCCCGCTACGGCGTGCCGCCCGCCATTGCCGTGTCCCTGCTGTTTGTGGAGACGCGCCTGGGCAAAGTGCTGGCCGATGTGCCGGAAAACGCCTTCTATACCTTGGCCAGCATGGCCGTGAGCCGCCGGCCCCAGGATATCAGCGACTGGTTGCCGCGCCTGCCCGGCTATGAGCGGCATCTGGACTGGTTCGCCGAAACCATGCCCAAGCGCGCGGACTGGGCCTACAAGGAAGTACGCGCGCTGGTGGCCCATCTGCTGCACGACAATGCCGACCCGCGCGCCCTGCCCAGCTCCATTTACGGGGCCGTGGGGCTCTGCCAATTCATGCCGTCCAATATCGCGGTCTACGGCGCGGACGGCGACGGCGACGGCAAGGTGGATCTGTTCAGTGTGCCGGACGCGGTGGCCAGCCTGTCCAATTATCTGGCAAAGCATGGTTGGAAGCCGGGGATCTCACGCGCCCGTCAGCATACATTGCTGATGGCCTACAATCACTCGCAGACCTATGCCAATACCATCCTGGCCTTGAGCGATCTGGTGGCGCAACCTCCGGCATCCCAGGGCGCGGCGGCCAAAAGGTAGTCGTATGAAAGACACGGCGCTGGTGATCACCGGCATGGGCGCGGTCACTCCCATCGGCATCGGCGTACCCGCCTACTGGAAAAATCTTGTCAACGGCGCGTGCGGCGTCGGCCCCATTACGCGCTTCGACGCCTCGGACATGGCCGTGCGCATTGCCGCCGAAGTCCGGGATTTCGACCCGGCGGCAATGCTGCCCCATGCCGTGGCCCGGACCACTTCGGCCTTCATGCAGTACGCTTTTGCGGCCGCGGAAGAGGCCCTGCGCGACAGCGGCCTGGATATGGCGGCCGTGGCCGCCGAGCCGGAACGTGTGGGCGTGGTCATGGGCACGGCCATGGACGGCGTCACCACTGTGGCGCGCACCCAGGACGCTTTTCAGGCCAGCCGTACGGGCAAGGTCAGCCCCCATTTCGTGCCCATGGTCATCGGCAACGTGGCCGCGGCCCAGGTCGCCATTGCCCACGGTCTGCGCGGGCCCAGCCTGACCCTGAACACCGCCTGCTCAGCCGGAGGCGACGCCCTGATGACCGCAGCCATGCTGCTGCTCTCCGGCGAGGCCGACGCTGTTCTCGCCATGGGCGGCGAAAGTATTTTATGCCCCATCGTGGTTTCCAGCCTGACGCAGGCCAAGGCCCTTTCGCGCCGCAACGACGAGCCGCGCACGGCCTGTCGTCCCTTTGATCTGAGCCGGGACGGCTTTGTCATCGGCGAAGGCGGCGGCGCTCTGCTGCTCGAAACCGAAGCCCATGCCCTGGCGCGCGGGGCGGAGGTCAAAGCCGTGCTGGCGGGTTGGGGCAATACCATCGACGGCCATCACATCACCGCGCCGGAACCACGGGGAACGGGCGCGGCGGCCTGTATGCGCGCCGCGTTGCGCCGGGCCGGACTCTGTCCGGCGGACATCGGCTATATCAACGCCCACGGCACGTCCACCCTGCTGGGCGACCGGGCCGAAACCCTGGCCATCAAAAACGTGTTCGGCGGCGCGGCCGTCGCGCCGCCTGCCAGCTCCACCAAAGGGGCCACCGGACATCTGATGGGCGCGGGCGGCCTCACCGAGGTCATTGCCTGCATTCAGGTCATCCGCGAGGGCGTTTTGCCGCCCACGTTGAACTATTCCACTCCGGACCCGCTCTGTGATCTGGACTATGTGCCCAATACGGCGCGTCCCGCTGTGGTACGCGCGGCCATGTCCAACTCGCTGGGCTTCGGCGGCCAGAATTCCAGCATTATCGTATCCCGCTATCCGTCATAGGAGACATATTGTGGCTTTTACCTACGATGTCGCCATGTTCAGGGACACCTTCGAGCATGAATTCACCTGGCTGAACGGTTTTCTGCGCAATGTGGGCCGCTTCGCGGAGCGTCCGGCCCTGCACTGTCCGGCCAGCGGACGGCGCTGGACCTACCGGGCTCTCAATGCCGACGCCAACCGTCTGGCCCATGCCCTGACGGCCGACGGCGTGGGCGGAAACAGCGTGATCATGTATATGCTGCTGAACAGCCCGGAATTCGCCTTCTGCTATCTGGCCGGGCACAAGACCGGGGCCGTCAGCTGCCCGGTCAACTACCGCCTGGCGCCGGGCGAACTGGCCCTGATCATCGACGACAGCACGCCCGAAATTTTTGTTTATGACCTGGAATTCGCGGAAACGGCGCGCCAAGCCCTGGACTTTGCCCGTCACAAGCCGCGCCGCGTGGTGGCGGTAGGGGAGGGGGCTCCCGCCCGGCCCGGCGATACGCCGTACGGGGAATACGTGGCGGGCAGGCCGGGGAGCGACCCTGTCCGTCCTGACAGGCCGCACATCTACGACGAAACCGCGCGCCTCTATACTTCCGGCACCACCAACCGGGCCAAGGCCGTGCCCATCAACAACATCAATGAGGTGCTCTCCGCCCACGACGTGATGATGCACTTTCCGCTCAACGCCACGGACCGGACCATGAACATGACGCCCTGGTTCCACCGCGGCGGCCTGCATTCCGGCGGCCTCACGCCCACGCTTTACGCCGGGGGCGAAGTCGTCATCCTGCGTGAATTCAATCCCCGTCGCTGCCTGGCCTTTGCCCAGGAACATCAGGTCACCTTCCTGATCGGCGTGCCCTCCATTATTGCCCTGCTGGCGCGGGCCCAGGAGCGCGCCCCGGCGGACCTCAGTGCCCTGCGCGGCATCGTGACCATGGGCAGTCCCTTTGAGAAAAGCGCCTGCGAAAAATACCGGGAGCTGTTCACGCCCAATATCTTCAACGGCTACGGCACCACGGAAACCTTCTGGAATACTTTTCTGCGCCCCTACAATCTGCCGGAAATGGCGGGCAGCGCCGGGCAGGCCTGCACGGACGACGACGTGCGCGTGATCCGGCTCAAGGAGGGCGGCCACGCCGAGCCCACGGAACTGGCGGCCAAGGACAATGCCGAGGTGGGCGAAATCATCATCAAATCCCCGGCCAAGTCCGCCTGCTGCTATGTGAACAATCCGGAAATGAGCGCGCGGAAGTTTTACAAGGGCTACCATTACACCGGCGATCTGGGCACCTGGGATGAAAATGAATGCGTCACCATAGTGAGCCGCAAGGACGACATGATCATCTGCGCCGGTGAAAACATCTATCCCACCCAGATCGAGGCCGTGCTCAACGAGCATCCGAAGGTGGCGGAAAGCGCGGTCATCGGCGTGGCGGACCGTCTGCACGGCCAGTGCGTGGCCGCCTATGTGCTCCCGGCGGATGAAAGCCTGAGCGTGGAGGAGCTGAAAGCCCACTGCGCGCGCCATCCCATGCTGCCTCCGTACAAACGGCCCAGATTCTACACCCTGGTGGAGGAATTGCCGCATACCGCCACCGGCAAGCTGCTGCACTACAAGCTGCGGGAGCAGGCCGCGCGCGGTTGAATGAACGGGCTTTTTTGCGGGAATGTCCCCTCGGGCCGGACTTTCCTCTCAAGTCTTCGCGCGGCGGGCCGATAAGAGTGCTTAGAGCGCAGCACGCGTTCTGCTCGTCGCGGCCCTTTCCGTCAACAGGGCCATCCCTTGCGGAATTATGCCTGATTCCGACCGCCTGTGGGGATGCAGCGGCGACGCGCGCCGGTTCGTGTCGTAGCCGGCGCCCGGTTCACTTCCCGTTGCCGCCGCTCCGGACTCCGGCGCCATCCGGCGTCCGGGGCGGCCAGGGGAGTGGGCGTAACACAGTCATCAACAGCGGATCAGCCTTTGAAGGCCGGTCCGCTGTTTTGTTTTTGTGCGATTCCTTGAAACGGCAACAGCGGGGGTGCAGGGGCATTCTGTTCTCCGTCAGTTGTTTTATTCTGCCCCCCGGTCCCTGCCCGCGCCGGGCTTCAGCCGTTGGCGGCAAGGCCGCCTTACGGATGAAGACAGCAACGATAGGCGGCCCAAACGCCAGGAGGCGCAAAGACACTGCGCCCGCAGGGCCCGAACTACCTCATCCATATGACAAGCCCATAGAACAATTCCCTTTGAAAGATAACTCTGTATAGATACAGAATAATTCTGCCTACGGACGGAGAAAGGAATGACCCTGGCGGCGTTGCGGGCGTCTTGCCATCCCCCTCCGCCGGTGGCATACTTGCAGGATGAACAGTTTTGACCCCGCGCCCGGCGCGGCGAAACCATTCCGCCACCCTCTGTCCGGCCTGCCGGAACTTCCGGGTTTGAGGACGGCCGCCTCCGCGCCTTCGCCGCCTTCTCCGGATGACGAGGCTTGTTTCGCCCTTTGGCGCAAGTATGCCATGCTGCCCAATGTGCAGCGCCATTCTCGTCTGGTGGCCCATATTGCCACGGCTTTGGCCCGGCGCGCGGCGGAAAAGGGCTTTGCGGTCAATGTGCCGGAGGTGCGCGCCAGCGCCCTGCTGCACGACATCGCCAAAACCTACTGCCTGCGTCACGGCGGCAGCCACGCCCTGCTGGGCGGCGCGTGGGCGGTGGCCGAAACCCGTAACTACGCGCTGGCTCAAGGCGTCATGCTGCATGTGCACTGGCCCTGGCCTCTGCCGGAAGGGGCGGGCATCTGCGCGCTGCCGTTTTTTGTGATTTATGCCGACAAGCGGGTCAGGCACGACGCCTGTGTGCCGCTTGAGGAACGCTATGAGGATCTGCTGACGCGCTACGGCCGTACCGAGGCCGCGCGCGAGGGCATCCGGGGTTCCTATGAACAGGGAAAAACCATTGAGCGCGCCTTGTCGGCGCAGTTAGGATGGGCGTTGCATGAAGATTCTTTTGATTGCGGGCGGCTGGTCCAGTGAACGCGAAGTCTCGCTGAACGGCGCGCGCGGCATGGCGGAAGCCCTGCGGGCGCTGGGCCACAGCGTGACCTTTTTCGACCTGCTGACGGAGTTCGACCAGCTTCTGCCCCAGGCCAGGGAGCATGACTTCGCCCTTATCAACCTGCACGGCGCGCCGGGCGAGGACGGCTTGGTGCAGGCCATGCTGGACCGGGTGGGCTGTCCTTACCAGGGCGCGGGCCCGGCGGGGTCTTTTCTGGCCCTGAACAAGGCCGCGGCCAAGCAGCTTTTCCGGCATGCGGGCCTGCCCACGGCGGACTGGGAATTTCTGCCCTGCCCTCCGCCCGCGGACTGGCAGCCGCGTCTGCCCTATCCGCTTTTCGTCAAAAGCAATACCGGCGGGTCCTCTCTGCGCCTGGGACGAGCGCGTGACCGCGCGGAATTGGACATGGTGCTGGCCGAAATCTTCGCCGCCGGGGACGAGGCTCTCATCGAGCCGGAACTCAAGGGCCGCGAGGTGACCTGCGGCATCCTGGGCGAAGAGGCCCTGCCGCCCATTCTCATTGAGCCCGTAGCCGGTGATTTTTTTGATTACGAAAGCAAGTACGCCACGGGCGGCGCGCGCGAGATCTGCCCCGCGCCCATCGCGCCGGAGCTGACCGACCGGGTACGGGAACTGGCCCTGGCCGCCCACAGGGCCCTGGGACTCCGGGGCTACAGCCGGGCCGACTTCATTCTGGATGCGGACCAGAACCTGACCCTGCTGGAAGTCAATACCCTGCCGGGCATGACCTCAACCAGCCTTGTGCCCCAGGAGGCCAAGGTCATCGGCCTTGATTTCGGCCGGTTGCTGGAACGGCTCATGGAACTGGGCATGGCGCGGCGCAAGAGCTGAGCATGGCGGCTTCGGGCGCGCACGGAGTGGAGGAAGCGGGCGGCGCGGGCAGGGACATTGCGCCTGCCGTCTTCACGCCCGTGGACCTGGAGAGCTGGCCGCGCCGGGAATACTTCGCCTATTATTTCGACAGGCTCAAGTGCCGCTATTCCATCACCGCGACGCTGGACATCACCCGCCTGATGCGTCGGCGGCGGCAATTGCAGCGCCGTTTTTTTCCCATCCTGCTCTATGTGATCATGCGCGCCGTGAACAGGCAGGGCGATGAAGAGAATGCGGGCAACAGCGCTTTCCGCATGGCTTTTGACGTTCTGGGCCGCCTGGGTCGCTGGAGTTACTGCAATCCGGTCTACACCGTCTTTCATGAGGACGACGCGACCTTCTCCGACCTCTGGAGCCAATGGTCGCCGGATTTCAGCGTGTTTTACGAAACCGTGCTGGCGGACATGGCCCGTTACGGCAACGTGCGGGGCATCAAGGGGCGATCCCCCACGCCGGAAAATTTCTGCTCCGTGTCGTCCCTGCCCTGGCTTTCTTTCACGTCTTTCGCGCAGGACACCTATGCGGAATCACGCCTGCTTTTCCCGCTGATCCGAGTGGGCAAACACTTCGTCCAGGGCCGCAAAAGGCTGATTCCCGTGGCTGTCTCCGTACATCACGCCGTGGCCGACGGCTTTCACACCGCCGGGCTCTTCCATGACATGCAGGCCGTGGCCGACACGGCGGAGCGGTGGCTATGCTGATCAGCGCTCATCCGACTGTTCCGGCGTCAATATCGTACCAGAAAATCTTCGCCTGACGCGCTACTTTTCGTTCATACAAGGAGTTGGCCATGCCGGGCGGGACGCGCGTGATCCGTTTTGACGCGGATCTGCAGATTGAGGCCTGTTTGTTTCACGGGTTGCTGCAAAACTTTCCCAATCATTTTCATGAGCATTATGTCATCGGCTGCATAGACGGCGGCCGCCGCCGGGTTCTCTGCAACAACAGGGAATATCTGGCCGAGGCCGGGGATCTGATTCTTTTCAACCCACGCGACAACCATGCCTGCAGCCAGGTGGGCGACGAGCTTCTGAACTGGCGTTGTCTGCATGTGGGCGAGGAAACCATGCGCCGCTTGATCCGGCAGATCACCGGCGCGGAGGCCTTGCCCATGTTTGCGCCCAATATCGTGCCGCAAAGCGAGCTGGTTCCTTTGCTGCGGGATCTGCACGCCATGGTCCTGGAAGAGTCCGTGGACTTTTGCAAGGAAGAGCTGCTCTTCGCCCTGCTGGAACAATTGCTGGAAGAATTTGCCGCGCCCTTTACGCCGCCCGCGCCCCAGGTCGGAGATGCGGCCGCCCGCGCAATCCGTGCGGTCTGTATTTTTCTGGAAGAGCATTATGCGGAGCGGATCAGCCTGGATGATCTGGGCCGCCTGGCCGGGCTGGACAAATATTATCTGTTGCGGGCCTTTACCCGCGTCAAAGGCATCACGCCCTACCGCTATCTGGAAAATGTGCGCATCGCCCGGGCCAAGGCCCTGCTGGAAACAGGCATGCCGCCGGTGGAGGCTGCCCTGAGCGCGGGTTTTGCGGACCAGAGCCACTTCACGAAATTTTTCAAATGTTTTATCGGCTTGACGCCCAAACAGTACCAGCGCATCTTCGTCCCGGCCAAACGGTGAGCGGGAAGGAATATTATGACGGACCGGAAACAGCTGATCGGACACCTCGCTGCCCTGATGACCATTATCGTCTGGGGCGTTACCTTTATTTCCACCAAGGTGCTGCTGCGCGATTTCACGCCCCTGGAAATTTTATTTATCCGTTTCACGCTGGGCTGGTTGGCCCTCTGGCTGGTCTGCCCGCGCCGCCTCAAGCTGACGGACAGGCGGCAGGAATGGCTTTTCGCCATGGCCGGGCTGACCGGCGTGACCCTGTACTTCCTGCTGGAAAATATCGCCCTGACCTATTCCTTTGCCTCCAATGTGGGGGTGATCGTGGCCGTGGCGCCTTTTTTCACGGCCTTGCTGGCCTTCCGTTTTCTGGACGGCGAGCGGCCCAGGGCCAACTTTTTTCTGGGTTTCGCCGTGGCCATTACGGGCATCGGCCTGATCAGCTTCAACGGCAGCACGGTGCTCCAGCTCAATCCTTTGGGCGACCTGCTGGCCGTGCTGGCGGCCCTGGTCTGGGCCGTCTACTCCATCCTGACCCGCAAGATAGGGGCCCACGGCTACGGCAGCTTGCAGGCCACCCGCAGGATTTTTTTCTACGGCCTGCTGTTCATGCTGCCCTGCCTGCCTGTTTTCGGCTTTTCCTGGGACGCCGCGCGCCTGCTCAAGCCGGTGAATTTTCTGAACCTCCTTTTTCTGGGCCTCTGGGCCTCGGCCCTCTGTTTCGTGACCTGGACATTCTCGCTCAAGCGCTTGGGCGCCATTAAAACCGTGGTCTACATTTATCTGGTGCCGGTGGTCACGGTGCTCACCTCAGTGCTGGTGCTGCACGAGCGCATCACCTGGATGTCCGCCACGGGCACGGCCCTGACCCTGCTGGGCCTGGGTATTTCGGAAGTGCGGCGGTTGCGGCTGTGGAAGACGCACGGGCGGATTGCGAAGAATTAGGGCCGTCCTCATTAAGCCGCCCTTTCCCGCGCGGCACGGCCCGAACTGAAAAAAACGGCGTAGAAGCGGCGGCGCGATGTCCTTCCGGAGATCGCGCCGCCGCTTTGATTTTTTTCCATTTGTTATATCGATAATGCCGGTGTGTTAATTGCCGATGGCGGCATAGTTCAGTGAACTCCCCCAGTAAAATGTGGGCAGCGCGCGGACCGCGCTGGTCAGCAATGGATGTCGCGGAGTCATTGCCATGTCCGAAAACGGCTAGCTCTTTGGGGATATCCCGGTATAGTCTTTTCACATGGAGGCAGGCGCAAGGATGTACGGCAACTATCCAGGACTCTATTCCGCCTTTTGCGCGAAAGATCCCCGTTTTGACGGCAGATTTTTTGTTGGCGTGTCTTCCACCAGGATATATTGCCGTCCCGTGTGCCGCGCCAGAATGCCCAAAGAGGAGAACTGCGCTTTTTTTTCCTCAGCGGCGGAGGCTGAACAGGCGGGCTACAGGCCATGCCTGCTTTGCCGGCCGGAACTTGCTCCGGGGATGTCGATTGCCGACGCTTCCGCATCCTTGGCGAAACGCGCTGCAAGAATGATAGAGGAAAACTGCGGAAGCGGTGAAAGACTGGAGCAATTTGCGCACCGCTTACATTGCACGGGCCGTCATCTTCGTCGGGTATTCGAAGAAGAATTTCATGTTTCACCAGTACAATATTTGCAGACCTGTCGTCTGCTTCTGGGAAAAAATCTTTTGACGGACACAAAATTGCGGGTCGTGGATATCGCCATGGCTGCCGGTTTCGGCAGCTTGCGCCGATTTAACGATGCCTTCAAAGAAAAATACCACCTGACGCCTGGCGACATCCGCAAAAGGATGTCCACCACGAAACGAGAAGACGCGGAGCTGAAAGTCTCCCTTGGTTACCGGCCGCCGTACCGCTGGAAAGAGATGCTGCGATTTTTGAAAGGGCGCGCAATAGCTGGAATTGATCTGGTCAGGGGAGATGCTTATTACCGGACGGTTTGCCTCGCAAACACAAGGCGAATGCCGGTGACGGGATGGATTGCCGTTTCAAATAACGAAGCTGAGCATATTCTGGAGGTGTCTCTAAGCGAGTCGCTTTTATCCGTTCTTCCACAGCTGCTTGGGAAAGTCCGGAATATGTTTGATCTATATTGTGACCCGGAGGCGGTGTTTGAATCGCTATCCTCCATGAATGCCATCCGGGAAAACCTTTGCATGAAAGGCGCAAGGCTCCCCGGCTGCTTTGATTCCTTCGAGGTATCCGTCAGGGCAATTTTGGGGCAGCAGGTCACGGTAAAGGCGGCGGCCGCTCTTGCGGAACGGCTTGTCAGCCGGTTCGGGATTCCGGTGGCGACAGTAGTTGAAGGTCTGTCGCGTATATTTCCGCCCCCGGAATATTTTGCCGGTCTTGATGGGCCGCTGGAACAGCGCCTGGGGCCGCTCGGCATCACCGCTTCCAGAGCAGGAGCCATAGAGGCGCTCGCCAAGGCTCTCGCAAGGCGGGAGATCTGTTTGGACGGGTGCAGCGACCCGGAACAGGAAATGCGGAAACTTATGGGCATCAGGGGAATCGGCACATGGACGGCAAACTATATCGCTATGCGGGCCATGGCCTGGCCAGACGCGTTTCTGGAAACAGACGCGGGAATACGGCATGTATTGCCCCGATATTCCCCCAGAGAGCTGCGTACCATGGCCGAAAAATGGAGACCGTGGAGAAGTTACGCTGCGGTCAATCTCTGGAACAGCCTGCATGCCACTGCTGACAACGGATAACTGCATGCTGATATAAAAATCATGGTTGGGAATTTTGAACGATACTATATTTTATAATATTTATATTCAAGTTTGTTTAATGCTAAATATAATCTTCAAAAGAGTAGATTGAAATGAAAAATGTGTTTGTACTGTTTAAGATCACCATTAAAAAGATAAAGTGATGTATAGTTGCAGCTGGCTACTTCCCTGAAGGAAGAGCCGGCAAAGGCGGAGGGCTGTACCCGCTCCAAGCGTTTCTTTTCCCTGGTGGAAAAGGGCAAACGACTCAGCCTGCCCAGATGGGAAAGCTGAAGAATGCGTGACACAATGGCGGAATCCGGCAATGCACCGCATCTGCCGGCAAAAGAGCAGGGCAACCGCTTTTGCAAACTACAGCATTGCGGTGCTCGCGCCAATGCGCGGCTATACCATGACGGATCGCCGGAATGCGCCCGAAGATTCCAATCAGTTCCTGGAGGCGTGACGATGCAATATACCGCTGCCTATCAATCTTCCGTCGGCGATGTACTGCTGGCCGCCGATGAGACCGGCCTGACCGGCTTGTGGTTTGAAGGCGAAAAATTCTATGCCCTCAGTCTTGATCCTGAGCATGAGGAAAGGGAAACGCCGATTTTCGCGATAACCAGACGCTGGCTGGACATCTACTTTTCCGGGCACGAGCCGGATTTTATGCCGCCGGTGCATATGATCGGTTCTGAATTTCGCCGCTGTGTCTGGGAGCTGCTGTTGCGGATACCTTACGGAACGACCGTCACATATGGTGACCTCGCAAGGCAGGTGGCCAGACGACGCGGCCTGCGCCGGATGTCGGCGCAGGCCGTGGGCGGCGCTGTCGGGCACAATGAAATATCGATCATTGTTCCCTGCCACCGCGTTGTGGGAACCAACGGGAGCCTTACCGGATACGCGGGCGGCGTGGATAAAAAACGCAGATTGCTGGAGCTTGAAGGTGTTGATATGGAAAAATTCTTTGTTCCCGCCAGGGGCACGGCACTGTAACGCGGATTCCAGCATGCCGCGCGAAGACTTGATATACGAGATACTTTCCGCTGTTGGAGAAATACCGGAAGGGCGCGTCGCCACATATGGCCAGATCGCGCGGCTGATCGGCAGGGACAGGAATTCCAGGCTAGTGGGAAAAGTCCTTGGCATGGCGAATTTGTATGGAGAATATCCGTGTCACAGAGTTGTCAACCACGCGGGGCGGCTTGCGCCTGGATGGCCGGAACAGCGTTTTTTGCTGGAAGCGGAACAGGTTGTCATGAAGGACGACAGGCATGTGGACTTGAAAAAATACCAATGGGATTGCTGAAAGGGAGGATGCGGTGGGCTGTATAGCATACCATACAACGCCCCTGGGACGGATCATGCTTGCGGCGGAAGGCGACGCTCTTGTCGGGCTTTGGATGGAGGGGCAGAAGTATTTCGCGGGCAGCCTGAAAGGGGAGTTCCGGGAACGGAACGATTTTCCGGTGTTGGTTCGGGGCAGGGAATGGCTTGATCGCTATTTTGCCGGCGAAAAACCGCATGTGTCGGAGCTGAAACTTGATCCGGCAGGAAGTGAATTTAGAAAGGCGGTATGGAAAATCCTCTGTCAGATTCCCTATGGGGAGGTAACAACCTATGGAGAAATAGCTAAAAAAATTGCTGTAGCCTGCGACAAGGAACGAATGTCTTCACAAGCAGTCGGCGGGGCGGTGGGGCATAATGCGATTTCTATCATTATTCCTTGTCATCGTGTGGTCGGAGCCGGTGGAAGCCTGACAGGCTATGCCGGCGGCATTGACAAGAAGATTATGCTGTTGGCCCATGAAGGGGTATATTCAAAACGTTTTTTTGTGCCGAAAAAGAGCGCCGCGCCGTAACCACTCAAAAGGCCACGCCCAGAATCAGGGCCGCGCCGCAGATCAGGTAGGTTTTGCGCACCAGATGGCCGTGGGCGTCCAGGGGCAGCCAGTCGCCGCGCCCGGCGGCGTTGATCCGGCGGCAGGCCGTGAGATAGAAGGGCAGGCCCGACAGCCCCAGAAATACCGGCCATCCGGCCAGGCCGCAGGCCCAGAGGTTGATCAGCAGCAGCCAGACGGCGGGCCACCAGAGCTTGAAGACCAGGGCGGCCTTGTCCTTGCCCAGTTTGTTGGCCAGGGTGTGCTTGCCCGCGGCCAGATCTGTTTCGATTTCCGGCAGGCTCTGGTAGTAGAGCACGCCCGCCACCATCAGGCCCACGGGTAGGGCCAGGGCCAGAGAACGCAGGTCGAAGCGCCCGAGAAGCAGGGTGGCGCCGGCCGTTACCATGATCAGGCCCATGTTCAGGCAGACGAAAAGCTCGCCCAGGGCGCGGTGCCCGTAACGGATGGGCGGGGCCACGTAAAAGACGGCCGAAGCCACGGCAAAGAGGGTGGCCGCCCACAGGCAGGGCCGCAACGCGGGTGGCAGGCTGAAAATCAGGGCCGCGCCCACAACCAGGGTGGCCGGGATCAGCAGCAGAAGGGCCACGGAAAGTTGGCGCGGGCTGATCAGCCCGGCCTGGATTACCCTTGAGCCGCCGATGTTTTCGCCTTCGTCCACGCCGAGAATATGGTCGAAAAGGTCATTGGCGAAGTTGGCGATGGTCAGGCCCAGAAAACAGCCCAGCAGCAGAAGCAGCCAGACGCCCCACTGGCCGGGCGTCACATGTCCCTGCACGCGGAAGGCCAGGGCCAGCGCCAAGGTCACGGGGATGGCGGCGGTAATGAAAAAGGGCGGGCGGCAGGCCTGCCACCATGCGCGGCATTTTTGCCCGGCGGAGAGCGGCGGGGCGTCGGACGGACGGGGAGCCCAGGCCGCGCGCAGCAGGTGGCGGGCCATGCTCAGCGTCCTCCGGCCTGAACCGCGCCCTTCCAGCTATAGGGAATGGCCGGATCGTCCGCCGGGCGGCGTTCCCCTTCGGTGGGATCGTGGGGAATGTCCGCGCAGTTGCAGATCAGGGCCGCTTCCCCGCCCATGGCCGCGAATCCGTACCAGACGCCTGTCGGAATGCGCAGCAAGCCGTAGTGTTCCGGTCTGCCCAAGGCCAGCTCGCAAAGTACGCCTTGGGTGGAAGAGCCGGGGCGGTCGTCATAAAGCACGATTCTGAGCAGGCCGTGGGGCACGGCAAACAGCTGGGTCTGGCGGCTGTGGCGTTTCCAGGCTTTGACGGCGCCGGGGAGCACTTCCGAGAAATAGATTTCGCCGAAACCCGCCGCGAAATCGGGCAACAGGGGCGAATCGGGGCGCAGCATGTGCAACACCGGCCCCCCGGGCGTGGGAATCATTTTCAGGGGCTGGAACAGTGCGCCCGCGATGCCCACCTCCTGTGCAACGGGTCCGTCGGCGGTATGCGCGCCCATCAGCGCACCCAGACCTGGCCGCGCTGTTCGGCCGCGTTGACGTAGGCCGCGATCTGGCCCAGGCTGAAGTCCAACATGTCGGGTGGGGTTGCGCCGTCCCGGCCCCGGTAGAAACGGTGATACCATTCGGCGGTATAACGGATGGTTTCGTCAAAGCTGAGAGTGGCCTTCCAGCCCAGGTGGGCCAAGGCCTTGTCGCAGCAGAGCTTGAGCAGGGTGCATTCCTTCATGCCCGCCTGGCCCGCCGCGTCCATTTGGCTTTCAAAGCCGGGCCAGTGCCGGGCCAAGGCTTCCACCACCTCGGCCACGGTATTGTTGACGTCCGCCGCCGGGCCGAAGTTGTAGGCCTGGCCGCGCGGGTCAAAGGGCGCGTTCCCGTTGTCGAGCAGGCGCGCGCCCAGCCAGAGATAGCCGGAAAGCGGCTCCAGCACGAGCTGCCAGGGCCGCGTGGCCCAGGGGCTGCGGATCTGCACGGCCCGGCCCTCGGCCCAGGCCCGCGCGCAGTCGGGCACAATGCGGTCCAGGGCCCAGTCCCCGCCGCCGATCACATTGCCCGCGCGCACCGTGGCGCAGGCCGGACCTTCCTTGAAAAAGCTCTGAAAATAGGAATGGGCGATGATTTCCGCGCAGCCCTTGGAAGCGGAGTAGGGATCGGCACCGCCCAGATGGTCGGTTTCACGGTAGCCCCAGACCCATTCGTCGTTGCGGTAGCACTTGTCCGAGGTGATCATGACCACGGCCCGCACCGAAGGGCAGGCCCGCACGGCTTCCAGCACGTTCATGGTGCCGAGCATATTGGCCTCAAAGGTGCCTGTGGGGTCCTCATATGATTTGCGCACCAGGGCCTGGGCCGCCAGGTGGAAGACCACCTCGGGCTTGAAACGCCGCACGGCGTCGACCATGCCCTGCCGGTCGCGGATGTCGCCGCGCAGATCTTCCAGGTGCGCGCCCAGATGTATGGCCGTGAAATGTGAGGGCTCGGTGGGGATGCCGTCGGAAAAACCGGCCACGGTCGCGCCCAGCCGCGTGAGCCAGGCGGCCAGCCAGGAGCCCTTGAAACCCGTGTGCCCGGTAACGAAGACCCGACGTCCTTGATAGGCATTGGCAAACATAACTATTCCTTACTCGTGGGAGAAAGCTGGATTGTCTTTTTATTCATTGCGGCGCGGTAATTTTTGCGCGCCGGTAAGGCGGACAAGCAGCCCGGCGCGTGCTCTACGGCAGGTCGGGAGTTTTGTTCTCCGACGGAAAACGAGCTGAAGCCGACAAGAGTGTACTCTTATGGTACATGACTGGAGGCCGAAGCGAAGTTTGACGCCGCCGGAGGGCAAAAAAACGGACTGCTACACCCAAAAGGCCCGGCCGCTGTCCCAGAGTTCATTGAGCTTGATGGAATCGCGCAGGGTGTCCATGCACTGCCACTGGCCGGGATGCGGATACATGGAAAGCTGCCCTTCGGCGGCCAGTTGTTGCAGGGGTTCTTTTTCCAGGTCGCAGTTTTCGTCCTCGCTCAAGTAGTCCAGGAAACGGCGTTCGAACACGAAAAAGCCGCAGTTGATATGTTCGTTGAGCACGGGCTTTTCCTCCCAGGAGAGAATCTTGCCCGCCGCGTCCGTGCGTACCGCGCCGAAACGCGAGGGCATGCGCACACCGGTGAATGTGCCGATGGTGCCGGACTGCTTGTGGAACTCCAACAGCTTGTGCAGGTCGATATCCGCCACGCCGTCGCCGTAGGTGACCATGAAGCGGTCGCTGTCGATATACTTGGCAACGCGTTTGATGCGGCCGCCCTTGAGGGTTTCCTGGCCGGTGTCGCAGAGGGTCACCCGCCAGTCCTCGACATGGCCGGGGTGGGAGATGATAGTGCCGCTTTTGAGTTCCACGGTGAAATCCGTGTTGCGGATGTTGTAATCGTGAAAATACTGCTTGATGACTTCGCCCTTGTAGCCCAGCGGCAGGACGAAATCCTTGAAGCCGAAACGGGCGTAAATGGACATGATGTGCCAGAGCACGGGCCGCCCGCCGATTTCCACCATGGGCTTGGGTTTGACCGAGGTTTCCTCGCGCAGGCGCGTGCCTTTGCCGCCGCACATGATGATCACTTTCATATAAAGGCCTCCTGGGTCGCCGACGGGTATGCAGCCCGCGGGACTCGGCTACCTGTAGCAGAAGCCCGCGCGGAAAAAAAGCCCCGCCGTCGGCCCGGCCGGGGCGGGGCTTTGCATTATTCCGGCCAGCGCGCTATAGTATTTTTGTTAGAGCAAAGTAACTTTTCAAAGTTACTTTGCTCCGGCGGCTGCGAAAGCGGACGTCCGCGCTTGGCGCTGCCGTTGGCGGGCTTGCGAGCTTTACGGATAGCGACAGCGGTATCATTGACTGACTATTGTGTAACTCACTGCTGTCGTCAAGCGTAGCTTCCTGCGTCGTAACGCTTGGCGCAAGCCAAGGCGGGACCGCATTTCTGCCGCGCGTCAGCCGTTGCCGCTAGCGGGTTGCTTGAGCCGTTTGACGGCGAAGCCGTCTTACGGATCAAGACAGCAGCGCTACGGATGACGACAGCAACGATAGGCTGAAGGCAGCGTCAACTTTGAGAATGTCAATTCTCAAAGTTAATCTGCTCTAGAACGATACTATCGCGTTTCGGCGCGTAAACGAGGTTGTTATGAATATACTACGTCGGCCGTCCCCTTTTCTTCTGGTGGCGGCGTTGCTTGCGGCCCTGCTCACGGCCTGTTTTGCCTCCGGCCCGCAGAAGGCTCTGAACTCGCTGGCGGAAGCCCTGAATAAAAACGACAGTGCGGCCTTTCTGGCCCAGCTGGATCTGAAAACCTTCGCGGCCAACCAGATCAAAAACCTGACCCGCGAGGACCAGGCTTTGAGCTCGCTGGACTCCTTGGGCCGCATGCTGGGCCTGGGCGGCATGGACGATCTGCTGGGCAGCGTGCTGAATATGGAAAATCGTTTGCAGAGCCAGTACACCCGTGGCGTGAGCACAGGCGAAATGATGGCCCAGTGCCGCGAGGCCCAGACTCCGGACTGCCCCTGGGTGCCTGAATCCCTGAAACAGGCGCAGGTGACCGAATTGAGCGATACGGCGGCGGTGGCCAAGGTGACCACGCCCGCCAAAATGACCAGCTGGCTGGCCCTGCGCAAGAAGGGCGACCGTTGGCTGGTGGTGGGCCAGGCCATTCTGGAAAGCACGGCCAAAGCCTACGCGACGGACGTTTCCGCGCCGCCGGTGAGCGGCGCGCCCGCGGCCAGACCGGATGCGGGAAATAAGGGAGACAAGAACGCCAATCCAGGCGGCGGTGCGGACAAGCCTGCGGACGGCGGCGCGATGAATATTTAATTCCGGCTCGCTGAATGTTAGAGCATTTGAAAGTTAATCTGCTTTAGAGCCTTTTGATATTGAAAATATCTCAACGCCCTGTGCGGATTTTCCGTGGAAATCCGCACCGCGAAATATTCTAGGGAAGCGGGGAGAAGGGGAGACTCTTTTCCCCGTTTTTTTGCGCGTCCATTTGCGAACTCTACAGCATTTCACACTTGAAAAGCTGTGAGCCGAACACGCAGAGGCTCGCCGCGAGACGGCGTGGATTCCGGCGAAGCGGCCGAAGGCAGCCCGAAGGGCTGTCCCCGTTGGCGACAACGGAGCCATACGGGGATCGACAGCAGCGATAACCGCGTTTTTTGCCGGAATGAATCCATTGAAACGTGTGGCGTTTCAGAGGGAATCTGCTCTAGGGCCTGTTAACACTATTTGACAAAGAGCGAGTATTCCGTAAGAATGTCTTATGCAAATTACTCGCGAACAATATGAGAGAATCGCTGACTGCTTCCCGCGCCAAAGAGGTAATGTCCGTTTTGACAATCTCCAGGTGTTGAATGCGATTCTGTACGTTGCGGAGCATGGGTGTAAATGGCGTGGACTGCCGAAAAATTTTGGCTGTTGGCACAGCATCTACACGCGCATGAACCGCTGGAGCAAGAACGGAGTTCTTGACCGTATATTTGAACGCCTTCAACAAGAGCAGATACTCCGCCTTAAAATAGAAGCAGTTTCTCTCGACAGTACTATTGTTAAGGTTCATCCCGATGGAACAGGGGCCTTAAAAAACAGGTCCGCAGTCCATCGGAAAGTCCAGAGGCGGCTGGACGACCAAGCTTCATATGGTTGCCGCGAATGCTGAATGCGCGTTGAATTTCAGCCTCACTCCCGGCAACGCCGGCGATGCCCCCGAGGGGCGCAGGCTGCTTGTCCAGTTGGGGCCGATGCCAGCGCCGTGCAGCTTGCTTATGGATGGCGCATATGAGGGTAATGAAACGACTCGCTTGGGACGTGAGTTGGGCTTCACTCCGGTGGTGCCGCCCAATCCCAACCGACTGAAACCGTGGGAGTATGACAAAGAGCTATACAAAAGACGTAATGAGGTAGAACGGCTTTTCAGGAGGCTCAAAGGCTTCCGCCGTGTTTTTACTCGCTTCGATAAGCTCGATGTCATGTTCCTGGCCTTTGTCGTCTTTGCGTTGATTGTTATAGCTCTGAAATAGTGTTAACAGGCCCTAGTTCAGCGAGAAGGGCATATCCGGAATGACCGGCGGCCTGTTCCGGGTCAGCAGGTCTGTTTCCAGCTGCTCCAGCAGATAGTTGAGGCCGTCGCCGCTTTTGGCCGAAACAGGCAGGGCCAGGGGAAAGGCGTCGGCCAACTCGGCCCGGGCCGGAGCCGCAAGCTGGTCCCATTTGTTGAGCACCAGCAGGCGCGGCACGCGGTCCAGCTCCATTTCGGCCAGAATGGTCTCCACCGCCGAAATCTGTTGCAGCAGGTCCGGGTGGGAGGCGTCGGCCACATGCACCAGCAGATCGGCGGCCTCCAGCTCTTCCAGGGTGGCGCGGAAGGCGTCCATGAGTTCCTTGGGCAGATTGCGGATAAAGCCCACGGTGTCGGCCAGAATGATTTCCCGTTCCGCCGGAAAGCGCAGCCGCCGCGTGGTGGGGTCCAGGGTGGCGAAGAGCTTGTTTTCCGCCAGCACGTCCGAGCGGGTCAGCCGGTTCAGCAGCGTGGACTTGCCCGCGTTGGTATAGCCCACCAGGGCGGCCAGGGGGATGCCCTGTCGCGAGCGCCGGGCGCGGGTAAAGGCGCGCTGCCGCCGCAACTGGTCCAGTTCCTTGCGGATGCGGGCCATGCGCTCGCGGCTTTTGCGCCGGTCCGTCTCCAGCTTGGTTTCGCCGGGGCCGCGTCCGCCGATACCGCCCATGAGCCGGTCCATGGCCCGGTTTTTGCCCACCAGGCGCGGTTGGGTGTAGCGCAGCTGCGCCAGCTCCACCTGGAGTTTGCCCGCCCTGGTCACGGCGTGCTGGGCGAAAATATCCAGAATAAGCTGGGTACGGTCAATAACCTTGCGCTCGGTGATGTCGGCCAGGTTGTGCAACTGGGCGGGCGAAAGTTCGCCGTCAAAAACCAGCATGCCCGCGCGGCCTTGCAGGGCCAGCACTTCCAGTTCCGCCACCTTGCCCTTGCCCAGAATCAGACGGGGATTGACCTGGGCCACGCGCTGGGCCATGCGCCCGGCTACGGTGAGACCGGCGGTGCGGGCCAGCTCGGCCAGTTCGTCCAGGTTGCGCTCCTGCAGAATCCGGGGCTGGGCCGCCACGGAAACGAGCAGGGCGCGCGGCGCGTCCGCCGCTTCCCGCGCATCCTCGCCGCGCCGGGCCAGCTCTTCTTCCAGGGCTTCGGCCGTGGCCGTGAACTGCGCGGCCGTGCGGTCCCAGGGCTGTGGGGCGTCCAGGTGGTAGGGCTTGCCCGTAGCGCCGGAAGGCAGCAGGTGCGCGGCCTGCCACTGCACGGGATCGCCTGTGGGATTCACGCTGAGGGCGATGACCGCGTCCAGTCGCAGGAAGAGCATGTCCATGAGGTCTTCCTGGCTGATGCCGTCCGGGGAGAGGTGGGTGTGCAACAGGCGCAGGCCGCGTAACCGCTCCTGGCCGGTGCGGCCGCGCGGCAGTTCGGGAATGAGGATGCTGCCCGCCTCGCCCACCAGAACCATTTGCACCCGGCCCTTGCGGTCGATAAGCAGACCCACCTGCCGCCCCAGAGCGCGCGACAGAAGAGCCAGCTCGCGGGCCTGCTCAATGGTGTAGACATCCTCCGCCGGAAACCGGCGGTTGAAAAGGCGGTTCAGGGCATTGAGCTGGCTCGGCTTGAGCCCCTGCACATTGCCTTCTGGCTTGGGAATGGCGCGTCTCCTTTCTGCGGCGTGCAGTGAGAGTATTTCGGCTTTGAAAGTTGGAATGCCAGGCGGCGAGCAGGTCGGGCCGCCCGCCGCGAAGCAGCGTGGATCCAGCCGAAGCGACCAAAGGCAGCCCGGAGGGCTGTTTCCGTTGGCGACAACGGAGACATACGAACGGCGATGGCTGCGGTCTTCGGCTGAATAACCCTGTGAAACGCAAAGCGTTTCACAGGTATCCGGTCTAGGGCCGCAGATAGGAGGTAATCAGCGCATCGTAGCGCGAAGTGGCCTCAAAGGCCCGTGAGGCCATGACCTGCCGGAAGTTGAGGCTCACATTCATATCGTGCTGGCGCAGCTCGTCCATGGCCGCGCCGTACCACTGGGGCGAGGGCAGCACCAGGACGCTGTGGAAATTTTTGGCCGCCGCGCGCAGCATGCAGGGGCCGCCGATGTCGATTTCCTCCACGGCTTCTTCCAGGGAGAGGTGGCGCTCCACCGCACCGGCGAAGTCGTAGAGATTGACGCAGACCAGGTCAAAAGGCCGGATGCCCTTTTCAGCCAGGGTCTGCATGTGGAAGGGGTCATCCTTGTTGGCCAGGATGCCCGCGTGGATTTTGGGGTGCAGGGTTTTGACGCGCCCGCCCAGAATTTCCGGAAAGCCGGTCACCGTGCTGACGGCGGTGACGGGCAGGCCCGCCGCCTCCAGCACTTTTTGGGTGCCGCCGGTGGAAATCAGCTCCACGTCGCGGGAGCTGAGAAAGGTGGCGAAATCCACAAGGCCGCTCTTGTCCGTAACGCTCAGAATGGCGCGGCGGATTGGCAGAACTTCCATACTGCAGGGACTCCTTAAAAAGTGGATCGGACACAGGCGGGCAGAGCCGTCCGGCTCCTATGAAAGTACTGATCAATGGTCTTTTTGCTCTCTGCCTGCGTCAGGCTCACTCCATGCGAAGGGCGGGTTTGAATATACGCCCTCCACCCGAAGTTCTCCGTGTTTGGCAGAGAAAAATCTTCATTACTCAGCGCTTCCCTGGAGCATTTACTACGTGAGCCGCTCTAAAAAATATCCGCCCGGCAGGTCCTCTGCGGGCCTGTCCGGCAGCACTTTTTGTGTACCGGAAAAGCGGATTGCGCGCAATGGGGCGCAGCGGCACAACGGCCCCGAGCATGGCGGCTTGCCCCCGGCGGCGGCCTTGGCTATGCTGCGGCCCGTGGAGGACATATGCGGATAAAACTCGTCTCCTGGAATGTGAACGGCCTGCGCGCGCTTTCCGCCAAGCCGGAGTGGGAGTGGTTCGCGCGCACCGACGCCCAGATCGTGGCCCTGCAGGAAACCAAGGCCCACCCGGAACAGCTCAAGGAAGAACTGGCCAGCCCCGAGGGCTGGGAGGCCCACTGGTCCTCAAGCCATGTGAAAAAGGGCTATTCCGGAGTGGCGGTCTTCAGCCGGATGACGCCCCTGGCCGTGCGCGCGGAACTGCCCGATCCCCAGTGGCAGGGCGAAGGACGCCTGCTGCACCTGGAATTTCCCGACTTCCATTTTTTCAACGGCTATTTCCCCAACGGCGGGGCCGAGGAGCTGGATGAAAACGGCAAGCCCACGGGACGCTTCAAGCGCGTGCCCTACAAGATGGGTTTCTTCGAGGCCTTTCTGAACTATGCGGAAGAGTGCCGCAAAAGCAAACCCATTGTGGTCTGCGGGGATTTCAACATCGCCCACCAGGCCATAGATCTGGCCCGGCCCAAGCAGAATGTGAAAAATACCGGCTTTCTGCCGGAGGAACGTGCTTTTCTGGACCGTTTCACGGCCATGGGCTATGTGGACACCTTCCGAAAGGTGCACGGCGACCAGCCGGACCAGTATTCGTGGTGGTCCTACAAGACCCGCGCGCGGGAAAAGAACATCGGCTGGCGCATTGACTATTTCTTTGTTTCCGAAGAGCTGGCCCCGGCCGTCAGCGACGCCTGGATCGAAAACAACGTCTACGGCTCGGACCATTGCCCGGTGGGGCTGGAGTTGGAGCTGTAGAAGCCGGAGGGCATTTCAACTTTGAAACGCGCAGAGTTTCAAAGGTACTCTGCGCTAGATCCTGTTGGCACTGCGTTCTTTTGCCCGCTGGATTTGTTATTGCTGCTGTCTTTATCCGTTGGGCGGCCAAGCCGCCTAACGGATAAAGCGAACTTCGCCTTTTATTCCAGTCGAGTACCATAAAAAGTACACTCCTTCCATAAAAAAGGATCGTTCTCCTTGCCAGCGAACAAAATCCCAGTAGTGTCAACAGGTTCTAGTCCAGCAGGCCCAACAGCCGCGCCACCCGCTGCTCGTTAAGGCCGGAGTGCGCCTGGATCAGCTCCCGGCTCTGCAGCACGGCTTCTTCTTCCACCTGGGCCAGGGTCTGCCGTACTTCCTCGGAATTGGGCATATGCGGGGTGAGCGGGGCGCTTTCCTCCAGGGTGGGCAGAACCGGGGCGGCGGCCTCGGCGCTTATGCCTTCGGGCTCGGCCGGGCGGGCGGGCAACATGGCGTTGACCCGTTCCTGAAAGGTGGGGAAATGCGGCCCCAGATCATTATTGCGAAAGCGGAATTCCAGTTCCATGCGCGTATGCTCCTTATGCTTGTCGCGGGCGGGGCGGCTTCGCAAGATATCTTTTGCCCCCTGAGGGCAAAATCCGTCTTTTTAGAGCAATTTCAAAGTGAAATTGCTCTAACGCCGCATACGGTGCGGCGCGCCGCGAAGCGGCGTGGATTCTGGCGAAAACCATGTTTTTCGCCAGAATGTCAACTTTGAAATTTGTAAAATTTCAAAGTCAATCTGCTCTAGAGCCTGGCCCAGGGGCCCGGACGCGAAAAAACGCGGACGGTGGAAAAATTGACCGTCCGCGTTTTTATAAGCAAAAAATATACCGCTGGTTAGGGAAAAGGCGTCCGCTCCCGGCTTACTTCCTGTGGGGCTTCAGCTCCTCCAAAAAGCCCTCCGACACCTCGAAGCCCAGTTCGCGCGCCTTGTCCGCGGCTTCCACGGCCTGATCGTATTCCTTGAGGTCAAAGAGAGCCAGGGCCAGATTGTTCCAGGCCGGGGCAAAACCCGGCTCCTGGGCCAGCAGTTCCCGGCAGGCTTCCACGCTGGCCTTGAAGTCGCCCTTCATGTAATAGGCCGTGGCCAGGGCGTTTTTGGCCTGGATGAACTTGGGGTCCCATTTCAGGGCCTTGCGCAGAGCCGCGATGGCCTTGTCCGGCTCGCCGCGTTGCAGATGCACGAAGGCGATGTTGCTCCAGGGAATGGGGAATTTGGCCCGGCAGTTGGCGGCTTCCTCATTATAGTGCAGGCAGCCTTCCAGATCGCCGCGTTCCAGGCAGATGCCGCCCAGTTGCACATAGGCTTCGGCCAGATGCGGCGAGTTGCGCACCGCATTGAGCAGCGCTTCCTCGGCGGCCACAAAATCACGCTTGCTCAGCAGGGCCAGGCCCAGGTTGTAGTAGTGTGTCGCGCATTGCGCGTTGGCCTCGATTTCCTTTTTGAGGTCCGCGATATATTCATCCAGGTCGTCGTAACGCTCTTTCATGCGATATGCCCTTCTTTTTTCAAAAGATCATGGTACCAGAGGCAGAAGTCGAAAATGCCCTGGTATTTTTCGTCCTTGTTGACCACGCCCAAGGCGCACTCCATGGCTCCCTTGCCGTAGTCGTTGCTGTACGGCCCTTTTCGGGCCGCTTCGCGCAGAAATTCATTGACCAGCTGCTGGGTGGTGCGCTTGCTCACATCCATGCGCAGGTCCAGAGGATCGTTGGGCTTCTGGAACGGGTCCCAGTTTTCATAGCCGATACGGTCCACAAACTTGCGGCGGCGCGGATTCATTTTTTCGTAAATCTCGCGTTTGAGTTTTTCCTGCTCGTCCGTAAGCGCCTGCGGTGTGCCGTCGCGGAAAACAGTGGCGGGGATGCTGTCAAACATGGGGAGCGCCTCGGCCTGTTTCTGGTTCGTCAGCTTGGGCGCGACATTCTTGTCGCGCCCCGGTTCCGGGCAAAAATTCCGGAATCACTCTTCGGGCTTGGCCTTGCCGATGCCCAGATAGGCTTCATCGTAGCGGGTGATCAGGGCCATGGAAAGAGGCACGTACACCTCGTGCAGCTCAGAGAAGCGGGACTCCACGGTCCGGGCCACCTCCCGGCTGAGTTCATCCAGCCGGGCCTGGATTTTGTCCAGATGCACGGTGGGGTAGGCCTTGCCCTTCTCAAAGGCCGAAAAGCCGCAGACGTGCCCCTGTCCGCCGATGGCCGTGGGTACGCCGTACAAACAGCAGGTGATGGGCCGGGCCTCGTAGAGCAGGCAGCGGTCCTCCCCGTCCAGCAGCGGGCAACGCAGCCGGATCTGGGCGGCGCGGGCCATGAGGGCCTCCGGGCTTTCTCCGTCCTTTTCGGCGCGGAAGAGTTCCCGCTTCAGGCGGGTGAGGCGGCGGTCGGTTTCCGACGCGCGGGTGAGAATGGCCGAACGCTCGGGCCCGTGGGCAAAGGCCGCCTCAAAGGCCCGGTTCAGAGACATGGCCTCCACCAGCGAAAGATCGAATACGGCGTGACAGCAGTCGCTACAGCCTTCCTTGCAGGTCACGCAGCCGGGCTGCGTCTCGCGCACCCGCGCGAACAGGGCGTCGGCCTCGGCCCGCAGACTTTCATAGCGGGAAAATATGGGACTCAGATCAGGGATCATGATTATACCTGGCGTAGTTCGCGCAGCAGCGAAACCGCCCCTGCGCGGGCGTTGTGCTCAATCATGGCGGCGTCAGCCGCCGGAGCGGTATCAGGAACCATGTGCCGTCTGTCGGCGTTCCCCATTGCGCGCGAACGGCTGCGCCACAGGCGAGCCCGCCTTGCTTGCGCACGGGCCTGCCCATGCCGGGCCGCCGGAGCATTTTCTCCGCAAGAGAGAAAGCCCGGGCAACGGGACGGATTACAACAGTGCCGCCAGACGCGCACACGCCCGGCGGCACTGTGGAAAGAATACGAGTTCTGTAAACGGATCAGCCGCGGAATGCCGCGCGGGCATCACGCTGCCGGCTAGGCTTCTTCGACAGTGATGGCGCTGGCTTCACAGACTTCCACACAGGATTCACAGCCGAGGCATTCTTCAGCGTTCACGGGTTCGGACTTGCCGTCTTTGATTTCATAGACTTCCACGGGGCAAACGTCCACGCATTCGCCGCAACCCACGCATTTGTCGTTATCAACACTCACATTGTAGCCCATTGTTTCCTCCCAAAGTAACTTTGTGTCCTGCCGGATGCAGGCCGCGGCTGAACACCGCTTGTGAAATGGATAGCGTCAGCCCCCCGCCCTGTCAAGTGCCTTCGGCCTTTTTGCCCGGCCCGGCCTGAACTGCGGGTTCGTCATACAAATAAGGCCGTTGCGCCGTTTGGCAAGAGCACGCGGACGGGCCTAAAGCACAAGGCGCGCGTAATAGCCCCAGTCGCCGCGCACCACCTGTAAAAGCACTTGTCCGGCCAGGCGTTCCTTGCGGAAGGCCTGGAGCAGTTCGCTCATATTCTTGACGCGCATGCCGCCGACCCCGGTAATCAGATCGCCCTTGCGCAGAAAGGCGGCCGGGCCGTCCGGGCGCACGCTCTGGATGACCAGACCCTGTTTGCCTTCCCGTACGGCAAGGCCCCAGCGCCGTTCCATGAGTTTCCGGGCCGTGTCGTCCTCAAAGGGCACGGGCGTCACGTCCAGAGCGAGCACTTTTTCGCCCCGGCGCAGGCTGAGGCGCAGGCTTTCGCCGCCGGTCTGGTTGCGCAGCACATTGATGTAATCCCGCCGGTCGCGCACGGGCGAGGCATTGATGCTTTCAATAATGTCGCCGGGTTCGATGCCCGCCTTGGCCGCGGGCGTGCCTTCAAACACCGCGCCCACCAGCACGCCGCGCGCTTCCTTGAGCCCCAGGGCCATGGCCATGCGGCTGTCCAGGTCCTCGGCCATGAGCCCCAGCCAGAGCGGGGCCACGCGGCCCTGGCCCATGAGATCGGCCATGACCCGGCGGGCCTTGTTGATGGGAATGGCAAAGCCGATGCCCTCGGCGCGGGCGTCCACTGCGGTGTTGATGCCGATGAGGCTGCCCTCGATGTTCAACAGCGGGCCGCCGCTGTTGCCGGGATTAATGGCCGCGTCGGTCTGGATCAGGTCCGTGAACACGCCGCCGTCGTTGCGGATAGTCCGGCCCAGGGCGGAAACCACGCCCGTGGTCACCGTATGGTTGAAGCCGAAGGGATTGCCGATGGCAATGACCGTCTCGCCGGGCATGATGTCGGTGGAGTCGCCCAGGCGCACGGCGGGCAGATCATGCGCGCCCTTGATTTCCAGCACCGCGATGTCGAAATCCGGTTCCGCGCCCTTGACCGTAGCGGGGAATTCGCGTCCGTCCAGCAGGTGAACCATGACTTCGTCGCCGCCGGCAATGACGTGGGCGTTGGTCAGCACCAAGCCCTTGCGGCCGTCCACAATGACGCCGGAACCCAGGCTGACGCGTTTCCGCTTCCGGGGCTGCGCGCCGAAGCCGTTGGAATCCGGAAAGCCGGGGCCGAAGCCGGGCCCGAAAAAGCGCTCCAGCGGGGAGACGCGGTGCCCCTCGATAATATGGGTGCTGGTGATGTTGACCACCGCCGGGGCCACGGCCTGCACGGCGTGGACCACGGGGGTGAGGCGGGGGCTGGCCGGCGCTGGCGCAGCCTGGGCTCCCCGGACGACCTGTCCGGGAAGCCCGGCCAGCAGGCAGACGAAGAGGAAAGGGAGAAACCTACGGACGCTCTGAACTGCACAGTTCGGCATGATTACCTTCCGCAATACGTTTCACCGCGCGGTATGTTCTGCCCCGGCGCGGCGGGAAGCACTGCCGCCACGGACCGCGGCATGGCCGCATCCGCGCGCTGTTCGGCCTGAACCGTGGCGAACCCGGCGCTTTCGTGCGCGGCCGTGGCCAGAGCGCCCCTGATGGGCAGGCCCACAAGGGCGGTCAGCAGGCAGAACAAAAAGAAAAGGGCGGCCCGGCGGGCGTTGCGATATATATTGTACATGATTCACCTCGTAAAGTCTCGCCGCCCGTATGACGCAGGGCGGCAGTTTGAACGGCCTGTCCGGAAATCCGGAATTACCGAGTCATTTACTAGGTAATCATCGTGGCCGACTTGTAAAGGAAGCGGTGGGCAACGGCCCTTGCGCCGCCGTTCCGGACAGGCTACAAACCGCCGATGGACAAGAAAATCAGTTTTACTTCGGCGGATCTGGAAGCGCTTTTCCCCGGACTGCGCATTGAGGCCGTGCGCCGGGAAGATCTGGACGCGGCCCAGGCCCATCTGGACAATCTGACCAAGCCGCGCGGCAGCCTGGGACGGCTGGAAGAACTGGCCGCCCGCCTGTACGCCATGAGCGGGGGGCGGCTGCCCCTTTCGGTCAGCCCGGCCCTGATGCTGACCGTGGCCGGAGACCACGGCGTGGCCGCCCGGGGGGTTTCGCCCTTTCCCCAGGCCGTGACCAGGCAGATGGTCATGAATTTCTGCAACGGCGGGGCGGCGGTCAACGTGCTTTGCCGTTGCGGGGGACTGGATCTGCGGGTGGTGGACGCCGGTTGCGTGGGCGGCCCGTTTGCGCCGCACCCCATGCTTCTGGACCGCCGCCTGGGCGACGGCACCGCGGATATGAGCCGGGGCCCGGCCATGAGCCGTGAAACCTGCCTGCAGGGCTTGCGGCTGGGTCTGGAGCTGGCCGCCGGTGCGGCCCATGAGGGCTACCGCTGCCTGGGCACGGGCGAGATGGGCATCGCCAATTCCACGGCGGGCACGGCCCTGTACTGCGCCTTGCTGGGCCTAGAGCCCGAAGATATCACCGGCCCCGGCGCGGGTTCCGATCCGGCCATGGTCCGGCACAAGGCGGGCATTGTGCGCGAGGCCCTGCGCGTTAACGCCGCCGCCCTGGCCTCCGCCGATCCGGTAACTATTCTGGCCGCCGTGGGCGGCTTTGAAATCGCTGTCATGAGCGGCATCATGCTGGGCGCGGCCGCGCAGCGCCTGCCCGTGTTGGTGGACGGCTTTATCTGCAGCGCGGCCTATGTTGCGGCCCTGGCGATCTGTCCGGACCTGGCGGGATATGCCGTGCTGTCCCACGCCTCGGCCGAACCGGGCCACGGCCCGGCGCTGGCCCGCCTGGATAGCGGGATGTCCGGGGGGACGTCCGAGGAAATGTCCGGCGAACCCCTGCTGCACCTGAACATGCGCCTGGGCGAGGGCACGGGCGGGGCCCTGGCCTACCATCTGCTGCGCGGCGCGGCGGCCGTCTATAATGATATGGCGACCTTCAGCTCGGCGGGCGTTGAGGAGAGGACGGCGTAAATGGCGGAGAGCACGACTTCCGCAGCCCCGCTGCTCGCCCTGGAGGACGTGAGCCGCCGTTTTCTGGTGCGGCGCGGCTGGTTCGGGGAACCGCAACAGCTTACCGCCGTGGATGGGGTGAGTCTCGGCCTGCGCCGAGGTGAAAGCCTCGGATTGGTGGGCGAATCCGGCTGCGGCAAATCCACACTGGGCCGCCTGGCCTGCGGCCTGCTCACGCCCTCGGAAGGGCGGGTGCTGCTGGAGGGCAGGGAGTTGCCCACAGCGGGTGCTGCCAGCTGGGCCGCCGGGCGGATTCAGATGGTTTTTCAGGACCCCTTTTCCTCGCTCAACCCGCGCCTTTCCGTGCGCGCCTCCGTGGCCGAGCCTCTGGCGGCCCGTGATATGCCCCGCGCCGAGCGCCGCCGTCTGGCGGATGAAATGCTCGCCACCGTGGGCCTGGAAGGCATGGGCGGGCGTTATCCGCATGAATTTTCCGGCGGCCAGCGCCAGCGCATCGCCGTGGCCCGTGCCCTGATCACCAGGCCGGACGTGGTCATCTGCGACGAGCCGGTTTCGGCCCTGGACGCTTCGGTGCAGGCGCAGGTGCTCAATCTGCTGCGCGATGTGCAGGAGCGTTTCAGCCCGTCCTATCTTTTCATTTCGCACGATCTGGCGGTGGTGGGCTTCATCTGCCCGCGCATTCTGGTCATGTATCTGGGCCAGGTGGTGGAGGAGGCCCCGCGCGAACGCCTGTTCGCGGGCGCGGCCCATCCCTACAGCCAGGCCCTGCTGGCCGCCATGCCCACCGGCGACGGAGAAAGCCGCCTGCCCCGGATTCTTGAAGGCGAGCTGCCCAGCCCGCTCAATCCGCCCGCGGGCTGCCGCTTTCACCCGCGTTGTCCCAAAGCCGTGGGTATCTGCCGCCGCGAGCCCCCGGCCTGGAAGGAACTTGCCCCCGGCTGGCGGGCGCGCTGCCATCTGTTGTGAGCATGGGACAGGCCCGCGCCGGGCGGCCAAAGGTTTTCGGCCCGGCAGCCCGAGGAGTGGGTGCGCCATGAAATTCTGTCTGAATCTCTGCAATGACATTAATTTTGAGCCGGATGCGGTGCAGCCCTGCTGCAATGTGCACGCCATTGCCGTGCCGCGCTTTCCTTTTACGGGCGGCAGGCTGGATATGGCCGCCTACGCCAGGCATATCCAGAATGTCGTGGAGCAATTGCAGAAAGGGGGAGCAGTGTGCCGGGGCTGTCCGGAATGTATCGAGATTAACGCGCCGCAGGATTCAGCCGTGCGGCTGCTGTTCAGGTCGGTCAGCATCAATATGCACAGGCATTTGTGCAATTGCC
Organism: Desulfovibrio sp. 3_1_syn3; assembly: GCF_000145315.2. Classification (NCBI taxonomy): domain Bacteria; kingdom Pseudomonadati; phylum Thermodesulfobacteriota; class Desulfovibrionia; order Desulfovibrionales; family Desulfovibrionaceae; genus Desulfovibrio; species Desulfovibrio sp. 3_1_syn3. The sequence goes on from NZ_ADDR02000003.1 coordinate 200,037, forward strand.
GATGTGTGTACTGCGATTTGTGGCGAGGGCACGGCGCGGGTTACGCCATTCTGCCTGTGCTCCGGAACCTTGAAGAGCAGAAAGTCTTGCGTCGGGATTGCTTTTTCAGCTGGGGCGGCGGCGAACCGGGCATCCTGCCGGATTTTGAGGAAGCCAGCCAATGGATTCTGCATAACGGCTGGCCGCAATACGTGCATACCAACGCCTTGCGTTTTTCCCCGGCCATTGCCGCTCTGCTGCGGGAGGGCAAGGGCGGCGTCAACGTCAGCCTGGACAGCGCCTCGCCGGAAGTCTACCGGGCGGTCAAGGGGGTGGACGGTTTCACACGGGTGACCGCCAATATTGAACGCTACCGGGCGGCGGCCCGCGAGGCCGGACTCATCCATCTCAAGTACATCATTTTTGAAAAGAACAACGCCGTCGCGGAACTGGAACGCTTTTTCGCCCTTTGCCGGGCGCTGGACGTCACCTCCGTGCAGTTTTCCCTTAATTTTCAGGAGTTGAACGGCGCGGGGCCCGTCCCCAAGACGCTGCTCGGGGCGGCTTTTTTCCGGCACCGGGCCGCGTCGCTGGGCATGGCCTGCGTGCCGTTTTTTATTCCCAAGCGCTGGTTGTCCGTCATTGACGAACTGGAACAGCGGCACTTTTCCGGAGCCGTGGAGCGCTCCTTGCCCTAAACACAAGGAAGCCCCGCCGGCAGCGGGTCTTCCTTGTGTTTAGTCAAATCAGGCGCTGTCGGAAGGCCTACCTCTCAAAATAGGTATAGCCGCGCAGTCCGTCCTCAAAAGCCTGCATGACGGCGAAGCGCTCGCTGGGCGAGATGCGGCCCTGGCGTACGGCCTGCTCGGCGGTACTGCGCAGATCCTCCAGGATGCGGCGCGGGTCATATTCCACGTAGCTCAGGATGTCGGCCACGGAATCGCCGCGGATTTCGCGCACGTATTCATAGCTGCCGTCCTCCGAGGCCCGGATGGAGACCACATTGGTGTCGCCCATCAGATTGTGCAGATCGCCCAAGGTTTCCTGGTAGGCCCCCACCAGAAAGACGCCCAGGTAATATTCCTCGCCGTCGCGCAGGGGATGCAGGTCCAGGGTGGATTTCATGCCCTGCGGGTCGATGAAGTGGTCAATGCGGCCGTCGGAATCGCAGGTGATGTCCGAAATAATGCCTTGGCGCGAGGGGAATTCCTTGAGCCGGTGTATGGGCATGATGGGAAAGAGCTGGTCAATGGCCCAAGAGTCGGGCAGGGACTGGAACACGCTGAAGTTGCCGTAATAGATGTCCGCCAGGCTCACGTCGATGTCCGCCAGATCGCGGGGCACGTTCTTGAGCCGGGTTTTTTCCTGGGCGATGCGCATGATGATGGCCCAGAAGAAGCGCTCGGCCAGGGTGCGCTGGCGCAGATTGACCCGGCCCGTGGAAAAGAGCTGGCGCATTTCATCGCGGTAATAAATGGCGTCGTTGTAGCATTCCTGAAGATTGCGCAGGGAAATGCCGGACAGAACCTCGCGCAGATTGCGCACCGGCTCCGGCGTGTCCTCGGGCAGCTCGTCGGGCAGCTGCACTTCCTCCACCACGCTCACGTCCAGAATATTGAAGAGCAGCACGGAATAATAGGCCACCGTGGCCCGGCCCGACTCGGTGATGATGTGCGGATGCGGCACCTGCTGCTCGTCCAGGATGCTCATGATGGCTTCCACCACGTCTGCGCAGTATTCGTCCAGATTGTAGTTGCGCGAGGAAATGTAATTGGTGTGCGAGCCGTCGTAGTCCACGGCCAGGCCGCCGCCCAGGTCCAGGTAGCCCATGGGCGCGCCTTCCTGCACCAGGCCCACGTACAGGCGCGCGCCTTCCATGACCCCGGTGCGGATGTCCCGGATGTTGGAAACCTGCGAGCCCAGGTGGTAGTGCAGCAAACGGAAGCAGTCCAGCATGTCGTGGGCTTTGAGGGTGTCCACCACGTCCACGATCTGGGCCGGGGACAGGCCGAAGGTGGAGCGCTCCCCGCCGGAATCCGTCCAGTGGCCGCCCGCCTTGACCGCCAGTTTGGCCCGCACCCCGATGTTGGGGCGCACGCCCAGCACCTTGGCGCGCTCCAGCAGCACGTCCAGCTCTCCGGGCATTTCCAGCACGAAAAAGACATTGAAGCCCAGGCGCAGGGCCTGGAGGCCCAGGTCGATGAATTCCGCGTCCTTGTAGCCGTTGCAGACGATGCAGGCCTCGGTGTCGCGCATCAGGGAGACGGCGGCGATGAGTTCGGCCTTGGAACCCACTTCCAGCCCGTGATGGTAGTGCGCCCCGAACTGGGCGATTTTTTCCACCACCTGCTGCTGCTGGTTGACCTTGATGGGGAACACCCCCCGGTACTCGCCGGTATAATTCAGGGTTTTGATGGCTTTGCGGAATGATTCGTGGATACTGGTAATGCGCGAATCCAGAATATTTTCCACCCGCAGCAGCACGGGCATGTCATAGCCGCGCTCATGCAGACCGGCGATGATTTCCGGCAGGGGAATCTGGGGGCCCTTGGGGCCCTGCGGGCAGACGACCACTTCGCCCGCGTCCGAAACATTGAAATAGCCGGCGCCCCAGTTGCGGATGCCGTAAAGTTCGATGGAATCTTCCACCCGCCACTGTTGCAATGCGCGGTTTTTGGCCAACGTGTTCTCCTTGGATGCCGCCGCCCGGCGGGAAACAATGAGGGCATGCGCCCCGAAGCGGCGTCATTATGCCGTGAAAACGCGCAAAGTCAATGTTTGCGGGCGCTGCGGCCCCGGCGTGGGGCACTATGCCCATAGCGGTCCTTAGGCTCAGCCCTCATTGAAAGCGCCTGCTGCGAAGCCGCCTTTTTCCGTACAGCGGCGTTGCAAAAAAGAAATTGAACACACGGTATGTTCAATACAGCTTCGCCCAATTTCTTCTTTGCGCCTTGCTGCCCGAAAAAATTCAGCTTTTCGCGGGCGGCGTTTTAATGAGGATTAAGCCTAAGGTGCCCGCCGGGCAGCTCCTTAACCATACTCTTGACGAAGCGCGGGTCATGATTCACTTTCAACAAATGACCGGACCGGCGCGCGGCCGATGCTGACGCGCGCTTCCGCGCACCTGTTTCGGGGACGATCATGAAGCATTTTTCGCGCTGGTGTTTGATCCTGCCGCCGTTGCTGGCGGCCCTTCTGAGCGCTTGTTCCGGCGACGACGGCAAGACCGGCGGCCCGCCGCCCGCTCCCGTGCATGTGCAGAGCGTGGCGCGCGCCGACGTGCCGCGCCTCTTGCACGTGGTGGGCAATGTCAAAGCCTCGGCCACCGTGGGCGTCAAGCCACGGGTCACGGGCGAAATCCAGGAAGTCCATTTCAAGGAAGGCCAGGACGTGCGGGCAGGGGAGCCCCTGATCAGCATCGACCCGCGCCCCTTTGAGGCCGCCCTGCGTGAAAAGCGCGGTCTGCTGGCAAAATCCCAGGCCCAGCTGAGCAAAGCCAATGACGACATGCGCCGCTACGGCAAGCTGGTAGGCGGCGGCTATGTGAGCCGCGAGGCCTATGAGCAGACCGCTACCGAGGCGGCGGCCCTCAAGGCCACGGTGCAGTCGGACAAGGCGGCTGTGGAAAGCGCGGCCCTGGATCTTTCCTATTGCACGGTGACCGCGCCCATCAGCGGCCGGGTCGGCGCGCTCAATGTGGACAAGGGCAATATGATCAAAACCACGGACGACACGCCCATTGTGACCATCGACACCCTTTCGCCCATTTATGTGAATTTTTCCGTGCCCGAGGTCCATCTGCCGGTGATTCTGGAGCGCATGCGCCGGGGGAGCGTGTCCATCACGGCCACCCCTGCGGGCGGGACAGTGGAAAACGGCCTGTTGACCCTGGTGGACAACAGCGTGGACACGCGCACCGGCACCATTCGTTTGCGCGGCAGCTTTGAAAATGAGGACCGCCGCCTCTGGCCTGGTCAGTTCGTGGAAGTGGAATTGCCCCTGGGCATGGCCCCCAAAGCCCTGACCGTGCCCAGCCGCGCGGTGCAGTCCGGCCGCGAGGAATCCTACGTCTATCTGGTGGATAAGGACAGTCGCGCCGTCTACCGCAAGGTCAAGGTTCTTTTCGAGCATCAGGGCGCCAGCGTTGTGGAAGGCGAACTGGCCGAGGGCGACCGGGTGGTGGTGGACGGCCAGGTGCGTCTGGTGCCGGGGGTGGCGGTGCGGATTCAGGGAAGCGCTGAGTAAGGGGCTTTGCTCATCAGCGTTTCCCCGTGAATAGGCTTCAGCCGTCTTCTCTGACCCGGCAGACGGCCGCGCCGTTGCTCATTCCGGCCACGGCTTTGAGGAAAGCCGCCAGGTGCTCCTCCGGCAGGCTCACCCCCAGACCGGCGGTGGCCTGATAGTCCTCATCCGTAATCCGGGCCTCAAACGTCGGCAGCAGGCGGCGCAACCCGTCCAGATGGGCGTATTCCAGCGTGAGATCCAGATGGGCCAGGGGCACCTGTTCGGCCAGCGCCAGTGTGCTGAGATTTTCGCGCACTGAATCCTGATAGGCCCGCACCAGGCCGCCGGTGCCCAGCTTGACGCCGCCGAACCAGCGCGTCACCACCACGCAGATTTCTCCGATGCCGCAGTGCAGCAGCACCTGCAGCATGGGCCGCCCGGCCGTGCCGTGGGGCTCGCCGTCGTCGGAAGAGCCGATCCGGGCGGTCTGCCCCGGCGCGCCCGCCGCGTAGGCCCAGCAGTTATGAGTGGCGTCGGCATTGGCGCGGCGGATGGATTCCACAAAGGCCCGTGCCGCCTCCGGACCCGGCGTGTGGGCGCATTGGGTCAGAAAACGGCTGCGGCGGATAAGCAGCTCCGTGCGGTGGGGCCGGTCCGGCCCGGCGGCGGGAATGGGATAGCGCGTCATCGGTCCGTTTCGCTGTCTTTTGCCGGGCAGAATTCGCGGATGCAGGCCGCGGCTGCGGGAAATGCCGTCAGCAGTTCTTTTCTGCGGCCCAGCTTCAGGTCCGCGAAGTCAAAGCCCGGCGACACGGTACAGCCCGCCAGGGAAAAGCCGGAACCGGGGCAGGGCGTGGCCCCGAACCAGAAACCGGCGGGCACGGCGTACTGGAGGTGCTGGCCGTCCAAAGGGTTCTGCCCCAGCATGACTTCCCGCGCCGCGCCGTCCGGCCCCAGCAGGGCCAGACGCAGGGGGCCGCCCAGATAAAAATGCCAGATCTCGTCCTGCCGGATGCGATGCAGGCGGGAATAGTCGCCTTCGCGCAACAGGAAGAGGATGGCCGTGCCGAACGGGCGCGGCCCGGCAAAGCCCGACGGCAGGGCGGCCTGAGGAATAGTGCCGCTGCTGCAATACGTGCGGCGGTAAAAACCGCCTTCCGGATGGGGGGCAAGCGTGAAATGGGCGATCAGCTCTTCGGGGTTCATCAGAATTTTAGTAGCGTGCAATGCCGCCAAGGGCAATGGGAAAATTACTTAGAACACAAGCGCCGGGATATTGGGCACTACGTCATATTGTCAAAGCGTGAGTGAATCTGTATTAATAGTCATGCGTTTTCTGGCTGGATATGCCTTTGAAGAAAAAGCGTTGTTGGGACGGAAGAGATTCAGCATGGCGTAAGCCCTCTGAAATTAGGCTCAATTTTTACCAATTTACTATTAATTATGAATAAATTCTCTCTCTCTCTCTCTCTCTCTCTCTCTCTCTCTCTCTCTTAAGCAACTATTTATATTAGCGAGCAGGTATTGACTAATGCCTGCCGTTAGCTCTTCAGCATCCTCAATTTCTTTCCAGAGAAAATCCATCCATGTCGTGCATGTGGTGGAGTCTTTTGCTGCGGGTTGCCTTGTGGCGCTTGCGACGTTGTGTCATGCCGTACGGAACGGTATTCAGCATTCCATTATCCATGCTTTACGCCCGGAAAGCCCGGAAAGGTTCGTGGAACTTTTCCCTACAGATGTCGCCTTTTACTTTCTCCCGATGACAAGACTCATCCGAATTGGAGCTGACCTGCGCGTTTTTGGACAATTGTGCGGGATGCTCCGGCGGATACAGCCGGATGTGGTACATTGCCACTCCTCGAAAGCTGGTTTTCTGGGGCGTTGGGCCGCTCGCCGGGAAGGATTGCCGTCGGTATATACCCCGCACGGCTATGCCTTTTTACGTACGGATGTAGGATCGTTACAGCGGGCCTGTTTCAAGACTGCGGAATGGCTTGCCGCCAGGGCAGGCAATGCAATCGTGGCTTGTGGTGAGGAGGAGTACGCGCTTTCCCGTCTGCTTGCCAGCCGGAACGATCAGGTGCTTTGTATTCCCAATTCCCTGAACTTGGTTGAACTGGATGCCCTGCGGCGGACGGTACCGCCCGCTTGCCTACATCCAGATGCGATTATGGTGGGAACATGCGGCCGTTTGGAACCGCAGCGAAATCCCGACCTCTTCTCTGCATTGGTCCTCATGTTGAAAGACGAGGCGCGGTGGACCTGGATCGGCGCGCCGCGACAAAACGCCGCATTGCCGCCGCAGGTAGAATGCCCCGGCTGGCTCAGCCGGGGGGAGGCGCTGGCGCGCCTCGCCGCTCTGGACGTTTACGTCCAGACTTCTCTGTGGGAAGGCCTTTCCTATGCCGTTTTGGAGGCCATGGCGCTGGGCAAAGCCGTGGTCGCTACTGATATTCCCGCTAACCGGACTATTGTGCGGCACGGTGTCACCGGTTTTCTGGGAAGTACGCCGCAAGAGCTGGCCTCTCATGTGCACCGTCTCGTGCATGACGCGCCTCTGCGTCGGCGAATGGGCGCGGCCGCGCGCCGTTGTGTGGAAGAGCGGCATGACGCCCAAAAGGCCTATCTGGCCTATGACCGCCTTTACCATGGACTGGCGGGAGATGGAAAACCATGATCCGCTTGTCTGGAAAATTGCGCAGTCTCTTTTTGCCCCATCTCGCCACTTTTGTCTCCTTCAGCGCCATCCAGGCCGCGCAACTGCTGCTGCCCTTGCTGGCCCTGCCTTGGCTTGCCCGCGTTTTGGAGCCGGAAGCCTTTGGCCTGCTCATGTATATGAGCGTGATTTCCGTTATCATCGGCCTGATTATGGACTGGGGCTTTGCCTTGGGGGCTGTGCGCAAGGCCGCTGCCAGCCGTGGACAGGAAAGGGCTCTGGCCGATCTCCTGGGACAGGTGCTTTCCGCCAAAATTTTGCTGATGGCGGGTTGCCTGTTGGGCAGTCTGGCCTTGCTGCCGCTGCTGCCTCATGCGTCAGCCCATCCCGGCGCGTATGGCATAGCCGTGCTGGCCGGGCTCAGCCGAGGCGTCAATCCCACCTGGTTTTTTCAGGGAATCGGGGAGGGCATGCGCCGCATGGCCTGTTGGGATGTCTGCAGCAGTGCCCTTGTCTTAGTCTTGACCTTTGTCTGCGTACATGCCGCCGTCGACTGGCCGCGCTACCTTATGCTGACGGCGTTTTGCAAAGGGCTTGCCTACCTTTGGTTGACGCTGGGGCTGACACGTCGGTACCGGATATCCCTATGCCTGATTGAGGGCTGGCGAGCTCTGGGGCGGACAAAAACGCTTTTTGCCAGCGTACTTTCGGCGTTGATCTACAACAATGGGGCTCAATTGGTACTCGGCTTTTTCCTTTCGCCCGCGCAGATAGGCATGCTTATGGCAGCGGATAAAATAGTGCGTGCCGTGGTCAGCGTCAGTAATCCCGTAACCCAAACGCTTTTTCCTGAAATTTGCGCGTTGCGTGGGGCACGACCCGCTCAAGCGGCATGCATGCTGCGTTGGTCTCTGGCGGGTACGGCGTTGGTCATGCTCTGTGCCACGGCCGTTGTCTGGCTTGCCGCGCCGTTACTGGTCCGCATTGCGCTAGGGACGGCTTATAGCGGGACTGTGCCGGTGCTCAGGATTATGGCCTTTCTTGCACCCATTTTGGCCTGTAATTTCGTGCTGGGCACGCAGACCCTTGTGTCTTTCGGGCAAGAAAAGGCGCTGACTATTACTCAGGCCGTGGCGGGAGCGCTGAGTCTGCCGATGGCGGCGTTTCTGGGACATTATTGGGGACTCACGGGCGGAGCCTGTCTGCCCCTGCTGGTGGAAGGCGGTATTTTTATCGGGTTGGCCTGGAGTGTGTTGCGCTTCTGTCCCTCAGCCTTCTTTTCCCGCACGGAAAAAGGAGTTTACTGATGGATTGGGCCGTGAGCGTCATAGTGCCGTTTTACAACGCTGCTCCATGGCTGGAACGCTGTCTTAAGTCTTTATTGGCTCAGTATCTCCGTGAGCTGGAAATCATTCTGGTGGACGACGCCTCCACCGACGCTTCGCCAAAGATTGCCGAACGGTATACTGGGCGTTATCCAGACCGCATCCGCTATCTGCGGCAGGAGAGCAATATGGGGCCGGGCGCGGCACGTAATGTCGGCCTCAGCTTGGCGCGTGGAGAGTATGTGGGTTTTGTGGATGCCGACGACATGGCGGAGCCGGAGATGTTTTCGAGTTTGTACGCAACGGCGCGCAAGACCGGAGCACAGGTGGCTGTTTGCGGCATATACCTGTCTAGGGATGGCAGAGAACACGAAATTTTGCCGGGGTATATTTGTGACGCACAGAATTTATTTAAGAATGTCCGCTTATTTCCATCGCCTTGTAATAAAATTTTTCAGCGTAACTATCTGATAATGATAGAAGCCAATTTCCCCTTGTCGCGAATGTCTGAAGATATGGCATTTGTTTTTAAAATTATAGTAAACTCTCCAAGGATAGTGTATATAAATCGTCCATTATATAGATATTTAACTCATTCATCCTCTGCAAGTTTTGATATATTAAAAAGAAAAAAGGCTTTTATAAGTATTATTGATGTAAAGAAATATTTAAAAAAATATAATAAATTTGATAAATATAAATATAAATATAAAAAAATGTATTTCTTACATCTTATATATTATCCTATATGTCTTGTTGTTATAGATGCACTGATAAAAGGCAATAATAGATGGAGGATACTGTGGCAGTCTCCATCTTACTTTTATAGTTTATTAAAATTTTTATTCAGGCGGTCCATATGAACGCTGTGCCGACAACGCCATGGCCGCTACATATTTTCGCTTTTTTGCTGATTCCCATGGCCTGTTGGCAATTATGGCTTTTCCCCGGCATACCCAATTACTATGCCCAGCATTTCCTACTTTATCCTTCTCTTGTCTTCATGCTGTGGGCCTGGAAACGCGGTCTCTGGACTCTGGCTGAAGTCTGGCGGCTGGCGCGCCCGTTTTTTCCCTGGCTGCTTCTGCTCGTTATTCTGCAGGCTGTGGCGGATTGGCGGAGTGCCCGGTTTTTTTTGCCGGAGGGCGCTCCTATGTGGCGTTCCATCGCGGCAGGTCTGATAAAGCTGGGTGCGCAACTCCCTTTTATACTTTTTTTTGCCCTGCTCTGCCGGGTGCTCCTGCGGGAAGAGACGAGCCGCCGCGCGATGCTTCAAGGTGCTGTCTGGTCTTTTGGCTTTCTGGCTTTCTGGTGTACTATGCAGGCGGCCTACGTATACACGGTGGCGACATCCTTTTATCCGGAGCAGGAGAGCGGAAGCGCGACAATTCTGGCTGTGCGGAAGCTACTTCGCATTATGCTTGAAAATGTTTCTCCTTGGCTGGAAGCACGTTGGCCGAGTATTATCTACGATTTTTATGAGAAAGGGGCATACTCGCTGACGCTGACCCGTTTTAACGGTTTTTTTGAAGAAGCGTCGGCGTTATCGACGATGGTCGGCGTTTTTTTTGTCCCACTGAGTTTTGGTCTGTTGGGTTTTGGGACTCATAGGCGTAGCGCTCTGATTACAGGCGCTGCCATTCTGGTGGCGAGCTTGGCCATGATGATTTTTTGCCGTTCGGGCACCGGCCAGGTATTATCCTTGATTGCCTTGGCGTTGATACTGGGATTTTGTAGCCAAGGGCGCTTTAAGGTGTTTAAGAGCCTTGTCGGGGTGGCTCTTGCTGTTGCCTGCATCTATGCCGCGTTGCATGCCCCCTACGTCACGGACTACCTTTCATCCAAACTCCGGATAAGTGGTGCAGCGGACACTCCCAGGATCATTGTCACCCTTGACACGCTGGACAGTATCAAGGCCCATCCCCTGCTGGGGGTGGGCCGCAACTGGTATTTCGCGCACCTCCATAACGGACAGCGTTACTTGGCGAATTTATCCGATCCAGAACTGCGCGTCTGGAAAGAGTGGGGTAGCGGCGGCGAACTATCGGCCCTGCCGGCCTTGGCCGCGCAGTATGGTTTGCCCATAATTATACTGGCCTTCATTTTTGTGGGACGAATCTGGTGGCGCTTGCAGATTCTGCACCGCGCGCAACCCGTCAATCCTCTTCTGGCGTTCATGGCTCCGGCCTGTACAACCTGGCTGGTACTGGGGGTGACGGCCTCTTTCGGAGCGTTGGATATACGCAATCCTTTGTTCAGCCTGCCGCTTTTCTGTTTTTACGCCATTTCGCAAGGAATCGGGTTAGAAGATATAGGAGAGGCGGGCGAAGTATGATACGTTGCCTGATCCTTATGCACAGTGTGGGGGGAGGAGCGGAAAAGATCACCCTGGATCTTGCCCGGTGCCTGGACCCGCAACGTTTTCAAGTAACCCTTGGCTGTATGCGCCATCTGTCTGTCTTGGCCGCAGGGGTTCCTGCCGGGCTGCTTTTTCATATGCCGGAACGGCCCAGCCTCATGGCGGCGTTACACAATGTCGCGCGAGTCTGGAGGTTAGCTCGCGACAGCGATGTTGTGTTGGGTAGTCTGGAATTGCAAAGTATTTTCTGGGCCGCGCTATTGGCCCCCGGCCGAAGCGTCGCCTGGCTGCATAAAGATGTGGAAGGTTACCTTAACCAAAGAAGAAAAGGTTATGCATGGCTCTACCGCGCCATATTAGGCTGGGCCTTACGGCGTTGCCGTACCATAATTTGTGTCAGCCGAGGTATATTAAAATCTTCGGAGAGGCTTTGGCCGGACTTGCGCCCTCGCATGCGTGTGCTCTGGAATCCTGTGGACACGGCCTCCATCCGGCGGTACGCCTTGGCCCCTTTGCCGAAGGTCTTGGAACCCTGCTTCCATAAACCGGTAATTCTTGGAGTGGGCAGGCTGGAAAAGCAAAAGTCCTTTGATTTGTTGATACAGGCCCACGCCCTTCTGTTGCAGCGCGGCATTGAGCATCATCTCTGTATCTTGGGAGAAGGCTCGCAACGCACTTATCTGGAGGATACTGCTCAGTATTACGGGGTCAGCGACAGTACGTTTCTGCCGGGCTTTATGGATCCGTATCCGATTATGGCACATGCCTCTCTTTTGGCGGTCAGTTCCTCCTTTGAAGGTTTTTCTTTGGTATTGGTCGAGGCTTTATGTCTTGGCCTGACAGTGGTCTCTACGGATTGCCCCAGTGGCCCCAGTGAAGTACTGGAAGAGGGGAAGTACGGCGCACTGATTCCTGTGGGCGATGTAGCGGCTTTGGTTGACGCCTTGCAGGCAGTGCTATTGCAACCACCAGATGTGGTGGCTCGGGCGGCGGGGCAACGTCGCGCTGAAGATTTTACGCCTGATCGAACTATCGGCGTTTGGCAGGATGTATTGGCGGAAGCTGCATCCCGAGATGAAGATTGGCCCTAGAAGTATCTATCTATTTACAAAATATAATTATTCTAGTCTGTTATCCGAGCTCTGCAAATTTTTTTGGGGAAATGCGCAGAAAAGGCTTTACAAGGCGGACGGCTTTCTATAAACAGTAATCGTTCGCATTAATGGAAACAATAAACTTCAGATACGTAAAAGGAGCAAACAATGAGCAAGACCCAGGAAAATTTGATGGCCGCTTTCGCCGGTGAGTCCCAGGCCAACCGCAAATATCTTGCTTTCGCCCAGGTGGCCGACAAGGAAGGCCTGCCCCAGGTCGCCAAGCTGTTCCGCGCCGCCGCCGCCGCTGAAACCATCCACGCCCACGCGCATCTCAAGAACGCGGGCAAGATCGGCGACACGGCCGCCAACCTGCAGTCCGCTCTGGAAGGTGAGACCTACGAGTTCACCAAGATGTATCCCGAAATGATCAAGGACGCCGAGGCCGAAGGCAAGACCGCCGTTGCCAAGTATTTTGAATTCGCCAACAAGGTGGAAGAAGTGCACGCCAATCTGTATAAGAAGGCCATTGCCAATCCTTCCGCTCTTGCCAATGTGGACTACTACGTCTGCAAGATCTGCGGCTACACCCACGAAGGCCCCTGTGAAGCCTGTCCCGTGTGCGGCGCGGGCGCGGCGGCTTTCTTCAAAGTGGAAGAATGCTGCAAGTAACCGATCCCGCGCGCCGCTCCATGCCGCTTTGGGGGCGGCATTGACGCCGGATGCGCGACTGTGATGGTTGGAGGGGCCGCCGTAAGGCGGCTCCTTTGTCATTTGCCATTTCGGGGCCGCGATGGTCCGGGAAATGCGGGCCACGGTTCCACAGCATGTAGCGTTTGACTGCCGCGGAAGCGACAGCCGTTGGCGAGTCTTCGAGCCGTACGGATGCCGACAGCAACACTCAAACGCGATTTATGCTGCTGCCGATGCCCGTAGCCCTTGTGGGCTGACGGGCACGGCCGCGCCGCCTCCGGAGCGCTGCCAGCGGCATTGCATTTTGGCTTGAAAAGAGTCAGTATCCGCATGGCGTTTTGCAGCCATCAGCGCTTTTGGCGCGGTTATACCAACACTAACGGCGGCGGCGCGGGCGTCCGCCCGCACTCCGGCCCCCGGATTCATTCCGGGAAACCGGGCATGCGCAGCGCCGCGGAGGCCTTCTTATGCGCGTTTTTGTCCGTTCCTGCATTCTTGCATTGCTTCTGGTTCTGTGCGGCTTGACCGCGGCCCAGGCCGCCTCCGCGCCGGAGGCCAAAAAAGAGCCCGCCAAGGAAGCTCCCAGCAAATTCGAGGCCTTGAAGCGTTTCAGCCAGGTGCTTGATCTGGTGGAGCGTTATTATGTGAAGGATGTGACCCAGAACGACCTGATCAACGGGGCTGTCAAGGGCTTGCTGCAGGGGCTCGACCCGCACTCCACCTTCATGAATGCCGAAGAATACAAGGAAATGCAGGAAACCACCTCCGGCGAATTCTACGGGGTGGGCATTGAAATTTCCATGGAAAACGGCCAAGTTGTGGTGGTCACGCCCATTGAGGACACCCCGGCTTTCCGCGCCGGTCTTCAGTCCGGCGACGTGATCCTGTCCATCAACGGCCAGGCCACGCAGGAACTTTCGCTGCAGGAAGTGGTGTCGCGCATCCGCGGGGCCAAAGGCACGGAAGTGGAGCTGGCCATTCTGCACAGCGACGCCAAGACGCCGCAGACCGTGCGCATCGTGCGCGACGCCATCCCCCTGATCAGCGTCAAGTCCAAAAAGCTGGAAGACGGTTACTACTGGGTGCGCCTGACCCGTTTCTCCGAACGCACCACCGAGGAACTCAAGGACGCGCTCAAGGATGCGGCCAAGGAAAGCAAGGCCACGGGCGGGCTCAAGGGCATTGTGCTGGATCTGCGCAACAATCCCGGTGGGTTGCTGGACCAGGCGGTCAGCGTGTCCGACACTTTCCTGGACAAGGGCGTGATCGTTTCCATCAAAGGCCGTCGGGACAGCACGGACCGCGTTTATGAGGCCAAAAAGCAGGCCGACGACGTACGCGTGCCCATGGTGGTGCTGGTCAACGCCGGTTCTGCCTCGGCCTCGGAAATCGTGGCCGGTGCGCTGCGCGACCAGAAGCGCGCTCTGATTCTGGGCGAACGCTCCTTCGGCAAGGGTTCGGTGCAGAACATCATTCCCCTGTCCGACGGGTCCGGCCTCAAGCTCACGGTAGCCCTGTATTACACGCCCAACGGCAGCTCCATCCAGGCCGAGGGCATCGTGCCCGACCTGGAAGTGGTCTTCGAGCCGCCGCGCACCGACGACAAGGACAATCCGCGTTTCCTCCTGCGCGAACAGGATCTCAACCGCCATCTGGAAAACGGCAAGGACAAGAAGGGCGGCCAAAGCAAGGTCAAGAAAGACGAAGGCAAGGAGCAGCTGGCCCGTGACAACCAGTTGCGCATGGCCCTCCAGGTCGTGAAGAGTCTGCCCAAGATGCGGGAGATCAGAAACTAGGGCGCGTGGCCCGATCCCCTTGCCGGGGCGGGTTCCGCGAGACGGCATACGTTCAGCGTGCAAAATAAAGGAACAGATACCGGCCCCCTGACCGGACCCCACGGGTCCGGCGGGGGGCTGCGCGCTTCCACTCGCCTGGGCTTGGGTGGTCTGGCCTGGCTGCTCTGCTCCCTGGCCTTTTCGCTCTGGCTGGGCAACGGGTCCATGGCGCCGGGGAATTTTTCCGGTTCCGCCGGTCGCGCGCCGTCGTTCCAGCAAACTGGCGAAGGACGGGACGCGACCGAGGAGCCTGAGGCGCGGGCCGAGCGAATGATACTGGCCCGCCTGGATGCTCTGGTTATCCAGACGTTGCCCCTGGCCCTGCCGCTCGCCCGCTGGCAGCGCGAAGAAGGGCTGCCCTTGGAGGACGAAGGATCGGCTGCCCGTGCTTACCGGGTTACAGGGCCTTGCGCGCCGCTGCGCCTGGGTGTGGCCCTGTTGGAAAAGTTGCGCTCCGCCGCTGATCCGGATTTTCCTCATCTTTCCGCCGTTGACCCGGAGCGTTTCCGCCCGCGCCTTGCCTGGACGGACCAAGGCGCGCTGGAAATTCGCCTGAACGGGCGGCCGACGCATCGTTTTCATTTTCCCGGCAAGGAACGGGCTCTGGCGGATCTGGCCCGACCCCTGCCTCAGGCCGCCCTGATTCTGGTCATTGATGACCTGGGGCAGAGCCTGGAGCCCGCCGAGGATCTGGCCGCCTTGCCCTTTCCCGTGGTATTGGCCGTCTGGCCGCACGCGCCCAGGGCGGGCGCGACGGCCGACCTGGCCGGACAGATGGGCCTGGATTGCCTGGTGCATCTGCCCATGGAGCCTCAGCCCCGCGCCGACGGCTTCCGTCCCAAGCCGGGTCCGGGCGCGCTGTTCGCGGATATGAGCCGGCACGCCCTGGCCTCCGTGCTGGAACCGGATCTGGCGGCACTGCCCACGGCGCTGGGCCTGAACAACCATATGGGTTCCCGTTTCACGGGCAGCTCCGCCGCCTGCCGCCTGCTCTGCGCGCAACTGGCCGGGCGCGGTTTCTTTGTGCTGGACAGTCTGACCCAGCCCCATTCCCGGCTGGCGGAGGAAGCCCGTGCCGCCGGGCTGGTCAGCGTGGCCCGTGCTGTTTTTCTGGATACGCGCCGGGATGTTTCCGCCGTACTGGCCGCCTTGGACGCGGCGGCGGCCAAAGCCCGCAGTGCCGGTTTCGCCGTCGCCATCGGCCACCCGTACGCGGAAACTCTGAGCGCTTTGCGCCGCTGGCAGGACAAGGCAGGTGTGGCCGTGGTGCCTCTGCGCCGTCTGGTCTGGCACCTGGCGCAACTCCAGGCGCGGGACGGCGCGCGCGGCGGCAAGCGTTGATTTTTCACGAACACGGCTTCAGACAAATCCTTGCCGCGAAATGCGGGCAGGCGGGCTTTGCCCGCCGTAAGTGAACATTTCAAGTGTTAAACTCTAAGGAGCGGACATGCTGCAAACCACTCTTGCCATCATCAAGCCGGACGCCGTGGCGCGCGGCCTTGCCGGGGAAATTCTGGCCGCCGTGGAGGCCGAGGGCCTTCGCCCCGTGGCTCTGAAAATGCTGCGGTTGAGCAAGGCCCAGGCCCAGGGCTTTTATGCCGTGCACAAAGAGCGCCCCTTTTTTGACAGCCTTACGGACTACATGTCTTCCGGACCGGTGGTCTGCGCGGCCTTGCGCGGCGAGGACGCGGTGGCCCGCTACCGGGCGCTGATGGGCGCCACGAATCCGGCCCAGGCCGAGCCCGGCACTCTGCGCCGCAAATACGGGCAGAACCTTGAAGCCAACGCCGTGCACGGTTCCGACTGCCCGGAGAACGCCGCTGTTGAGCTTGCATATTTCTTCAATGCCTTGGAAATGACGGAGTAACGTATGAGCAGAACAATCGGCTGCATTGGCTGCGGCAATATGGGCGGGGCCATTCTGGCCGGTTTCGCGGACAGGCTGGGGGACAAGGGCTATAGCTTCTGCGGCTATAACCGCACGCCGGAACGCATGCGCCCCTTGGCGGACAAGGGCGTGCGGGTCATGCCCGACGTTCTGGAAACCGCGCGCAAATCCGATGTGCTGTTGCTGGCGGTCAAGCCATACCAGGTGGCTTCCGTGCTGGAGGAAATGCGTCCGGCCCTCGACGGCGGCAAGGTGCTGGTTTCCGTGGCGGCGGGCGTGAGCCTGAAGAGCCTGCGCGAGGCCGTGGGCGGGCAGTGCCCGGTGGTCCGCTGCATGCCCAATACTCCGGCGCTGGTGGGGGAGGGGGTTTTTGCCCTCTGCTTTGAGGACCCGGCGCTGGACCGGGAAGGCAAACTCGAATTACTGGAACTTTTCGGGGTTCTGGGCCTTTGCCTGGAAATGCCCGAAGCACGCTTTACCGCTTTTTCCGCGCTGATCGGCGCGGGCCCGGCCTATGTTTTCGAGATGATGCAGGGCCTGGTGCAGGCCGGGGTGACCCTGGGCTTTCAGCACAGGGAGGCCAGGCGCATGGTGGCCGCCCTGTTTGTGGGTTCGGCGCGTATGGCCGAGCAGAACCCCGCGCCGCTGATGCAGTTGCGTGACGAAGTCTGTTCGCCCGGCGGCCTGACCATCGCCGGGGTCAATCATCTGGATCGCGTGGGCCTGCTGGGCCAATTGGTGGATGCCGTGCTGGCCGCCGATGCGCGGGGCCGGGAGATGGAAAGCTGAATCTGTGAGCCCTGGCGTTTGCTCGGGCCGTCAACTCCGCCATGGAGGGAATCTGAGTACTCAGATTCCCTCCTGTTTTTTTTTCAGCCTTCCTCCACCTCGCCGCTGGTGCGCGCTTCGCCTTGTCCCCTGTATTCCCTGGCGGATTGCGCCAGACGTCGCAACAGCGCCTGTAACGTCTGTTTTTCCTCTTCGGAAAACATGCTGGTGGTGGCGGCATCCCATTCCGCAACGACTTTCATGATATGCGGATATGCCTCATAGGCACGCTGCGTCGGGTGCACGGTGGTCGTGCGCTTGTCTTGCGGATTGCTTTCCCGGCGGATGAAACCGGCCTCCTCCAGTTGCGCCAGCACTCGCGTCACGTTGCTCTTGTTGATGCCGATGCGCTCGGGCAGCTTGTCCTGCGTGATGCCCGGTTCTCTGCACAGCACGGCAATGAAGAGATATTGACTGGTGTTGATGCCGTACGGCGCGAGGGCCTTGGCGAGATACATGTAGTAATAGCGGTTGGCCAGGGTGATCCATTTGCAGGTCAGTTCCAAAGTACGCTCCCGGAGCATTTAACACTTGAAATGTTCGGTTACGGCGGGCAAAGCCCGCCTGCTCCCATTTCGCGGCAAGGGTTTGTCCGCAAAGAGCTGCGGATAAACCCTTAGGCCGGGCCGGACGACAGTTCCAAACCTCTGCTTGACACGAGAGAGAAAACACATAATCGTTGCCCCCGCAACGATTTTTATGAACAGGAGATATGAGATGCTTGATCGCCGCATCCGCCGCAAGCAAACGGCGGGCGTATCCAACGTGGGGGCCGGTGGGGCGTTGCGGGAGATTTGCAATCGCAACTTCAATGTGGTGACGCTGATCAACCTTCTGGTCATGACGGCCTACTACCTGATCTTCGTCACCAGCACCTCCTATGCCAGAGAGGCTTATCTGGCAAGCCTGAGCACGGCTGGTTTCACTGCGGGCATTATGGTCATCGGCTGCCTGGCAGGGCGTTTCGTCACCGGCAATCTGCTTTCGTTTTTCGGTTGCCGCGCCGTTCTTCTCGCCGGGATCGTGCTGTACACGGCCAGCATCGCGGGTTTTTTCCTGGTGGATTCCTTGCCCTGGCTGTTCGTGCAACGCCTCTGGGCGGGCGTCGGCGTCGGCGTCATCGGCACGGCCACGGGAACCATTGTGGCCTATGTGATCCCGCAGCGGCATCACGGGCTCGGCGTGAGCCTGTTCAGCATGAGCACGGCTCTGGCCCTGGCCCTGGGGCCGTTTCTCGGTATCAGCCTGAGCAACCACATAAGTTATGCGGCGCTGATGCGGATCAATGTGGGCATTGCCTTGGTCTGCCTGCTCATCTTTTTCGGGCTGGCGGCCCTGCCTTCCATGCGTCACCGACATCGCTCGCTCTTCAGCCTCAACAGTTACATTGACCCGCGTGTGGTGCGTTTTTCCCTGGTGGCACTGGTGGTCTGCTTGAGCTACGGCTGCGTGCAGGCCTTCATGACCTCCTTTGCCGCCGAGCGCTCCCTTTCCGGTCCGGCGAGTCTCTTCTTTCTGCTGTATGCCGTGGCGGCCCTGGCTACCCGCCCGCTGACGGGCCGCCTGTTCGATACCCGCGGCGAGAACGTCATTTTTTATCCCATTCTGCTGTTGACCGCGCTCTCCCTGATCATGCTGGCCCGCGCGCACAGCAGTTGGATGCTGCTGCTCTCCGGCCTGGCGCTCGGCATGGGCTTCGGCAACTTCCAGTCCGTGGGGCAGGCCGTGTCGCTTTCGCTGGTGTCGCGTTCGCGTTTTGCCCAGGCCACCACAACTTTCTTCATATTTTTTGACCTGGGCATCGGCCTGGGGCCCTATATTTTCGGTTTTCTCGTCCCCACTCTGGGCTATGACGGCATGTATCAGTCCCTGGCCTTCACCGTGCTTGCCGGGCTGGGCCTTTACTATGTTTTGCACGGGAGGCTCGCGGGCGGCGGGGCCTGAACGTCATCCTGAACGGCACTCCCCGGAATCCTGTGGGACCTGTTGGCACTATGCCTTTTTGCCCGCTCGCTACGTGCGGCAGCCGTTGTCCGAAGGACTTGCGGGTGGCGACAGCAACGATAGGCTGAAGGCGGCGTCAATGCTGAGAGTGCCAATTCTCAACGTTAATCTGCTCTGAGAACGTGGATACGCCGAAAAAAGCAAAGCCCTTCCGAGCATTCGGAAGGGCTTTGCTTTGTGCTGTAAACGGAAAAACGAGTTTACTGATCCACCCGCACGTCCAGGGTGTTGCCGTCCTTGGCAAGCACAAAGCGGGTATTTTGGGGTTTTGCCTTGAGGTCGATGACCACACGGGTCTTGTCCGCCATTTTGCCGATGCGCACATTGCTCACCAGGGGATTCTTGGGCACGCCCGGAGCCTTGATCTGCCACTGGCCGTCCAGGTCCACCACCACGCGGTCGGGATTGGTCAGATTCATGCTCTTGTAGCGGAGAGGCGCGTTGCCCTCCAGGCGCACCGTGGCTCCCTTGTCCCGCGCGAAGACCACAAAGCGGCTGATGTTGCGCTCACGCGGCGCGGCGGCTTTTCCCGCCCTGGGCTTTTCGGTCTTTGTCTTTTCGGCTTTGGGCTTATCCGTCTGAGCCGGGCGTTCTTCTTTTTGGGTTTCGGCGCGGGCCGGAGCGCTGCTTTCCGTTTTGGCGCTTTGGGCCGTGCGCTCCATCGCCGGAGGCGTGCTCATATTCTCACGTGCGGCGGCCTGCGGGCCGGGGGCCGCGGGCGCGGCCGGGGGCATCTGGGCCCGTTCGCTGACATCTTCCACCACGGGCGCGGCCTCGGCGGCGTCGTCCCTGGGCAGAGGCGGCAATTTGGGTTCTTCGCGGGCCGCTTCCTGCGGTGCGGCGGGCGCGGTAAAACCGTTCTGGGCGGCATCCGTCGACAGGGGAGGCAGACCGGCGCCGCTGTCCGGCGCGGCCGGTTCGCCGGCTTCCGCCGTGGGGGCCGGAACAGGTTCGGATTTGCGGCCCAGGCGTTCATTGAGCATGATCAGCGCCATGCCCAAGATGCAGACCGCCAGAAGAAGACTGAGAATGACTTTGTTCATGCCGTATGGCTCCTGCCGAAAGGCGAGTTGCTCGCTCGGGCTCAGCGTGGCCGCCGGGGGCGGTTTTTGCCGGGCCGAAGCTGTTTTTCCTTGCTGATATGGGCCAGCATCCTGGGGTAGACGGCTTCGCGGGCGTCCAGGCGCATGGCCGTGCGGACGTGTTCAGCGGCTTCGTCGTATGCGCCCATGGCGCAGAGGATGCGGGCCAGGTTGAAATGGGCGTGGTCGTCCTCCGGAGAGAGTTCCAGAACCCGTTTGCCGAAACGCAGGGCCAGATCCGGCATGGCATTTTTGCGCAGTTTCGCGCCGAAATCGCGGAACATATGCTTGTGGGCGGATGAGATATTCTCCGTGGTGGACGCCAGTTGTTCCAGGGCGGTAATGGCGGCCTGCCGTTCGCGCGGGCGCTTCAGGCGCAGCAGAGCCTTGCGGAAACTCTCCCGCAGAGTGATTTCCACCTGTTTGGTCCGGCGCGCCGTGTCCAAATGCCGCAGCAGCTCGTCGTCCAGTTCCGGCGCATCCGCAACCGGAGCGGGCGCGACGGCGCGCGCGTCCGGAAGGTCCGCCAGGGCGCGGACGTCCAGCATGGTCATGGGCATGGCCAGGATGGAGGGCTCGGACCGGAACTGCGCGGCAAAATGGGCGGCGCTGACGCGTCGCGCCTCCGCCTTGGGCTGGAAGGCATTGTCCAGTTGTTGCACCGCGTAGCCTTGCTCCGCCAGGTCCCAGGCGAAGAAGAGTGTCTTGCGGGTGCCGTCCGCCTTGGCCAAAGGCTGGGAATATACGCCAAGATATTTGGGAGGACGCATAGGCGAAATGTACATCATTTGCGCCGAATGGCAAGATTCCCCCCGCGCCCTTTACGCAGCCGGGCCTTTGGGCTAGCATGGGGAATGCACGAAATGGCCATTGCACAAAGCCTTCTGGCTATGGCAGAGGAAGAAATCGGCCGCCGGAATTGCAGCCGTCTTGAACTGGTGCGCGTGGAATACGGCGCGCTTTCAGGTGTGGTGCCCGAATCGTTGCAGTTCGGTTTTGAAACCATGATCAAGGGCACGCCCCATGAAGGGGCCAGACTGGAGTTGGTCTGTCTGCCTTTGCGATTGCGCTGTCCGTTTTGCGGCGAAGTGTTCGGCGGCGAAGGGCAGGACGCTCTCTGGCAGCCCTGCCCCGGCTGCGGCGAGCAGTTCGGGCATGTGGTGGAGCAGGGCAAGGAATTGATTTTGAGTCGTCTGGAAGCGCGCTAAAATGTTTTCGCGTTGAAATCGGCAATGCTCCGGTGGCGGGAGCTGAAGCCCGCAAAATGTATATCTCACTCGGATACCGGCAGAATTTGGAGATAAGGAGAAAAGTATGCAGATTCCCGTGGTGCGCAACGTCCTGGAAGCCAATGAAAAAATGGCCGCCCATGTGCGGCGGCAGCTGAGCGGGCGCAAGATTCTGACCCTCAACCTGATCAGCTCTCCGGGCGCGGGCAAAACCTCTCTCTTGGAGCGCACCCTGTGCGACCTGGCCGGGGAATTCCGCATGGCGGTCATTGAGGGCGACTTGCAGACCGACAACGACGCCCGCCGGGTAGCGGCGACCGGGGCGCAGGCCGTACAGATCAACACCGACGGCGGCTGCCACCTGGACAGCAACATGATTCTCACGGCTCTGGACAATCTGGAGCTGGACGGCCTGGATATCCTCTTCATCGAAAATGTGGGCAATCTGGTCTGCCCGGTGGAATTCGACTGCGGCGAGGATGCCAAGGTGGCCCTGCTCAGCGTGACCGAGGGCGACGACAAGCCCGAGAAATATCCCCTGCTGTTCAACCTGGCCAAGGCCATGGTGCTGAACAAGGTGGACCTGCTGCCCCATGTGGATTTCGATATGGACCGCGCCCGCGCCTTTGCCACCAAGCTGAACAAGGATCTTCGCGTGCTTGAGGTTTCCTGCCGCAGCGGTGAGGGCCTTGATGCATGGTATGACTGGCTGCGCAAGATGCGTGCGGAGAAGAAGGCGTCGTAGCGAGACGAAGCCGCGCCGATTTTATAAAAAACCGTTGGCGCTCTGGAAAATTTGCTTTCCTTGCCGGAGAACAAATTTTTCAGAGCGCCAACGGTTTTTAGAGCAGATTAACTTTGAGAATTGGCATTCCCAAAGTTTTTAAGCCGCTCGCTCTGCTGTCGTCATCCGTAAGGCGGCATAGCCGCCTTACGGATGACGCTCGTGGCGGGCGTCTGCCTATGCAGCCGCCAAAGCAATTTTAGCGGCCGCCTTCGCCGCCCTGGTAGGCCGCCACATCCACGACCAGGGTTCTGGAACTCTGGCGCAGGGTCAGCGTGAAGAGTTGTACGTCGCGCTGCGGCGCGTCGGCGTCGGCCAGAGCGGGCAGCATGGCGGCCGGGGCCAGCATCAGGGTGGCCTCACCCCGGCCGGATTGCAGAAAATACTCCAGGGCCCGTTGCAGGATGTCCTTCTGCTTGGCCGTATCCATATCCGTCATTTCTGTAAAATTCATGTCCAGGCCGGGCAGCTCAGCCTGCCAGGGCGCATAGCCCTGGCTGTAGAGCGTCCGCAGCAGGGCGGCCAGATTGGCGTCGGTCAGGTGCTGCCGCAGCTCCAGATGCCCAAGGCGGTCGCGTCCGGAAAGGGAGCCGCTTCCGCCGGAGGACTGGCTCGGCGCGAGGCGCGCGGCCCAGACCATGCCCGCGAAGCCCAGGCTGGTCAGCACTGCGTCATTGTCGTCCCGAGGGGGATCGGGCTCCAGCAGGGAACAGACATCATTCATGGTCATGCCGGGGCGGAACTGGTCCAGGGTGCAGACCGGCCTGCTGAGTTCGCCGGGCAGCAGGCTTTGGGCATTGCCGTTGATATGTCGTGAGATATTGTTCTTCTGTTCCAGAATCAGACAGGCCGTATGGTCGCCGCAGAAGGTCAGGCGGCGCGCCTGGGCCAGGGGCACGGCCTTGAAAAACCAGAAGGCCAGGCCCGTATCCACGCGCAGGTCCGCCGTGACTCCGGGATTTTCAATATCGTCCCGTGCGCCGGGGGCCATGTCCAGACGCACGAAATATGTGGTCCGGCCCTGGTGGAAGCGGATATTAAGCAGGTCCCGGCTGGTCTGATTGCTGACGGTCAGGCAGGAAGGCGTTTCGGCGGCCGACGAGCCGCGCGCCGGAAAGACGCAGAGAGGGGCGAGCAGCAGAAGCGCGACAATGCGGCAACGCGTATTTTTCATGGCGGAACTCCGGTTGGAGATGGGTACGCCCGTACTGTAGCAGAGTGCGGGGGACGCCTGTCAAGGCGGCATGCGCATGGGCTCGGCCCCGTGCGGAGCCGTGCAGGGCGCGCCGGGTTTTCCTCCCTTTACGCTGGCGGGCCGGACTGCTATGGTGCTGGCATTGCTCGTGCCGGATGGCGCGCGGGCAGTAGTATATCAGTAAGAATACAAGGAGAATCTATGGCCCCCGCTTCCCGTTCGTCCGCATCCGGGCAAGACAGCCCCAAAACCGGTCCGCGCCTGCGCCCGTCGTCGCTGGTGGCGGCGTGTTTTCTGGTGCTGGCGGCCGTTGCCCTGGCCTATGTGGGCGGGGTTATGAGCGGGCGCGCATACGCGGTCAGGCACGCGGTCCCGGCCGCGGCGACGCAGCCCGGCGCGCGGGCGGACGCCGGTGAAAAGCCCGTGGACCCCATCAGCCAGGGCGCGGAAGCGGTACAGGACGGCGCGGACGCGGGCCAGCGGATACTGGCTCCGGAAGATCTGCGTTTCGCGCGGGCTCTGCGCAATGATTCCCCCAATGCCTCCGAGCCGGACCCGGCCCGGCCCGCTCCGGCAATGCCGCAGGCGACCGCCGCAGCGCCCGGTCAGGGCGCGCAAAACACACAACCCGGCCAAAACGCGCCGGGCGGTGTTTCCACCGCGCCCTTCGCCCCGGCCGTGCCGGAAGGCCAGACCCCGCCGCCCGCTCCGGCGGCCACCATGTTCGACTACGTCTTTCAGGTAGCGGCCTTCAAGGATGAGGACAGCGTGGACAGCCTGCGTCAGCGGTTGGAGGGCCGGGGGCTGCGCACCCGTATGCAGCGCGACGGCAAGCTCTTTCTGGTCCTGGTGCTGCTGCGCGGCGACGCCGTCCGCGCGGCGGAAGTGCCGCAGATCATGCAGGAGCTGCATCTGGGGCAGCCCATTGTGCGCAGCCGCAAGCCAGCCATGCCTTAAGCTGGGGCCATGAAATAAAATTTCCTTCATAAGCAATAGAGATTTTTCAATAAACCAAGCGGAGATCGATTTTTTCTTAAAAATAGTAACAATTACTATTTACAAAAATCGTCAGCCGTGCCATGCTTTTTCCAACGCAATACAAGCAGGTACGGAGCCGTTTTTTCTCACCCGATCCCCTCGGATAAACCAAGGAGAAAAGCATCATGGCAGATAATATGAAAAATAAAGACTCGCTCACCACCAATGCCGGCGCGCCGGTGCCCAATAATAATCATGCCCTGACCGCCGGTCCGCGCGGCCCCATGCTCATGCAGGACGTCTGGTTTCAGGAGAAGCTGGCCCATTTCGACCGTGAAGTGATTCCGGAACGGCGCATGCACGCCCGTGGTTCCGGCGCGTACGGCACCTTTACGGTGACCCATGACCTCACCAAGTACACCAGGGCTTCGCTGTTTGCTGAAATCGGCAAAAAAACCGATGTGTTCGCCCGGTTCTCCACTGTGGCGGGCGAGCGCGGCGCCGCTGACGCGGAGCGCGACATCCGCGGCTTTGCCCTCAAATTTTATACGGATCAGGGCAACTGGGACATGGTTGGCAATAACACGCCGGTCTTCTTTTTGCGCGACCCGCTTAATTTCCCGGACCTGAACCACGTGGTCAAGCGCAACCCGCGCACCAATATGCACAGCGCCAAGGACAACTGGGACTTCTGGACCCTGCTGCCCGAAGCCCTGCACCAGGTCACCGTGGTCATGAGCGACCGGGGTATTCCGGCTTCCTACCGGCACATGCACGGTTTCGGCAGTCATACCTACAGCCTGATCAACGCCAAAAACGAACGCTTCTGGGTTAAATTTCACTTCAGAACCCAGCAGGGCATCAAAAATCTCACGGACGCCGAGGCCCAGGAACTTATCGGGCGCGACCGCGACAGCCATCAGCGCGATCTGTACGAGCACATCGAAAAGGGCGACTATCCCCGCTGGACCCTGTACTTCCAGATCATGCCCGAGGAAGACGCCGAGAAGCTGCCCTACCATCCCTTTGATTTGACCAAGGTCTGGTACCACAAGGATTATCCGCTCATGGAAGTGGGCGTGCTGGAACTGAACCGCAATCCGGAAAACTATTTCGCGGAAGTGGAACAGGCCGCTTTCAACCCATCCAATCTGGTGCCCGGCATCGGCGTTTCACCGGACAAGATGCTTCAGGGCCGCCTGTTCTCCTACGGCGACGCGCAGCGGTACCGCCTGGGCGTCAATCACCATCTGATCCCGGTGAACAAGTCGCGCTGCCCCTATCACAGCTTCCACCGTGACGGCCAGATGCGCGTGGACGGCAACTACGGCAGCTACACCAGCTATGAGCCCAACAGCGAGGGCGCCTGGCAGGAACAGCCCGAGTTCGCCGAGCCGCCGCTGAAGATCAGCGGCGATGCGGCCCGCTGGAATTATCCCTGCGACGATGCCGACTACTTTGAACAGCCCGGCAAGCTCTTCCGGCTGATGAGCCCGGAACAGAAAGAAGCCCTGTTCGGCAATACGGCCCGCGCCCTGGGCGACGCGCCCAAGGAAATCAAGCTGCGCCACATCCGCAACTGCGCCAAAGCCGATCCGGCTTACGGCGCCGGTGTGGCCAAGGCCTGCGGCATTCCTGAAAGCGAAATCTGAGCCTTTTCAGCGTAAGCTCTCCTTAACGCAATTCACTTATTTCAAACATGGATTGCTCTCGCGGCGGCATGCCCGCGCCGCCGACGCTAATCCCCGAACCCCTCCGGATTTTTCCGGAGGGGTTTTT
>NZ_ADDR02000002.1:0-721572 GCF_000145315.2 Desulfovibrio sp. 3_1_syn3
CCCGGAGGCGGCCTCCACAGCGGATCTCGCCGCGCGGGTTCTGCCGCGGCGGCAGGCCAGCCTGCCCATGCCCGCCGTTGCGCCCGCGTTCCGGCGGGAAGCGGCCTGGCGCTATCGTTTCGAGGATTTCGTGGTGGGGCCCAGCAACAGCGTGGCCGTGGCCGCCGCGCAGGACGTCTGCCGCAGCGGCGGCGACGTGCGGACGCTGTTTGTGAACTCCGCCTCGGGCCTCGGCAAGACGCATCTGGCCCAGGCCGTGGGCCAGAGCCTCAGCCGGAACAGCAGCGGCGCGCGCGTGGCCTATCTTACGGCTGAGGAATTCGCCTCGCGCTTTGTGGCCGCCTTGCGCAGCCATGACGTGGAGGCTTTTAAAGGCCGTCTGAGGGAACTGGACGTCCTTCTGCTGGAAGACGTGCATTTTTTCCAGGGCAAGGAGAAAATGCAGGATATGGCCTTGGCCGTGGTTAAAAACCTGCAGGCCAGGGGAGGCCGGGTCATTTTCACCTCCTCGTTTTCGCCGCGCGAGCTCCAGCGCGTGGACAGCCAGCTTGTCTCGCATTTCTGCTCCGGCATTCTGACCAATATGGGACGCCCCGACGAGGAGATGCGCCGCCATATCCTCACCCGCAAGGCCAGGAGCTTTCAGGTACTTTTGCCCGATTCGGTCTGCGATCTGCTGGCGAGCCGCCTGCGCGGCGATGTGCGCCAGATGGAATCCTGCCTGAACAGCCTTATTTTCAAGGCCCGCCTGCTCAATTGCGGCCTGAATCTGGATCTGGCCCTGGAAGTGCTCAACCAGTACGCCGGAGTGGAGTGCGGGCCGGATCTGCCCACCATCATCCGCCTGGTTTGCGAAAGCTACGGCCTGGAAGAACGCCAGCTCTGTTCCCGCTCGCGCCGCCGGGAATGCGTGCTGGGCCGCAACACCGTCTACTATCTGGCGCGCAAGCATACCGAGCTCTCCCTGGAGGAAATCGGCGGAACCTTCAATCGCCGCCATTCCACGGTCATCAAGGGCATTACCTCCGTGGAGCGCGAACTCTCCAAGGAATCGAGCCTGGGCCGCCAGATCGCCAGGGCCGTGGATCTCATTGAGCGCAACGCGGGCCTGGGCGCGGCCCAATAGCGCCTCTCTCTCTCTCTCTCTCTCTCTCTCTCTCTCTCTTGCATAACTACTTATATTTTGTCGTAATATTTTTGATTTTTCTTGACATTCAGACATATTGCGGCGTTTAATTTCGTTGTTATCATAACATGATGAAATGTCGTCTTTTTTTGAGAAAAGACAAGTATCGTTTGGCAGAAAAATATATGCCGGGTGATGTTTGTTTCTTTTTTGTCTTTTTTCGTAAAAAGGAAATTTTTATTGCTCTGAAAGTAAAACAGGGTAAAATAAGTAAAAATATGTGTGAAAAACTACCAATGGCTGAATACGGAAAGCTGTGTCGGCAAAACCGTATCAGCCGCATTGGTATGATTTTTCGCGCATAACTTTCCCTTCGCCCTTGGGGAAGGAGGGCGCATGGGAGCAGGCCCGCCATGGAAAACCAGAAAAAAATCTTCGTTGAAAATTCCGTCAGCCAGAGCAACGAATACAATATGCTGATGAACCTCTCGCGCTTGAGCGTGAGTAAGCATCTGGTGGATGAACATTTTACGCTTGTCTGGGCCAATGCGTATTATTACGAGCTGATCGGCTACCCCAAAGAAGAATACGAACGCCTTTTCGAGAACCGCCCTGACAAATTTTACCAGAACGACCCGGAGAACTGGAAGATTCTGGCCGCAAAAGTGAAGGACGCGATTGCCAAAGGCGGCTACCAGTTTATAGGCCGGATGCGGCACAAAAGCGGCAGGATGATGTGGGTCAGGCTGTCGTCCATCTTCACGGAGGAAATGGTCGACGGTCATCGTGTGTCCTACACGGTAATGGCGGATGTCAGCGAACTGCAGCAGACCCTGCTTGAGCAGAGCATCACCTACAACAATATTCCCGGTTTTATCGCCAAGTTCCGGGTCGTGGAAAACGGCTTCGAGTTCGTGGAGGCCAATGAAAAATTCACGCAACTCTTCGGTCAGTCCGACTATCTTTTGGACAAGCAGGCCCAAAGCAAAAACAGGGCCGTGCTGGCGGAAAACCATGCGGCCATGCGCCGGGGCGAGTCCGTCAACTTCGTGACCCAGGCCAGGGACCGGGACGGCAATAATGCCTGGTTGCAGGTTTCCGGCGAATGCATGGACTGGGAGAATAATAATCCTGTCTATTTATGCGTGTATATTGACATCAGCGAGCTGCTGGAACAGCGGGAGTTGCAGCGGCAGGCCAACCGACAGCTGGAACGTTTGGCTTTTGTGGACCCGGTGACCAGCGGGCGCAACCGCACCAGTTTCGAAATCGACGCGGGCGGCGCTGTGCGCGCCGCCTTGCCCGGTACATATGTGCTGGTCTGGCTGGATATCCAGAAATTCAAGGTGATTAATGACTTTTTCGGCGTTGAAATGGGTGACAGGGTTTTGCGGCATTGCTACGAGACCGTGGAGGCCCATCTTGAGAACGGCGAGTATGTGGCCCGTCTGGCGGCGGACGGTTTCAACCTTCTGCTCCGGACCGCCGGGGAAAAGGAGCTGGAAGCCCGGCTGAACCGCATAGCCGAAGACGCCAACAATTTTGAGCCGTTCCGCGAGCGCAATTACCTGCTTTCTTTCTCCGCCGGTATCTATCCCATTGACGACCCGGTTCTGTCGCTGGTCAAGATCCAGGACAGGGCCAACATCGCCCGCAAAAAGAGCGGCGGCTCGGAAGAGCACTGCCTCTGCACCTGTCTGTTTTACAGTGAGCAGGACCGCTTGCGCTCCCTGCGTGAAAAGGAGATGGAAAACCGGATGCACGATGCCCTGGGGCGGGATGAGTTCGTGGTCTATCTTCAGCCCAAGCAATCCCTGAAAAAAGCCGCCATTGGCGGCGCCGAGGCCCTGGTGCGCTGGCGTGCCCCGGAAGGGCTGATTCCGCCCAATGACTTTATCCCGCTGTTTGAGCAGAACGGCTTTATTGTGGACCTTGATCTCCATGTCTTTGAAAAGGTCTGTGCCATGCTGCGCAAATGGCTGGACAACGGCGTCACGCCGGTGCCGGTTTCAGTGAACATGTCCCGTGTGCATCTGGCGGACCCGCAATTTCTGGAACGCTATGAAACTATCCGCCGCGCCTATGATGTGCCCCCGGAACTGCTGGAGATTGAGCTCACGGAAAGCCTGGTTTTTGAAAATCCGCACCTGCTGGTCCAATTTATTGAGCGGATCCGCGCCCACGGCTACCATTGTTCCATTGACGATTTCGGCAGCGGCTATTCCTCGCTGAATCTTCTCAAGGACATGAACGTCAATGTCCTTAAACTGGACAGGGTCTTTTTCGCCTCGCAGGAGGCGGACAACGCCCGCGAGCGGACCGTGATCGTCTCGGTCATCGACCTGGCCAAGAAGCTCAGCATGGGTACCGTGGCCGAGGGCGTGGAGACGACCCGGCAGGTGGAATTTCTGCAACAGGCTGGCTGCGACATGGTCCAGGGCTATGTTTTTTCCCGGCCCGTGCCCCTGGCGGAATTTGAGCAAATGGCCTTCGGCCGGGAAATCGCCGCCTGAGAACCCCACTGGGGAATCGTGCCGTAATTGGTAAAAGTTTTTGGAGAGACGCGAGAGAGGCCCCTTTTAAAAAAGGGGCCTCTCTCACAAAAATAATCTTCCCAAGAAAAAGACGCCCCGCGCGGGGCGTCTTTTTGTCAGCGTATGTCTTGCGGGCCGCGTGTTTTATTCAGCGGCCTTGGCCGCCTGGTGCTCGGCAATAACTTTTTCAGCCACAGGTTGCGGCGCTTCCTCATAATGGTCGAATTCCATGGTGAAGAAGCCCTGGCCGCCGGTCATGGAGCGCAGGTCCGGCGCGTAGCGCAGCACTTCGCTCATGGGCACATGGGCCTTGATTTCAGTGATGCCCGCCTGGGAGTCCGAGCCCAGCACCTTGCCCCGGCGGGAAGAAAGGTCGCCGATCACGTCGCCCATGCTCTCGTCCGGGATGGACACGGTCAGCAGCACAATGGGTTCCAGCAGCACGGGCTTGAGGCCTTCCATGGCTTTTTTGAAAGCCAGGGAACCGGCCACCTTGAAGGCCATTTCCGAGGAGTCCACAGTGTGGTAGCTGCCGTCGTAGACCTTGACGCGGAAGTCCACCACCTGGCAACCGGCCAGGAAACCGCGCGCCGCCGCTTCCTGAACGCCCTTGTCGATGGCCGGAATGTACTGGCGCGGAATGACGCCGCCCACAATGGCGTCCTCAAAGACATAACCGGAACCGCGCGGCAGGCCTTCCATTTCGATCCAGCAGTCGCCGAACTGGCCGCGCCCGCCGGATTGCTTTTTGTGGCGGCCCTGCACCTGGCATTTGCCGCGCACTGTCTCGCGATAGGGCACTTTGGGCGTCTTGAGCACGATGTCGATCTTGAAGCGGCGCTTGGCCTTTTCCACGGAAAGCTCGATATGCAGCTGGCCCATGCCGGAGAGCAGAATGTCTCCGTTTTCCTCGTCGCGGCCCAGCTTGAGGGTGATGTCCTCGTCCAGCAGGCGCTGGATGGCCGCGTAAACCTTGTCTTCCTCGCCCTTTTCCTTGGGGGCCAGGGCGTAGGTGATCAACTGCGGCGGCAATTCGGGCATGGGCAGGGCAAAGGGCGCTTTTTCGTCGCAGAGGGTGTCGCCGGTGCGCGTGTTTTTGAGTTTTGCCACGGCCACAATGGCGCCTGGTCCCACAGGCTCCTTGCAGGGCGTCTGGTTTTTGCCCACCAGGTAAAGCAGGCTGCCCAGGCGTTCGGTATCCTCGCTGCGCATGTTCTTGAGCGTGGCGTCGCCGTTGATGGTGCCGGAAAGCACCCGCAGAATGGAAAGCTGCCCGGCAAAGGGATCGGCCAGGGTCTTGAACACAAAGCAGGCCACCGGGCCGTCCGGATCAGGCGCGCGTTCGGCCCCGGCTGCGTCCACAAAGGCCGGGCGCTCCAGAGGCGAGGGCAGCAGGGCTTCCACCGCGTCCAGAACAGCTTTGCCGCCCTTGTTTTCCAGGGCGGAGCAGGCCAGCACCGGGGTCAGTTCGCCGCTGAGCACGCCCTTACGCAGGCCAAGTTGCAGATCTTCCAGGGAAAGGCTGCCTTCCTCCAGATATTTTTCCATCAACACTTCATCGCTTTCCGCGATGTTTTCCACGGTCACGTCGCGCAGCAGGCTCACGTCGTCCGTGAGGTCGGCGGGAATTTCAGCCTCGCTGCTGCCGCCGTTTTCGGTGAACATCCGGGCTTTTCCGGTCAACACGTCCACCACGCCCACAAAGGCTTCGCCCTGGCGGATGGGCACCTGCAAGGCCACGGGTTTGACGCCCAGAGCGGCCAGACCGTCAAAGGCCATGTGGAAGTCGGCCCGGTCACGGTCCAGCTTGTTGATGATGATCATGGCGGGCAGATTTTCCGCGCGGACCATGCTCCAGAATTTTTTGCTCAAGGGGCGCACGCCGTCCACGGCGTCCAGTACGAACAGCACGCTGTCCACGCCCTTGAGCAGGCATTCCATATCGCCGGTAAAGTTGCCGTCGCCGGGGATGTCCAGCAGGAAATGGCGGTTCTTGTTCCAGAGGTAGGCAGCGCAGGCGGGCTGCACCGAACCGCGGCGGCGCACTTCCTCGGGTTCGTAGTCCAGACTGGTGGTGCCGTCTTCAATGGCGCCCATACGGGTGACGGCCCCGGCGTTGAACAGCAGCATTTCGGCCAGCGAAGTTTTGCCGCAGCCGCCGGTGCCGACGAGAGCGAAAGTGCGTTGCATTTCCAGAGGGGTTGGCATGGTTTTCTCCCTTAGTAAGCGATATGGCGGCGCGAAACGAGGGCGCGCAAGCCGGGTGAACGAAACCAGGGAAGGCCCGCGCGCGGGCCGCGCGCGTCAATCAGGATAAACGATACAGTCTTGCCGGAAAAAAGGGAAGAGCCCCGCCCTTGGCCGCCAGGGCAGACGCATCTAAAAAAACGCGGCCAGTGTATTTCTAATTTAATTATTTAAAATAGTTAATACACGCTACGGAGTTGGGTAAAGCCACCTTTGCTCCGCCGGAGCGAAGCGTAGGCGGATGGCTGGTGCCGGGAGAATCCTAAAAACTAAGATTTTTCGGCGCTGGCAAGGAAAATGGTGCTTTTTGCGCGGAAACCGACCGGAAGGCGGCCCAAAGGGCCGTGCCCGTTGGCGAGCCGGGCGAGCCTTACGGGCATCGAGAGCAGAGCTGTACTCAAGTACATGAGCAGCAAAAAGCGCCAGATGACGCCGCCAGCGCCAAAAAGGCTGGTTTTGACGGATAATCTCGTCAAACAAGAGGTCAGCAAAAGCTGAAATTAGATGCGTCTGCCCTGCCTTGGCCGCGGAGCCCGTTGTGCAGTGGCGGCGCATGGAGCGGGAGATGCGGGACGGTATGCGTCGCGCTTGACAGAGGCCTGCGCAATGGTGAAATTACCCGTAAAAGCGGAGGCCATGTCGATGATTCTGGAATGGGCCGCCGCCGGGGCGGTAATCCTGGCGGGCCTGATTTTCTGCGTGCGCATCATGCGGCGCGGCATCACCACCCTGGACGAGGACCGGGTCCAGTATCTGGAGCGCATCCATGCCGAAGAGCGGCAACTGGATGAGGACAGGAAAAATATTTCCCTGGACGAGCATCTTCATGTACTGCACGCGGCGGTCGCGGATTTGTTGCGCCTGGCGGGCAATCCGCCCGGTCACGCGCTGACGGGGCATGGTTCGACCCTGGTGCTGCGCACCCCGGAGGGCGAGTGGCGCATTGAGCTGATCATGCGCGAACGTACCCTGCGCCGTACCCACAAGGTGCTGCACGGGCGCAGCCGCTGGCTGCTGAGCGGCTTCGGCCGCAATGAGCATTTTGAAGACCTGGCGGGCCTGATGTGCAACCTCAACGCCTATCTGCACGGCGACAAGCTGGTGCCGCCCGAGCCCGCGCATCTGGCGCGCCGCCTCAGCCAGTAATAATGAAAACGCCGCCTTGTCCTGACCGGACAAGGCGGCGTTTTCGCAACATGTTAATAAGGGCTGAGCCTGGAGCGTTTCAAAGGTAATCCGCGATAGAGCATTTCAACATTGAAATGCTCTATCGCCGAACACGGTGAGGCGCGCCGCGAAGAGGCGTGGATTCTGGCGAAAAACATGGTTTTCGCCAGAATGCCGACTTTGAAATTTGTAAAATTTCAAAGTTAATCTGCTCTAAGAACGCGGCAGACTCCGCATATACCGGTCCATGGCGTCGGCCACGGTTTTGGAGCAGTGCACGGCCTCCACCACGGTTTTGGCGCCCCGCACCACGTCGCCCGAGGCGAAGATGCCCGGATGGGTGGTGGCCCCCCGCGCATCTGTTTTCACCAGGCCGCGTTCGTTGATCTCTATGCCCGTGGACGTGGACACGATTTTGTCCTTGGGGCCCTGGCCGATGGCGATGACCACGGAATCCGAGGGCTCCAGAAAATCCTCGCCTTCCACTTCGCCGGCATGGCCTTCCGCGTCGTAGTCCAGGCGGCGGAATATCGCACCTTCCGGACGGATTTCCACGGGCCGCACGCAATTGTGAAAGTCCACGCCGTCCACCCCGGCGTACTCCACCTCGCGCGGGCTGGCGGCCAGCACGGGTTTGCGGGCGTAAATGGTGACCTTGCGCGCGCCGTGCCGCAGAATGGTGCGGGCCGCGTCAATGGCCGCGTTGCCCGCGCCGATCACGCTGACCGTTTCGCCCAGATTGTAGACCGCCGGATTGCAGAGATAGTCGATGGCAAAATGGACGTTCCCCAGGCTTTCACCCTTGATGCCCAGGCTGTTGGGCCGCCAGACACCCGTGCCGATGAACACGGCGCTGTAGCCGTCCCGGAACAGGTCGTCCATGCGCAGCGCGCCGCCGATGGTCGTATTGGGGCGGATGCGCACGCCCAGTTCCAGCAGGCGCTGCTGATAACGGTCCAGGATGCTCTTGGGCAGGCGGAAGGCGGGAATGCCGTAGCGCAGGACGCCGCCGATGCGGTCGTGGGATTCGAAAATGGTCACGGCATAGCCGCGCTGGGCCAGAATGATGGCAATGGTCAGTCCGGCCGGGCCCGAGCCGATGATGGCGGCGGCCAAGCCGTTCTGGGGCGGCCGGGGCGGATGGTGGGCGGCCAGGAAGCGCTCGGAGATATAGTTCTCGATGCTGCTGATATGCACGGGGCTGCCCTTCTTGCCCAGGATGCAATGCCCCTCGCACTGTTTTTCGTGGTCGCAGACCAGGGAACAGACAATGGAAAGGGGATTGTTGTCAAAGAGCATCTGCCCGGCTTCGTCGATATTCCCGTTCAGAAACTGCTCGATCATCACCGGAATATTGGTGTTGATGGGACAACCCGCGCGGCAGAGCGGCTTTTTGCAGTGCAGGCAGCGCCGGGCTTCGTTGATGACATGCAGCGCCATGGATTCTCCTTATATATGAGGTCCCAGGGGGCGTCGCCCCCTGAGACCAGGCTCAAGCCCTCATTAGAGCGCCTGCAGCAAAGCAGTCTTTTCCGTACAGCGGCGTTGCCAAGGAAAAATTGACCTCGCAGTATGTAGATACAGCTTCACCCAATTTTCCCTTGGCGCCTTGCTGTCCGAAAAAATTCAGCTTTTCGCGGGCAGCGGGTTAATGAGGGCTGACGCTAGCCTTTTTCAGGCGCGCACAACTGCCGGAACCAGTCCGGCACGGGCACGGGCCGCCCCTGGGGATTGACCAGGGCGTGCTGGGTCATGCCCTCGGCCAGCAGGCGCGTCTTGTCCTCGTTCCATATCTCATATACAAAACGCAGTGAGGCCCGGCCCCATTCGCTGATGCCCGCGCGCACCTGCACAAGATCGTCGTAATGCGCCGGCGCGCGGTAGCGGCACTGGGCCTCGCGCACGGGCAGAATGATGCCTTTTTTTTCCACGTCCGCGTAGCTCATGCCGCACTGGCGGATATAGGCGCTGCGGGCGCGTTCGAACAAATGCAGATATTCGGCGTAATACAAGACTCCCATGGTGTCCGTTTCTCCGTAGGACACACGATGGGGCAACCATACCGCGGGGGTGGGGAAATCATGCACGGGCAAGCTCCTTGTTTCGGCGCGGGCTGTACGCGGCGCGCGTCCGTAAGGGCCGGGGGCGCGTCGCGTCCGGCCTTGATTGTGGTTTTGCTGGCGAGTCTTGTGCTCTCCGCCTGCGCCGGCAAGAAACCGCAGTCCGAAGATCTGCCGCCGTTGGGGCCGCCGGTGGCCGTGCAGGAAAGCCCGGAATTTTTCGTCGCCAATCTGGCCCCCCGCAACCAGGATCTGACCAGTTGGAAGGACATGGCCCCTACCGTGCGCAAGTCTCTGCGCTATGTCAACAGCAAGCCGCAGGGCGCGGCGGCCGTCAAGCGGCCGGGCCTGACCGTGACCTGGGGGGATCTTTCCCGCAGCCTGACCCGTTTGCGCGAACTGCTGCCGCGCCTGGATGCGGAGCCGGACCTGCTGCTGGCCAATTTTCGCTGGGTGGAAGTGCCGGGCGGCATCAATTATTCCGGCTACTATGAGCCGCAGGTGCGGGCCAGCCGTACGCGCAAGCCCGGCTATACCCAGGCCGTCTACGGCCTGCCGCCGGACCTGAAGCGGGTGCGGGCCAAACGCGGCCGCTATCACGACCGCCGCGCCATTGAGGAAAAACAGGTGCTGGCCAACCGGGGCCTGGAACTGGCCTGGGCCGCGGACCCGGTGGACGTCTTTTTTTTGGAAATCCAGGGGTCGGGGCGCCTGATTTTTGACGACGGCACCCAGGCCTATGTCAACTACGCCGGGCAGAACGGCCACAAATACAAAAGCTCGGGCCGGATCATGCGCGAGAAGGGCCTGCTCAAGCGCGGCGATATTTTTGAACAGCGCGAGTGGTTCAGGAACAATCCCGGGCGGGTGCGCGAAATCCTCAATGAAAATCCCAGCTACGTCTTTTTCAAGTTCGGCGGCAGGGGGCCCACCGGGGCCATGGGCCATGAGGTGGACGACTGGCTTTCCCTGGCCACGGACCGTTCCTATATTCCCCTGGGCTCCCTTGTGGCCTACGGGGTCAATGCCCCGGACGAGCGGCGCGGCAGCGTGCCCCTGCGCGGCATCGGTTTTGCCCAGGATGTGGGCGGGGCCATCAAGCGCAAGCGTATCGACATTTTCTGCGGCGGCGATGCGCGGGCCAACTACGTGGCCAGCCATCTGGACGCCAAGGGCCCGGCCTGGGTGCTGCTGGCCCGCTGACCGCGTATCTAGAGCAGTTCATTAGTGTTAACTGCTCCAAAGGAGATCAGCCGTGCTCGACAATGACCATCAGGCGCTCATGGCCCGCGCCGGGGAAAGGGATATCTGCATCCTGCCCGCCATGGGCAACCGCCACGGCTTGATCACCGGGGCCACGGGCACGGGCAAGACCGTGACCCTGCAAAGCCTGGCCGAA
Source organism: Desulfovibrio sp. 3_1_syn3 (assembly GCF_000145315.2). Taxonomy (NCBI): domain Bacteria; kingdom Pseudomonadati; phylum Thermodesulfobacteriota; class Desulfovibrionia; order Desulfovibrionales; family Desulfovibrionaceae; genus Desulfovibrio; species Desulfovibrio sp. 3_1_syn3. The sequence continues at coordinate 10,534 of NZ_ADDR02000002.1, forward strand.
ACCTTCAGCGCCCTGGGCGTGCCGGTCTTTCTGGCCGACGTCAAGGGCGACCTCTCGGGTCTGGCCAAGGCAGGCGCGCCCACGGGAAAAGCGGCCGAGCGCATTGCCCGACTGGGCCTTGCGGCGCGCGGTTATCTCAACCAGGCGTTCCCGGCCTGCTTCTGGGACGTGTTCGGCAAAAGCGGCCACCCTCTGCGCGCCACGGTGAGCGAAATGGGGCCCTTGCTGCTCTCCCGCCTGCTCAACCTCAACGAGGTGCAGAGCGGGGTGCTCCATCTGGTCTTCCGCATTGCCGACGACGCGGGTCTGCTGCTTCTGGACATGAAGGATCTGCGCAGCATGGTGCAGCATGTGGGCGATGAGCGCGATCAATACAGGACAGCCTACGGGCAGATTTCCACGGCCAGCGTGGGAGCCATCCAGCGCGGCCTGCTGCGTATGGAGGAAGAGGGCGGGGACCGCTTTTTCGGCGAACCGGCCCTGGACATCATGGATCTGCTCCAGACCGACAGCCGGGGCCGGGGCGTGGTCAACATCCTGGCCGCCGACGCGCTGATGAACGCGCCGCGTCTTTATTCCAGCGTATTGCTCTGGCTGTTGTCCGAGCTGTTTGAACGCCTGCCCGAAGTGGGCGATACTGACAAGCCGCGTCTGGTCTTCTTTTTCGACGAGGCCCATTTGCTCTTTGACGGAGCGCCGCCCGTGCTGCTGCAAAAGATCGAGCAGGTGACGCGTTTGATTCGCTCGCGCGGGGTGGGGGTCTATTTTGTGAGCCAGAACCCGGCGGACATGCCGGACAGCGTGCTGGGCCAGCTCGGCAATCGCGTGCAGCACGCCCTGCGGGCCTTCACCCCCGGAGAACAGAAGGCCGTGCGCGCCGCGGCCCGGGCTTTCCGGCCCAATCCGGCTTTCAATACCGAGGATGTCATCGGCCAGCTGGCCGTGGGCGAGGCTCTGGTGTCTTTTCTGGACGCCGACGGCGCGCCCCGGATAGTGGAGCGGGCGCTGATCGTGCCGCCGCAGAGCCAGGTGGGGCCCATCACGCCCGAAGAGCGCGCCGTGGTCATGCGGAATTCGCTGGTGGCGGGAGCGTACGAGCGGGCCGTGGACCGCGAGTCGGCCTATGAAATCCTGACCGCGCGCGCCGCCCGCCGACAGGAGGCCGCGGACGATGAGGCCCGGCGCAAGGCCGAAGCCCTGGCTGAAAAGGAACGCCTGCGGCAGGAGGCCGCGGCCCGGCGCGAAGAGACGCGCGCCCGGAGAAGCGGCGGCGGTGAGGGTTTGGGGGATATTCTGGGCTCAGTAGCCAAACAGACGACCCGTACCATCGGCACCACCGTGGGCCGGGAGATCGGGCGCACGGTGGTCCGGGGATTGCTGGGCGGCCTGTTCGGCAAGCGCTGAGAAAGAGCGCGGCAATGTTGTCATGCTCTCAGAGCACGCGCGGCACGGCGCATGGCACAAGGCGTGTTCCTTTGAAAAAGTGGAACCTTTCAAAGGCAATCTGTTCCGGAAGGAAAAGAACATGAACGACCCCGAAGACCCGCGGGTTCCGGTTCCCGCTCCGTCCGAATGCCGCCGGGAAAAATGCGCCGCGCGGCGGGCCGCCATCCTGGACGCGGCTCTGGAAGAGTTCAGCCGCCAGGGCTTCGCCGCGGCCCGCATGGAAGACATCGCCCGGCGGGCGCGGGTTTCCAAGGGCAGCCTCTACCTTTACTTTCCCACTAAAAAAGCCCTCTTTCAGGGGGTCATCGAAGAGGGCTTCCGGCCTTTTTTCGAGCACAAGCAGGCTCTCTTGCGGGATACTTCCCTGAGCCCGCGCGACAAGCTGCTGCGGATGTACGCGCCCCTGATCACGGGCGGTCCCGACTCGCCCCTGCGGCGTTGCGTGCGTCTGGCATTCAGCGAGGGTCTGCATGATCCGGAGCTGATGGGCGGTTTTTACGAGAGTTTTCTCGCTCCCAATACAGCCCGCTTGCGCGAGGAATTTTTGCCCGCGGCCCGCGCGCCCAATGTGCACGCCGCCCTGGACCGCTTTCCCCTGCTGTTGATGGCGCCCTTGCTTTTCGGGGTGCTCCGCGACGATCTTTTTGCCAGCGCCGTGCCCCAGGATTTGCTGGGCCTGTTCAGCGCGCATCTGGATATTCTTTTTCCCGATGCTCCCGTCTCATCCCCTTCGGGCCAGCCAGACCAGGCCTGAAAGCAGCACAAAAAGCACGCCGCCCAGCCAGAACAGTTCATCAAAACTCAGGATGAATCCCTGCCGGGTGATTTCATTGGCGATCCAGGCCCTGGCCTGGGAGCCGGTCATGCCGAGCTGTTCCAGGGCGCGCAGGACCGTGTCCCAGACCGGGTTGTAGTCGTTGATGCCCTCTGTCAGCCGGGCATGGTGCAGGGCTTCGCGCCGCTCCCACATGGTCGTGACCAGGGATGAGCCGATGGAACCGGCCAATACCCGCACGCAGTTGGACAGGCTGGAGGCGGCGGCCAGATCGCTGTTGGGCAGGCCGGAAAGGATGATGGTCGTGAGCGGCATGAAAAAGAGGGCCACGCCGATGCCCAGGATCAACTGGGGCAGGGCCACGGAAAAGAAATCCATGCCCGGCGTGGAACCGGCGCGCCAGAAAAAGCAGCCCGCAAAGACCAGAAAGCTCAGGCAGGCCATCAGGCGCATGTCCAGACGGCGGGCCTGCTTGCCCAGAATGGGCGAGATGATCAGCGGAAACACGCCCACCGGGGCCAGGGAAAAACCGGCCCACATGGCCGTGTAGGACAGGCGCGCCTGGAGCATCAAAGGCAGCAGCACCACGGAGGCGAAGTAGAGCAGAAAGCCCAGGCTGATGCAGATGGTTCCCACCGTGAAATTGCGGTGCCGGAACAGGGAAAGGTTGACCACCGGATGTTTTTCCGTGAGCTCCCAGGCGATGAAAAAGGCGATGCCCACCACGGCCGCGACGCCCAGCGTCACGATATAGCCCGAGGCGAACCAGTCGTTATCCTTGCCCTCGTCAAGCATGAGCTGCAGGCAGCCGATGCCCACGACCAGCAGCACCAGGCCGACCACGTCGATGGGCGCTTTGCCGGTGGGAGTTTCCCGCCCGTGCAGGGGCGCGCGCAGAAGCAGCAGGCCCAGGGCGCCCACAGGCACATTGACGAAGAAAATCCAGCCCCAGTGGTAATTGTCGCAGATCCAGCCGCCCAGGATGGGCCCCAGAATGGGAGCCAGCACCACCACCATGGCCCAGAGCGAGAGGGCCAGGCCGCGTTTTTCCGGGGGATAGCAGGCCAGCAGCAGGCTTTGGGAAAGCGGCAGAATGGGCCCGGCCGAGACGCCCTGCACCAGACGGAAAAAAATCAGCATGCCGAGGCTGCTGGAAATGCCGCACAAGAAGGAAGAAAGCACGAACAGCGCGCTGGCGGCAAAGTAAAGCCGCACCTCGCCCAACCGCCGGGCCAGCCAGCCGGTGAGCGGGATGGCCACGGCGTTGGCCACGCCGAAAAAGGTGATCACCCAGGTGCCCTGGGAGACGGCCACGCCCAGATTGCCCGCGATGGTCGAAAGAGCCACGTTGGCAATGGTCGAATCCAGCACGGTCATGGCCGTGAGCACGGCAATGCCCACGGTGGCCGTCACCAGCGGGCCGCCGCGCAGCGGCGTGAGCGCGATCTCGCTCATAGTCCGGCCTGGTGCGAAGAGGCGGACGCGGCCTGGATATTGGCCGCGATGATCGCGTTGATACGCTCATCCACCGCCGCGAAATCCACGGGCGGGGTCTGGGCGGCCAGGCTGGCCGGGGGTTCGGGCCGGGGAGCGGTGAGCAGCATGGGGCCGTCCTGATTCTTGGTAGCGACCTCCACAGTGACGGAAAGGCCCACCAGCAAAGGGTGCTCCCGCAGCTCATCTTCCCGGAGAGCGATGCGCACCGGCACGCGCTGGACCACCTTGATCCAGTTGCCCGTGGCGTTCTGGGGCGGCAACAGCGAAAAAACGCTGCCCGTGCCCGCCGCGAAACCCTGGACCGTGCCGTGATAGGTCACGGAACCGCCGTACATGTCGGCCGTGATCAGGGCGGGCTGGCCGATGCGCATGCGCTTGAGCTGGCTTTCCTTGAAATTGGCGTCCACCCAGAGACTGTCCAGCGGCACCACGGCCAGCAGGGCCTTGCCGGGCGTGACGTACTCGCCCACCTGCACGGCGCGTCGGGCCACCTGGCCGCGCACCGGGCTGCGCACGGTAGCGCGCTGCAAATCCAGCCAGCGCTCGCGCACGGCCGAGGCCGCTTCCCTGACGGCGGGCTGTTCGGCCACCGGCGTGTCCAGCAGCACGGCGGTCAGGGCGTTGCGCTGGGCTTCGGCCACGGACAGGGCGTGACGGGCCGTGGCCACGTCTTCGATACTGTGGATGAATTCCTCCTTGCGCACGGCCTTGTCCTTGATCAGTTGCTGGCGCCGCTCCAGGTTGCCCTGTTGGCGCTGCAGGTCGATTTTGCGCATGGCGATGTTGGCTTCGCTCTGGCGCAATTCGGCTTCGAGCTTGCAGGTTTCGCGCACGGCCGAGGCCAGGCTGACCAGGGCGTGCTCATAAGCCAGGCGGGCGTCCACCGGATCAATGGGCACCAGGGCCTGTCCGGCTTCCACCCGGTCCGTGTCGTCGGCCAGCACCGCCGTGACCCGGCCCGCCACCTGGGGCATGACCGTGACTGTATTGCCCGAAACATAGGCGTCGTCCGTGTTTTCCTCGTAGCGTAGCACCAAGGCCCACCAGATGCCCCAGGTCACGCCCGCGGCCAGAAAAAAGCCCGTGAGCAGGAGCAGAATGCGCGCCCGGCGGCCGGCCCGCAGTGTATCGAAATCCGGCAGACGGCGTTGCTGCTGCGCTTGCGTTTGTGTTTCCGGCTGATTTTGCGCGTCGTCCATAAGGCTCCCTTTTTTCATATTTCTCTGAACAGAACTGACCGGTCAGTACTATAACCGGAGAAAACGGCTGTCAATGTGGCCGCAACTGTCACGAAAGCTCTGAACGACATGCCTGTCCGGAAAATACACCGGGATTCGTCAAGGAATCCTTGTTGCCTATGTGGTTTCTGCGCAAAGGCACGCTAAAAAAATTTAAAACTACCATTATGGGGGGACTTCGCACTGTGGGGATACGGAAAATTTTTGCTCGCCATCCTGATTCCGGACAGAATTTTTGAAATTCTACAACTATCCATTGGAAGAAAGGTTTTTGTCACGGGAATGGCGCGAGTGGAGAATCATACAAGAAACTTATTATGCATGTGCGCCATGGATGACCTGTTTATTATGTGCATCAACGTGTTCTATAGATTTGTGCCGAAGATGAGGGTTGACAATATCAACAAAAAAAAATATTTTTTAAGAAATTAATAAATTGGCAGTCAGTCAATTTTTCGATTCTGCATGACGATAGGTAGTCATGTGGAATTACGTGCATACGATAAGGAAAAATTCTAAATGCTCTCTCTCTCTCTCTCTCTCTCTCTCTCTCTCTCTCTCTCTCTCTCTCTCTAGCCAACATAAATTTTTTAGCAGTATACTGCTGAGCGCCCGTACTGATTATTGTCAGTGCGGGCGCTTCTATGTTTTGGCGTCTCCACATTGAACTATGGACGTTATGCTTTTTAATTTTGGAAATTATTCCACGTTATATAAAAAATATATCAAAGAGAATAATTTATGTTTTCCATTATAGTGATTTCAATAAATAGAATTTATCTTGTTGAGAGATTGTTTTTGAGTTTGTGCCGACAGATATATAAAAACTTTGAAATCGTTTTTATTCATGGCCCATCAATTAACAAGAATGATGTTGATGTGTTATGTGATTTGTTTTCAAATCTGACTATCAGGACTTTTCAATCTCAAGATAATTGTCTCTCCAGATCAAGAAATTTGGCCTTATCAAAGATACGTGGCGATTTTTTTGCTATTCCGGATGATGATTGTGTGTACGAGCCGGACACACTCGAAATGGCGAGGAAACTTTTTGAAAAATATCCCCTTATATCTGCGATAATGGGGGAGCACATAGGGCTTGATGAGGGTTGCGAAAGAAAAGACACCGTTCCAGTCCTTTTGACTCGCTATGCAATTTTTAACAATTGTCCAAGCTATATTCAATTTTACAGGTCCAGTATACTGCCTAATGTTGGCTTTTTTGACGAGAATCTTGGCGTTGGCAGCCATACGCCGTATCAGTCTGGAGAGGAGACAGATTTTGCGTTGCGAACAATGCAGGCAGGCTTTGCCATAGCGCGTGCACAGTCTGTTCTGGTTCATCATCCTTATGAAAATTTACAAAATCCCTCTCTAAGACGAAAAGTGCATGCGTATGCCGCAGGGAGAATGTATCTTTTACGTAAGCATCATTTTTCATTTATCTTTATGATTGTAAATGTCTTCTATCCACTTGTAATATTGCCATATGAATGTCTTAAAGAATGCATCTATATGATAAAATATAGAATTGGGATGTTTTTTTATAGATTGATAAATATTATAGGGACAAAGTGAATATTGCCATTGTGACTCGTGAAGTGTCCGAGCTGACGAAAAACGGCGGGATAGGTACGGCGATGCGCTATCTCTGCGAATACCTCACGCTTTGTGGAAAACATAAAATTGCTATTTATTATACAGGTCGTCCAGATATTGCGATGACGTTGTTTTCAAGAAAGATGCAAAAACGTGGTATTAATTTTTATCCTATTATATCCTGGTTCGGTTTGTTGTTGCGTGATCAGGTGAAGAGAGCATGGCGAACGTATGAACTGTTATCTAAAACAGAGCATGATATCTATCTTTTTCATGATTTTATGGCAGACAGTTTTTATTGTATGCAATCTAAAATGCAAGGAATATCTTTTACAGAACGTCCTCTGGGCATAATCACTCATGGGCCGTCTCTTTGGGTGGATGAAGGGAACAGGTATATGGCTGAAAATGGAAAAAGAAGACACCTTTATGAGATGGAGCAGGCCTGTTGCGAACAGGCGGACTTTCTTGTCAGCCCAAGTCGCTATCTTCTGGACTGGATGCGCGAGCGCGGGTGGCGTTTGCCAGAGCGTTCCTTCTGTATTCCCAATTTTACATCCATGCCCGGCAGCCTGCCGTCCTGGTCCGCCAGGAAGCTACCCCGGCTGGATTGCGACTCTCTTCGGGAGATTGTTTTCTTCGGTCGTTTGGAAACGCGCAAGGGAATACGGATTTTTTGTGACGCGCTCCTATCCCTGCCGGTTGGGTTGCTGAGCGGGCGATGTATTACCTTTTTGGGAAAAGAAGCGGATTTTCGCGTTCGGGATATCCGAGACACATTGGCCCCGTTGGAACAGTGCGGCATCAAAATCGTTTTTTTGACGAACTACAACACGCTGGAAGCGCGCCGTTATCTGTGTGGCAACGGTATCCTGGCGATTATGCCCTCCTTGCGGGAGAATTCGCCTTGCACCGTCAGCGAATGTCTTGAGCATCGTGTCCCCTTTCTCGCCTCTTCCGTTGGAGGAGGTAAAGAGCTTGTCCACGAGGAAGACAGGGCTTTCGCCATATTTGATCCTCGCCCTTCCTGTCTCGCGGAGCGCCTGCGAGACATTCTGGGAGGGCAGGGCATTATTGCGGCTCGGGCTTCGCAAGCATCGGATGCCCTGTTGCAGCAATGGCAAAACATCTTGCAGCGCTTTGCGCCTTCTGTGGCCAATGGGTGGACTTCAAAATTTTTCAGATCCTGAGGAGAGAAGTGTGGCTTGCACACCTGTATTGCGGCATCTTGTAAACAAATTGTATGGCAAATATGTCCATAAGGATGACCGAGAGCTTCTTAACTTTGTATTTGCAAAAAAACCGACACAAGAACTTTTGGATAATTGCTTGTCTGTGTGCGATATTGAAGCATTAGGGGCTGGAAAGTGCATTTTGCTTTCATATTTGATTCACGATAAGCCTGAACTTAAGATTTCAAAATATGCTGGACCGCGTATTACTGGGCTCATTACGTATTATCGCTTTGCCAACATGAAGACATTGTCTCATTTTTCGCGGATAGGCAAGGCGTACAATGCGGCGGGTATTCCCATGTTGCTGTTCAAGGGCGGGGCCATGAAGGTTTTGCGCCCGGAGCTGCCGCGCCCCATGGGAGATGTGGACATCCTTATCCCCGCTGATCGCATTGAGGAAGCGACCCGCATCGGTGAGGGGCTTGGCTATCTGCATTATAAGGAAGAGTCCAATCATGCCGTGGATTTTCACACGGAAACGGAAAGCGCCGTTGATGTGCATCATTCCATTTTTGATCCGGGCAAGGATTTGAAGCAGTTCCACGACGGCCTGTTCGCGCGTGCAACACCGCGTCGTGCTTTTGGCGTGGATTTTCTGTTGCCGTGCCATGAGGATCTCTGCTTTCTTGTCATGGCTAACCTCACCAAAAATTTACGTGAGCATACATCTCTCGGCAATTTGTATTATGCTCTGTGTGATTGCCGGTACCTTCAGAAAAAACCTTCCTTTGATTGGGGACTTGTCTGGAGAGATGCCGTCGCCTGTGGGCGGGAGCTTGAGATACGTTTTGCCGCCGAATTCATGAATGCCATCGTCGCGGACACCATTCCCGATCTGGACAGGCATTTCCCCGCCAGCTCCGCCATGGAAGCCTTTTGCAATCAAGTCATCTTTGATGAAGACCATTATTTGCCGCGCCAGAAGCAATGCCAGGCCATCCGGGTGGTGGAGCTCAAGAACAACCCCTGGAAGTTCGGCTCATTCATTGCGAAGTTTCTGCTGATGAAAAAGCTGCGCAATTGGTCCGCCTTTGTGCGTTGGTACTTAAAGCGCAAGGAAGTGCAGGGGGGTGTGCATGCACATTGATAATCCTACAGCGGCGCAACTTGAAAAAATTTTTGCCGCGCTGGATCAACGCGCGTCGCGCAACGGTGGCCCCGTCTTTGTCAAATACCTTGTGCTCGGTTCGTGCGTCGTCCGTCTGCTCAACTATTCCGCGGCATTCACGCCTCATGTGGAGACGCAACTAGCATATATTTTGAGGGACGATGCGCCTCGTTATGACGCTACTCTTGTTGTCTGGCAGGAAAATGCTTTCAAGCAACTCGCGCGTTATGCGATCACCTGCGATAAAAGTTCATTGGCATACCGCCAACTTCGCCTGAGCAGGCTGCGCGGTGGCAGTGAGGGCGATATGGACAATGCGGTCATCATGCATGAAAGCGCTCACCATCGACAGCCGGTGGTAGACATCAGTGCGGGAAACAGGCTTCTTTCCGCATGGAACCCGCCAACGGGCACCTATTATTATGCCGTGGATAACCTGGAGCCCGAAGAGTTCATCAAGCGTGGCCATTTGTTTGTTCATGCACTGGCCCGCATCCTCAAAAGTCCCACAAGTAATCTGGCACACGGGGCCGTGATAGGGTCCAATGGTGTAGGAGTATTGCTCTGTGGCATGGGCTATCGCGGCAAATCGACTTTCTCGGTCAACGCCCTGTTGCACGGCTTTGAGTACGTTTCGGACGACTATCTCATTCTTGAAAAGGATGAAACGGCTCTGCGCGCTTGGCCCATCTATTCCATTATAACCCTCTCGCCGACTATTTATCAAAAAATGGCGTCTCGGCTCGATGCCAAGTTCGTTTCCAATAATGGGCGGAAAGACAAGTACGTCTTTAATATTGCCAAGTATCATGATCGGTTTGTTTGTGCTTATCCCATAAAGCTTTGCATGTTTCCACGATTCGTAAAATTTGCGGAGCCCAGTATCGAGCTTGGTAGTAAAGATATGGCGATGAATGAACTCGTCTATTCCACAGTTATGCAGACAGGAGAAACGCAGGATATGCGACTGATCGCTAAATTATGCTCTTTTGTGGAGGAACTGCCGTTTTACCGCATCAATCTTACGCAAGATATCGACAAAAATACACAATGTCTCAAAATGTTTTTGGAGCGGCTCGGGTAACCATTCAAATTTTAAAAACGTCATTTCAGGAGGAAAATCCCCAATGTCTACGTTTGTGTTGAATGAAGAAAAAATGTTCAGTGATATTGCTGATGGTGTAGCTATCATCATTAATTCTGAGACCGGCGTTTATTATGGCATGAACAGTTTCGGAACAGCCGTGTTCGAAAACATTCTTACCGGTGTTTCCATTGAAGATATTCTGGCCGCCGCCAAGAATATGCCCGGCGCGCCCGATGACATGGACGCCCGCATGCAGACTTTTGTTAATGAACTCAAGGGATTTGAAATTGTGCTGGAAGGAATAACGGGGGGCGGCGTGATTAATCTGGATGCCGCTGTCGCGCAGGCAGACGATTTTACTTTGACCGTACAGGAGTATAGCGACGCGCAGGAACTGCTGTTGGCCGACCCTATCCATGAAGTGAAAAACGACACTGGCTGGCAGCCTGATAAGTCTGCGCTGGAAACGGATGAGGAAGTTGTCAAGTCAAAGCTCAAAAAAGCAGAACAATAGTCTGTTATAAGCTCTTCGGAGTGACTTGCCATCCATAATTTTTGATAATTCGGAAAAGTCAGTTCGAAGAGCTTGTTTCAATATAGTTTATCTAGGAAAAATTATGCTTCGTATTTCCGTTATTGTCCCTGTTTATAATACTTGCTCGTATCTTAGCAAGTGTTTGGAGAGTCTTTTCAGCCAGACTCTGTGTGATATTGAAATCATATGTGTAGACGATGGTTCAACGGACGGGTCCTCCGATGTTTTGCGTGATTTTGCTCAGAAAGATTCTCGTCTGAAAGTGCTCAAGCATGAGCGCAATAAAGGAGCCGCCGCAGCACGTAATACAGGTTTAGCCGTTGCAAGGGGAGAATATCTCGGTTTTGTGGATTCTGATGACTATGTCTCTAATGACTATTTTGAAAAACTGTACATAGTCGCTAAGGAAAATACCGCAGATATAGCTAAAGCAAGATATTTTTATGAAAAAAAAGATGATATTCAAAAAGAAGACAAATATAATATATCTATAGAAGAGAATAAATATAATTTTTCTATAAATTTTACGACTGCAATCTATAGACACTCAATTATAAAAAATAATAAAATAAGATTTCCAGATGGAATTACAAATTATGAAGATGTTGTCTTTCTTATTATGTGCGTTTGTTGTGCAAATAAAATAAAAACGATAGATTCTGTATATTACCATTATATAAAAAGGACTTGCTCATCTACTAGCAAAGATTACAAAAAAATATTTGATATGACACTACAGGCTTGCTTTGAGATAGTTTTCATCCTCAATAAAACCAAGATTCCTTATAATAATTATAATAAATTATTTAGGCAATGTATAAATGTATTATTATCAATTTCAGTAACGCCGTCAGATATTTCTGAAAATTCTGCGTATAAAGTAATCAAACTTTTGGAAAACTACAAATTTTTACCGCAAAAAATAAAAAAAAGTAAACTTCCATATACAAAACGGTCAGTAGTTGAGATTTTTTGGGACATAAGACGAATATCAGCAGCTCCATTTTTCCCCAAAAATGATCAAAAATTTATTTATACTTTGTATAAAATGTCACATTTTATTTCCATTTGTCTTTTTATAAGTACACTTGCGCCGGGTGGTGCCGAACGCCAGATTGTAACTTTGGCAAAAGCTTTAGCGCGGAAAGGTGTTGTCGTATATTTAGTTTATTATGAGTCAAAAGGGAATTGTGGACATTATTTAGGTATGTTGAAAAATACGTATGTTATACATTTTTCATATGCATTAAATAACACTGTTGTATCCGGAAGTTCTTTTTGCAGAAAATATCAAGATCTATATCATGAAATTCGCGCAATGGGACTTCCTCCATTGTCGATATTGGCATTAACTGGAGCTTTGACATTCATTTCTCCAGATATCTTGCATTGCTATCTTGATGGAAATAATATTTTGGGTGGAAGTGTGGGGATTTTGGGGAAAGTTCCTGGTATTGTACTTTCTTTTCGAAGCGTTGACCCTGCTACTGCTCAAGAAGTTTATACAGATATGGCATTAAAATATTATACATTTTTGCTTCGATATAATAATGTCGCTCTTGAAGCTAATTCAAATTGCGGCGCATATAGTTATGCGCATTGGCTACGCATTGACCTTGATCGTATTGTTGTCAATCCTAATGGCATTGATTCAAGCCTTTTAAATAGAGAAAAATTTTCCTCTCGACAGATTGCACGGCGTTCTCTTGGAATTGATGAATCGATACCCATAGTTTTATTTCTCGGCCGATATCATGCTTGTAAATGCCCGGATGTTTTGCTCTCTGTAGCAGATGAATTGCGGAAAAAAATTCCTTCTGTTCTTTTTTTGGTGGCTGGTGATGGTATGCAACATGACGCAGAGATCGGATTTTTACTTCAACAATATAAGCTTACTGATAATATTCGGCTTCTTGGGCCCCGAAAAGATGTTTTAAATTTGCTTATTGCAGCCGATGTATTGCTGATGACATCAAAGATTGAAGGTTTCCCAAATGTTGTAATGGAAGCGATGTCAGCAGGGCGACCGGTAGTTGCGACAAGAGTCGGCGCTATTCCTGAGCTTGTTCGCGAAGGAAAAGATGGTTTTTTGCATAACGTGGGTGATGTTGTTGGTTTATGCGAAAGTCTTCAATTCTTGTTGTCCGATTCAAAAACTCGAAATCGCATGGGACAAAATGCTAAACAAAGAATTTTAGAAGATTTTACATCTGATAGATTGGCTCAGCGCGCGCTGTTGCAATATTCTTCTCTTCTGGGGCAATGCCAAGATGAAAAGGAGCAAGTATAATGTGCGGCATTTGTGGTTTTTTTTCATGTGGCACAGCTGTTTTGAACCTTGGAGCGGCCCAACAAATTCTTGAAAATATGACGACGTGCCTTTCGCATCGCGGACCTGATGGTCATGGAGAATGGTTGGATGCTGATGCAGGTATAGCGCTCGGCCATAGACGACTTTCCATACGGGATATTTCGCCTGCAGGTGCCCAGCCTATGCATTCCCATTGTGGACGCTATGTGCTGACTTACAATGGTGAAATTTACAATAGCGAAGAGTTACGCCATTATATTCTTAAGGTAAAGGAGCAGTCGCCTTGCTGGCAGGGACATTCCGACACAGAAGTTTTTTTGGAAGCGTGTGCAACTCTGGGGATTCACCGAACATTGGAATTATGTATTGGAATGTTCTCCTTTGCTCTCTGGGATAAAAAAGAACATAGGCTTATTTTGGGTCGTGATAGATTTGGAGTCAAGCCCTTATACTGGACAGTACAAAACAATACTCTACTTTTTGCTTCTGAAGTGAAATCCTTACGCCGCTATCCTTATTTCAATCCCGAAATTGATAGAAATAGGCTGGCCGCTTTTTTCCGTTGTAACTATTTACCCGATCCGCTGACTATCTTTGCAGATGTCCACAAATTACGTCCTGGGTATGTGCTCATTGCCAATGGCATGGGGGCTCCTCGCGAAGAACCATGGTGGAGTGCGCGGGAAGTGGCCTTGGCGGGCATTGCAAATCGTATTGACTGTCACAAGGAAGCGTTGGACGAACTGCATCACTTGGTTCAGGACGCCGTCAGCAGGCGTATGGTTGCCGATGTCGCGATAGGAGCATTCTTGTCTGGCGGCGTGGATTCGTCACTTGTCGTCGCTGTGATGCAGGAAGCTGCCTCGCGCCCAATCAATACCTATAGTATCGGCTTTGAGGAGGTTGACTACAACGAGGCTCCCTACGCAAAGGCTATTGCCGCCGTTTTGGGAACTCAACACACGGAACTTTATATTACCTCAAAGGATGCTGCGGAGCTGATTCCCCAATTGCCGCAAATATACGATGATCTTTTTGCGGATTCGTCTCAGATCCCCACGTACTTCCTGTCTCGGTTGGCGCGCAGGGATGTGATGGTGGCGCTGTCCGGCGATGGCGGCGACGAATTTTTTGCTGGCTATGCGCAACATAGTCTCAAAATTCCTTTTTATCGTAATTTGCCTACTAGCCGGTCTCACTTATATCAGCGAATGCATTTGGGACGCTGGAGGGGCATGGATGTCGTTCCTGGGGGCAGGGTCCCCTCTTCCTACTTTGTACAAGGTATAGATGACGACATGTTTCTTGATGACGGCGAATTGGCCCAGTTTATTGATACCGTTCACTATCTACCTGGCGATATTTTGCACAAGGTGGACCGCGCTTCCATGGCTGTTTCGTTGGAGGTGAGACCGCCTTTGTTGGATCATCGTATCTACGCGCTGGCGTGGCGCATGCCCCCCCATTTACGGCGAGCTTGTGGCAAAGCGAAGTGGCCGTTACGGCATCTACTGAACCACTATGTCTCGCCGGAGCTGACGGAAAGGCCCAAGCAAGGTTTTGCCCTTCCTTTGCTCTCTTGGGTTCGTGGTCCATTGCGAGACTGGGCGGAGTCACTGCTGGATCCTGCACGTCTGCGCCGTGAGGCCTGGTTGTCTCCTGAGGTTGTGGCGCTCATGTGGAAGGAGGCGCTAGAAGGGCGACAAAATATGGAACAAATCTGGGCCGTCTTGATGTTTCAGTCTTGGTTAGAAATGTTTATTAAGGAGAAATGAAGTGGACTATCGTGAGCAGCATCAACGCGGAAAAAATGCAGTGAAGGCAATTCGATATATTAAATATATATTAAAAACATGTAAAAAACATGGAAAAGATGTAACGAGGGATATGAAGATCCTTGATTTTGGATGTGGGTCCGGAGATGCTGCTTATTTTCTTGTGAAAATGGGTTACAATGCATATGGTTATGACTTATATTATAATTTGTCTGACTGCTCTAAAAAATATTCAGAACGTTTTTTATTTTATGATAATGATAGAAATCAGACAGGTTTAGTAAACTATGCAGTTGACCTTGGTAATTTTTGTTTGCCCTATGATGACTGTAGTTTTGATATTGTTATAACTTCTCAAGTTTTTGAACATATTTTCAATCATGAAAAAGTCATAAGGGAATTTAGACGCGTTATGCGTGACGATGGAATTTCTATAAATACCTTTCCACCTAAATATGTCCTAATTGATGCGCATATAAAAATATTGTGGGGACAAATTATAAAGTTTCGGCCATATTATTTTTTGTGTGCATTATTGGGAATAAGGAATGAATTTCAAAAAGGAAAGTCTATTATGTGTGTCACAAATAGCAATTATCATTATGCTCGAACAGGTTTGAATTATATTTCAACAAAAGAATTTCGTCGAATTGCATCACAATATTTTTCATATATTTCTATAGAAACAAAGCAATTTAATGATATATTAATGAAGTTGAGAAAATATTCTTTTGTTAAATTTTTTTTGGAAAATTGTTCAAGAAATA
The DNA here is from genome assembly GCF_000145315.2 of Desulfovibrio sp. 3_1_syn3. NCBI lineage: Bacteria > Pseudomonadati > Thermodesulfobacteriota > Desulfovibrionia > Desulfovibrionales > Desulfovibrionaceae > Desulfovibrio > Desulfovibrio sp. 3_1_syn3. The sequence goes on from NZ_ADDR02000002.1 coordinate 25,907, forward strand.
TCACTGCTGTGCTGAAGCCGTAGTTTTTTTCTATAGATTAAGAAATGTGGTGCAATTTTTTACTACTGATTTAGGTTTGTACAAATATTATATTGCAAATTAAAAATTAATAATAAGCTATATCCATATGCTTAAATATTGCTTTTTAGAGGGCAATAGGCGTAATTCTTTCGAATTGGCTGTAAATATCCATTGGGGTAATTATGAATATTGCATTATTTATTCCATTTCTTTGTATGGGAAAAGGTGGAGCAGAACGCAGCGGTATTAAGCTTGCACATGAGATGAAAAATAGAGGACACGAATGTACTCTTTTTTGTACAGGAAATAGGCTCGGAATGCCTGCATATCCGCTTCCGGAAAATATTAAATGGTATGATTTGCAATTGAAAGATTCCAAGTCAATTTATGATGCACAACAATTGTTGACAAATCTTCATATTGATGTCTTTTGTTGTTTTAATTCAACACGCATAGGATTATGGATTCCTATCCTATGCAAGTCAGCAAATATTCCGCTACTTTGGGCTGAACGTACTGCTCCTCAAGCTGTGGAGAAATATCTTTGGAATCGGAAAGAACGTTTGGCATGTATGGCTGCAGCTGATGGAATTGTCCTCCAGTGCTCAAGCTATGCGGCTTCTTTGCCCGATTTTTTTCATAAAAAAATTTTTATAATTCCCAATCCGGCACCAGAGCCACACCTCATTGATTGGGCTAAAAAAAATTCTCAGCGTAAAATTATTCTTGCCGTAGCGCGACTGCAAACAATGAAGCAGTTGGTGACGTTAATTAAAGCTTTTGCGTTTTTGCAGCATGAATTTACAGATTGGGACTGCTACATATGCGGAGATGGTCCACTTAAGAAAGACTATCAGTCGTTAATTGATGTACTTGGATTAACTGCACGAGTACGGCTTATAGGGGCTGTTGACAATATTGGTGACTACTATGCTGCAGCGCAGGTTTTTTGTCTTCCATCTTCATTTGAAGGTTTTCCAAATGCATTGATTGAAGCGCAAAGCTATGGGGTCCCTGCTGTTGGCTTTGCTGATTGCGCCGGGGTAAATGAAATCATCAGACATGGCGAAAATGGGATGTTGGTCGCCCGGAGAGGAGCCAAGCCGTTGGCTGATACTCTTCGTATTCTTTTGCGAGATGAAACACTTCGCCGTCAAATGGGACTAAAAGCTCAGGTGATGCTTTCAAGATATGAAGAAAAATTTATATTTAAAAGTTGGGAAAATACTTTTTACATAATTAAAAAATATCGTAGTTCGACAATTCTTGCAAATATAGAAAAGATCCAAGACGATACAATCAAGAATGATCTCCGTGAGATTTTAAAGTATCCTCCATCTTCTTCTAAAGCAAAAAATTCAAAAATAGCGAATATTATTTTCGCTGAACTTCGCGAAAAACGACAACTTGCCGAAGAGATAGGCAATTTCAAGAAATACCAGGTTAGAGATTAAGGGGATCTCTAACAGTACAAGGAGGAGGGAATGCTTGAAAAAAAAACGGCGTTGTCACTTGAACATGCGGTAAATATATGCAAGCAGCATGCCGTGGGAACTGCCTTGCATAGTGATATTGTTTTTTTCTCTTTACCCTATTGGGATATTTATACTCCGTTCAGCGCTGTTCCATGTCTTGTTGGGGTATTGCAAGAAAAAGGCTGGAAAGCTCAGCAGATCGATATCGGCATTCTTTATTTTCATGAGCTGTTTATCAAACGTCGGCGTTTGGCTTGGGCGTTGATTAAATCGAAATTCTTTTATCATGAGAAGGTTGAGCCTTTCGAATCGAGTGGTGTTCATTCTTATGAGGAATATCTGGAGTCCATTGACTGGCTGAGTAAGGACAAAATGGATCTTGCAGCCTTGCGCGTTGCTTATCCAACTCTCAATGATTTTCAACGCGGAGTGCTTAGTGCATTTTATGGTGCGCTGTGGATTAACAAGCGCAAACGCCCCAATCGTCTTCATCTTCGCCTGCCCCAACTTCTTGAAGATTACGATTTTACGCCATTTTTTAATGTTATTTCCCGTTTCAATCTTTTTCCGATTTTGAATAACTTGCCTCATGTTGTCGGTATTTCTATAACCTCTCTTGATCAGCTTGCGGCGAGTTGCCTTTGGGCAATTTTTTTAAAAAAACTGCGTCCTGATATTGCACTGATAGCAGGCGGCAGTTGTACTATCATTTTGCGCAACTGTAATCGGCAAGCATGGGAACAATTTTTTGAATTTTTTGATTACGTGTGTACAGGGGAAGGTGAAACATGCACAGCAATGCTTGTTAACCATGTATATAATGGGTTATATAAGTTAGATGAAATTCCAAATCTCGCATATCGTGTGGGTGGCGCAGTGATCTGTACGGCAGAGGCCGTAGAAAATGTTGAGGCATTACCTCCTCCCAGCTATATCGGAATCGATCAATCGCTATATCTAACACCGGAGCCTATGCTTTCTTATCAAACTTCGCGAGGCTGTTTTTGGGGGAAGTGCGCATTTTGTGATTTCGATAAAAAATGGAGATCCAACTTTCGACAAAAATCCATCAAGAAAGTTAACGCCGATTTGAAATTTCTACATGCTACCTATGCCGTTGATAATTTTACCTTTGTCGATGAGGCTATTGAGCCCCAATTTTTTTCTCGCTGGATTCTTGAGCTGGAGAAAGAAGCATTTTCTCAGCATATTCATTGGCTCGCTTATATGAAAGTATCACCTCATTATTCTGATGAATTGATTGCCCGGGCGAAGAGGTGTGGTCTCACAATGGTGATGCTTGGGGTGGAGACTTTCAATCAACGATTGCTGCGCTTTATCCGCAAGGGAATTTTAGCAAAAAATTCTGTTCAGAATTTGAATTGTTTTCATGCCAATGGCGTCAAAACGCACGCTTGGCTGATGGGATTGCTCCCATCACAAACAAAAGAAGAATTGATTGCTGATTTTGCAACAATAAAAAAGTGTATTGATGATATTGATAATGTATATATGGGATCATTCATATTATTTCCGAGTACAGATATGTTTTTACAACCTCATAAGTTTAATATACTACAAATTTCAGAAGCAAAAGATATTCACTATGATGGTTATACATTTTCTTCAACACATAATGGGCAAGAAATTGATATTGAAAAATTGAAAAAATATCTTAATGAAACAATTCGTCCCTTCATTTCTAAGAAAAAATTTATTACAAACAGATATGATAGATTTTTTGATGACAAATTTTTTGCTGAAAAAAATACTGTTTTGAAACAGCAAGGTAAGAAATAAAAATGCTATTTAGCTAAAAATATCAATAGGGATGGTGAAAAATGTCATTTCCCCTTATTTCTGTTATGATACCGACTTTTAATCGTGAAAAATACATCAAACAGGCAATTGATTCTGTTATTGTCCAAGATTATCGCCCGTTAGAAATTATTGTTGTTGACGACGGCTCAACCGATATGACTGCTGAAACTGTAGAACAATATGATCCTAATATAGTCAAATATTTTTACAAAAAAAATTATGGTATGGATGATGCCTCTGCGCGGAATCTTTGTGTTCAGAAAGCTTCAGGAGAATTTTTGGCTTGGCTTGATAGTGATGACTATTATTTGTCGGGAAAACTTAGCGCTCAGATGGAGTACTTACAGCAACATCCTGAATGTGAAATTGTTTTTACAGAGGTGGAAGATTTTTTTGATGATGACAATATGAAAAAAGAGATGGACCCTAATATTTATACCAAAATTTTTTTTGGAGGGACAAAAGTTTTTCATACAACAATGCTTGCAAGGCGTGAAATGATCTTGAGAGTAGGGCCGCGTGTGGAAAATCTACGTGCTTATGGTGATCATGAATGGTTATATAGAATATATTTTATACACAATGTTGATATTTCACATTGTTTGAATAGAGTTTATGTCCGGCGTCGGATGCATAAAAATAGTGTTGCATATACAAGAAGAAATCCAGAAACATTAGCTGCTGTCACACAACTTACTGATAAATATATGCGTGAAAAAATCAGGCGTGACTTGCTTGCCGCACGGAAAAAGCAAAGCAAACAGTGATGCCCACTCTCTCTATCATCATCCCTGTCTTCAACACGCAAAAAAACCTTCCAGCCTGTCTTGACAGTATTTTGGCGCAGGGATTGGAAGATATGGAAGTTTTGTGCGTGGACGACGGTAGTCCGGACGATTCTCTGTCCGTGCTGCGCCGTTACGCGCAAGCCGACCCGCGCGTGCATGTTTTGCGGCATGAGCGCAACAGGGGCGTTTCCGCAGCCCGCAATACCGGTATGCAGACCGCTGCCGGCGAGTATACTGCCTTTGTGGACAGCGATGACACCTTGGCTCCGGATTTTTGCGAGCGTCTACTTGCGGCAGCGCACCGAGAAGGAGCCGATATTGCCAAGGGCAATTATGCGTACTTGGGGTATTCCGGCATCAATTACAGTATAAATGCCCGTATCCGTGAACATAAAACGAACTTCTATATTCAGTTTTGTTCGGCTATCTATAGAACCGCCCTGTTGCGGGAAAGTGGCATCAGATTCCCGGAACAGCTGCATGTGTCAGAAGACATTGTCTTCGCCTTCAGCGTGGCCTTGCGCGCCCGACGGATCGCCATTGATGACATGGCTCATATTAATGTCAATACCCGTCGAGGATCAGCCAGCTTTGCTGCTCCCAGTTATGCCGATATCATTTCCCATTACCGGGCCTTGGGTATGATCACGCAACTGGCCACACAAAACGTGGTTTCCGCTGCCAGTTTCAATTATGTGCTGGCCTCGCTGTTCGTCCTTTTTGTCCATATTGCCGTCCGTAACAGAAGGGCATCCGTACGGCGTTTTATTGAAGCCAAAAACAGACAGCTATTCAAGCTTGTTCGAACCTGCCCAAAGTTCGATGCTGGCATTTTTGCCGGGGCTCTGGAGGATGCGGATAAACATTTGCTTGCCTGTCTTGAAAATAACGAGCTTTCGCAATTTTTTGCCGCCCTTGATAAACTGCGGGCCCAGCGCTGCAGAATGCTACGGAGCCGCCCCTGATGAAGCACGCACCTGGTACTGTTTCGCCCATGGGGGGCTTACGCAACGCCTGCCATGCGGAGCCTCCCGCCTGTACGCTTTTTATGACCTCGCGCTGTAATCTGGCCTGCGCGTGGTGCCGCCGCGCCAAAATCGGCGTGCGACAAACGCCGCCCATGAGTCTGGAAGTGGTTCGCGCTTTGTTGGGGCAATACCCTGGCATTGCCGTCTTCGCCATGGCAGGGCAGGGTGAGCCCACACTGGCCCCGGAATTTTCGGACATCGTGCGTTCGCTGGCCGAAGCGGGCAAGGGTATCATTCTGGATACTAATGGCGTTAACTCTGGAAAAGTGGGCGAACTGGACGGTTGTTTTTCGCGTATCAGCGTAAGCCTCTATGGACACGACCGGAATTCCTTTAATGCCTACACCGGTGTTGACGGCTTTGAAAGTGTCATGCGCTCATGGGGCGTCTACCGGCGGGTCTGCCGCCAGGTCTGCATTTCCTATATTGTTGACAGGGACAAGCTCGATGACTTGCGGAAGGTACTTGATCTCTGTGATACGCTGGAGCCGTCCCGTCTGCTGTTGTATAACCCGCTTTGCTATGATGCCAGTGACAAAGTGCAAATGGCGAAGATCATTACCGCCCAGGATACAGAGATTATCTCAACCATCGCGGAACTGGCCGAAGGCCGGAGGTACCCCATCGACCTGCCCCCTTATCCCGACTATATGACGCCCTGTAATTCCTGTCGCTCTTATTGCGCGGTCATCAATGTGGACGGCAATGGAGATATAGGCGGCTGTCTGCGCAAGGTGGTGCCGGACGGCTCATGCGGTAATGTGTTCCATGACGCGGACTGCTTCAATACAGCGGCCATGCTGCGGCTACGACGCAGACAAATGGTGGGTTACCCGCCGCATTCCGAGTGTGCCAACTGCTTCGGCAACTGGGGCTATGGCGACTACCATTCCCTAAGCTGGAAAAAGGACTTTTCATAATGCCACAAACCGATCCCAGTGTCCTGATTTCCATTGTCATGCCGGTCTGGAACGGTGCGGCCTATCTGCAAGAAACCTTGGACAGCGTCTGGCGGCAGGGGGTGTCGGCGGAGATCATTGTTGTGGACGACGGTTCCACGGACAATTCCCGCGAAATTGCGGCATCCATGGGCTGTACGGTGATCCCGATGACGCATAGCGGCATTGCCAGAGCTTGTAATACCGGTATCGTCCATGCCGTCGGTACGTACCTCATGATGCTGGATCAGGACGACGTACTTTGTGAGGGAGCGCTGGCGACCATGTTGCATGCTTTGGAAGGGGAGGTTGGCCTGCTGGCCGTGGCGGCCAGGGCGCAAGATTTCATTTCACCCGATCTCGATGAACGCGCCCGCGCTGCAATTGTGCCGCGTTCCTTGCCGTACTTTGGCCTTATGACCGGGGCCGTGCTCATGCACTGTAGAGTACCGGAGCTCGTGGGCACTTTTAATGAAAATTATCGTGCCGGTCAGGCGGTTGATTACCTCCTGCGCATGGAGAAATACGGCATTATCTGCAAAAAATTGGAGATGATTTCCGTCATGCGGAGGCTTCACGCTACCAATACGAGCAGAATCATGAAAAACAGGCAGTTCAGCGATTATGGCGCTATTCTGCGCGCCCGGCTGGCGGGAGATAAAAAACATGCGTGAGCTTCAGGAGCGTTACTGCGTCGAAGACAGCTTTTTTCATCGATATTTCGTGCGCAACGCGGAAAATCGTTTTGTCAATGATTTGAAAAAATTCATGCTATGGCATGAAGGGCATTTTCTTGATCCCCGCAAAAAGCTCGACTATGTACGGCGTTTTCTGGTGGACGAGCTGGAAGATTTTTACAGTAAAAGCCGATTCTGCCTGCCTCAAATCGGCTTTTCATTGACCACGCGCTGCACGCTGCATTGTCAGGACTGTATCGCCCTGTCGCCTCTGTTCGAGAATCCCGAACTGCATAAAAATTTTACTCACATGGACCTCGGCTTCAGCGATTTTAAGCGGGAACTCGATGCCGTTACCGCCGGGGTGGACGGCATCAAGCGTCTTTTTCTGCACGGCGGTGAGCCTCTGCTGAACAGAGCTTTGCCGGAGATCGTCGACTACAGCGCCGCCTGCGGCAAGATTGAGCTTGTGGAGCTTATCACCAATGGCACCATTGTCCCTTCCGAGCCCCTGTTGGACGCCATTGAACGGCATAAGGACAAGGTCTATCTGGCCATCAACAATTATGGCGTGAACCCGGCCTTAAAGACTCGGCTGCATTACGAGGAAACTATTGCCCGCCTGAATGAACGCGGGATCAGGCATCCGCTTTATTCGGAATTGTCGTGGTATCGGCAGCATCCCCTTGAGGACCAAGGCTACACATCCGAACAGACCCGCAAGATGTTCGCAAACTGCTGGTGCAAGCACAGCCTGCAGATTCTCAACGGCGTACTAGCCATTTGTCCGCGCGCCTCCATTGGAGAGTTGCTGGGATTAGTGCCTACTCCCGAGGGAGACGTCATTCGCCTACGTGAGAACATCGCTGGTGATACGCGGCAACGCCTGGTGGATTTTTATAAGAAAGATTCCTTCGTGGCTTGCGGCTACTGCGCGCCGCAGTCGGAGGTTATTTCGCCGGCTATGCAGTCCGGCGACAAATAAATGGGGTCAGGCATGGAGAAAAGATATATTGCCCGATTTGGCACTAACGTCTCTCTGCTCGGCTTCGGGGCCATGCGTCTACCCTTACTGCCCGGAAGCGCGTCCGCCATTGACCAGGCCCTCACCGAAGCAATGGTTGATCGTGCCCTGGCAGATGGCGTGAATTATTTTGATACGGCATTTACTTATCACAAGGGTATCAGCGAGTTGCTTCTGGGCAGAATTTTGAACAAGTATCCTCGTAAGAGCTATTTTTTGGCGGACAAGCTGCCTTTATGGACGCTGAAATCGCGCGATGAAGCGGAGCATATATTCAAATCACAGCTCAAGAAGTGCCGCGTGGACTATTTCGATTTCTATCTGTTGCACGGATTGAATGCCTCTTTGTACGCGCGGGCGGAGCAGATCGGCATCTATGACTGGCTACGTGAGAAAAAAGAACAGGGGCTGGTACAGCATATAGGTTTTTCCTTCCATGACTCCCCTGAGGTCTTTCGGCAGATTCTGGATGAGCATGCCTGGGACTTTGCCCAAATTCAGCTTAACTACGTTGACTGGGAAGCGTGTAACGCCAAGCGGCTTTATGCGTTGTTGGAAGAGCGCGGCTTGCCTGCCGTCATCATGGAGCCTGTGCGCGGCGGTTCGCTGGCTAATTTACCCGCTGAAGCCGACACTCTGCTCAAGGCCGCGTCCGGGGCCAGCCCGGCCTCATGGGCCATTCGTTACGCGGCCTCGCTGCCCAACGTCATGGTGGTACTCAGCGGCATGAGCGCCATGGCGCATGTGGAAGACAACCTAGCGACCATGAAACGCTTTCGTCCCTTGTCGGATGATGAGCGAGCCATTTTGCAAAAGGCGGCAGCTATCTATCGCGCCTCAGGCGACATCCCTTGCACCGGTTGCGGCTATTGCTCGCCCTGTCCGCATGGGGTAGACATCCCGGGCGTGTTTGCCGCCTATAATCATCGCAAGCGCGGCGATTTCGCTCTTGTGTATCGCGCCATCCCTCCCACCGCACAGGCGACGGCCTGCGAGTGTTGCGGCCATTGTCTCAAGCATTGTCCGCAGCATATTGACATCCCGGCCAGGCTGCATGACGTGGTAGGCTTTATTGACGGAAAACACCCAGCCTGATTGATCGGATTAACGAGGATCATGTTGCCATCGCTTTTTTCAAAATTCTTTGCCGACTTTGTGCGGATATTCAAGGCGTTGCCGAAATGCCTGCAACGCACCACGCGGCGTGTATTTGCCTGTGTGGTGCTGCAGGCCGTACTGGAAATCGGCTCCATTGCCGCCATCTCCTTTCTTGCTGTCAGCATCACGGCGCCGGAACGGATTCTCACTCATCCCGCCGCCGCGAAGCTTTTGAGCCACTTCCCCCAGTTACAAGGGCTTACTGCGGATCCGCGCCAGTTCGCCCTGCTTATCGCAGTGCTGGCGGCGGGTCTGATTGCAGCCAAAAATGCTATTTCAGCTTTCGTTAACTACAAAACTAACCAATTGGGCGAACGCATCTCTCTGTTTGCCGGTAAAACAGTTTTTCAGCATTTTTTATATAGTCCCTATATTCAGCATCTGGCAGGCGACAGCAGCGCCATGTTTCAAGCCCTGTCATGGCGCGACCAATTGGGGCGCATGGTCATACATCTCATGGCGGTATACAGTTACGCCGCCATTGCGCTTGCAATGGCATTGGCTCTTGTTATTGCCACGCCAGGTATCATCCTTTTGGTTATGGCTGTCATAATCGGCCTTGCCGTAGCCATATACAGACGCCTCAGAGGATCGATGGATCAGGCGGGATTGGAGGCCGCCGAATGGGCACGGGAACAAAACAAGGTGACCATGAACGCCATGCACGGCGTACGCGAAATGCTCATATATCGTCAGCAAGACGTTTTTTTCAAAAATTTTGAAAAGGCCTGTAAAGAAGGCATACCATACAGAACTTTTTTGAGTATTGCTCCTTCCGCGCCGACATGGATACTGGAAACAGCCGGTTTTCTGTCTATTGTTGTGACGCTCTGGATTATGCTGACCTTTTTAGACAGTTCCATGGTGCATATCACAGCTGTGCTGACCATGATCATGCTGATAGCCTGGCGCGTGCTGCCATTGCTCAACCGCTCCCTTGGCGCTTTGGTGGTTGTACGCGGAACACGCCATGCCGCTCTCGACTGCCTGGACAAAGTGGAAGAAGCTCTGCAGCATCCTGTGTCCTCATTGCCGGACCCTTCTCCTACCTTCGTATTGCGACGCAGCATCTCGTTTGAGCATGTTTTTTTCCGTTATCCCACGGCTGAGGCTGATTGCCTGAGTGACATTTCGTTCTCTATTACATGCGGGAGTAAAATCGGCATTATCGGCCAGTCCGGTGCTGGAAAAAGTTCCATTGCTTCCATTCTGAGTGGATTGATCGAGCCAGCGGAGGGGGAAATGCTTGTGGACGGCAGGACTATGTCGCCTGCCGATCGGGCCGCTTACTGTATACGTGTAGGCTATGTCCCGCAGAACCCCTACATTCTTCCGGGAACATTGGCGGAAAACGTGGCCTTCAGCCAATGGGGCAAGCCGTGGGATGAAGAGAAGGTTCTGCGAGCCTGCCGCATGGCCGAACTGGATATCGTGGAGCAGCGTGGCATCAACTTCACATTGGGACAAGGAGGCGGTGGCCTGTCCGGAGGACAGGCGCAACGACTGTCCATTGCCCGCGCCTTGTACGCGGAACCATCTGTGCTCATTCTTGATGAAGCCACAAGCGCACTGGATGGCGGCGTGGAATCCGCCATTATGAATACCATTTTTTCTCTTCCCCAGAGCATTACAACCATTACCATCGCGCATAGGCTGACAACAGTGGAGCGGTGCGACACCTTGATCTGGATTGATGGGGGAAAGATACAGCGTATCGGATCACCGAAAAAAATTCTTGTGGATTATAAGAAATCTCTGGAGCAACGGGCCTTATTGCAGCATGAATTATAAATTGGGTGATGCGATGTATTGAGTAAAAAACCGGCCACCCGCCGCATGACGGGTGGCCGGTTCAACAACCCTGGGCCGGAAAAGACTCAGGCTTCCAGAAAGGTCCTGTAGGCTTCCAAAGTGGCGTGGAGATCCGCGCAACTGGCCAGTTCAAAGGGGCTGTGCATGGAGAGCACGGCCGGGCCCAGGTCGATGACCCGCATGCCGTAGGCCGCCAGGAAGAGGGCCACTGTGCCGCCGCCCCCCAGATCCACCTTGCCCAGTTCGGCGGCCTGCCAGGGAATGCCCTTGGCATTATACAGGCCGCGCAGTTCGCCGAAAAATTCGGCGTCCGCCTCGCTGGCCCCGTATTTGCCGCGCGAACCCGTGAACTTGGAGAAGCAGGGGCCGTAGCCCAGCTGGGCCGCGTTCTGCTTTTCGTGCACTTCCTGAAAATCCGGGTCCAGAGCGGCCTGCACGTCGGCGGAAAGGGCCCGGCTGTGCAGCAGCACGTGCGAGGCGGGCGTGCCCGGAGCCCAGGCCCGGGCCAGATCTTCCACGCAGTATTGGAAAAAGCGCGAAGCCGCGCCCGTGGCGCCGTCCGAGCCGATTTCCTCTTTGTCCCAGAAGATCACGGCCATGTTCCGCGCGCCGCTTTCGGCCGACAGCAGGGCTTCCAGTGCCGTGAACACGCAGATGCGGTCATCCTGCCCATAGCCGCCCACCAGGGCCTTGTCAAAGCCCACGAAGCGCGCCGGTCCGGCGGGCACGGCCTGGAGTTCGGCGGTGATCAGGTCTTCTTCATTGATGCCGTATTTTTTGTGCAGAATCTCCAGCAGCTGTTCCTTGACCGGCTCCTTGGGCGCGTCCCTGTCTTTTCCTTTTTTCACGGCCTTGGGGCTGTGGGCCAGAATAATATTCAGCTTTTCGGCCTCAAAGGCCTCGCTGATGGTCTGGCTGCTCTGTTTCTGGGCCAGATGCGGCAGCAGGTCCGCGATGCAGAATACCGGCTCGCCCGGCTTTTCGCCGATGCTCACCGCAAGGCTTTCGCCGTTTTCGCGAATGACCACCCCATGCAGGGCCAGGGGCCGCGCCAGCCACTGATACTTGCGGATGCCGCCGTAATAGTGGGTCTTGGCCTGGGCCACGCCGGGCTGTTCAATGAGCGGGCGTTGCTTAAAGTCCAGACGCGGGGTGTCCGCGTGGGCCGCGATGAGCGCCAGACCTTTTTCCAGCGGTTCGGAGCCGCGCCGGGCCGCGAACAGGGCCTTGCCGCGCAGGGGACGCAGCACGCGCTCCTTGCTGAAATCCTCGCTGTAACCGGCCTGGCTGAGGCGCTCGCGCGCATAGTCCACGGTTTCGCGTTCGGTCTTGCAGCGGGTCAGAAAGTCGATGTAACGGGCGGCCAGGGCTTCCATGCTTTTGCGCTGTTTGGCATCGGCGTAGGTGTCCCAGGCGCTTTGCGGTTTGTAGGCAAGTGTTTTTTCCATGATTATATTCCTTGTCGGTTATGATTGCTTTCCGCCGCCTGCAGCGCCATGCGCAGTGCGCGCAGCAGCAGTGGGTATTCCTTGTTTTCCAGGGTGCGCGGGTCCAGGCAGAAGTGGTCGTCCTCCAGACGGCCCAGCAGGGGCGGGTCGGTAGCCAGCAGGGCGTTTTTCAGGGCCGTGGCGCTGATCCGCGCGGGTTTGAGGCAGACCAGGCTGGTGGGCAGGTCGTATTGGGGAAAGGCCCCGCCGCCCACGCGCGAGACATCCGGGCGCACGCTTACGGCACAGTCCCCGCCCAAGGCTTTGCGCAGGCGGGCGGCCAGGGCGCGGGCGCGTCGGGCCAGGTCCTCGGGCCGCAGGCAGATGCGGCGCAGGGTGGGGATGCGCTCGCGGGCCTTGTCCGGGGCCAGGTAGAGGCGCAAGGTGGCTTCCAGGGCGGCCAGGCAGAGCTTGTCGCAGCGCAGGGCGCGGGTCAGGGGATTGCTCTTGAGCCTGTCCACCAGCCCTTTGCGCCCGGCGATGATCCCGGCCTGGGGGCCGCCCAGCACCTTGTCTCCGGAAAAGGTCACCAGGTCCGCGCCGCCCGCCAGCACCGAGGGCACGGTGGGCTCGTTGGGCAGGCCGTAGGGCGAAAAATCCATGAAGCTGCCGCTGCCCAGATCCTCAAACAGCGGCAGGCCGCGCTCGTGCGCCAGGGCCGCCAGCTCCGGCAGGGGCACAGAGGACTGGAAGCCCACGATGCGGTAATTGGACGTGTGCACGCGCAGCAGGGCGCGGGTGTTTTCGTTGATGGCCGCCGCATAGTCGCGCAGATGGGTGCGGTTGGTGGCCCCCACTTCGCGCAGATGCGCTCCGCTTTTTTCCATGACCTCCGGAATGCGGAAGCTGCCGCCGATCTCCACCAGCTCGCCGCGCGAGACGATCACCTCGCCGTCCTTGCAGAAGCCGTCCAGCATCAGCAGCACGGCGGCGGCGTTGTTGTTGACCACCAGCGCGGCCTCGGCCCCGCTCAGGCGACAGATAAGCTCTTCCACCAGTTCGTAGCGGCTGCCGCGCCCGCCGGTGCGCAGGTTGAGCTCCAGATTGCAGTAGCCATCGGCGGCCACGGCCACGGCCTGCCGCGCCTCTTCGGCCAGCACGGAGCGGCCCAGATTGGTATGCACCACCACGCCCGTGGCGTTGAGCACGGGCCTGAGCCGGGGCCGCAATCCAACGCGGATGTGCGCCAGCAGGGCGGGCAGTTGGGCCTCCAGGTTCAATTGGGCGGCCTCACGGCAGCGCCCGGCGCGGATGTCCTCCCGCCGGGCGTCCCAGAACCGCGTGGCCAATTCGCGCAGCAGAGCGCGCGGAGCCTCTTCCAGATCAGGATCGGCGGCCATCAGGGCGTCCAGACAGAGATCCGTGGCCGGGATGGCGCGAAAAAGCTCGTTCATGGCAGGGCCTTTGGCGGTACAGCCGCCAGCAAATGGGGAAAGAGCGCGAAAAATTCGGCCAGCAGGTAGAGAGAGCCGGTCAGCAGCACCGGCCGCTCAGGGTCTGCGCTTTCAAGGCGGCGCGCGGCTGCCAGTGCGTCGGGCAGGGCGCGCGGGCCTTCAAAAACCGTGGCCGTGGCCGGGGGCAGGCCATCGCAGGCCCTGGCCACCTCGCGCGGGTCGGCGGCGCGCGGATTATCCAGGGCCGGGATGAACAGCGGGGCCGCGCCCAGCCAATGCTTGAGCATCAGGGCCGAGGTGTGCCAGTCCTTGTCCCCAAGGCAGGAGAAGACCGCTCCGGCGGGCCGGATGCCCGCCTCATCCAGCGCCCGCAGCAGGGCGCGCATGCCGTGGGGATTGTGCGCGCCGTCCAGCAGCAGGGGGGGGGAGTCCTTTGTGCCGGGCACGGATTGGAGGCGGCCCGGTAGAAAGGCATGGGCCAGACCGTGCGCCTGCGCCGTAGTGTTGTCGGCATTTTTGTCCAGCAGCGGGGCCAGATGCCGCCAGGCCGCGAGGGCCAGCCCGGCGTTGACCATCTGGTGCGGTCCGGCCAGCCCAAGGCCGGGCGCGGAAGCGGCGGGCAGGGGCGCGGCCTGGAACAGCATGGCCTTGTGGGCGCGCGCGGCTTCTTCAAGGCAACGCGCCGCCTCGGGAAATTGCGGGGCTGTGCAGACCGGGGCCGGGCCACGCACGGCAGCGGCCTTGTCCGTTGCGATGGCCGTGAGAGTGGGCCCCAGCACGTCCCTGTGATCCAGGGCGACGGGCGCGTAGCAAAGCAGGTCGGCGGGCACGGCGGTAGTGGCGTCGTGCCGTCCCCCCAGGCCCGCTTCCAGCACGGTCACGTCCACCTTTTCCTCCCGAAAGAGCAGCAGGGCCAGGATGGTAAGAAATTCAAAATAGGTCAGATCCGGAGCCACGGCCATGATCTCGTTGGCGTGCGCGGTCCAGCTTTCGGCGGGCCAGGGACGTCCGTCCACGCGGATGCGTTCCTCGGGCGAGACAAAGTGCGGCGAAGTGTACAGACCGGTTTTGCAGCCGTGGGCCATGCAAAGCGAGGCCAGAAAGGCCGCTGTGGAACCCTTGCCGTTGGTGCCCAGAATCTGGACCACCCTGAAAGGGGGCCGGGTCAGATCCAGGGCCTCTAGGGCGCGGTGCATGCGGTTCAGGCTCAGATCCATATGGAAGAGGCCCAGGCCGTCAAGATGGGCCAGCACTTCCCGAACATTTTGAAATGACGTGCGCATGGCCGTCACATTACCTGAAAGCGGCCCGTCTGTCAGCGGGGCCGGGCCTCGGCGTCCCGCGCAGCATCCCGGCGCTTTTCGCGCGTTTTTTTCAGCCGGAAGCCCGTATACAACACACCCAGCCAGAGGGGCAGCAGCAGGGCCGCCGGGCGGGTGTCGTCCAGTTGGGTCATCAGTGCCAGCACCAGCGCCAGGAAGGCCAGACAGGCATAATTCAGCCAGGGGCAGCCCGGCGCGCGGAACCCGCCGTCGCCACTGGAGGCGCGCGCGTCGCGGATGCGGCGGAAGCGGAGATGGGTGAGGGCGATCATGCCCCAGGTCAGCAGGGCGGCGGCAGTGGCGATGGAGACCACATAGAGAAAGACCTTGCCGGGGAAAAGCCAGTTGAGCAGCACAATGATTGCCGTGCAGAGCGAGGAAAACAGCGTGCCCCGGTAGGGCGCGCCGTGGCGGTTGAGTTTGGCGAAAAAGGCCGGGGCGTTGCCCTGCAGGGCCAGACTGTAGAGCATGCGCGCATTGCTGTAAGCGCCGCTGTTGTATACCGACACGGCGGCGGACAGCACCACAAGGTTGAGAATTCCGGCCGCCGCCGGAATGCCCAGGCCGGAAAAGATCAGCACAAAGGGACTGCCGTCCATGCCCACCTTGTTCCAGGGATAGATGATCATCATGACCGCCAGCGCGCCGATGTAGAACAGCAGAATGCGGCGCAGCACCAGACGAATGGCTTTGGGCAGGCTTTTCTTCGGATTGTCGGCCTCCCCGGCGGTGACCGCGATGAGTTCCGTGCCGCCGAAGGAAAACATGACCAGCACCAGGGAGAGCAGCATGCCCCATACGCCGTGCGGGAAAAAACCGCCGTGCCGCCAGAGATTGGCAAAGCCCGGCGCGTCCGCTCCACCGGGGCCCCCGCCCGCGTTCAGCACGATCAGCGCCACGCCCAGGCCGATCATGCCGAGAACCGCCGCCACCTTGATCAGGGCGAACCAGAATTCCAGCTCGCCATAGAGTTTTACCTGAATCAGGTTGACGGCGGTAACCCCGGCCAGCACCAGAAAGGCCGCGAGCCACTGCGGGAAATCCGGCAGCCAGTAGTTGACGTAGATGCCCACTACCGAGAGCTCGGTCATGCTCACGGCCACATAGAGAAACCAGTAATTCCAGCCGGAGAGGAAGCCGGGGAATTCGCCCCAATACGTGTAGGCGAAGTGGCTGAATGCGCCGCTCACGGGCTCGGTCACGGCCATTTCGCCCATCATGCGCATGATCAGCCAGATCACGGCTCCGCCCAGCAGATAGGCCAGCAGCACGGACGGCCCGGCCAGGGAAATGGAGGCGGCGGAACCGTAGAACAGACCAGTGCCGATGGCCCCGCCCAGCGCGATCATCTGGATATGCCGGTTTTTCAGCCCGCGTTGCAGTTTCCGGCCGGACTCCCGCTTCTGATCCTGCTCCACGCCGCCCTCCTTGCCGTCAAGCGCTGTTTTATGGCCTAACGTGCCGGGACTGTACAGACAATCGGCGCGTGGAACAAGCCGCGCCCGCGTCTTGACGCGGCGGACCGCCGCCCCTATAGTGGACCCGAAAACAACGGCATGGCCGTTGTTTTGTCCTGCGCTCATAGCTCAGATGGATAGAGCAGGAGCCTTCTAAGCTCTTGGTCGGGGGTTCGATTCCTCCTGGGCGCGCCAAGTTATCACAGCAGGTTACATCTATTTCGGATGTATCCTGCTTTTTCTTTTGGTGCCCATCTGGTGCCCGCTGTGAGCCGTCACGTAAAATGAGAATTTCCGTCACGCAACTTGAGAACGTGCCGAAGCGTTTTTGACGCATTGGCACGTTCATTGCGTATTGATTATTCGGCCTCAAGAAGCCTTTGCGCGCTGAGTTTCGCATAATCCGACAGTTCACGCCGATACGCTTCCGGCCTGTCAGCATGGCCGCGTGGGCCGTGGTTCCACATACGGCTTTTAGGCGCTTTCCGGGGCCTCTTTCGTTCTCAAGTTGCGTGACAAAACGGCCTGAAAATGGCCTTCCGCTCTCAAACCTTTGTGACGGCGCTTCCGGGGCCTCGGAACAGCGGCAGGCCCGCGTCAGTCAAGGAAAAGTCAAACATCCGCCAAGCCGGATCGGCCTTCCTCTTCATTCCCATCTTGGCTGACCCCTTGCAACTCTTCAACGGAGTGTATCATGATATGGCGCACTCCGCTTTTATTATTGCCGACCATTGAAATACTTGCTATGCATTAGTAAATATTTTATTATACGGATTACAACACTATGTTTGTGGGGAAAATTATGCAGAGCCTGCGCCGCTTGGTCTGCGTATGGGCGGTCATGTGCGTGCTGTTGTCCGGCCTTGCCGTGGCTGCCGTTGCCGCCGGGCCGTATCACGGCAATGTACAGAGCCGGATTTACCATAACAGTTCCTGTCGTTACTACTTCTGTAAACGGTGCACGGCGGTGTTTGCGACAGCCCAGGCCGCGCGGGCTGCCGGATACCGGCCCTGCAGAGTTTGCGGCGGCTGATTGGGCGGATTTTCCAGCAAGCCCCGGCGTTCCGAACGATGCGGCAGTGAACCGCGTCTGTGGTCGTGGGCTTTTCTTCTCCGTGAAACCGTTCCGGCGGCGTTGACAACAGGAGCGCCTTCAAGCAACCTGCCTGAATGGCAAAGAAAATCCCATGCCGCGCGCAAGCGGGCATGCCGGATCACGGCAGCGGCCGGAGTCAGTCCCCCGGGCCCGGACCGCTTCACTCGCACCGCAACCCTGGAGGAAAGTCCGCATGGATATGAAAACTCTGCGCCGACAGGCGCGAGAACGCATGAACGGGGCCTGCCGCGTCTGTCCCCAATGCGACGGCAAGGCCTGTGCCGGTGAACTGCCGGGCATGGGCGGCATCCGCACCGGCGCTTCGTTCCGCGCCAATGTAAGCGCCCTGGAAAAAATCTGTCTGAAAATGCGGCTGATTCATGAGGTGCGCGCTCCGGAAACCGCCTGCGAGGTATTGGGGCTCTCCTTGAGCATGCCGGTGCTGATTGCTCCGCTGGCGGGCACGACCTTCAATATGGGCAATGGGCTGCCCGAGGAGCGCTTTGCCCAGGTGGTCACGGAAGGAGCCCGTTCCGCCGGGACCATTTCCTGTACCGGCGACGGCACGTCCGAAGTGTTCGGCAGCGGGCTGAATGCCGTTCAGGCTGCCGAAGGCTGGGGTATCCCTGTTATCAAACCCTGGGCCGGAGAGGCCTTTTTCGAGCGCCTGGAGCGTGCGGCCCAGGCCGGTTGCCGCGTGGTGGGCATGGACATCGACACCGCCGCCATCACCGCCCTGGCCAAGAGCAAGCGCCCGGTATCGCCCAAAAGCCGCGCGGAACTGAGCGCCATTGTGGAAAAGGCCCATGCCCTGGGCTTGAAATTTCTGCTCAAGGGCGTGCTCAGCGTTGAAGACGCCCTGGCCGCCGAGGAATGCGGCTGCGACGCCATCGTGGTTTCCAATCACGGCGGCCGCGCCTTTGAGGCCGTGCCGGGCACGGCCGCCGCGTTGCCCGCCATCGCCCAAAGCGTGCGCCGGATGACAGTGCTTGTTGACGGCGGCGTGCGCGCCGGAGCGGATGTGCTCAAGATGCTGGCCCTGGGTGCGGCGGCCGTGCTGATCGGACGCCCTGCAATCATCGCGGCCATGGGCGGCGAGGAGGAGGGAGTCCGGATGTTGCTGACCCGGATGCAGCGCCAGCTTGAGGAAAGCATGCTGCTCACGGGCTGCGCCTCGGTTCGGGAGGCCGGGCCGCATCTGCTGGCCTGAGCTAAGAAAGCCCTCAACAGAGAAAAAGGAAGGCGGCGGCATCGTCACGATGCCGCCGCCGTTTTATGTACAGCCGAAAAACGGATGTGTTACTTGTTGATGCAGGCCTTGATGGCGTTGATCAGGCGGTCGATAGGTTCCTCGCGCGCCCCCTCGCCCATGACGCCCACGCGGATGACCTTGCCGGCCAGATCGCCGAGGCCGCCGGCCACTTCGATCTTGTGCTCCTTGCGCAGGCAGGCGCGCAGGGTATTGGCGTCCACACCGGCGGGCGGCAGGAAGAGGTTGATCTGCGGGGCCCCGCCTTCCTTGACGTAGGGCGTGAAGCCGAGCTTGGCCAAGCCGTCGGTCAGGCGCTGATGCATGGCCACATGGCGCGCGAAGGAGGCGTCCAGGCCTTCGGTCAGCAGGTTGTCCAGGGCCTGATGCATGGCATAGTACATGTTGATGGGCGCGGTGTGGTGATAGACGCGGGGCGAACCTTCCCAGTACTTGCGGATCAGGGAAACGTCCATGTACCAGTTGGGCACCTTGGTCTTGCGTTTGGCAATGGTTTCCATGGCCGCGTCGGAGAAGGAAGCGGGAGCCAGTCCGGGAGGCACGGAGAGGCATTTCTGCGAGCCGCTGTAGAAGGCGTCGATGCCCCATTCGTCCACGCGCATGTCCACGCCGCCCAGACCGGCCACGCTGTCCACCAGATAGAGGGTGTCGCTGTTCTTGACCAGTTCGCCGATGGCGGCGATGGGGTTGTTGATGCCGGTGGAGGTCTCGGCATGCACGGCGGCCAGAATCTTGTAATGCTTCTTGTCCAGCCGGGCCTTGACGGCGGCCGGGTCAATGGGCCGGCCCCAGGGGCACTCCACCACGTCCACCTGCGCGCCCAGGCGCGTAGCCACTTCCACCATACGCGAGCAGAACACGCCGTTGTTGACGATCAGCACGTCGTCGCCACGTTCCACCAGGTTGACGAAGGTGGCTTCCATGCCGGCGGAACCGGTGCCGGAAATGGGGAAGGTCACGGCATTCTTGGTTTTGCACACGGCGCGCAGCTGATCCTGCATGGCGTCCATGACTTTGATGCAGTCGGGATCAAGATGACCCAGCGTGGGGATGCTCATGGCCTTGAGCACATTGGGGGCGACCGGGCTGGGGCCGGGGGCCATCAGCAGAACGTGATCCAATTCTCCGAAAACTGTGGTCATTTCAAGCTCCTGGTTTATGGGTGGCGTGTACCGGATGTTCAAAATCCCCATCCAAATACTGTAGCAATACTTATAGAGGCGCAATAAAAATTCTATAACGCTGTATGGAGCCAAAGAAAACCACGGAACAGCATCAAACCGTGTCCAGCGCGCGGATAGGTGGCGCGCTGTGCCCTTCCGGCGTATTCAGAAACGCGTTTCGGGCTCTGGCCGGATTTTGTTTCGATCCTGCGTTGCAGTGTCCGGCCGACGTGACCCGGGGCATTACTTTGTTGGCGTTGACATTCATTGAATGCACAATCTGGAACTATCTGCCTGTAACAACCGGAATTTTTGTTTTACTGTGATTTTTTTCACATTTGTCTGGATAAAAACAGCGCGGGCAACACTGTGATGCGCAAAGTACCCTATGGCAAAAACAAGCACTTGTCCAGTCCGGGAAAAAGCAGGCCCGATTCAGACTACAGTCGCTTCATGTCCGAAAGGACGGCACAAACGGCGTCCTTTCAGCGGAATCATTCCGCAGCGTCCCTGACCAGATGCAGCCGGGGAACCTGCTGCGGGGCCAGCGGCGCGCCTGCGGTTTTGTCGCGTACCAAGCGCGTGAAGTCGCTGAGTTCAAAGCGGGCTTCGCCCACCACGGGCGGCGCGCTGACCCGTGCGGCCACCGGCGCATGTCGGCGCGGATCGGCCGACGCTTCCGGTTCGTTCTGAGCGGCGCTCCGAGCGTCCGGAGACCGGGCAGGACTGACCGCGTCCTTCCGCAACGCCGGAGCGGCGGCAAGGGGCGAGTATTCTCCGTCAAAAGGCGCGTGCAACGCCTCCAGCGGCTGGGCGTAAAACCGCACCCGCACTTCCCGCTTGTCCCCCCGGCCCCAGAGTTCCAGAAACAAGACGCCCGCCGGGGGAATGTCATTGGGGGGATAGCTTTCGGCCTGCCAGTTGACGCCCAGAAGGCCGCCCAAATTGGCAATATTGGTGTCGTGCCCCACAAACACCACCAGGGAGGCCGCGTTGAGGCGCTGGTCATAATGCGCGCCCGTCAGGGCGGCGGTCATTTCCGTGAGCAGGGACGAGCCGCGCGCCCAGGCCACCAGGGGCGTGCGGTTGACCACGTCGAAAATGCGGCTGTGCACGGGCAGCACCTGGCTCAAGGTCTTGCCGTCCACCTGGCCCCAACCGGCGTCGCTGCCGGGCCATTGCCCGTACTCCAGCAGAAAGATCTCCGCCAGGCTGGAGGCAATGCCCAGGCCCCCGACAAGGGCCACACTACGGCCTTCCGGCGAGACGCTCACAGCATTGGGGAGATCGGAAAGACGGCATTGCGGCGACAGGCCGAAACGGCTGCACAGCTCGGGCGAAGGCGGCGCGCTCAGCTGGTCGATGAGGGCCAGTGGACCGGCGAAATCCTCCTGCAGCTGCTCCAGGCCGCCGTCAGTCGTATTCAGAACGTCCGTGGCCGTGGCTGCGGGATCAAAGGCGAACAGGCCGGCCTTGACCGGATGGAAAAGGGGATCGGGCCCGGCGTCGGCCACGGCATAGCCCTGCGCGCAGTCCGGACCCAGGCCGTCAAGCAGCGCCCGTGCCGTGGCCCTGGTGCGCTGGTCCGTGTCGGCGCGCACGAAAACCGCGCCCGGTGGAGGGCAGAGCGCATCCGGCAGCAGGCCGTGATTGAGCAGCACGCCGCGCAGATCCGCCCACATAGCGGTGACCAGCCGCGCCCCGCGCGGCGTCAGGTGTCCGCGCTCCACCGGCCAGTGCGGCCAGAGGCGGGCGCTCCAGACGGACAGGGTTTTCATGTCCTGGGTGGGCGAACGCACGCCGTGCCTGGACAGGGCTACTATTTTGAGCAGCCGGGAGTCGCCGTCCGCAACGGCTTCGGCTGCCGGAGAACTGAAAAAAAAGGCGCAGGCCAAGGTGAAAAAAAAGAGATGCAGGGCGCGCATGCCGTTCCTCCTTACCGCGACTGCTGCACGCAGCATAGCCGTAAAGCACACGGGCGGCAACGGCATTTTGGCTGCCTTTGGAAAAGGCGGCCAGGGCAGACGCATCTAATTCCAGGCTTTGCAGGCCTTTTATTTGCCGTGATGATCCGTCAAAACCAGCCTTTTGTGTGCTGGCGGCGTCATCTGGCGCTTTTTGCTGCTCATGTACTTGAGTACGCTCTGCTCTCGATGCCCGTAAGGCTCGCCCGGCTCGCCAACGGGCACGGCCCTTTGGGCCGCCTTTTGGTCGGTTTCCGCGCAAAAAGCGCCATTTTCCTTGCCGGCACGCAAAAATCTTGCTTCAGCCGTTGCGACGAAGGAGCTTTAGCCGTAGGCGAACTTGTGAGCCGTACGGAGAAAGACAGCAACGCTAGCTACGGATGAAGACAGCAATTGGTTACGCAAAATTATATCCAAGGAAATCGCTGTCGCTATCCGTAGCAGTGCTGTCCTTATCTGTACGCCGCCCTGCGGCTACTGCTAAGGCAACACGGCTTCGCCGTGAACGGCTCAAGCAAGCCGCTGACGCGGCAACGGCCAGCGCATTTTTTAGGATTCTCCCGGCACCAGCCATCCGCCTGCGCTTCGCTCCGGCGGAGTAAAGGTAGCTTCGCCTCTTTTTGTTCGTTCCCCGATCTATCGGGGAATAAAGGCTTTTTAGATGCGTCTGCCCTGAAAAGGCGGCCCTGTGGGCTTGAGATGTTCATGGAAAAAAGCTACGCTAATTGTTTAGAAAACGTATTTTTCGGGTGAGAAGCAGTGCTCAGCAGTTCCGAACAAATCAAACGCACCTACGCGATGGGTTTTCTGATCGGCGGAATTTTCCTCGTCTGCGGTCTGATTCTGTTGCGTCAGGTCAGTTTGCAGAATGAGCGGGAAAATGCGCTGTATCTGTATGATACCGTCAATCAGCTGCGCACCCTGTTTCAGCGCCAGATCGCGTTGGATTTCCAGACGTTGCGAGGCGTGGCCGTCAGCATCGGCCATGTGCCGGAAAAAGAAGTCCTTCCCGTCCTGAAGGAAGTCAACGACAATAACGCCTTTTTGCGCATGGGCTTGGCCAAGCCCGACGGCAGTGTGGACCTTGTGGACATCAGCGGGGACCTGCACCGGAATGTGAATCTGGCCGGCGAGCCTTTTTTCCAGAAGGCCCTCGCGGGCGAGGCCGCGCTTTCCGGGGTGCGCCGGAATCCCCTCGGCCCCGGCGCGGTGGTCTACTGCGCGGTGCCCGTACATGGTGAAAACGGGGTCAGCGGCGTGCTTGTGGCCGTCAATGCGGCGGATATCTTTCTGAATATTCTCGGCATTTCCCTGTTCGACAATCAGGGCGTGTCGTCGCTTGTTGACGGGAACGGCGCGTATGTTCTGAGGGCCTCTTCCGGCGGGGCCGTGATCGGCGGCCGGGAAGGGGATATTTTTCGCCTCGGCTCCCTGGAAGACACCAAGCGGGAACAGGTGCTGGAAAATTTGCGGGACCACCGGCGCGGCGTCTTTTTCTACATTGCGGACGGCAAGAAGTATTTCGCCGCGTACGAACCTCTGGACGCCAACAACTGGTTTTTGTTCTGCACCGTGCCCGCGGCGGCCCTGACGCTGGCCCCCAACGCGCTGCTGTTCAGCATCTGCGTGATCATCGGCCTGGCCCTGCTGCTTTCCTTCTTCCTGCTCTGGCGCGTCCGCGTCATCAGCAACAGATATCGCGGCGAGCTTGAGCGCCTGGCCTTTGTGGACCCCCTGACCGGGGTGCGTAACGCCAATCGGCTCAAAATGGACGCCTCATCCCTGGTGCGGCACAATCCGGATCAGGTTTTCGCCATCTGGTACGCGGACATCAAGAATTTCAAGTTTTACAACGAGATGTTCGGCTATGAGATGGGCGACAGGGAGCTGGTGCGCATCGCCGGATTGCTGGCGGCCTGCGACGGCCCCTTGTCCCTCTGCTGCCGGGTCTCAGCGGACAAGTTCGCGGGCATCCGGCCCATGAGCGACCGGGAGGAGTTCTCCCAGGAATTCCAGCGTCTCTGCAAACGCATTGAAAACGATGCGGCCCGGCTTTCACGCGCCTTCCCCCTGGTGCTGCATGTGGGCGTCTACGGCACGGATACGGCCGGAAGCGGAGAGCTCTCTTTCATGGACATGCTCAACCGCGCCAATATCGCCCTGCGCGTGGCCAAGGAAGGACGTTCCGACACGTGTGTGTTCTACTCCGAGGACATGCGCGGCCTGGTCCTGCGCCAGCTGGATATTGAGAGCCGGATGGAGAACGCCCTGCGCGGGAGTCAGTTCAAGCTCTATTTCCAACCCAAGGTGGACATCCAGAACGGCAATTGCGTCCACGGCGCGGAAGTGCTGGCGCGTTGGCTTGACGGCGACCGTCTGGTGCCGCCGTGCGACTTCATTCCGCTCTTCGAGCGCAACGGCTTCATCGTCCAGCTTGATCGTTATATGTTCTCCCAGGCCTGCGCCTGGCTGCAGCAGCGTATCAGAAGCGGCAAGGAGCCGCTGAACATCGCGGTGAATGTTTCGCGCCTGAGCATCATGCAGGACGATTTCCTCCAGTATTACAGTAACATCAAAGAGCGCTACGCTATTCCCGACGACCTGCTGGAGCTGGAGTGCACGGAATCCCTGGCCCTGTTCGACGAACGCTTCCGGGAGCTGGTGCTGGAATTGCAGAAACGCGGCTTCCGTTGCTCTCTGGATGATTTCGGCGCGGGTTTTTCCTCGCTCAATGTGCTTAAGGAACTGCCCATTGACGTGCTCAAGCTGGATATGCTGTTTTTGCGCAAAAGCCAGGATCTCAAGCGCGAGCGCATCGTGGTTTCCAATGTCATTGCCATGGCGCAGCAACTGAGCATCCGTACCGTGGCCGAAGGGGTGGAGAGCGCCGAACAGGTGGAATTTTTGCGGGCCAAAGGCTGCAACCTGGTGCAGGGCTATGTCTTTGCCCGGCCCATGCCCGAAGCGGACTTCGAAGCCCTGCTGGACAGCCTGGGCGACCGGGCCATGCCCTTGGCTCAGAACTAGGCTCAGCCCTTATTAAAACGCCGTCCGCGAAAAGCTGAATTTTTTCGGACAGCAAGGCGCAAAGAAGAAACTGGACGAAGCTGTATTGAACATACCGCGAGGTCAATTTCTTTTTTGCAACGCCGCTGTACGGAAAAAGGCGGCTTTGCAGCAGGCGCTCTAATGAGGGCTGTGCCTAAGTACGCGGCGAACAACACGGGCCGCGCCGCCACGGCCGTGCCGTGCGGCGGGCCGCAAACAGCGACAGGTAACAACAGTAATGCCTATAGCCATTCCGCGCTTTGACGCCGGGGATACCGTCATTGTCCCCGACGTGCGCATCAGCGACGCGTCCGCGCTGGAAATCCGTTGCGCCCGGGTGGGAGACGTGCACGGCATGTCGGCCCTGATCAACCAGTATGCCTCCTCCAACGTCATGTTGGCGCGGGGGCCGCAATATCTGTACCAGCATATCCAGGACTATATGGTGGCAACGGCCCCGGCGTCGGACGACGGGCGGGAAACCGTGGTGGCCTGCGGTTCCCTGCACGTGCTCTGGGAGGATCTGGCGGAAATCCGCTCCATTGCCGTGCATCAGGCCTGCCAGAACCAGGGCCTGGGCAGGCGGCTGGTGGACGCGCTGGTGGAGCGCTGCCGCCGTCTGGGCATTCCCAGGGTCTTTGTGTTCACCCTGGCCGAATCTTTCTTCAGCAATTGCGGCTTCCAGGAATTTCAACGGGAAAGCCTGCCCCCTGTGGTCTGGGTGGAGTGCAGCAAGTGCCCGAAATTTTACCGATGTGACGAAATCGGCATGATCCGCACGCTTTGACGGTCACGGGCGCCCGGCGCGCCGGGGACGCTTTGTTCGCATGCCGCCGGGGGCTCTGCCCCCGCTTTCGTTTTTCACCCTAATTCCCATGCCCGTATGGGCCGGAGCAGAGCATGAACAGACTGGAGCAGAGGGATTTTCTGAAGGAAATCGACTTCACCCCGGAAGATCTGACCTATCTTCTGAATCTGGCGGCTGAACTCAAAGCGGCCAAAAAGGCCCGCCGCGAGCCCAAATTCATGCGGGACAAAAACATCGTGATCCTTTTTGAAAAGGATTCCACGCGTACCCGCTGCTCCTTTGAGGTGGCCGCCCATGATCAGGGCGCGCACGTCACCTATCTGGGGCCGTCCGGCTCGCAGATGGGCAAAAAGGAATCTCTGGCCGACACGGCCCGCGTGCTGTCACGTTTTTTTGACGGCATCGAATACCGGGGCTATGAGCAGAGCCGCGTGGAAGCTCTGGCCGAATACGCCTCCGTGCCGGTCTGGAACGGCCTGACCAATGAATGGCACCCCACCCAGTTGCTGGCCGACATGCTGACCATGCGCGAATGCTGCCCCAAGCCCCTTACCCGGCAGAGCCTGGCATATCTGGGCGACGCCCGTTACAATATGGGCAATTCCCTGATGATCGGCTCGGCCATGCTGGGCGTGGATTTCCGTTCTGTGGCCCCCAAGGGGCTCTGGACCTCGGACGAGGTTTTTGAAATGGCGCAGCATATCGCCCGGAGCACCGGGGCCAGAATCACGCGTACCGAAAGCGTGGAAGAGGGCGTCAAAGGCTGCGATTTCCTTTATACCGACGTCTGGGTCTCCATGGGGGAGCCCGACGAGGTCTGGAAAGAGCGCATCAAGCTGCTCATCCCCTACCGCGTGGACATGGCCGTCATGGACAAGACGGGCAATCCGGACTGCAAATTTCTGCATTGCCTGCCGGCTTTCCACAATCGCGAGACCACGGTGGGCGAGGACATCTACCGGCGTTTCGGCATTGAATGCATGGAAGTGGACGACGCCGTTTTTGAATCCCCCCGTAATCTGGCCTTTGAAGAGGCGGAAAACCGGATGCATACCATCAAGGCCGTGATGGTGGCCACGCTGGCTGAAGAGCCGTTGTCCTTCGAGAAAGAATAAGGCCGGGCGCGAGCCCGGCGCGGCGGCGAGGCGATCTTGCCACCTGAAACAAAGTGTTGCGTGGTGTATGGTACTGGAGCAACGGGGTATGGGATGGATCTGAGCTGGATGCTGGAAGAGTATGACGGCATAGTCTATGTCAGCGACATGGACAGCCATGAGCTGCTCTATATGAATAAGGCCGGTTGCGAGCTCTTTCATGTGGATGAAAATGCGCTGTCCCGTCGTCCGCTCTGCTATGAGGTTCTGCAGGGCCGGGATGCGCCCTGCCCCTTTTGTACCAACACGTATCTGAATGAATCCGGTTTTTATGAGTGGGAATTTTACAATCCGTGCCTCCAGCGAACCTTCCTGTTGAAAGACAGGAAGGTCCGTTGGAACGGTCGGAACGCCCGCATCGAGTTCGCCACGGATGTCTCCGGCTACCGGCGGACCATTGCCGGCCATGAGCGCGAGCGGGATTCGATTCTGCAAAGTCTGCCCGGCGGCATTGTCAGGGTGGATGCCAGGGACGGGCGGACGGTTCTCTGGCATGGGGCCCGTTTTCTGGAAATGATCGGTTATACGGCTGAAGAATTCGCGCAGGAACTGCACAGCCGGTGTCTGTACGTGCATCCGGACGATCTGGCCAGGATCGCGGCGTTGATGGGCAGGCTGCAGGAAAGCGGCGGGACGGATATTACGGAAATACGCATCGTGACACGCGGAGGCGAGGTGCGCACCCTGACCACAACCTTTAGCTATCAGGACGCGGCTTCCAGCCCGGACGGCATTCCTTCCTTTTACAGCGTGGGCATCGACATCACGGAGATCAGGGCCCGCCAGGAGCTCCAGCAGAAAGCCCTGGAAGATGCCTGCCGCGCCGCCCGAGCGGCCGACCGGGCCAAGACGGACTTTCTTTCCCAGATGTCCCATGACATCCGCACGCCCCTGAACGCCATTCTCGGCATGGCCGATATCGCCGGAACCCGGCTGGACGATCCGCGCGGTGCCGGAGAATGTTTGAAAAAAATTCAGGCCTCCGGCAGGCACTTGCTCAACCTGATCAATGAAGTGCTGGACATGTCCAAGATCGAGAGCGGCCAGATGCGCCTTGCGGCGGAGGATATGGAGCTGGCCGAACTTGTGCGCAACGTGCTGGATGTCTGCGGCTCCCTGTTGAAGGAGAAAGGGCATGTTCTTACAGTGCGGGCAAATGTTGCGCATGAACGGGTACGTGGGGACTCCGGCCGCCTGCAGCAACTGTTCACCAATCTGTTGTCCAATGCCGCGAAATATACACCGGCGGGCGGCAGCATTGCCTTCAGCATCGACGAGCTTCCTTCGCTCAATACCGACGTGGGCCTGTTTGAATGCGTCATCGCGGACAACGGCATCGGCATGTCCGAGGATTTCGTCAAACATCTTTTCGAGCCCTTCAAAAGGGCGGACGATCCCCGCATCTGCAAAATACAGGGCACGGGCCTGGGCCTGGTCATCAGCCGAAGCATTGTGCGCCTGATGGGCGGCGGCATCAAGGTGGAAAGCAGGCCGGAAGAAGGCAGCCGCTTCATTGTCTCGTTGCCGTTGCGCCTGGCAGAGGAGAATGCCGCGGCGGCCGGGACGGCCTGTGAACAGGCCGTGCTGGTGCTGGTCGGGGATCAGGAGGAAAATCTGCGCGCCTGCCGCCTGCTGGAGGATCTGGGCCTGCGGGCCATGCCCGCTCACAGCGCCGTTGAAGCCCGCGAGCAAATCAGCGCCGCGCGGACACGCTCTGAGCATGTTGCCGCCGCGCTTCTGGACCAATGCCTGGCGGACGGGGACGAGGCGGCCTCGCCCCAAGCTCTCCGCGCGCTTTGCGGGGAACAGCCGTTGCGCGTCATCCTTGTCCGTGAGGCCCTGTACACGGACGGCGATTCCCTGCGTGACGGCGTGGACGCTTTCCTCGACAGGCCGTTGTTCCGTTCCACACTGCGCCGCACTCTCCTGCCCGGCGACGCGGAGCTGCCCGAAAGCACGCTGTCAGCGCCGAATGTGGACCTGGCGGACAAGCGCATCCTGCTGGCGGAAGATAACGAGATCAATCGGGAAATCGTGGTCGGCCTGCTTGAAATGAAGGGAGCCTCGGTGGATGCGGCTGAGGACGGCCGGCGTGCGCTGGAGATGTTCTGCGCTTCGGCGCCGGACACCTATGATCTGATTTTGATGGACATTCAGATGCCCCGGCTCAATGGCTATGAGGCCGCCGCGGCCATCCGCGCCCGGGACCGGGCCGACGCGCGCCGGGTTCCCATTCTCGCCCTGACGGCCGACGCTTTTCCGGAAGACGCGCTGCTGGCCCGGAGATACGGCATGAATGAGCACATTTCCAAACCCGTGGCCGCGGAGCAGCTCTACCAGGCCGTGAGGCGCTGGCTTCTCTAGAGGGGGGCGCCATGCGTGTCTCTTCTGTCAGCTCTGCGTTGAAATTTGCCCTTTATTCCGGTTGAGTACCGGAAGAGTACACTTCCTCCGCGCGTCAATCGTCATGCGAGGAATGAGCATTACGGATGCTTCAAGCGTTGTGACGCAGGAGCTTTATCCGTGCAGCTCCTTTGTCGCCTGCGGCTAAGGCAAGGCCTTCGGTCAACGGCTGCCGCAAAGGCAGCAGCGCCAACAGGCTCTTTCTCCTTGATATAATACGAAAATCCATCTCGGGGTGCACCCTCTTTGCCAATAATGGGAACGGGGGCCGTCCGGCAACAGCTTTCGTTCTGACCGTAAGGATTGTGAAGAGGCGCGCCCAGCTTGAGCTGGGCGCGCCTCGGCGTGTTGACGTTGTCTACGCGACCAAAAATCAGGAACAGGTCGTGGCCGCGCCCACCCCCTGTCGGTTCCATCAGCCCGGAAAGTGTCCTCATGGGGAGAATGTGATTTTCATCTCAAATTCATCGCTTGCTCAATGAACAAAAGTCCGGAAGCAGCATTGACGCAACTCGTCTGCACTGATAGGAATAAAAAAGTTATTCGCTTTATGACGTGTAAGGAGGACACATTTTTCCCTTTTGTGTTACGATGCGTTATCGGTGAAGTTTTTCACAACTCACGTCCGGTGAGGTGGATATGCTCGATATTCTTGTTTTTTGCTGTGTGGTCTTGCCGTTTATCATCGGCATAGTGTTGTACTATGTCCGCAGCGGCGCAATCCGAAAACTGCTGGTGCCCGCGGCCGTGACCGTCATGGCGCTTGCGGCGGTGGGGCTGGGAGCCCATGGCGCGTTCCATCTGGAGGCGCATGAACTCTTCGGCCTGCCCCTGGACAATGTGCTGACCCTGCTCGACTTCATCCTGCTGCTCTACATTCTGGCCCTGGGCTGGAAGTTGGGCAGCCGCCTGGTCATGGGCATGACCGCCCTGCAGCTGGTAGGCCTGATCTACCTCAAGGCCGTGCTCATGGACCACGGCGCGCCGGTTACCGCCTTCGCGCCCGACGGCCTGTCCCTGATCATGGTGATCATCATCTCCGTGGTGGGCGGGCTGATCACCATTTACGGCCTGGGTTACATGGATATCCACGAAGAGCATCTGCATCTGCGCACCTCGCGGCAGCCGCGCTTTTTCGCCATCATTTTCTGCTTCCTGGGGGCCATGAACGGTCTGGTGCTCTGCAACAACCTCTCCTGGATGTTCTTTTTCTGGGAGATGACCACGCTCTGTTCCTTCTGGCTCATCGGTCACGACCGCACCAAGGAGGCCGAGGCCAACGCCTACCGGGCCTTGTGGATGAACGTGCTGGGCGGCCTGGCCTTTGTGTCGGCCATGCTTTTCATTCAGAAGAGCCTGGGCACGCTTTCCACGGAACTGGTGCTGCAGAAGATGGTGGCTCTGGACGTGAAGAGCACGGCCATGCTGCTGCCCTTTGCCTTCCTCTGCCTGGCGGCCTTCACCAAGTCGGCCCAGGTGCCCTTTGAGAGCTGGTTGTGCGGGGCCATGGTCGCGCCCACGCCGGTGTCGGCCCTGCTGCACTCGGCCACCATGGTCAAGGCGGGCACCTATCTGCTGCTGCGTATGGCTCCGGCCTTCGCCGGCACCACCATGTCCACCATCGTGGCCCTGTTCGGGGCGTTCACCTTTGTGGGTACCTGCATGCTGGCGGTCAGCCAGAGCAACGCCAAGAAAATCCTGGCCTATTCCACCATATCCAATCTGGGCCTGATCATCGCCTGCGTGGGCATCAACACCCCGGCCTCCATGGTCGCGGCCACCATGATCATCATTTACCATTCGGTGTCCAAGGGCCTGTTGTTCATGTGCGTGGGCGCCATTGAGCAGCGCATCGGCTCGCGCGACATCGAGGACATGCGCGGCCTGTACAGCGTCATGCCGCGCACGGCCATCATCACGGCCATCGGCATTTTTACCATGATGTTGCCGCCCTTCGGCATGCTCATCGGCAAGTGGATGGCCATTGAGGCCATTGCCAGGGCCACCCAGGCCATGACCCCGATCATTTTCTTCATCGCCTTGGGCTCGGCCTTCACTGTGCTGTTCTGGGCGCGCT
The DNA here is from genome assembly GCF_000145315.2 of Desulfovibrio sp. 3_1_syn3. Classification (NCBI taxonomy): domain Bacteria; kingdom Pseudomonadati; phylum Thermodesulfobacteriota; class Desulfovibrionia; order Desulfovibrionales; family Desulfovibrionaceae; genus Desulfovibrio; species Desulfovibrio sp. 3_1_syn3. The sequence continues at coordinate 57,292 of NZ_ADDR02000002.1, forward strand.
GGGCCGGCATCCTGGTTTCCTCAGCCAACCTGCACGAGCACCCTGCCAAGGGCAATCCGCGCGCGTCGGTCTTTTTCGCCCTTTGCGCGCTCTGCGGCCTGGCGCTGCTCTTTTCCTTCATCTCGCCCCTGGTGCTGAAGACCTTCGTGGCTCCCTCGGTCACCGGCCTGTACGCCCGCCTTAACCTCCAGGGCTTCATTCCCGGCGCGGGCATTACCGGCGCGGAAGGCATGGCCTGGCTCTATCTGCTCTTCATTTTGCTGGCAGGTGGCGCATGGCTGGCCTGGCGGGCGGCCAAGAAGGTGCCTGAAGACGCGCACAGCCTGCCGTACTTCTCCGGTCTGGCGGAGGAACGCAACGGCGAAGTGGGCTTCAGGGGGCCCATGAACGTCTTTGAACCGGCCCGCGCCGCCAACTACTATCTGGCCCAGTACGTGGGCGAGGGCAAGATTACCCGCGCCATCGACATTATTTCCACGGCCTTTCTGATCGTCTTGGTAGGAGGTCTGCTGTGATGCTCACCATCTTCGGCGCCATCGGCGGATTGATACTGGCCCCCTTTGCGGGCGGCCTGCTCAGCGGGGTGGACCGCCGCATCACGGCGCGTCTGCAGTCGCGCCAGGGACCGCCGCTGCTCCAGCCCTTTTACGACGTGCTCAAACTGTTCGGCAAACAAGCCAGGGTGACCAACGCCTGGCTGGTGTTCAGCGCCTACATCTATCTGCTTTCCTCGGCGCTGGCCCTGTTCATCTTCTTTATGGGCGGGGATCTGCTGCTGCTCTTTTTTGTGCTCACCGTGGGCGCGGTCTTTCAGGTGGTGGGCGCCATCTGCGTGCCCTCGCCCTACAGCCAGGTGGGCGCGCAGCGCGAACTGCTGCTGATGCTGGCCTACGAACCCATTCTGATCATGGTCTTCGTGGGCTTTGCCATGTGCACGGGTTCGTTCATGCTTTCGGATGTCTTCAAGCTGGATTCGCCCCTGCTGCTGAAAATGCCCCTGCTGTTCCTGGCGCTGGGGTATGCCCTGACCATCAAGCTGCGCAAATCGCCCTTTGACCTTTCCGCCGGTCACCACGGCCATCAGGAACTGGTGCGCGGCGTGCAGACTGAATACTCCGGTCCCTTCCTGGCCCTGATTGAAATCGGCCACTGGCTGGACCTGGTGCTGATTCTCGGGCTCTGCGCCGTGTTCTGGCACACCAGCGTCATCGGCATGGCCATCCTGGTGGCCGCCTCGCTGTTTACGGAAATCCTCATCGACAACATTACCGCCCGCCTGACCTGGCAGTGGATGGTGCAGAAGCAATCGCTGCTGGTGGGCATGGGGCTCGCGCTGGTGAACCTTTTGTGGCTCTACGTGGCCTAAGGAGGCCGGACTATGGGATTCCTCGATGCAATGATCAAACGGAGCCGACTCAAGTCGCCGTGGATCATCCATTTTGACTGCGGCTCCTGCAACGGCTGCGATATCGAAGTGCTGGCCTGCCTGACGCCCATGTACGACGTGGAGCGTTTCGGCGTGGTCAATACCGGCAACCCCAAGCACGCCGACGTGCTGCTGGTCACCGGCACGGTCAACCACCGCAACCGGCATGTGCTCAGGCAGATCTACGACCAGATGCCCGAACCCAAGGCCGTGGTTTCCATCGGCGCGTGCAATCTCTCCGGCGGGGTCTTCAAGGACAGCTACAACATCCTCAACGGCGCGTACAACGTGATTCCCGTGGATGTTTTTGTGCCCGGCTGCCCGCCCAAGCCCGAGGCCATCATCGACGGAGTGGTCACGGCCCTGGACGTGCTCAAGGCCAAGATGGGCCTGGGCCCCGCGCCCGAGCCCATGCTGATGCCCGGCGACGCCGACGACGGAACGCCTGCCGGTGCCGTGGGAGACAACGGCGGACAAGAGCCGGATACTGCGGCGCACATGAACAACGCGGGTTGAGCCCGGTAAAGGACAAAAGCCATGTTTTTCGAAGCCACGCCCGTCACGCCTGAAACGCTGCTCACCGAGGTGCGGCGTCTGGCGGACGCCAAATACCGTTTTGTGACCATGTCGCAGACCGTGCTCGACGAGCATACCCTGCGCCTTTACTATCACTTTGACGAAAATCTGACCATGACGGATCTGCGCCGTAACTCCGAGCTCTGCCACTGGTCGCCCAGCGACGCCAAGGGTATGCGCCACCTGCGTATGGATGTGGACAAGGACCAGCTCATTCCCAGCATCTCCTCGGTCTATTTCTGCGCGGTGCTCATTGAAAACGAGACCCAGGATCAGTTCGGGGTGCGCTTTGAGGGCCTGCCTCTGGACTACGAGGGCGGCATGTATCTGGAAGGCGAAGTCACGCGCGGTCCTTACTTCACCATGACCACGGTGAAGCGCCCGGCCGGGGCCAAAACGCCCGCGCCCGCCCCTGAGGGCGGCGAAGCCGCCAAAGGAGAGCAAGCATGAGCAACCGCACCACCGTCATTCCCTTCGGGCCGCAGCATCCGGTGCTGCCGGAGCCGCTGCACATCAAATTCGTGGTGGAGGACGAAACCGTGGTGCAGGCCGTGCCGCAGCTCGGTTTTGTGCACCGCGGCCTGGAAAGTTTGGTCCGCAACAAGGATTTCAATCAGATGGTCTTTGTGGTGGAGCGCATCTGCGGCATCTGCTCCTGCATCCACGCCAACTGTTACTGCAATGCCATTGAGGACATGCTGGGCGTCACGGCCCCGCCGCGCGCCCAGTTCCTGCGGGTGGTCTGGTCCGAGCTGCACCGTATCCATTCCCATCTGCTCTGGCTGGGTCTGTTCGCGGACGCCTTCGGTTTTGAAAGCGTATTCCAGCAGTTCTGGCGCATCCGCGAGCATGTCATGGACATCTGCGAAGCCACGGCGGGCAATCGCGTGATCCTGTCGGTCAATGTGGTGGGCGGCGTGCGTCGCGACCTCAGTCCGGACCAGATCCGCTGGATGCTGGAGCAGCTCGACGCGTTGGAGCAGGGCATGCGTGAGCTGACCAGCACCATGCTCAACGATTACACCGTGCAGGAACGCACGCGCGGCATCGGCCTGCTGAGCAAGGACGACGCTCGCCTGCTGGGCGCGGCCGGGCCCACCCTGCGCGGCAGCGGCTGGGAAATCGACGAGCGCATGCACGGCTACGCGGCCTACAACGACCTCAACTTCATCCCCGTGGTGGAGCAGGACGGCGACTGCTATGCCCGTTCCAAGGTGCGCTTTTACGAAGTGCTGCACTCCATCGACCTGATCCGCGAAGCCCTGAACCGTCTGCCCGACAGCGAGCTGACCGTCAAGCTGCCCGGCAACCCGGACGGCGAATCCATCTTCCGGGTGGAGCAGCCGCGCGGTGAGCTCTTCTACTACGTGCGGGCCAACGGCACCAAGATGCTGGAGCGCATGCGCGTGCGCACGCCCACCTTTGCCAACATCCCGGCCCTGCTGCACATGCTGCCCGGCTGCAAACTGCCCGACGTGCCGGTGATCGTGCTGAGCATTGACCCGTGCATTTCCTGCACAGAGAGGTAGCCCATGTATATGCTCAAAAACGTACTGCGCAATTTGTCCGGCAAGCCCGCCACGCGGCTGTACCCGCTGGAGGAGCGCGAGCCCTTCCCGGCCTACCGGGGCGTCATCCACAATGACGTGCAGGCCTGCATTTTCTGCTCCACCTGCGCCCGGGTCTGCCCCACCGGCGCGATTACTGTGGATGCCAAGGCCGGGCGCTGGGAATATGACCCCTTCCTCTGTGTGTACTGCTCGGCCTGCGTGGAAAAATGCCCCACCAAATGCCTGAAGCAGGAGTCCATCCACCGCAAGCCCTCGGTGCGCAAGTTCCACGTGCTGCGCACCGGCACGCCGCGCGTCAAAAAGGCCAGGGCCGATGCGGCCAAAGCCCGGACGGACACTGTGCCCGCGGCGGCGGCCAAGACGGAGGAGGGGACTGATTAGCGAAGCTTCTTTTTCGTTACCAGAAGGAAATAAAAATGCGGACTCGCAAGAGGGTCCGCATTTTTATTTTTTCCTGGTATTCCAGACGCCTGAGTAAATACACTGCCCGTTGTGGTCGGCTCAGGGTAAAACAAGTGGACTTAACCATTGCAAAACAATTTCTGAAAGCTATGCAACTGATCTCTGATGCATCAAATTGATTTCCCCTATGACGAAAACTTATTTCGGATATTTAAGTATCCGATTCCGTATGGATACATTTGTATCTGAAGGAAGCCAAGATTTTCGTGTACCTTGAAGCATGAAACGTTATCCAAATTTGGCGGAAGCTATAGCTAATACGCTTGAATCATTAAGAAATGAAAAGGAGATGAGCAAATCATCTTTGGCGGATTTTGCGAACATCGAAAGATGCTATCTGAGAGACATAGAAAAGGGGAATAGAAAGCCGACTGTAAACACAATATTTTGTCTGTGCGAGGCTCTGCAAGCAGATCCGATCGACTTTTCCAAGAGGGTGGTTGGAGAGATTGAGCGGCTAAGAAAATAAAAAGGCCCCTCAATATCTATTGAGAGGCTATAATCTTATTTTTTGGAGCCTGTTAAATAGGAGATTGCCCTCCTGGCCGCCGGAGGCGTCACCGAACCCGGAGAGCGCCGGACCGCTTTACTGCGAAGTGGCGCTGTTCAGCATATCGTCCAGCCAGCGAGACATGCGCGCGGTCTGCTCCAGATACCAGAGTGAGGAAATCACCGTGGCAAGAGTGCCGCCGTCGGGATCGTACATGGCGGAGGAGCCGTTTTTGCGCAGATTTTCCCAGGCTTCAAGCGCGTCATTGAGAGCCTTGGCCCGTTCTTCGGAGAGAATCGGAACAAGGCGGGCGCGCTGTTCGGCCATATGTTTCTCCAGGCGTTCCACCTCGGCGTTCATGCAGTCCTGCATGGGCACGGTGATGCCCGCCGCCGCATCCATGCAGACACGGAAGTCCCGGCTGAGCAGGCGGTCCACTTCGGCGGCGTTTTCCGCGTCACCCGCGACATCCTGCCCGGCATCCGGGGCGGCGTCATCGGAAGGCTCCACGGCGTCCGGCGCGGCGGGAATAGTCGCGCGCGGACTTTCGGCGGCCGTTGTCGCCGGAGGCGATTGCGCGGAACCGGCGGCTGCCGCCGACGCTGACCCGGCAAGCGCCGGGAGCAATGCAACTACAGCCAGCAGCAGGAGAGCCTGAAGGGCGGATGCCGCACAATGTTTCAGCATGGACAACTCCTTTGCGCGCGGCCGCGGCCGCAATTTTTGCTGACATTCAGCCTAGCCGAGACAAGGAACGGGCGCAAGTGATGCCGGATTTCGATAACGGCGCGGTTCGACCCGACTCCGCGCCGGGCATGGTTTCCGGCTTCAGCCATGACGGTCGGGCGGGGTCGGCGGAAATCAGTCAGCGCCCGGCGCGAGACAGCGCCCTCGGGTCAGCGGTATTCACGGCCGGACCAGAGCACGCGGCCGATAACCCGGAACTGATCCGCGCAGTCGCCGCGCAGATCCAGGCTCAGAGGCGGATAGGCCGGATTGACGCTGTGCAGGATGATCTTGCCGGGCAGTTTGTCGATGCGCTTGATGTAGATGGCGTCTTCAAAACCTACGGCATAGAGACGGCCCGGGCTGATTTCCGTCTGGCCCCGGTCCAGCAATACCAGATCGTTATCGAAGATTTCCGGCACCATGCTGTCGCCGGACACCCGCATCAGGACCATGCGCCGGGGATTGCCCTTGCGGCGCAGAAAGTCGCTGCGGAAGGCATAGCCGCCCTCGTTGCTGTTACTGCTGACTTCCAGACTGCCGGTACCGGCGGACAAACGGGCCTCGGCCAGCGGCACGGTGATCAGCTCGGTGTCGCAATCTTCCTGCATGCTGGGCAGTTCGCCTTCCGCTGCTTCGGGCAGGCGCATGGGACCGCTGCCGAAAAAAAGCCAGTGGGCGTTGACGCCTGTTTGCGCGGCGCAGGTCTGAATCCAGGCCGGGGGCACTTCACCGCGTTTGCGCGCGCCGCTGACGGATTGGGGCGTGATGCCCAGGGCGCGGGCCAATTCAGCTTCGCTGGCGGCGTCAAGAGCCCGCATCAGCCGGGCCAGAGTCTGGGAAAAGGAGATTGTATCGGACATGGCAAACCTCGTCATCCTGCGGCAGAACGGGACTGCGCAAAAAGTTGCGCTTGTTCTTTTTATATTAATGTAGGTAAATTTTAGATTGAAGACTATCAATTTTTATTATGGCTGGCAAGGCCTTTACTTCATTAAAAATTGATTCAATGCCTGTCGGCCGCACGCCGGATCAGGTGTGTCTAATTTTTCAAATTAGACACATAAAATCCGTAGGGTTTTGCGGCGGCGTAGCCGCAGGGAGCCGGCGAAAGTTGGGAGCATGACTCTGCTCGAAATTTTTGCAATCAGACAGTAGGGAACAGACGGGGGCGGGGCCATTGACCGGGCGGCATCCCTCGGGTTATCCAGGCCCACGTGGTGGAGATGACGGTCGGCACGGACCGTATCCGCGCGTCTTTTTACAACCTTTTTCCCATGATGAGGAGCCGCCATGCAACTCTGTGAAAAATGCGACGGCACCGGCAGAATTTCCTGCGGAGCCTGTTGGAACGGCCAGCGCAAGCCTGTGTGTCCCGAATGCACCGGCAAGGGCGTGATCCGGACGGAGTACGGCGATCTGCCCTGTCCCCGCTGCCGGGGCAACGGCAAGGTCACGCCCGTGAGTTGCCCGCACTGCGGCAACAGCACCCCCTGTCCGGTCTGCAAGGGCAGCGGCGCGGTGTAAGCTCACCCCCTTGCATTTCAAACAAAAGGCCCCGGAACGCCTTGCGCGTTTCGGAGCCTTTTGCCTCAAGCCTCGGCAGATAGAGCAAAGTGACTTTGAAAAGTTACTTTGCTCTGGCCGTTTCCGGGGTCTGCCCTGCGGGAGAGGGTGCCCGGATCCTTGTATTGAAATATGTACTCACGAGATTTTTTTCGAGGTCTCGCCCAATATTTTCGCCAGGCGCATCCTGACGCCCATCAAAAATCGGCTCTGGGACTTCCCGCGCAAGAATTTCGTGCCGGACTGGTATCTGGCGGCCGTGGCCGAGCACGGCCTGATCGTGGATGCCATTGAAACCCGGTCGTGGGAAAAACTCATGCACGCGATCAAGGAACTGCACTGGGATTTCAGCTACAACGAGCGTCATATCCGCAAGGTCTACAATCTAAAATAGAGCAATTCACGGACCATAACGCCGAAAGGCCCCCTGAACTTCGCGTTCAGGGGGCCTTTCCGTCATATGCCGTGAAATTATGCCGCCTGTCCCGCCGGGGGGTCTCCCCGGTGGCGCAGTCTGCGGATCAGCCGAAGCGTGAGGTTGGAGAGCAGCACGCAGGCGCAGGCGATGACCGTGTCAATGAGCCGCCAGCGCAGCAAGGGCATGTCCCCGCCCATCTGGAACATGGAAATGTCGATGAGCAGCAGCACCGCGCAGGTGATGGCAAAGCTGAACAGCACGTAATGGCCCTTGGCATAGGGCATGCCAAAGGCCGCCAGCCCTATGGCCACGGCGATATGCAGGGGGGCGGTCACAGTGTAGAGGATCACGGCGGAAACCAGCACGCCCGCCAGAGTGCCCAGGGTTCGCGCCCAGATCCGGAACAGCTCCGTGGCGCCGTCGCTGTGCATGACGAAGAGCACGGTCAGGCCCACCCAGGCCGGGTCGCTGAAGGAGAAATATCGCGCCGCCAGGGTGGAGAACAGCACCGTCACGGGCACGGCCACGCCGAACAGGCGGCCGTTGGTGGCCCCGTGCAGAAAGGCTTTGAACTCCTCCAGCGGGGTGGTGGCGTCGTCGGCTTCAAAGAGCATGCTCACCAGGCTGAGGCAGATGCCCAGCGCAATGCCGCCGAGAAAAGCCAGGGCCATGGGCAGGGTGGCGGAAAAGCCGAAAGAGGTCAGCAATACGGAAGACGCCACGTATTTGACCATCAGGCCCAGATAGGCCTGATCCGGTCTGGGCAGGGCCGCCAGCCAGCTGAGCAGGAAAAGCAGAACCAGCACAAGGTCGTGTCGGCCTTGCAGGGCAATGCCCAGGGCGGCGGCCAGCACCACCAGCAGGCCCCCGATGCTGATGCCCACCACGCGGGCCAGGGCTCCGTGCCGGGGCGCGATGAGCAAGGCGAACATGGCGCCGAACGAGGCGGCGGAGACCAGGGAAAAAGCCTGAAATGCCACTCCCAGGACCACGGGCGTGGTCAGGGCCACAGCGAAAAGCAGGCCGTTGCCCACCTTGGCGGCATTTTTTTTGAACCGGGACGTGAAACTCATATATCCTCCGGCTGCGGGCGGTTCGCCGTCCGCAACGTCTCGTCTGGTTTGAAGCGATGCTCTGAAAGATGTGGCATCAAAGCGGATTCGCCCTGGTCCAGACCTACAATGCCGGGGATACGCCCGTCAATGCGGCGCGGGCCGATGCTGAAGGTCGCTGCGGCCCGGCTGGGCAGTTGCCAGCATGGGCTTCTGCCGCTATCAAGAGGGCATGGATACGCCGCTCTTTTCTCCCGCTCTTGAACTGCTGGGCGCGTCGGCCCCGGTGCGCCCAGGCGGGCGCGAGGGCCTGCCGCTGTATCTTTCGCCCGTGGAGGCGGGTTTTCCCTCTCCGGCCGAGGACGATCTGGACCGCAAGCTCGACCTGCATGAATATCTGGTACGTAATGAGGCGGCCACCTTTTTTCTGCGCGCGCACGGTGATTCCATGCTGGGCGCGGGCATCCACGACGGGGATCTGCTTATTGTGGACCGCTCGGTGGAGGCCGGGCACAGGCGGGTGGTCATTGCCGCCCTGGACGGCGAGCTGACCGTCAAACGCCTGCTGCGACGCGCCGGGCGGGTGCTGCTGGCCCCGGAAAATCCGTGCTTCTCACCCATCGATATCACGGAACGCGAATATGTGCACATCTGGGGCGTGGTAACCCATGTCATCCATAAATTGTAAAAAACCGCTCTGGGCCTTGGTGGACTGCAACAACTTCTACGCCTCCTGCGAGAAGCTGTTCCGGCCGGATCTGGCGGACCGGCCGGTTGTGGTGCTTTCCAACAACGACGGCTGCATCGTCTCCCGTTCCGCCGAGGCCAAGGCCCTGGGCATTCCCATGGGCGCGCCGGAATTCAAGATCCGCCCGCTGCTCAAGGAACTGGACGTGGCGGTTTTTTCCTCCAACTACGCCCTGTACGGGGATATTTCCACGCGTATTCTCGCCATTCTGGAGCAGCACTGTCCGGTGGTGGAGCCATACTCCATTGACGAGGCCTTTCTTCGTCTGGATGCGCCCCTGCGGGCCAATCTGCCCCAATTCAGCCGAGCCCTGCGGGCGACCATTTTGCGCTGGACCGGCATCAGCGTGTCCATCGGCCTGGCGGAAACGCGCACCCTGGCCAAGGTGGCCAACCATGTCGCCAAAAATAGGACCGCCTATGACGGTGTTTTTTCCCTGGTCAGGCCGGAGGCGGACATCGACGCCGTGCTGGCCGGGACGCCTGTGGATGAGGTCTGGGGCGTGGGGCGCGGACAGGCCAAGCGGCTTCGGGCCGAGGGCGTGCGCACAGCCCTGGATCTGAAACGGGCCGGAGATCTCTGGCTGCGCAAGCGGCTCACCGTGGCGGGCTGGCGCACGGCCCTGGAACTGCGCGGTCTGCCCTGCATCGGGGAGGGCAATGCGCCCGCGCCCCGCAAGGCCCTGATGTCCTCGCGCTCCTTTGCGAACAAAGTCCGTGAACGCGCCATGCTGGCCCAGGCTTTGTCCTGCTTTGCCGCGCGCGCCGGGGCGCGCCTGCGCCGGGAGGGCCTTGTGGCCGGGGGCATGGCCGTGCATATCCGCACTTCCCGCCATGAAAGCGCGCGGTTTTACGATCAGACGGTCCAGCTGCGCTTTCCCGCGCCCACGGCGGACAGCCTGAGCCTGATCAACGCCGCCATGAGCGGCCTGGAGCGCATCTACCGCCCCGGCTTCGGCTACGCCAAGGCCGGGGTCATGCTCTTTGACCTGGAGGCCGAAGACCGCCTTCAGGGCAGCCTGCTGGTGCCGGAAAACGCGGAGCGCCGACAACGGCGGGAACGCCTGATGGCGTCCCTGGACGCCATCAACCGGCGTTTCGGCAGGGATGCCGTGGCCTTCGGAGCGCAGGGCCTGGGCGAGGCCCCCTGGCATATGCGCCGGGAGCACTGTTCTCCCCGTTTGACCACAGACTGGAAGGAATTGCCCCTGGCACGCTGCTGAGGCGGCATCCGGTGAACGCAAAATATTTTTTGCCGGGCTTGACAGGGCCGCACGGCGCGGGTATCAGGGAATAAATGTTCCTTATTGTATGCGGGTGAGAGGTGATAAATATGTCATGCAGCAAGCTTCCCGCCATGGAAAGTCTGGAACGCGAAAGCGTCCGGTCCCTGTATGAGCAGGCTGCGGACCGGTTACGCGCCCATTTCATGGGCATGCGCCCAGGGGAGCGCGTTCCCACCGAGGCCGAGCTGACCCGCATTTTTCAGGTGGGACGTTCCACCATCCGCAAGGCCTTGCAACGCCTGGTGGAAGAGGGCCTGCTGGTGCGCAGCCCCGGCAAGGGGACGTTTATCGCGCGTGCCGTGCCGTGCATCATTCACTCCATTGACCGCGTTTCCGCCTTTATGGACACCTTCCGCCGCAACGGAGAGGATGTGCGGACGCAGATGATCGACTTCGGCTGGCTGGGCAGGGAGGTGCCCCTGCCGGAAAAGTTGCGCGACTGGCCCCGGCCCGTCCTGCGTTTCGACCGCCTCTACGTCTCGCGGGGCATTCCGCACGCCGTGGCGCGGGTCTGCCTGCCGTACACCATCGGCAACCACATCAGTTCGGCGGACGTGGAGTCCACGCCGGTGTACAGGATGCTGCGGGAAAAATTCGCGCAGGAACCGATGGGCTCGGAATTTCTGGTCAGTTGCGAGCAGCCGCCCAAAAATATCAGCGACCTGCTGGAAGTTTCCCCCAGTACGTCCCTGCTGGTACTGGAACGCATCACCAGGGACGCGTCGGGCAATCCCCTGGAATACACCACCCATTTCCTGCGCCCGGACATTTATCGCCTCAGTGTGCATCTGGGCGAGGAGGGGGCTGGTGTCTGAAAAATTAGATACACAAAACCCGTAGGGTGTTGCGGCGGCGTAGCCGCCATGAAGCAGCGAAAAATTTTTACAAACAGGCTTTCAAAGCCGCCGGGAACCCTCTTTTCCCTTGCCGCGCAGGCGGTTGGTCTGGGCGAAGCATTGGGCCAAATTTTTTTAGAGCAAAATGTATGCTATTGTATGCTTATAAAAGAAAATAAATAAAAGCCGCCGCGTCCTCCGGAAGGGCGCGTGCGTTCCAGGCCAATATCGGTGCGGTCATCCGGCCGCGCCGTCAACTCCTGAAGGAGGCAGACATGGATACCGGGACAATGCATTTGACGGATGAGGAAAAAGGCATGTTGCGCGGTGAGCGGGGGGAGGCCGTCAAAGAGGCGCTGGCCTATCAGATTGCGGTGGGAAATTTTTTCGAGGCCGAAAAATTCGTGCCCGTCGCCAATGCACACGTCATGGCGGACATTGAGCTGATCGGCGACGGCGGACTGGAGTTTTTACGGCGTCTGAAGGCCTTGGGCGCAAGTTGCGTGGTGGGCACAACCACCAATGCGCGCTGCATGGACATGCAATGTGCCGCCAGCCTGGGACAGGACAGCGAAGAAATGGACAAGGAGGAGGAAATCATGCGCCTGCTGGAAGAGCTGCGCATGATTCGCATTGATTCCTGCATCAACTACCAGACCTACTACCAGCCGACCCTGGGAGAACATCTGGCCTGGGGCGATACGGGCACGGTCATTGCCGCCAATTCCATTTTTGGCGCGCGCACCAATTTCGAATCCGGCAATGCAAGTCTTTCGGCGGCCATCACCGGGCGCACGCCCGCCTATGGTTTTCACCTGGACGCCTGCCGACGCGGCACTATTGAGGTACGCCTGGAAGCCGAAATGCGGGATGTGGCGGACTGGGGGGCGTTGGGCAAGCTGGTGGGCCACCCCCATCAGGACTACTTCGCCGTGCCGGTTTTCGAAGGCGTGCGGCGGCGTCCCTCGCCGGACGATCTCAAGCATCTGGGCTGCGCCTTGGCGAGCTACGGTTCCATGGCCATGTACCATATGGTCGGCGTCACGCCTGAGGCCCGCAGCCGTGAAGAAGCCTTCGGCGGCCGGGAGCCGCAAAAGAGCATGACCGTCACCCCTGAGGATCTGGACAAGGTGTACCAAAACTATGCCTATCTGGACGGTGCGGAAAATGTGGTCGTTTTCTCCGGTCCGCAACTTTCCATCTTTGAAATGCGCCGTCTGGCGGAGCTTTTCCAGGGGCGCCGGGTGGCCAAAGGCATGCACGTATTTGTGACCACCAACAACAGCGTCATGTCCAACGCCCGGCGGCTGGGCTATGCGCGGATTCTGGAAGAGGCGGGCGTACAACTGATGGAAGGCGTCTGTTTTTATCTGCTCCAGAATCTCTCCGGCATCAGAAAGATGAACGGCTGGATCAATCTGATTTCCAATTCCGGCAAGATCGTCAACACCATTACGGCCCACCGTTTCAATACCGTGCTGCGCCATACCGCGCAGTGCGTGGATATTGCCTGCACAGGAGAACTGCAATGAGCGAAATCATCATCGTCACGCGCGCCATGGGTCAGACCGTCAGCGGGCAGGTTGTCGTGTTCAGGGAGGGGTTCAGCCCGCGTTATGATCTGGACCGCACCAGCGGCGTCATTTCCCGGCGGGGACACAGCGCGGAAGGGCAATCCATCAAGGATAAAATCCTGGTCATCCCCACGGCCAAGGGCGGCGTGGCCGGGGGCTGGGCTTTTCGCGACCTGGTCTGCAAGGGCTTCGCGCCCCGTGCGTTCGTTTTCGGCAAGCTTAATCCCGTCATGGTCCAGGGAGCGGTGTTCGCGGGCATCCCCATTACCGAAGGCTGGCGGCCGGACGCCCTGACGATGCTGCGCACGGGCGACATGGTCCGCATTGACCCGGAGCATCTGCGCATCGAAAAACTGTCCTGACCGCAGCCGTCGGAAAAGCGGCTTCAGGAACGGCGGGAAGCCGGGATTACCCCGGTTTTTCGCCGGAATCCGAACCCCGACCAAGGAGAACTCGGCATGACAACACTGCAGATACTCGCCCTGGTCTGGCTGGCGCTGGTGTTCGCCGTCAGCCTGTGGCAGCATATCAACCTCGGTCTGATCATGATCCCCGCCGCCTTTGTGCTGGCCGAGATCGCCGGTGTGCCGGTCAAGAGCCTGTACGCGGGCTTTCCCACCAAACTGGTGCTTCTGGTGCTCGGCGTGGCCTTTTTATGGAACCATGTGCAGGAAAGCGGGCTGGCGGACATCTTTGTTACAGCCATGGTACGGGCGGCGCGCGGCAGGGCCTTTCTGCTGCCCTGGGTCATGGCTTTTCTCACGGCGGTGATCTGCGCCGTGGGCGCGCTGCCCGCCGCCGCGCTGGCCATCACCATACCGGTAGCCATGGAAATAGCCCGGCGCGAAAACATCCGGGCCGCCCTGATGGGTACCGTGGTTATTCAGGGCGCTTGCGTGGGCGGCTTTTCGCCCTTCAATCCCTGGGGCAACCTGGTGGCCATGCAGGCGGCCCAAAACGGCATTGCCTTTGACAGCGTTTTTTTCTTTCTGTGCCAAGGCGCATTGGCCTTGGCCGTGGGCCTGGTGGGCTTTTTCTGCTTCGGCGGCCTGAAGCTGTTGCGACAGAAAGGACAAAACGGGCAAGTCGAGCCAGCCGTGAAGGCCGGGGCGGATGTGCTTCCGACTTCCGCCCGCGCTGTGGACAAGGCCCTGACGCGCTCCGGGCTGACAGCCTATCAATGGTGTTCTTTGGCGGCCGTGCTCTGTTTCATCACGCTGGTGCTGCGGCGTTTTGACGTGGGCCTGACGGCCTTTGCCGCGGGTATGACGTTGCAGATCATTTTCCGTACCAACGGCAAGCAGGCCATTGCCAAACTGCCGTGGGGCATTGCCCTGATGATCGGCGGCGTGCTGTTGTACGTGGGCCTGTTGGAGAAAATGGGCGTGTTGCACGCCATCGGATCGGCGCTGTCAGGCATGGAAAATCCCTCTCTGGTCCGTTACGGCATCAGTCTGCTGGGGACCATCATCGCCAATTTTGAATCCTCGTCCGTGGCCGTGCTGGGCCTGGTGATACCGGTGGCCATCAAGTCCATGGGCAGCGCTGTCCAGGCCATAGCCGCGAATATGCAACTGGCTTTGCTTTCCGGCAGCATCGCGGTCATGGCGGCCAGCCCCTTTCATATCGGCGGAGCGTTGATCCTGGCCGAAACCGAAACGGCGGACCGTACTTTCAAGGACTTGCTGCTTTGGGTGGTCTGTCTGGCACTGGTTTTGCCTTTCCTGGCATTCCTGCTCTGAGGCGTGAGGAATAACGGCGGAGGGTACGGGGGCCGGCGCGCCCGGCCTTATTTCCGCCGACCAATGAAAAAGACCCGTTCAGGAGGCGGGTCTTTTTCATTGGTCGGCGGTTGAAGTTCTCAGCTTGTGCCGCGCACCGGCCAGAGATGAAAACCGGTGTCAGGCTTGAAGCCCACGCCCACCATGCCGTCGCGGCTGTAAAGCGCCCAGGCGTAACGGGCTTCATAGACGCTGGTGGTGGACGACCAGTACACGTCGCGCACGTTTGTAAAAGGATGCCCTTCGGGCAGGGCCGGGGAGTCGGCCTGAAGGTCCACCAGGCTTTCCAGTTCCCTGATATTGGGCATGCGCCAGTCCGTGGCCCTGTCCAGAGCCGCGCTGTTGAGTCCGTCCACAGCGGCCAGGGCTTCTTCCCAAGGCAGGGGGCGGCCCAGAGGATCGGCATTCCGGCTCCAGATCAAACCTGTAAGTTGATCCCGCACCGAGTCGCCATCTAGTGCAAAACGCTCCCCGGGCGAAAAGAGCGGCGCGGCATCTTCTGTTTTCGGCAGGCAGACCGGCCACGCCAGGGCGGCTTCGTCCTTGCGGACGCGGGTCACCCGGCCGCCGCCCAGATGAATGTGCCAGGCCTGTTCCGGCAGGCGGTGGCAGGTATCGGCGGTCCAGTAGTAGCCGGAAAAGACGTTGGTAAAGGGATGCCCCTCGGGCAGGGCAGGATTGATATGTTGATGGCTGAGCAGGGAAAAGAGCAGCCGCCGGGGCGGCAACTGCCAGTCGGCGCAGCCATGGGCTTTACGGGCGGCCATATCCGCCGCCAGCGCGTGGGCTTCCTCCCAGTTGAGCGGAAAGTCGGCGGGATTGGCGTTGCGGGCCCAGAGCGCGCCGCTCAGGCTGTCCCGCACCAGATCGCCCTGAATCTGAAAGCGGCCGGCGGCGGGCGGGAGATGTTTGGGCCGCGCGGCGTCTTGTTCGGAACCCGGGCCGGAGCCCATACAGTCTATGCGTTTTCCGGCAGTGTCATAGCAATGGATTTGATCGGTTTCCAAGAGTAGGGGATACATGATTTTCCTTGATACAAAAGCGTTGCCCTGATGGTAACGCAAAGCGGAACAATGAAAAAGGGCCATGCCGTGACCGGGCGGATTTTTAGAGCATTTCATGCGTGAGCTGCTCTAAAAATCCGCCCGGCATGCGTTCTGCCGTGTTCGCTTCCGTTGGATATTATCCCGCAAGGACTTTTCCGGGTTCAGCCTCTGTGACATCCGGTTGAAGGCGGCGCGGTATTCGTGGAGGACGGTCGCCGTGCGGCTACGACGTAGTTTGTTTCCGGGATGTCATAGCGTTCTGGCTTGCTGCAATATTCCCGTAAGTAAGGGATATGAATCACAGTCGATTAGTATGTCAGTATGGACGGCATCCACGAATTGGGATAGAATATAAAGGATGTGGTTAGCGAAAAATTCGAGCCTCGCGTCTGATTTGAAAAATTAGACCCACAAAACCCTACAGGTTTTGCGGCCGCGCAGTTGCCGTGAGTCAGCGAAAATTGAGAGCATGACTATGCCGAAATTTTTGCAGTCAGGCACTCGTTGGTTCGAGGTATGCTGTGCGTCAACCCGGTATCAGGAAACGAGAGGATATACAGATGGGCAAGATTATATTGACTGGCGACCGCCCCACGGGACGACTTCACATAGGGCATTACGTGGGCTCTTTAAAGCGCAGGGTGGAGCTCCAGAATTCAGGGGAATTTGACGAAATTTATATCATGATTGCTGATGCCCAGGCCCTGACGGACAATGCGGACAATCCGGAAAAGGTACGCCAGAACATCATCGAAGTGGCTCTGGATTATCTGGCTTGCGGGCTGGACCCGGAAAAATCCGTTCTGTTCATCCAGTCGCAAGTGCCCGAACTTTGCGAAATGGCTTTTTACTACATGGACCTGGTAACAGTCTCCAGGCTTCAACGTAATCCGACAGTGAAGTCTGAAATCCAGCTGCGCAATTTTGAAACGAGCCTCCCGGTCGGTTTCTTCACTTATCCCATCAGCCAGGCGGCGGATATTACCGCTTTCAAGGCAACAACCGTGCCCGTGGGCGAAGATCAGGCGCCCATGATTGAGCAGACCAAGGAGATCGTGCACAAATTCAATGCGGTGTACGGCGAGACGCTTGTGGAGCCGACCATTCTTCTACCGGACAACGAGGCCTGCCTTCGCCTGCCGGGTACCGACGGCAAGGCCAAGATGAGCAAATCCCTCGGAAACTGTATTTATCTGTCTGATTCCGAAGAGGACGTGAAGAAGAAGATTATGTCCATGTTCACTGATCCCACTCACCTGAGAATGGAGGACCCGGGACAGGTGGAAGGCAACCCGGTCTTCATTTACCTGGATGCCTGTTGCGGGGATGAGCATTTCGAGAAATATCTGCCCGAGTATAAAAATCTGGGAGAATTAAAAGCCCATTACGCCCGTGGCGGCCTGGGCGATGTGAAGGTAAAGCGCTTCCTGAACAGTGTGCTTCAGGAAATACTTGGCCCCATCCGTGAACGCCGTAAGGAGATTTCCAAAGATATCCCCGCAGTATACCGGATATTGGAAGAGGGCAGCCGCAAGGCCCGAAAGAAGGCGGCGGAAACCTTGGCCGCCATGAAGCGAGCCATGAAGATTAACTATTTTGAGGACAAAGAGCTGATCGCTGATCAGGCGGAGCGCTTCAGAAGCCGGATGGACTAATGTCTCATTTGAAAAATTAGATATATAAAATCTGTAGGATGTTGCGGCGGCGCAGTCGCCGTGAGTCAGCGAAAAGCACGTTTTTTCGCTGACGATCCTGCGAAAATTGAGAGCAGAACTATGCTCGAAATTTTTGCAATCAGATACTGATTTTTATCAGCTTATGACGGGTCCGGGAGGCGTGTCAGGGTGAATGCGGGTCTTTCCGCCGTCCCCGGCATTCCTCCCGACGTTATTTGTCAGCGGTTGCGGTCGTGGCCGGGTCTGGCCCGTTCGTTTCAATCCTGATGATGTCGCCTGTTTTGCTTTTCCAGCAGATCAACTTTGCAATGTTCCAGAAAAATGAAAAAACCCTTGATTTCTCAAGGGCTTATCATTTTTGGCTCCCCGAGACGGACTTGAACCGCCAACCTAGTGATTAACAGTCACCCGCTCTGCCAATTGAGCTATCGGGGATCGCTGAAGGCAAAAAACTTTTTACGGAAAAGCGCCCGCGAGGTCAAGCGAAAATATAGGTTTCTGTAAAAATCTATGTGATTTTGTAAAAATCAATGCTTGGCCGCCTCTTTTTTACAGCGCTCAAGTTTTTTCCGGTAGCGGTCCGCCTCGCTGTACACGCAGCCGCAGTAGGGCTGGCGGTACAACCCCCAGCCCTTGGAGCGGTCGATGCCTGCCTGCCAGTCCGTGCGGAAGTCGCGGTAGACGAAGCCGGGGCCGCTTGGCGCGGCCAGGCGGCGGCCCGCCGCCGCAATGATCTCGTGCGGCTGGTAACGGGAGTAGAGCAGGCTGGTGCTGACCCAGGAGAAACCCAGAGAGGCGGCCTTGGCGAACGCCGCTTCCACGCGGCTTTCGCAGCAATAGGCGCAACGCGCGGGGGCTTCGTCCCGTCCGGCCACGGCGCGCAACCATGCCGCGATGTCCCAAGTCTCGTCCGCGTACAGGATATCCACGCCCAGACGCGCCGCGCACTCTCCGGCGGCTTCGCGGCGGCGCAGATATTCGGCCAGAGGCTGGACATTGGGATTCATGAACCAGGCCGTGACCGCAAAGCCTTCGTCCAGCAGGCGGGTGATGGGCATGATGGCGCACGGCCCGCAGCAGACGTGCAGCAGCAGGCTCTTGTCCCCACGCTTCGGCTCCAGAGCAAAGTAATTTTTCAAAGTTACTTTGCTCCGGCGGCTGCAAAAGCGGACGCCCACGGCGGAAGCCAGGGCGGGACCGCGTTCCCGCCGCGCGTCAGCCGTTGCCGCCGGCGGCTTACGGATGACGACAGCAACGATAGGCTGAAGGCAGCGTCAACGTTGAGAATGCCATTCTCAACGTTAATCCGCTCTAGGTACGGATCGCTATTTCCAGGCATTTCCCGAAGTCCTGCTCCATTTCGCGCAGGCTGTCGCGCTTGTGGTTGAGCAGATAGAGGCCCAGTTCCCGCGTGGCTTCAAAGGTGCACTTTTCGCCGTTGGTGGCGCGCAGCATGCGGCGCAGCTCGCGCAGTCCCTGCAGCGCCTGCCATTCCAGGTTACGGCGCTGACCCGTGCCGCCGCAGGCCGGGCAGGGCTCCATGGTGATAGCGAGGGCTGAAGAGCCCATGCGCTGGCGCACCAGCTCCAACAGGCCGAAGGAACTCATGCGGGCCACGTCGTGGCGGGCGCGGTCGTTTTTCATGGCCTGTCGCAGGGTTTTCTCCACGTCCAGAATGTGCTTTTTGTCGCGCATTTCAATAAAGTCGATGACCACCTGGCCACCCACGTCGCGCAGCTTGAGCTGGCGGGCGATGGTTTCGGCGGCCTCCATATTTGTTTTGAAGGCCATGGCCTCAAAATTGCCCTTGCCGGAAATTTTGCCCGAGTTGATGTCGACGGCCATGAGCGCCTCGGTCTGGTCAAAGACCAACCGGCCGCCCGAGGGCAGAAGCACTTCGCGGGAATAGATCTGGTCCAGTTGGCGGCGCAGATTGAAACGTTCCCACATGGATTGGCGGATATCGCCGTGCAGGCGCACCAGATCTTTCTTGCGCGGGAAAAGCAGGCTGACGGTATCACGGATGCCCTGGGCCACTTCCTCGTTGTCCACCCAGATTTCGCAGACGTCGTCGGTGAGGTAGTCGCGCACCGCGCGTTCGGAGAGGCCGGGCTCCTGATGGATCAGGGCCGGGGCCGATATTTCCGTGGCTTTTTTGCGGATGTCGCGCCAGAGGCGCTTCAGATACTGCAGATCGTTCTTCAGGGTGGTCTTGGTGGTGCCGGCGCTCACCGTGCGCACGATGACGCCCAGACCCTGGCCGGGGTCGATGCCGTTCATCATCTCGCGCAGGCGGGCGCGTTCCTCGTCATTTTCCACCTTGCGCGAAACGCCGATCTGCTCCTGCCCGGGCGTGAGCACCAGAAAACGCCCGGCCAGCGAGAGCCAGGTGGTCAGAAACGCGCCCTTGTTGCCTGTGGGCTCCTTGACCACCTGCACCAGCACTTCCTGACCGGCCTTGAGCACCTTCTGGATGGGCGGGAACTTCTTGCCTTTGGCCGGTTCGTGATGGGCCAGCCAGTATTCGGGATGGATCTCGTCGATCTGCAAAAAGCCGTTCTTGCCCGCGCCGTAGCTCACAAAAGCGGCCTGGAGATTGGTGTCGATGTTGTGGATGACGCCCTTGTAAATATTGCCCTTGATTTTGCGCTGGTGGAGCATGTCCAGGTAGTATTCCAGCAGGCAGCCTTCCTCGGCCAGAGCCACTTCCACCTGTTCGCCGGGCAACACGCTGATGAACATCCGCTTTTTGCCCGTGGCCGCGCCGGTTTTGGCCTTGGCCGCCGTGGCGCGCGCTGTGGGTTTTTTGTTGTCCTCGGCCTCGGCGTTCTGGACGCTCTTGCCCTTCTTGCCGCGCCCCTTGGGGGCGGACACGCCGCCTTCGGCAACGGGAACTTCGGCAGCGGCGTCAACCTCGTCAAAAGCTTCGTCGTCGGCGTCCCCCGTGCGTTCCACAGCCGCGTCGTCCATGTTGTCGTCCGCTGCGGCATCATCCTCGCTCATCTCGCCCGTGGCGGTCTGGCGATTTTTGCGGTTGCGCCCGCGACCGCCGCGCCGTCCGCGCCGACTTTTGCGCCGGGGAGCGTCAGCGTTGCCGTCGTCCTCGTTTCCGGGGGCGGCTTCTTCGGCATCCACAGAGGCCTCGACCTGTTCCACCCCTTTCGGCGGGAGACTCTCGGGCCGGGAAATTTCTTTGGGAGCCTTGGCCGTTGTGGCGCCAGCCGTGGGGGCGGTCTGTCGGCTTTCAGTCTGAGACGATGGCGTGTCGGTTTCGGCAGGGGCGGCGGCAACAGTGGATGTTGGGGATGTCAGGGCTTTTTTCGCCCGGCTGCCGCGCGTCGTGTTGTTGCGCCCGCGCTTGGGAGCGGCCTTGGCCGCCTTCTCGGGCGTTTCCGCGGGATTCTCCCCGGTTGCCGGGGCTTGCGGTGGGGCCGCCGCCTGCATTGCCTCTGCACCGGTTTCAGCACTGCCGGTTTTGGCCGTGGCGCTGCGGCGGCCTTTGCCCGTGCGCTGGGCCGGAGCACGTTTGGGCTTGGCCGGGCTGTCCTCGCCGCCTTCAGGGGCTTGGGCCGGGCTTTTTGCAGTCGTGCGCCTGCCGCCCCGCGCCTTGGGGGCGGCTGCGGCGTCGGCATTTTCCGTGGTCTTGCCGTCAGCCGTCGGCACGTCGGGCTCTTTTGGGGGCTGAGCGCGTGCTGTTTTGGCGGCCGGTTTTTTAGTGCTGCGGGAAGAAGTACGGCGTTTGGGAGCGGGGGCTTCGCTGGAAACGGCGGAGTCTGCCGATGCGGGGGAAACAGGGGAAGCAACAGTGGAACGGTCCTGGCTTGCGCCATCCGTAGCCGGAGACGCGGCCACGGGAAAATCCTGGTCAGTAGTCATGAAAATCCTTCTGGCGGCAATCTGAAAAACAGCGCCGCGAAAAAATTTGTGAGCCCGGCCTGTCGAACGCCGCGTGGAGCACTGCGGCAGCAGCGCCGTTACAGGCGCGCAATTGCCGCGGACATGCCGGACCTTATTTTAATAGAGCCGTTTCAAAGTGAAATTGCTCTGCTGGCTGCGAAGGCAGCCGCCCGCCACAAGGCATAAGCGCGACTTATTTGCGCTGTGATGTACCGGAGCGGGCGTCTTCAAAACTTTGAAATTGTGACATCTCAGAGTTAATCTGCTCTATAATACGTCTTTTGTGAAAATATGCAAGAAGGGCCGCCCGGCCTTCGCTTCCAGCCTCTTTCAGAACAGGGCGGGGAGGAAGGAGCCGGGCGCGAAGTGTCAGCAGTTTTCCAACACTCGCAGTTCCGCGGACAGCCGCCCCGAGTTGGAGCGCAACAGCACGTAGCCGCCCTGGGCCAGCGCGCCGGGGTTGACCACCACGGTGCGGCCCACGCGGTCCACGGCTCTGGCTTCATGGATATGGCCGCAGAGGCAGATGTCGGGCTGGGCTTCTTCCAGAAATTCACGCACCGCCGTGGAGCCCACATGAACGTCGCCGGGAATCACGTCGCAGGCCGTATCCTTGGGCGGATTATGGGAAACCAGCACCGTATGCGGATAGCGCCGGGCGCGCTGCCAGCAGGCGTCCAGCCATGCCGCGAACGTGGATTCGGGAAATTCGCTGGGCGTGCCGAAGGGCGTGAACGTGGAGGCCCCCACGCCGAAAATGGCGGTGTCCGGCGTCAGTTCGCGGGTGACGGTATGCAGGTTCCAGCCCTGCTCGCTCAGCCATGCATCCACTTCCGGCCGGTCCATGTTGCCGATCTGGGCCCAGACCGGCAGGTCGTGGGCGCGCAGAACCTCCATGACCAGTTCGGCCTGCTT
Source organism: Desulfovibrio sp. 3_1_syn3 (assembly GCF_000145315.2). Classification (NCBI taxonomy): domain Bacteria; kingdom Pseudomonadati; phylum Thermodesulfobacteriota; class Desulfovibrionia; order Desulfovibrionales; family Desulfovibrionaceae; genus Desulfovibrio; species Desulfovibrio sp. 3_1_syn3. The sequence continues at coordinate 79,337 of NZ_ADDR02000002.1, forward strand.
GACGCCGCCGGTGATGGTCAGGTCGCCGGTGACGATGATCCCGTCGGCCTGGGCCAGTTCCGGAATCCGATGGAAACAGGCGGGGTCGTCGTGGATGTCGCCCACGGCTATCCAGAGGTAATCCTGCGTATCGGCGCTTGGCATGGCGTCCTATCCTTTGTTATAAAAATGGTGTCGCAATCCTGCCATAACTCGCCACGGATGGAAAGAGCCGCCATGCTTCCCACATCTCCCGAATCCCCCATGTCCGAGGAACCCGTCGCGGCGCGCAAGGCCGCCCTGCGGGAGCATATCCGCAAGCTGCGCAGCCGCCAGCCGCCGGGTTTGGCGCGGGCGCGCAGTCTGGAGGCCCAGCAACGGCTGATTGAGGCCGCCTGCTGGCGCAATGCGCATTCCGTGGCGCTGTATGTGGCCCTCAAGGGCGAATTGTCCACCGACAAGCTGCTGGACGCCGCCTGGAAGAGCGGGCGCACGGTCTGGCTGCCGCGCGTGCGGCCCGGCGAAGCGGGGATCATGGACTTCGTGGTCTGCACGGGGCCGGAACAATTGCGGACCGGCCCTTTCGGCCTGCGCGAGCCCGAGGACGGGCTGCCGGGCTTCGGGCCGGAAGGGGCGGGCAAGGCCTTTAAGCCGGATCTGCTGGTACTGCCTGGCTTGGCCTTTGACCTGCACGGCGGCCGCCTGGGCTTCGGCGGAGGGTATTATGACCGTTTTCTGGACAGCGAACTGGCCTGCCCGCGCGTGGGCCTGTGCTTCGCCTTCCAGGTTGCCAAAAATCTGCCCCTGGAACAGTGGGATCAACGCGTGCAATATCTCTGCACGGAAGAGCAGTTTCTGTGTCTGTAAGCTACATTCCTTTTCAGTTTCCCGGTCTTGAGAATGTCCGTTGCGCCTTTCAGGTCCGAGCCGCCATCCCCGGCGGGGTGTACCGCAACGGCTATGACGGCGGCAATATTTCCTTCAGCACCGAGGACGACCCGGATATTGTAACGGGCAACCGCCGCGACCTGCTGGCGGCCTTGCAGCCGCACGGTCTCACGGCTTGGGCGGAGCTCAATCAGGTGCACGGCGACGTGCTGCTCTTCGAGCCGGAAGCCGTGGCCTGCGAAACCCGGCCCACGGCGGACGGCGACGGCATGGCCGTGTCCCGGCCCGGCCTGGGCCTGCTGATCAAGACCGCGGACTGCCAGCCCATTCTGCTGGCGCACAAGGGCGGTCGATACGTGGCTGCCCTGCACGCGGGCTGGCGGGGCAACCGTTGCGATTTCCCGGGTACGGGCGTGGCCCGCTTCTGCGCGCGCTATGATCTCAAACCCTGCGACCTGCTGGCCGTGCGCGGACCCAGCCTGGGGCCGGGACGGGCGGAGTTCGTCAACTTCGAGCGGGAATGGAGCGACGACTTCCGGCCCTGGTTCGACCCGGCAACGCGGACCATGGATCTCTGGGGCCTGACCCGCCGGCAGTTGCAACAAGCCGGTCTGCCGGAGCGCCAAATCTACGGCCTGGATCTTTGCACGGCTTCCAACAACGGACAGTTCTTCTCTTACCGGCGTGAAAAAAGGTCCGGCCGTCAGGCCAGCCTGATCTGGATCACGGCCTGAGGCTGATCCGTCGCGCGTCTACCTTGGCAAGCGTATAAAAGTTCATTTAATTTATACGGCTGGTTCAATGTATTGGTATTTATCATATACTCTTTCCCAAGAGTTGGGCGAAGCCACCTTTGCTCCGCCGGAGCGAAGCGCAGGCGGATGGCTGGTGCCGGGAGAATTCTAAAAAATATGCGCTAGCCGTTGCCGCGTCAGCGGCTTGCTTGAGCCGTTCACGGCGAAGCCGTATTATGGATCAAGACAGCACCGCTACGGATAGCGACAGCGATTTCCTTGGATACAATTTTGCGTAACCAATTGCTGTCTTCATCCGTAGCTTCCTTCGTCGCAACGGCTGAAGCAAGATTTTTGCGCGCTGGCAAGGAAAATGGAGCTTTTTGCGCGGAAACCGACCGGAAGGCGGCCCAAAGGGCCGTGCCCGTTGGCGAGCCGGGCGAGCCTTACGGGCATCAAGAGCAGGGCTGTACTTCAAGTACGTGAGCGGCAAAAAACGCCGGATGACGCCGCCAACGTCGAACAGGCTGGTTTTGACGGATAATCCCGGCAAATAAGATGCCTTAAAAGCTGGAGTCAGATGTATCTGTCCGGCCGCATTGACAGGGCCGCGCGCCGCGCCTAATGTGCCCTCTGACAACGGTAGCCGGACCGGCGGAGCAACGCGGAACGGCTTGAAAAGGGAATCCCGTGTAAAACGGGAGCGGACCCGCCGCCGTGAGATCCGCAAACCGCGCCCCATTTTGTGCCACTGGAAACGGGAAGGCCGGGGCAAGGGGATCAAGCCGGAAGACCTGCCGTGCCCATTTTCGCGCTCCTGGTGCAGCTTAACTTTGAAAAAGTGCATTGCTCTGGCGTGAGATGTTCTCCGGCAACGGGTTTTTGCCGGTCAGGCAGAGGAAATACGGGCCTCTTCCAGTTATGGAAGAGGCTTTTTTTGTCCGCATAGCCCCATATGATATGCACATAGATGCCCTTTCCCGGCCGCCCCGGACGCGGTCCCTTTGCCTTGCCCTGGCCGGGCTGGCGGCGCTCTGGCTATGCTCCCTGCCGCTGGCCTGCCTGCCGGGGCCGTTCCCGCTGGGCGTGAATGAGGTTTTCCGCGCGCTGGCCGCGAGCCTGGGCCTGGCCGCCGCTCCGGTGGACGCCTCTCAACTCCTGGTAGTGGGGCAGATCCGTCTGGCGCGGGTCTGCCTGGCGGCACTTTGCGGCGGCGCGCTGGCCGTGGCCGGCGTGGCCCTGCAAGGCGTACTGCGCAATCCCCTGGCCGACCCTTTCACCCTTGGCATTTCCGCCGGTGCGGCCTGCGGTGCCAGCATGGCTATCGCCCTGGGCGGCGTCGGCGGCGGGTTCGGCCTGTGGCTGGGGCGGATTCTGGGCCATGCGGCGGGAGTGACCCAGGCCGGGTTGGTGGCTCCCGCCGCTCTGGCCGGGGCCCTGCTGGCCCTGTGCGGCGCGCTCTGGCTGGGCCGGGGCAAGGGGGATTTCAGCCGCGAAAGCGTGATTCTGGCGGGTATTGCCGTGGCCGCCTTTCTGGGGGCCCTGGTGGCCCTGGTCAAGGCTCTCAATGAGGAATCCGTGACCAGCATCGTGTTCTGGATTCTGGGCTCGCTCCAAGGCCGGGGCTGGGACAGTCTGCCCCTGCTGCTGGCGACCCTTATTCCCGGTCTGCTGGCCGTGGGTCTGGGCTGGCGGGCCTTGGACGTGCTTTCGCTGGGCGACGAGCAGGCCGCGCAACTGGGTCTTAATGTGGGCCGGGCGCGCTTCTGGCTGTTGGCCGGGGCCAGCTGCATGACCGCCGGTTGCGTGGCCGTGGCCGGAGTGATCGGCTTTGTGGGCCTGGTAGTGCCGCATGTGCTGCGCCTTTTGCTGGGACAGGGGCACGGCCCTTTGCTGGTCGGGGCCTTTTTCGGCGGCGGCGTGCTGCTGGTCTGGGCTGACGTCCTGGCCCGCAGCGTGCTGGGCGGCGGCCAGGAATTGCCCGTGGGCGTGGTCACGGCCCTGTTGGGCGGGCCGTTTTTCGCCCTTCTGGTGCGGCGGCGCTGATGTCCGGCGCACGATCAATGGACAGGCCGCTGAGCAGAGCAGTGGAAGGGCCGATGCTGGACGTGCGCGATCTCACGGCGGGCTATGCCGGGCGGCCCGTGCTGCGCGGCGTGAGCCTGGCGGCGCGCGGCGGCGAAAGCGTAGCCCTGCTGGGACCCAACGGCAGCGGCAAAACCACCTTGCTGCGTTGCATTTCCGGCGTGCTGCGGCCCCAGGGCGGCGGCATACGTTTGGCGGACAGGCCGCTGGATGGCCTGCGTCCGCGCGAACGCGCCCGGCTGGCGGCCGTGGTGCCGCAACGCGCGGAATGCCCGTCCGGCCTGAGTGTGCGTCAGATGGTCCTGCTGGGGCGCTATCCCTACCTCTCCTGGCTGGGCGGCTACGGACGGCGGGACTACGCCGCCGTCGGACAGGCCCTGGCCGCCACCGGAGCCGCCGCTCTGGCCGCGCGTCGCGTGGGGGAGCTTTCCGGCGGGGAACTGCAGCGGGTGCTGCTGGCGCGGGCTCTGGCCCAGGAGAGCCCGCTGCTCCTGCTGGACGAGCTGGCCGCCGGTCTGGATCTGGCCCGCATGGTGGAACTTTTTGATCTGCTGGAGCGCCGTCGGGCCGCCGGGGCCTGCGTGCTCATGGCCATGCACGACTGCAATCTGGCCGCCTTGTATGCAACCAGGCTCATGGGCCTGAAAAACGGCCGGGTACTCTTTGACGGCCCCGTGTCCGAGGTCTTCACCGAGGAGAGACTCAGTGTTCTGTACGATATTCCCATCCGGGTTTTTTCGCATCCGCGCTGGGGCCTGCCCCAGGCGCTGCTGGGGCGCGCTTCCGGGCCGTGGAGCAACGGCGCCGTCAATTTTGCTGCTGGTTCTGCTGCTGACGGGCCTGAATCCGGCCCCGGTTCAGGCGGCTCCCATTGAGGTGGTTGACGACACGGGCGTCACGCTGACTCTGGATAAACCGGCCGAGCGGATCATCGCCCTGTACGGCGCCTACAACGAGCTGCTGCTGGCCTTGGACGCGCGCGACCTGCTGGTGGCGCGCACCGTGGCCGACGCCCATCTGCCGGAGCTGGCCGGTCTGCCCGCCATAGGCACCCATATGCGGCCCAATGCGGAACTGATCGTGGCTCAGAAGCCGGATCTGGTGCTTCAGCTCGCCGGACGGCGCGAGGCGCTGTTGCAGACCGAAGCCCTGCGTAAACTGGGCATCAATGTGCTGACGTTTGAGATGGATTCTTTTGACAAGATGTTCGATGTGCTGGAAAAGCTGGGGCGTCTCACGGGACGCGAGCAAAAGGCCGCCGGGCTGATCCGGGACTGGCGGGCGCGCCTGGCAACGCTGCGGGCGCGCCATGCCGGGGAAAAGCCGGTGCGCGTTTTCTATGAAGTGCGTTATCCCAATCTGCTGGCCGCCGGGCAAGGCAGCATCGTCAATGAGATCATTGCCGTGGCCGGGGGCGAAAACGTGGTCGCGGACGACAAGAAGCTGGTGCGCTTCAACGAGGAGGCTTTGATCCTGGCTGACCCGGACGCCTACCTGATCCAGAAGGGTCCCATGAATCCCGATCCGCAGCCTCTGTCCGAGCGCGCCCATTACCGGGATTTGCGCGCCGTGCGCACGGGACGGGTACTTGTGGTGGATGAGGACCGTTTCGCCCGGCCCGGCCCCCGCGCCGTGGAGGCGGCGGAGGAGTTGGAGCGCTGGCTCCATCCTTAGGCATGATGTTCTTTTGCCCGCTGGACGTTGTCGAACAACGCTTTTTATTCCGCTCATGGACCAGAAGAGTCCACTGCGCTGCATAAAAAGCTTGTTCTCCTCGCCGGCGGGCAAAATTCCTGTCGTGCCGGGCGGAATATTACACCTGATAACCAACGAGCAAGCGAGCAAGATATGACCGGAACTTTGTACGGACTGGGCGTGGGCCCCGGCGCGCCGGATCTGCTGACTCTGCGGGCCGTGAACGTCCTGCGCACGGTGGACGTGATCCTGGCGGCGGCCTCGCCGCGTAACGACTATTCCGCCGCCCTGGACACAGCCCGGCCCCATCTGCGCGCGGACGCGCGCCTGCTGCGCCTGGAATTTCCCATGACCCGCGACGCCGGGATTCTGCGCGCGGCCTGGCTCAAAGCCGCCGAAGCCGCCCGTGATGTATTGGAAGGTGGGGAAAACGCGGCCTTCCTGACCATCGGCGATCCGCTGGTGTACAGCACCTTCGGTTATCTGCTGCGCACCCTGCGGGAAGTCGCGCCCCATCTGCCGGTGGCGATCGTGCCCGGCATTACCTCCTTTCAGGCCGCGGCCGCACGCACGGGCACGGTGCTCTGCGAAGGCGGCGAGAAGCTGCGCATTCTGCCCGGCATCAACGGGCGGGACGACCTGGCCGCGGAACTGGACAATGCGGACACAGCGGTGATCCTCAAGGCCTACCGCAACTTCCCGGCCATCCGCGAAGCCTTGCAAAGCACGGGCCGTGACGCGGACTGCCTGCTCGCCAGCCACGTGGAACAGCCTGAGGAACATATCCGGCGCGGCGTGGCCGCAGTGGACAGCACGCCGCCCTATATGTCATTGATTGTAAGCCGGAAGTCGAAAACCGGCGGGGAGGAAGGCACGCGCTGACGGCGGACGTGTTTTTGTTGCCGCGTTCTCAAACGGCTGCCGGATCACCGGGGGAAGTGCGATGGTCGATATCCTGCGGACGATAGTGCAGCACGATTATGAATTCGTCATGGTCGTGGACCTGTCCACCGGCCGCTATGTGAAATACGTGGGCAGCGACGCCTACGCGCATATTCCGGAGCAGGGCGATCATGCCGTCCAGGTGCGCAGCGTGGCCGAGCGCTTTGTGCTGCCCGAGGACAGGGAAGAGTATCTGGAGAAGATGTCGCTGCCTGTCATTGCCGCCATGCTGGAGAGCCGGAAAAAGCCCAGTTTTACCTACCGGCGGCGCAAACTTTCCGGCGAAATCGCCTGGCTCAAGGCCAATTTCATCTATGCCTCCGAAGAAAAGCGCAGCGTCATTATCGCCTATTACGACGATACCGAAGAGGTTGTTGCGCGCCTGAACGAGCGCAAGAAGATCGAGTTGCAGGACGAGGGCATCCGCTTCATGGCCCAGAACCTGTGCGAGGATTTTCTCATCGCGGATCTGGAAAGCGGCGCATGCAGCATGGTGACCCCGGACACCGGCAATATGGTCGCCAAGGGAACCTTCAAGGAGCAGGTCGACTGGTTCGCGGAGAATATCGTGGCTCCGGAAGAGCGCGAGGCTTATCTGCACTACTTCAACCTTGCCAATCTGGTGCCGCACATCCGCAAAAACAACGGTTTCTGCACCATGAACTGCACGGTGATCTACAAGGACGGCCGCCACAATTTCGTCGTCGCCACTACTCTGATCCGTGACTCCATTGAGCCGGAAAAGGAATATCTTTTCGCCTACGCGCAGGATATTACGCGCCTGAAGCAGATGGAGTACAAGAATAAGGAACTCTTTCTTCAGAGTCGCCTTGACCCCGTGACCGGCCTGTGCAATCGCGTGGCCACGGAACAGGATATTGACGAATATCTGCATTCCTCGCAACGCGGGGAAGAGGGTCTGCTTCTGATTCTGGACGTCGATTTTTTCAAGAGCTTCAACGACAATTACGGACACGCGGTGGGCGACGAGGTGCTGGCCTTTATGGCCGAAGCCATGTGGACCGCTTTTCGCAAAGAGGACATCCTCTGCCGCTGGGGCGGCGACGAATTTTTGATCTTTATAAAAGAATTCGGCTCACTGCGGGCGGTGACCGAGCGGATTGTCCGCCTGCGACGGCAGATGAAGGGTTTTTCTTCCGGGGGCAGGGCCTTGCCGGTCAGTCTGAGCGTCGGCGGGGCAGTGGCCGGACAGGCGACGCACGGCCTGGACGAGCTGTTTCAGAAGGCTGACATGGCTTTGTACGATGTAAAGCACGAGGGTCGCGACGGGCTTGTTATTCTGGGCGAGGACGGCGAGCGGTTGGTTTAGGAAAGCGCTGATTAATGACCTTTCGCCTCTGCCTGCGCCAGGCTCGCCCCACCCTTCGTACGGGGCGAGCCTGGCGCAGGCAGAGGCGAAAGGACAATTTAGAAACAGCTCCTAGCAGATGCGCGGCAACTGCGCCCCTTCCAGCATCCCCAACAGCCGCTGGCCGCCGATGCGCGTGCGCAGCAGCACCTGCCCGGCCTTGTCCTCGCTCACGCTGCCGATGCGCGCGGCTTCGGCCCCGTAAGGCGAGGCGCGCATGGCCGCCAGAGCGGCTTCGGCCCTGTCTTCGGGCAGAATGCAGATGCACTTGCCCTCATTGGCCAGATAGAGCGGGTCCAGGCCCAGGAAGGAGCAGCCGCTTTTAACGGACTCATGCACCGGAATGCGCTCTTCTTCCAGGTTGATGCAGACCTGGGACTGTTCGGCGATTTCATTCAGAGTGGTGGCCAGGCCGCCGCGTGTGGGGTCGCGCAGCACATGCACTTCACCGGCGGCGGCAATGACGTCCTCAATCATTCGATTCAGGGGCGCGGAATCCGAAGCGACATCCGTGAGAAAGGAGAGATTTTCGCGGCTGCCCATGACGGTCAGGCCATGGTCGCCCAGCGCGCCGCTGATCAGCACTGCGTCGCCGGGGCGGGCGCTGTGCCCGGAGGGGGCCGGGTCAATGAAAATTTCGCCCACGCCCGTGGTGTTGATGAAGATTTTATCGCAGGCCCCGCGCGGCACCACTTTGGTGTCGCCGGTGACGATCTGCACATCGGCGGTGCGGGCCGCCTGGCCCATGTCCGCGACCACGCGCTCCAAGGTGTCCAGGGGCAGGCCTTCCTCCAGGATGAAGGCGCAGCTCAGATAGCGGGGCCGCGCGCCGAGCATGGACACGTCGTTGACCGTGCCGTGCACGGCCAGACTGCCGATGCTGCCGCCCGGAAAAAAGAGCGGCGTCACGGTGTAGGAATCCGTGCTCATGGCCAGGGGGCCGCGCAGGCCGTCCAGCAGGGCCGCGTCATCCAGGCGTTCCAACAGAGGGTTGGCGAAATGGCGCAGAAAACACTGCGCCACCAGGCGTTGTGAGGCCCGGCCGCCACTGCCCGCATCCAGCAAGAGACAATCGTCCATCAATCAATGCTCCGAATATTTGAAGTAGGCCGCGCAACTGCCCTCGGTGGAAACCATGCAGGGTCCCACGGGCGTGGCCGGAGTGCATTTTTTGCCGAACAGCGGGCAGGCGGGGGGGGCAATGCGCCCCTTGAGCACGTCGCCGCAGCGGCAGCCGGGCAAGGACGCCACCTCGGGCAGGCGCAGGTCCAGGCGGGCCATGGCGTCGAGATCCGCGTATTCGGGCCGCAGGGCCAGGCCGCTTTGAGGGATGCGGCCCAAGCCGCGCCAGAGCGCGTCGGCGGGCTGGAAAAACTGCTCCAGCAGGGCGCGCGCCTTGGGATTGCCCGTGTCGTCCACAGCGCGGGGATAGGCGTTGACCACGGCCGGGGCCTTGTCCCGCAGTTGTTCGGCCATGAGGCAGAGGGCCAGGAGGATGTCCGCCGGTTCAAAACCGCCCACCACGCCCGGCACATGGTATTCCGAGGCCAGAAAGCCGTAGGGCTGCAAACCCAGAATGGTGGAGACGTGGCCGGGCAGCAGAAAGGCCTCCACCGCGCAGGAGGCGTCGTCCAGCAGGGCGCGCAGGGCCGGGGGCACCAGTTTGTGCAGGGAAAGCACGCAGAAGTTTTCGATTTTGCGCCGGCGGGCCGTGAGCAGGGTGGCCGCCACCGTGGGCGCGGTGGTCTCAAAGCCGATGCCCAGAAAAACCACTGTGTCGTTGGGATTGGCCGTGGCCAGAGTCAGGGCGTCCAGGGGCGAGTAGACGATTTCCACGCGCGCGCCCTGGGCCTGGGCATGCTTGAGGCTGCGCCCGCCGGGCCCCGGCACGCGCAGCAGATCGCCAAAGGTGGCCACAATGACCCTGTCCCGTCCGGCCAGGTCCAGGAAGGCCGCCACTTCCGCGTCGTGCGTCACGCAGACCGGACAGCCCGGCCCGGAAAGGTGGGTGACCGAGGCGGGCAGCAGGGAGCGCAGGCCGCTCTGGAAAATGGCTACCGTATGCGTGCCGCAGACCTCCATGAAACGCATGGAGCGCCCGTCCAGGGCGCGTTCCAGGCGCTGCAGGAGTCCGCGGCAGAGTTGGGGATCCTGAAAGGCGGTGTTCAGTTGCATGGCAGTTCCCGGTCTGATGGCTGATGGGGGTGAGTATCATATAACATTTAAATATTATACGGTATTCACCGCCGGGCGCGAGCCCGGCGCGGCGGCGTAACCACCGTAACTCAGCGAAAAATAACATTTTTCGCCGATAACCTTGCGAAAATTGAGAGCATAACTATGCTCGAAATTTTTGCAATCAGACACCAGTGTCGCGTCAAGCGACACTGGTCGCAACCCCGTAAGGGGATGCGCCGCAGCCGATCCTCACGCCCGTTATGACAGTTCGGGCGTGACATGACACTCGGCGCGTCAGGCCAGGGGCGCGAGACGTTCCAGGCCGGTATCCACGGGCAGGCCGCACATCAGGTTGGCGTTGGCCAGGGCCTGTCCCGAAGCGCCGCGGCAGAGGTTGTCGATGGCCGCCAGGATGATCAGGCGGTTGGTGCGCGGGTCCACCACCAGACCGAGATCGCAGAACATGCTGCCGCGCACGTAGCGGGTTTCGGGCAGACGGCCCTTGGGCAGCACGCGGACCCAGGGGCTGCGCTCCCAGGTGCGGCAGAAGGCTTCATGCACGCTGTCCAGATTGGCGGCGGGATCCTTGAGCTTGGTATAGATGGTGGAGAGGATTCCCCGGTTCATGGGCAGCAGATGCGTATTGAAGGACAGGCGTACTTCCTGTCCGGCCAGCAGGGAAACTTCCTGCTCGATTTCCGGGGTGTGGCGATGGCGGGGCAGGCCGTAGGCGCGGAAGTTGTCCGACACTTCGCAGAACAGGGTGGGCACGGCGGCCTTACGGCCCGCGCCGGTGGCTCCGGACTTGGAATCCACCACAATGTCCCCGGTTTCGATGAGGTCGTTTTTGAGGGCCGCGTATAGGCCAAGAATCACCGAGGTGGGATAGCAGCCCGGGTTGGCCGTGAGGTTGGTCTGGGCGATGTCCGCGGCGTAGAGTTCCGGCAGGCCGTAGACGGCCCAGCGCAAAAGCTCCTTGCTGTGGTGCTCGTTCTTGTACCAGCGCTCGTATACCCCGGCGTCATGGATGCGGAAGTCAGCCGAAAGATCCACCACCTTGACCCCGGCCTCCAGCAGGGGAGCGGCCATATCCATGGCCGTGCCCGCAGGAACGGCCAGGAAGACCAGATCGCAATGCTGGGCCGCTTCCCTGGGCTCGAAAATGCTGATGATCACGTCCGCGCCCGGCATATGTTCCAGGAAGGGATAAAATTCGCCCAGGCGTTTGCCCGCCTCGGCCCTGGAACAGGCCATGGTCAGGCGCATGGAGGGATGCCCGGCCAGCAGCCGCGCCAGTTCCATGCCCGCATAGCCGGTAATGCCCACAAGCCCCACATTGATTGTCTTCATGCCGCGTGTCCTTTACAGGGAATCCTGGAACGGTTGTGATTGCCGATGAACAGACAGGCGTACCCCTCGGACGCCGGGCCCATCCGCGTGTTGCCGTCTTCAGCCGCCGTCCGCGCCGCAACAATCAAAGCGCGGCGAACCGCGTTTGTGCCCCGGCTTCAGCCCGATATTTTCAATGCATCACTACTTTTGGGCGGAGGCTTCCGCCATCTTTTTTTCACAGTCCGGGCCGCACTTGATCACGAATTTCATGCGCAGTTCGTACAGAATGCTTTCCAGCAACCGGCGTTCCTGCTCTTCAAGACAGCGCTCGGTCTTCTGGCGCAGCATTTCCAGCACGTCGATATTGTGCCGGGCCAGCGCCAGATCCTGCTCCATCCGGCCTGTTTCGGGATCGGGCACTTCACCCAGCTGCACCAAGGCCGAAGAGGCCAGGGAAAGAATGAAAGTGGAAAAGGTCACCTCGGGCAGAGGACCGTCCTTGGAGCTATGGCAGCCGCAATCGTTTTGGTTCATGTCAACCTCATGCTGATGTTTGCATTGGGGCCGTAACCCGCCATCCGGTCCCGTATTTCCCATACATAAGGTTTTTTCCGGTCCGGGCAAGGGCACGCCGCGCATTGTTCATCAGCACTGCCCTAACTGTGCACCAGAACTCTGGGCAGGAACTCGCCCGGTTTGTCCTCCAGGGCCGCGCGGTAGGCGGCCATGCCCTGTTCCAGATAGTCGCGCGCGCCGGAGAAACCGCCCGCTTCCATCAGGCCCCGGTCCAGAGCGTACAGCCCGGCCAGCACGTCGGCCCAGTCCACCCAGCCCATATGCCCGATGCGCACAATGCGGCCCTTGAGCTGATCCTGCCCGCCCGCCATGCAGACGCCGTGCTTTTCCAGGGCCAGGCGCAGCACTTCCGTGCCGTCCACGCCCTCGGGCAGCAGCACGCTGGTGATGCCCCAGGCGAAATGTTCCGGCGCGAAGAGATCCAGACCCATGGCCGTGACGCCCGCGCGGGTCAGCATGGTCAATGCCCACTGCTTGGCATACACGGCTTCCAGGCCGTTTTCCAGCAGCATGTCCAGGCTTTCATCCAGGCCCACGATCAGATTCACCGCCGAGGTGAACAGGGTCTGGCCTTTTGCCACATATTCCCGCTCCTTGAGCAGGTTGAAGTAGAAACAGCCGGGCGTCACGCCTGCGGCTTTTTCCCAGGCCCGCTCCGAGAGGGCCAGCAGGGCCAGGCCCGGCGGCAGCATCAGGCCTTTCTGCGAGCCGGTGAGCAGGCAGTCCAGGCCCCATTCGTCCAGAGGGCAGGGAGAAAGGCCCACAGCGGAAATTCCGTCCACCACCAGCAGAACGTCGCGTTGGCGGGTGATCCGGGCCACCTCCCGCACCGGGTGCAGCACGCCGGTGGAGGTTTCGGAAAGCTGGATCAGCACGCCTGTAATGGCGGGATCGGCGGCCAGGGCTTCCTCCACCTGCTCGGGGCGTACGGCCCGGCCCCAGGGCACTTCCAGGGTGACGACCTCCAGGCCGCGCGAAACGGCGATGGCTTTCCAGCGCTGGCCGAATTTGCCCGCCTCCACCACCAGCACCTTCTCACCGGGATTGAACAGGCCGTACACGGCGGCGGTCATGGCTCCCGTGCCGGAGCAGGAAAGGGGCAGCACCGTGCCTTGGGTGCCGAAAAGAACGCGCAGCTTTTCCTGCACCCGGCCCATGATCGCTTTGAATTCGCTTTTGCGGTGGTGGATCATGTCCCGGGCCAGGGTCAGTCGTACGCGCTCCGGCAGGGGCGTGGGACCGGGAGTGAGCAGGCGTACTTTATTGAGCATGGGAAACTCCGTGATGGTTTAGCCCACCTGGGCGATGAAGCATTTGAGATACGCTGTTTCGGGCATGGCGGCATGCACCGGATGATCCGGCCCCTGGCCGCCCGCGTAGACCAGCCGGGCGTGCAGCCTGCGCCGGGACGCGGCCTGGGCCACGCAGCCGCGCAGGGCCTCGGCGGCGAGATGGTGCGAGCAGGAAGAGCTTGCCAGCACGCCGCCCGGCGTCAGCAGGCGCATGGCCAGGACGTTGATCTTGCGATAAGCCGCCAGACCCTGGGCCGCGTCTTTGCGGCGTTTGATGAAGGCGGGCGGGTCCAGGCTGATCAGGGAAAAGCGGCGGCCTTCCTCGTACAGCTCGTTGAGCTGGTGAAAAGCGTCGCCGCAGATGGTTTCCACCGCGCCTTTGCCCGCCAGGGCCGGAGCATTGACCGCCGCGTTTTCGCGGGCCAGAGCCAGTGCCTGGGGCGAGGCGTCCAGAAATGCCACGGATGCCGCCCCGGCAGCGGCGGCCGTTACGCCGAAGCCGCCCGCATAGCAGAAAATGTCCAGTACGTCCGCGCCGTCCGCGTAGCGCGCCAGCTCTCGCCGGTTGGCGCGCTGATCGTAAAACCAGCCGGTTTTCTGGCCCGTGGCGCAGGGCGCGAAAAAGCGGCAGCCGTTTTCCGGCACTTCCAGACGTCCAGGCAGGTCGCCACGACTCTGGGCCTCGCGGGAAAGGCCCTCCAGGCCGCGCGCGGCAAGGTCGTTGTCGAAAAGCAGGGACGCGGGCGCGAGCAGTTCGTCCAGGCATTGGACGATGAACTCCTTGCGGCTCTCCATGCCCGCGGTGCTGATTTGCAGGGTGCAGTGCTCGCCGTAGCGGTCGATGACCAGACCGGGCAGGAAATCACCCTCGCCGTGGCAGAGCCGGTACCAGGGTTCCGGAAAGAGCCGCTGGCGCAGAATCAGGGCACGGCTCAGGCGCTCATGCAGCAGGGTCTTGTCCAGAGGCGTGTCGGCCCGGTGCGCGTGCAGGCGCGCGCAGATCAGCGAGGCCGGGTTCAGGCAGGCGCTGCCCAGAGGCGCGCCGCGCGCGTCGCAGAGCGTGGCTTCCTCGCCGGGCGCAAAATCCGTGAGCGGGCTTTTCTGCGTATCCACTTCATTGCTGAACACCCAGAGATGCCCGGCGCGGATGCGGCGGTCCTCATTCTTTTTGAGCCAGATTTTACGCATGCGTCAATGTGGTTAAGGTTGCGGGCTTTGCCCGGCGTTGATGCGCGCCGCCTGTTGTTCCAGGCTTTCCGCGCCCGGCTGTGCCTCGGCACGGAACAATGCGCCGGGGTTTCCGGCCGCCAGCGCGCCCAGCACTTCCGTCAAACTGTAGAGCCTGCCCGGCGTGCTGCTGATTTCAAGGCTGCCGGGCCGATTTGCAAAGGTTTCCAAGGCTGCGGCAAGCGCCTTGTTTTCCGACGTGGTTTGGACGCAAAAACTGTTGACGGCGGCGGTGAACACGGCGGCGGCCGCCCGCCCGTCCGGGGGCAGCATGAGGGCCAGTCGGCCCATGAGCCCGTGATCTTCAAAACGCAGTTTAAGATCGCCGTAAGTCTGGCTGAACAGGGCCTGCTGCTGGTCCATGCCCTCAGTATTGCCGGAGATCAGCAGGCTGTAGCGCAGATCACCCACATTCGCGGCCTTGACCATGCCCTTTTCCAGAATGCTGTCCTGACCCTGCTCCTCGACTGAAATGTCGGCGTCCAGTCGTATGGTGTCCAGACCGGGCAGGGCAAGGCCGTAGCCTTGCAGAACCGCGGGCAGGGACAGGCCGGAAAGATTGATCCGGTAGCGGGCAGGCCGGTTGGAGAGCCATTCGAAACTGCCTGTCTTGAGTTCGGCTCTGTCCTCCGGCAAAGGCATGGTCAGGCCGTTAAGGCGCAATTCGCGGAACAGGGGGTCGTCCGCGGCGAGCATTTCCTGAAACAGGGCCTGCATGTTCCGCTGATCCGGAGGCGCGCCGAGCAATCGCGAGAGACGCCGCAGCAGGGCTTCCTCGGGCAGCACGATGCCGCTCTGGCTCAGGCTTTCCAGGATCAGTCCGTCCTGCCCGTCGATGCGCAGCCGCAGGTCCGTGAGGGCCGCTTCCTCCATATGGCGGCCGCGCCAGTTGCGCAGGCCGGCTTCCTTGATGCTTATATACAGCGGCTGGTTCACGGTGGGGATATCCACGCTGATGAAGGAAGCACGGATGTCGTCCGCGCCCATGCGGTAGGTGAGCCCCGGAGAGTCGGGCAGCTTCGCGCCTTCGGCCAGCTCCCGCAGCAGGGCGCTGTCCGCATAGAGGGCGTCGACTTCTTCCCGCTGCATGACGACCTTGCCCAGAGACGTGCGCGCGCTGACATTGAGCAGGAGCAGGCCTTCGGCCACGGTCGTCATGCCCTGTTCAGGCAGAACCGCGCCGCGCAAAGGCGTGCAGGCCAGCATGGCCCGCAGGGGCAGGCGCAGGGAAATTTCCGCGGCCTGATAGGTGACCGGGCCCTGCGGTTGAACCATGCGCAGTTCCAGACCGCGCAGCAGCAGCTTGCGGGTCAAGGGCGAAAAGTCGAGGACTTCGACGCTGGACTGAACCGGGCTGCCGTCAAAAGAGGTCAGCCCGGCCAGTGCTTGCCGCGCCTGATTCTCCACCTGCGGCCGCAGCCACAACTGCGCGGCCAGCACAAGAAGCAGTGCCGCGAGCAGCAGCGGAGCGAGGATAAGGACGGTTTTCTTCATGTCGCGCTATTTTGCCTTGGCCGCGGTCGCGTCCAGGCCGCTGATCTGCTGTTCCAGGCTTTCCTTGCCCGGTTGAGCCGTAACGCTGAGCAGAGCGCCGGGATCCTTGCCGCCCAGTTTGGCGAGCAGCTCGAAAACACGGAAGGTCTTGCCGGGCCTGCTTTGCACTTCCAGCACGCCGGGGCGGGAGGCGAAGGTTTCCAGGGCGTTGCGGACGGCCGCATTTTCCGGAGTATCGCCGGGGCAGAGCTCGGCGATGGCCGCCTTGAGCGCCGGGGTGGCCCCCTGGGCCGAGGGAATAACGTTTCTGACCAGATAGGCCGTGAGCCCCTGGTCCGTATATTTCAGGTTGACGTCCTTGTACGAGCTGAGGAACAGCGCCTGCGGACCGGCCAATGGCGAGCCCGCGGACATGATGAAATCATAGTCCAGCGAGCCCAGGTGTTGGGCGCTGAGCAGACCCTTGTGGCGTCCGCCGTCATTCCCGGACGTAAAGCCCAGCTTTGCATCCAGAACCAGAGCGGGCAGACCGGGAAAGGCCAGATCGCTTTCGCGCTCCAGCAAAGGCGTGGGCAGGGAAAGAGCGTCCACGCTGAGGCCGTACTGCAAAGGCGTGTTGGATTGCCAGTTCAGGGCTATTTTTTTAAAGGTCAGGGCCTGACCATCCAGAGGAAAATGCAGGTCAGAGAAGCTGATTTCCCGCAGCAAAGGCTCGCCGGTGGTAAAGATGCGCAGCAGCAGAGCCTGCAAGGCATTTTCGTCGGGTTTCGTCTGGGAAAGCAGGGTCAGCAATTCCTGCATGGCCGCTTCTTCCGGCAGGGTGAACTGCTTTTCCGTGATGTTGCCCAGGCGCATAAGTTCCCGGTCTTTTTCCTTGAGAACAATGCCGTCCGCAACGGCTTCTTCTATGGTGCGGCCTTCCCAGTTGCGGATGCGCATGGCGTCGCAACTGAAATCCATCTTGATGCCCTGTTCGGGGACCGCCATCTCGGAAGTCATGGCCGAAGCCCGCATTTCTCCGATACCTATGCGATAGAGGGCGTTCAGCATATTCGAGGGCTTCCGCTGTTCCAGCAGTTCCCGGATCAGGCCGCTTTCCATGCGGATATCGCTTGCTTCCTGATCCCGCACGACGCTTCGCGCGCTGACGGTGCCCTGATTGAGGGAATAGACGAAGTTGGAAATGCGCATCTCCTCGCCCACGGCCATCATGCCCGTTTCGGGCAGAATCATGTCGCGCAGGGGCGTGAACAGCAGAAGCGCCCGCCAGGGCAAACGATAGGAGGCTTCCTCCAGCGTATAGTTCAGGGCCGCGCTCCGGGGCTGCTGTTCGACGCCCGCCTCAAAAGCGGGCAGGTCCATTGTGCCGCGCAGTTCCAGACCGCGCAGGATCAGGCGCCGGGAAAAGGGCGAGAATTCGACGCTTTTTACTTTCGGCGGCTCAAAGCGCAGAAGCTCCGAAAACGCCAGGGCTTCCGGCAGAGCGGCCAGTTCCAGGCGGGCCTGCTCCTCCAGCTTCGGGCCCAGCCAGAATTGCAGGGCCGCGAACCCGGCCAGAACCAGCACCGCCAGGACGAGAATCACGCGGATGAGACTTTTCATGCTTGTTTTTCCTTCGGCTCAGTCCACCCGGTGGTGGCAGCCCAGACTTACAGGGTTGCGCATGGCCGCCTGGGTAATGACATAGGCCGTCTGCGAGCCGTGGAAAAGATCCACCAGGCGTCGGGAAATGCGGGTGCGTTTGTAGAAATCATGGATATGGCGCACAAGGTCGCGCATATCCTCAAAGGCCCGGCGCAGGCGCGCGTCGGTGCGCGAAATGCCCACGTAGTTCCACATGGTGTTGCGGATGTTGGCCCAGTCCTGGGCCACCAGGGCCGGATCGTCGTGGCGTTCGTCGCCTTCGTGCTGCCAGTCCGGAATGGCGGCGGCCAGACCCGTGGGCATGCCGCCGCTTGCGGCGCGGCGCGCCAGATCCTTCCCGCAGCTCACCCCCCAGACCAGGGCTTCCAGCAATGAGGTGCTGGCCAGGCGGTTGGCCCCGTGCAGGCCGGTGCAGGCGCATTCGCCGATGGCGTACAGGCCGCGCATGGAGGTGCGGCCCCGCGTGTCGGTGAGCACGCCGCCGCAGAAATAATGCGCGGCGGGCACCACCGGGATGGGTTCCTTGCGAATGTCCAGCCCGGCCTCCCGGCACTGCTCGAACACTGTGGGGAAACGGGTGGGCAGGTCCTGCTTGACGCCGCTCACGTCCAGGAACAGGCAGGGCGCGCCGCTGTGCAGCATTTCCTCCATCATGGCCTGGGCCACCACGTCGCGCGGGGCCAGATCGCCGCGTTTGTCGTGGCGGAGCATGAAGGCCCGGCCTTTTTCGTCCAGCAGGCGCGCGCCTTCGCCGCGCATGGCTTCGGTGATCAGGGGGCGGCGGTTGCTGCGCTCCTCATAGAGGGCCGTGGGATGGAACTGCATGAATTCCAGATTCGCCAGATCCACGCCCGCGCGGAAGGCCATGGACACGCCCGTGCCCACGCAGCCCGGCGCATTGGTGGAGTGCAGAAAGACCTGGCCCACGCCCCCGGTGGCCAGCACCGTCCAGTCGGCCAGAATGGTTTCCGGTTCGCCGCTTTCCTCATTGAGGACATAGGCCCCCAGGCAGCGGTTGTCCACTTCGTAGCGGAACTGCGCGTTTTTGGCGTGATGGTGGCTGGTCAGCAGGTCGATGGCCGCGCGCCGGTGCAGGCAGGTGATGCGCGGATGGGCCAGCACCTGGGCCGTGAGCCCGTCCATGAGCGCCCGGCCCGAGTAGTCGGCCCGGTGCAGGATGCGCGGGGCCGAGTGCCCGCCCTCGCGGGTCAGGTTGAAACTGCCGTCCGGATTGCGGTCAAACCGCACGCCCGCGCGTTTGATCAGCACTTCGTCCACGCAGAGCGGGCCTTGTTGGCAGAGCCAGCGCACGGCCTTGCGGTAATTGTAGTTGTGCCCGGCCACCAGGATGTCTTTTTCCAGGGCGCGGGCGTCATCGTCGTCGGCGGGATTGTCGGGCCGGGGCGCCGCGCGATAGATGATTCCCCCCTGCGCCAGCTCCGAATTGCCGTCGGCCAGATTATCTCCGGCGTTGAGCAGCAGCACGTCACAACCGGCGTCGGCCAGGGTCAGGGCGGCGGTGCAGCCGGCCACGCCCGAGCCGATGATCAGGATGGGCACATGGCGGCGGGTGGGAGTCACAGCTCTGTCCTCATTGACCGCAAACCTCCAGCATGCGGGTTAAGGAGCGGCGGGCGGGACCGCACAGCGCGGCCTCCACGGTGAGAGGCTCGGCCGTTCCGTGGGCAATGGCGGTGAGTGTAGCCAAAAGTTTCGCTTCCGTCACCTTGGCCATGTCCGGACAAATGGCCCGGCCCAGGGAAAGAACACGGCAGCGCCCTTTGTGGCGGGCGGCCAGCCGGTCCACCAGATTGTTTTCCGTGCCGATGACCAGGGTGGAGCCGGGCGCTTCTTCAGCCAGGCGCGCGGCTTCCTTGATCAGAAAGGAGGTGGAGCCGGCGGCGTCGCAACGCTCGATGAGTTCCGGGCGGCATTCGGGGTGGGCCACCACCCGGCAGCCCGGATGGGCCGCGCGCGCGGCAGCCGCCTGTTCGGGCTTGAGTCGGGCGTGGATGGCACAACAGCCGGGCCAGAGCAGCAGGGGACGCTCCAGGGGCTGGCTTTCGGGATTGATCAGGCCGTGGCCGTTAAGGCGCAGGATATGCTGCCGGTCCGGCGCAAGCCCCAGTTTTTTGGCCATGTTGCGGCCCAGATGCTTGTCCGGCAGAAAGAGCACGCCGTCGCCCTGGTCCAGGGCCCAGCGCAGCATGGTTTCCGCATTGGCCGAAGTGCAGACCGCGCCGCCGTATTCTCCCACCACGGCCTTGAGACCCAAGGTGGTGTTGACGTAGGCCAGGGGCACGATGCGGCGGCCCGTGGCGGTCAGTTGTTCCAGAACGCGGCGGGCCAGGCCCGCCGGGGTCATCAGGGACATCATGCAGTCCGCGCCGGGTTCGGGCAGATGCACGGCCTGGCCCGGCTTGGCGAGCAGGGCCGCGGATTCGCCCATGAAAAAGACTCCGCAGAAGACAATGTGCTCCGCATCCACGCCGGGCACGCGGCGGGCCAACTCCAGGGAGTCGCCGGTGACGTCGCAGTGGGCCACCACCGCGTCGTTCTGATAATGATGGCCCATGATGCAGAGCCTGTCGCCCAGTTGTTCCTTAAGCGCCGCCACGGCGGCGGTGATGTCGTTCATGGTATGATCCGTTATTAGGGGAATATGTGTCGGCGTCGCGCCGGTTGGGAACGATTCCTTGTTGTCCGGGACCCTTTCAGGCCGGAATCAGGGTCATGCTGAAGTCCGCGGCCACGGCCGAGTGGGTGAGGCGACCCACGGAAATGAAATCCGGGCGGCGCGGCCCGGTCAGGGCGATGGCGCGGATGGTCTCCAGGCGCACGCCGCCGCTGACTTCGGCTTCAATGTCCGGCGGCACCAGGGCCAGGGCTTGGCTCAGCCGCGGGGCTTCCATATTGTCCATCATGATCCGCTCGGCCCCGGCCGCCACGGCCTCGCGCACATGCTCCAGAGTCCGGCATTCCACCTCCACGGGCGGGCAGGGCCGGTAGCGGGCGCGCAATCTGGCTACGGCTGCGGTGATGGAACCGGCCGCGTCGATGTGGTTATCTTTGAGCATAAGCATTTCCGCGAGATTTTTGCGGTGGTTCACGCCGCCGCCCGCCTGTACCGCGTATTTTTCGGGCCAGCGCAGGCCGGGCGTGGTTTTGCGCGTATCCAGCAGGCGCACGCCCGTGCCATCCAGTTCGCGCACGTAGCGGGCCGTGAGGTTGGCGATGCCCGAGAGATGGGTGATGAAATTGAGGATGACCCGTTCCGCCTTGAGCATGGCTACGGCCGGAGCCGTGATGCGGGCCACCTCGGTCATGGACGGCACGTGCGAGCCTTCCCTTGCCGAAGCCTGCCAGCGAAAGGGGACGTCCAGGGCCTTGAACACCGCGCCGATAACGGGCAGGCCTACCACCAGAGTGTCCTCTTTGGCGCGGATGGCGGCGTGCATCCGCGCTTCCGGCGGGAAGAGCCCCAAGGCCGTCAGCTCCGGCCCGTCCTCAACCAGGGCCAGATCAATGCATTCTTGCAGCAGCCGTTCCCCTTCGGGAGAAAAAAAAGCGGCCCAGGGCGTGAACATTGCGCTTGTCCCCACTTCATGCGCGTGCTAAACGAAAAGCGCCCGCGCGCGTCCGCCGCGCCTGCGCCGGAACCGGGCACGCGGCATGAAGGCGTGCGGAACCGTGGCGCGCCGAACGGGCGCACAGCCGGTCCGGGGGCTCTGAAGTAGATAGAATGCCCTGTGGCGCGCGTCAAGTTGCGGGCCGCATTGGGAGCTTTTTCACATACGCGCGAAGCCGTAGCGCGGTCCCGGACCCGTCTCCTGTCCGGCACGGCCGCGTCACACAGTCGCGGTAGTCTTGCGCCGCCTTCATCCGGCGGCGTGCCGTCATGTTTCATTGTTCCGTATCCTGCAAAAGGCTTGCTCATGGCTGACGATCGTAACGACGAAATCCGCCCCTCCCGTGTCGTGGATGAAAGCCCGGACGCGTCGGAGAGCGGCGACGCGCACGGCATCAGCATGCCCGAGATCTGCCGGGAGGTGGGCGACGAGGCCGAGTTCGTCCATCCGGCGGACATGGCCGATCATCTGGAAAATCTGAGCCTGGAAAAGCAGGTCTGCGCCCTGCGCCACATGACCACGGAGGATGCCGCCGAGGCCCTGGCCGAGCTGGACGGCAACGTGGCCGTGGACGTGCTGGAAAATCTGGACGCCGACGTGGCCGCCCAGATCATCGCCGAAATGGCGCCGGACGACGCCGCCGACGTGCTGGACGAACTGGATGAGGAGCACCGCGACGTCCTGCTGGAAAAGCTGACCAAGGAAGATTCCGAGGAATTGCGCAATCTGCTCAATTTCGACCCGGATTCCGCGGCCGGCGCCATGAACACCGAGTTGATCCTGCTGGAGAAGGCTCTTACGGTGGATGAGGCGATTGCCCACATCCGGCGCGAGATGGAGGACGACAAGGAGAGCCCCTATTACGGCTATGTGGTGGACGAAAAGGACGTGCTGGTGGGCGTGCTTTCCCTGCGCGACCTGATGCTGGCCCGCCCCGGCACCATCGTGGGCGACGCCGCGGCCGGGCAGAGCGTTATCAGCGTGACCTACGACACGGACAAACGCGAAGTCGCCAGCCTGCTTTCACACTACAATTTTCTGGCCATGCCCGTGGTGGATTACGAGGGACATATCATGGGCGTGGTCACCTATGACGACATCATGGACATCATGCACGAGGAGGCCAGCGCCGACATGCTCGGCATGGTGGGCGCGGACCCCGAGGAAAGCGTGGACACGCCCTGGACGGAAAGCGTCCGCAAGCGCCTGCCCTGGCTGATGGTCAATCTGTTCAATTCCGCGCTTTCGGCCTCGGTGGTCTACATGTTCGAGGGCACCATCGCCCAGATGGCCGTGCTGGCCGTGCTCATGCCCATGGTCGCCAACCAGGCGGGCAATACCGGCCAGCAGGCTCTGGCCGTGATGATCCGCCAGTTGGCGACAGACCGTTTTGACCAGAAAAAAGCCTGGATGGCCGTGCTGCGCGAGGGCAAGATCGGCATCGTCACTGGCTTGTTCATGGCTGTCACCGCCTTTCTGGGGGCCTGGTGGTTCACGGGCAACCACCTGGTGGGCGCGGTCATGGGCGGCGCGCTGCTCTGCGACATGATTCTGGGCGCGGTGGCCGGGGGGTCCATTCCGCTGATTTTCCGCGCCGTGGGCCGTGATCCGGCCCAGGCTTCCAGCATCTTCCTGACGACCATTACCGACGGCGCGGGCTTCTTTATTTTTCTTGGCCTGGCGACGCTGTTCATTTTCTGAAATTCCGCGCCGTCGGTGGCGCTGACGCAGTCAGCAGCCCGGAAAATGCGCACAGGCGGAGCTTTGCTTCGCCGACAAGCAAGTATTTTCCGTGTGTTCAACGCCCAAGTGGCGTTGCATCCGGCTTGTCGGCGCGGGCTTCTTTATTTTTCTTGGCCTGGCGACGCTGTTCATTTTCTGAAATTCCGCGCCGTCGGTGGCGCTGACGCAGTCAGCAGCCCGGAAAATGCGCACAGGCGGAGCTTTGCTTCGCCGACAAGCAAGTATTTTCCGTGTGTTCAACGCCCAAGTGGCGTTGCATCCGGCTTATCGGCGCGGGCTTCTTTATTTTTCTTGGCCTGGCGACGCTGTTCATTTTCTGAAATTCCGCGCCGCCGGCAACTCTTGACCGTTCAGGGCGAATTTTTTGCTTCTGAATGGCGTCAGGCTCTGGTCCCGCGCGGTTGCCCTGGGGCCTCCCTGCTCCACGGCAGACAAGACAGCCCAAATAGGCTATGATGATCTTGTTCCGGGTGGAAAAAGGGGAGGCAAGCAAGCGATATGGGCGAGAGCTCCGGACGTGAGATCTGCCGCATTCTGCTGGTGGACGATCACAAGCTGCTCATGGAAGGCGTGCGCAGCCTGCTCGCCCCGCACGCCCATCTGCGTGTGGCGGGCATGGCCCTGAGCGGCGGCGAGGCTGTGGCTCTGGCCGCCTCCCTTGCGCCGCAGATCGTGATCATGGACCTGGGCATGCCGGGTATGAACGGCGTGGACGCCAGCCGCGCCGTGCTCCAGGTGCAGCCGCAGGCGCGGATTCTGATCTATACCGGCCATGAGGACCAGCGCTTCCTGCCCGAGCTTATCGACCTCGGCATTATGGGCCATGTGCGCAAGTCCGAACCGCCGGGCGTGCTGCTCAAAGCCATTGAAAGCCTGCGCCGGGGCGAAACCTTTCTGACCTGCCCGGACCCCGGCGGCTGTCTGGCGGAATTGCTGCGCCGCCGCCGTGATGCCGCGGAACACGGCGGCAGCGGAGATCTCAGTGCGCTTTCCCCGCGCGAGAAAGAGATTTTCCGTCTTCTGGCCGACGGCAAAAGCGTCAAAAGCATTGCCCAGGATCTCTGCATCAGTCCCAAAACCGTGGAAACCCATAAGTACAACCTGCTCACCAAACTGCAGGCCGGTTCCGTGGGCGACCTCGTCAAAATCGCCATCCGGCACGGTCTGGTACGGATTTGAACCCGCGCGGACTGTGTTGGGGTGGGGAAAGCCCTGAGGCGGATGCGCAGAAATCAGGATTCTCCCGATGGTCCGCTTACGTCGGGCACGGTAGAGTCGCGCCATTCCGAACATCCACGTGTGCCTCGGCGCATGCCGCAAGGGGGAAACAATGGCGCGTATTTTCCGCAGAAATCCGGATAAGGACAAAACTCTTTTCTGGCCGTGGCTCTTGCCGCTGCTCGTCTGTCTGACTCTGATCGGGCCGTGCGCGGCTCTGGCCGTGGACGCGGCTTCCGCACCGGGAACACAGGCCGTCGCGGCGGATACGGGCGCGACCCTGCACGCGGCCCCCACTCCTGCCACGCCGCCCGCCTCCCAGGCGCCGGCGGTGGCCGCCGCGCCGCTGGACAACCATCCCTGGTGGTTCTGGCCCCTGGCCCTGCTGGGCTTCTGTTTCATTCTGGGGATCATCGCGGTCATGGCGGGCGTGGGCGGCGGCGTGCTGTTCGTGCCGCTGGTCAGTGGCTTTTTCCCTTTCCATCTGGACTTTGTGCGCGGCGCAGGCCTGCTGGTGGCCCTGGCCGGAGCCCTGGCCGCCGGGCCGGGCCTGCTGCGGCGTAACTTCGCCAATCTGCGCCTGGCCCTGCCCGTGGCGCTGATCGCTTCGGCCTGCGCCATTGTGGGCGCCATGCTGGGGCTGGCCCTGCCCACCAACATAGTGCAGACCTGCCTCGGCGCGGTTATTCTGGGCATCGCCGTGCTGCTGCTGGTGTCCAAAAACTCCGTGCGCCCGGTGGTCACCAAACAGGACGCCGTGGGGCTGGCACTGGGCATGAACGGCGTCTTTCTGGAGCCCAGTACCGGCGAAGTGGTGGAATGGAAGACTCACCGCACCTTCCTGGGCCTGCTTTTCTTCATCGCCATCGGCATCATGGCCGGCATGTTCGGCCTGGGCGCCGGCTGGGCCAACGTGCCCGTGCTCAACCTGCTCATGGGCGTGCCGCTCAAGGTCAGCGTGGGAACCTCCAAGTTCCTGCTTTCCATCACGGACACCTCGGCGGCCTGGGTTTATCTGAACCAGGGTTGCGTCATTCCGCTCATGGCCATCCCTTCCATCGTGGGCCTGATGCTCGGCTCGGTGGTGGGCGTGCGCCTGCTGGCCAAGGCCAAGCCCAAGTTCATCCGCTATATGGTGATCATCGTGCTTTTCTTCTCCGGAGCCAAGGCGCTCATGAAGGGCCTCGGCTGGTAGCCGGGCAGGACGCACAGGAGACGACTTATGAATACCGTGGATCTGAAAAAAGAAATCAAGGCCTCGCCCGCGCAATTGCGCTATGCCGACACCCTGTTTTACGGCGCGCTCATCGGTTTTGTGCTTATGCTCATTACCTACGCCCTCTATGTGCTGGGCGTGCTTGAACCCCAGGTGCCCCTGACCGAACTGCCCCGCCTCTGGACCGGCAGCGCGGCCGACTACCGCGCCGCCGGGCACATCCCGCAGGGTTGGGGCTGGCTTGCCTTGGTGGGCAAGGGCGATATATGCAATTTCCTGGGCATCGTGTTTCTGGCGGCCCTGACCATCATCTGCTTTTTGCAGCTGGCCTGGAGCCTGATCCGGCGCAAGCAATGGCTGATGACGACCATCGCCCTGCTGGAAGTGCTGGTGTTGAGTCTGGCGGCTTCGGGGATTCTCGTCGCCGGCGGCCATTAAAAAGCGTCTTTTGTCCCCTGGCGGCGTCAAACGGCGTTTTTTACTTGGCCATGGACGAAAAGAGTCCACTCCCGTCGTAAAAAACTTGTTTTCCTTGCCAGGGGACAAAATCCGTCTTTTTAATGTGGGTTCATGCGGAAGCGTATGAGCCGGAAAATGCTGGAGGGGCCTATGTTTGCCGCGATCAAAAAATACTTCGGCCAGTTGCTGGAAGTGCCCGAGGCCGTGTCCCCGGCGCGCTACCGCTCGCTCCGGCGGCTGATGACCGTGTTGATGGTGGCGGTTTCCGTGGCTCCTCTGCTGATCATGTCCGGGTTCAGCCACGTCCAGTACATGAAGACCCTGGAGCGGGAAATGGAAAGCCCGCTCTACGCCCTGGCGCGCAAGTCCCAGGCCTCTCTGGAGCTCTTTCTGGGCGAACGGGCCTCAACCGTGAGCCTGATCGCCCATGCCTACAGCTTCAAGGATCTGGCCGACGAAAAGACGCTGAACCGCATTTTCTGGGCCCTCAAGAGCGAATTCAAGGGCTTTGTGGACATGGGCCTGGTGGATGTGGAAGGCCGTCAGGTGGACTATGTGGGGCCCTACAAGCTCAAGGGCGCGGATTACGCGGGGCAGCCCTGGCTGCGCGAGGCCGAGATCAAGGGCCGTTACATCAGCAACGCTTTCCTTGGCCTGCGTGGTTTTCCGCACATGGTCATCGCCGTGCACCGCCTGGAGGAAAACGGCGGTTCCTGGACCCTGCGCGTGACCATCGACACCTCCCGCCTGGAGCAGCTGGTGTCCGCCGTGGGGCCGGAACAGGACACGGACGTCTTTCTCTGCGACAGCGCGGGCGTCCTGCAGACCAGTTCCCGCCTGTACGGCAAGGCTCTGGACAAACTGCCCTTTCAACTGCCCCCGGCCAGCCACGAGACCCTGGTGCGGCGCATGACCGACGACAAGGGGCACACCCTGCTGGTGGCCTCCACCATGCTGGCGGGCACGGATCTGATGCTGCTGGCCGTGAAGCCCAGTCTGGAGGCTTTCCGGCCCTGGACCACATTGCGCACCGAGCTTCTGCTGGTGCTCTGCGGCGGCATCGCGATCATTGTATTGGTTTCGCATCTGCTGATGAAGCACCTGGTGGGCCGTCTCCAGGCCAGCGACGAGCGGCGGGTGGCTGTTTTCGCCCAGATGGAGCATAATCAGAAACTTTCCTCCATCGGCAGGCTGGCCGCCGGGGTTGCCCACGAGGTCAACAATCCCCTGGCCGTGATTTACGAAAAAGCCGGTCTGGCTCTGGATTTCCTGCGCATGAGCAAGGATTGCGCGAGCTATGAAAAGCACCGGGAGCGGATCCTCGCGCTTCTGGAGAGCATTGAAGGCACGGTGGAGCGGGCGCGCGGCATCACTCACCGTTTGCTGGGTTTCTCGCGCCGCATGGAGGCCAACCGCCAGTCCCTGCGCCTGGCGGAAGTCATCACCGAAAGTTCTGAATTTCTGGAACGTGAGGCCAAGAACCGGGGCGTGCAGCTCTGCCTGGACCTGCCCGGCGACCTGCCGGAAATCGTGTCGGACCGTGGCCAGTTACAGCAGATTTTCCTGAACATCCTGGGCAACGCCCTGGATGCCGTCAGCGACGTGGAGCAGGGCGGCCGCATCGAAGTGAGTTGTTCCTGTCCGGACAAGGCCAGCGTGGCCGTGAGCGTCAAGGATAACGGCAAGGGCATGCCGCCGGACGTGCTCAAGCATATTTTCGAGCCCTTCTATTCCACCAAGAAGGACAAGGGCACGGGCCTCGGCATGTTCATCACGTACGGCATCGTGCGCCGTCTGGGCGGAGACATTGTTGTGGAAAGCGAAGAGGGGCGAGGCAGCCTGGTGCGCATAACCCTGCCGCTGACGCCGCCTGAAGGCGCTGTGGAGGTCTGAAATGGCGTTGCGTATTCTTTTGGCTGACGACGAAAAGGAATTTGTGGAAACCCTGGCCGAACGCCTTACGCTGCGGGGCCATGCGACGCGCGTGGTCTACGACGGGCCGTCGGCTCTGGCGGCGGTGGAGGATGAAGTGCCGGACGTGGCCGTGCTGGACTTGCTCATGCCCGGCCTGCCCGGCGACGAAACCCTGCGCCGGATCAAGGCCGCGCATCCGGAGCTGCCGGTCATTCTGCTCACCGGGCACGACGCCGTGGACGACACGGGCGTGGCCCCGGCGGCCCAGGCCTTTGCCTGCCTGACCAAGCCCCTGAGCTTCGCCGTTTTTCAGGAAACGCTGGAGGCCGCGGCCCAGAGCGCGCGTTCCGGCGGTGTACCGTCGTCGCAGGGAGGCCGATCATGAACGACAGCCAGTGCATGGCCCGTCTGCTGGCCTCGGGCGTCCATGATATGCGCAACGTCCTGGCCGTGATCCGCGAGTCCGCGGGGCTGGCGCAGGATATGGCCGCCCTGGCCGGAGCGGCCCTGCCCAGGGGTGAGCGCCTCCTGGCGGCCTTGACTGAAGTGCAGAGCCAGATTCTGCAGGGCGCGGCTCTGGCCGAGGGCATGGAATTCATGGCCCAGGCCGGGGGCGCGGAAAATGAAAACGCGGGTCCCTGCGACTTGGCCCGGGTCTGCCGGATTTTCTGCCGCATGGCCGCGCGTCAGGCCAGAGCCGCCCAGATGCGTCTGGTCAGCGGCGAGAACGAGGAGCCGGTCTGGGCTCCGGTGCCCCCGCTGGAGGTCTTGCGCTCCCTGCTGGAGATTTTTGACCTCTGCGCCTCTGTGGGCGGACAGGTGACGCTCAAATTTACCGCCGGCAGGCAGCAAAAGGCCGAGGGTGTCATCATTGAAGTCGTGGAAGGGGCCAATGCCGATCTGGCCTTGTCGGCCCTGACCGGCAGCCCTCTGCTCAATGGCCTCAGGCCCGGCTGGCAGGCCGTGCTGATGCCTTGGCGCGACGCCGGGGGACGCTTTTTCCTTTCCCTCGCGGCGCGTGATTCCGAAAGCAATTAGTGTCTAATTTGAAAAATTAGACACACAAAACCCGTTAGGGTTTTGCGGCGGCGTAGCCGCCGTGAGTCAGCGAAAACCACGCTTTTTCGCTGACGATCCTGCGAAAATTGAGAGCATAACTATGCTCGAAACTTTTGCAATCAGGCACCAGTGCCGCGTCAAGCGACACTGGGCGCAACCCCGTAAGGGAATGTGCGCCGCAGCCGATCCTCACGCCCGTTACGACAGTTCGGGTGTGATATGACACTAGAGCATTTCAACGTTGAAATGCTCTAACGCCGAACACGGTGAGGCGCGCCGCGAAGACCGACCCGACGGGCGGCCCGCAGGGCCGTGCCTGTAGCCCAAAGGGCGTACAGGCATTGGGAGCAACGCGGCGTGGATTCCGGAAAAGCGATCGAAGGCAGCCCGAAGGGCTGTCCCCGTTGGCGACAACGGAGCCATACGGGGATCGACAGCAGCGATAACAGCGCTTTTTGCCGGAATGCCCCCTTTGAAACGCAAAGCGTTTCAAAGGTAATCTGTTCTAGAGAAGGCTAACTTTAAGATTGTACAATCTTAAAGTTTTGAGGACGCCCGTTTCAGCATTTAACAGCGCAAGTAAATTGCGCTTATGCCTCGCGGCGGGCGGCTGCTTCCGCAGCGGCCAGAGCAATTTCAAAGTGAAATTGCTCTAACGGATACCGGCCAGGCCGGACCAAGGAGTGGTTCATGACCAAGGAAGACATCAAAATTTTGCTGGTGGACGATGAGAAGCAGTTTGTGGACACCCTGGCCGAGCGCCTGGCCATGCGCGGCTTTGAGGCCCGCGTGGCTTATGACGGCCCGGAGGCGCTCAAGGCTGTGGAACTGCCCACGGACGTCATCGTGCTTGACCTGCGCATGCCCGGCATGGACGGCTTTGAGGTGCTGCGCAACGTCAAAAAGAGCAATCCCCAGGTGCAGGTGATCATTCTCACCGGCCACGGCGGCGACGCCGAAGAGCAGACCGCCTACCGCATGGGCGCGTACAATTTTCTCAGAAAACCCATGGATATCGAGGAGTTACTCAGCAGCATCCGCATGGCCTACCGCGACAAGCTGGAAAACGCCATGGTGGCGGTTTCCATGGCCGAGGGCGGCGATTTTGAGGCGGCCCGCGATGTGCTCAATGAAAAGGATCTTTTGGCCGAGCACAAGTAGTCCGGAGCGCCTCGCCCTTTTAGAGCAATTCTCGTTTGAACTGTGCAACATTTCAAACGCAACATGCTGTAGAGCGTTTTGATATTGAAAATATCTCTACGCGCTGTGCGGATTTTCCGAGAAATCCGCACAGCGAAACGCCGGCCGTGACGCGGTTTGCCGCGCTTACGAAAAGTGACGGCAGCGCTGGTATCGCAATGCGGGCTTGTTTTGCCGTCAAGCGATAACTTCAGGCGCAACATGCTCTAAGAACGGGCGAATCCGCCCTGCTACGGGTTCAGGCGTATTCTGCTCTGAGGTATGGCCCATGCGCGTACTGCTGGTGGATGATGAAGCGGCTTTTGTCCGGCCCCTGGCCGAACGCCTGGATCTGCGCGGCATAGAGGCCGGGGTGGCTCTCGATGCGGAGGCCGCCCTGGTTATGGTGGCGGAGGGCGAGTGGGATCTTGTCTTTCTGGATGTGGGCCTGCCGGGCATGGACGGCGTGGCTTTGCTCAAGCTCCTGCGTGAGCGCCATCCCGACTTGGACGTGGTCATGCTTTCCGGCGCGGCGGATATGGGCAAGGCCGTGCAGGCCATGCGGCGCGGCGCGCGGAACTGGCTGTCCAAGCCGGTGTCCGTGGACGGCATTCTGGCGGAATGCGCCAAGGCGCGGGAGCGTGCCACGGCCCGCCGTCAGGCGGCCCGCCTGGCCGAGGCGGCCCGCCTGCGCAGCCTCGGGCGGGTGGCCGAAGGCGTGGCCCACGAGGTTAACAATCCGCTGAATATCATGGTTCAGGCCGCCGGGCTGATCAAGGACAGCCTGGGCGAACCGGAGGCCGCCGCCCTGCCGGATCTGGAGGACATGCGCACGGCCGTGGAGACCATCCGCGTGCAGAGCCTGCGGGTGCGCGAGATCACCCGCAAGCTGCTCATGGTGGGGCACGGCATGGACGCGCGCATTCAGCCGCTGGATGTGCCCGCCGTGCTCGACAGGGTGCTGGAGCTGACCCGTTCGCGCCTGGACGGTGCGGGTGTGCGCTGTGAACTGGATTTTCCGCCCCAAACGCGCACGGAACGTCCTTTGGGCTCGGCGCTGGAACTGCAGCAGATCTGCCTGCACCTGGTGGAGAACGCTCTGGACGCCATGCCCGAGGGCGGCCTGTTGCGTATTTCGGCCCGCGTGCTCCGCGAGGATCAGGGCAAAAGCGCGGAACAGGGCGGGAGTGCGGCGCGGACCGGGGAAGAACGGGGCTGGTATGAATTGCGGGTGGCCGACAGCGGGCCCGGCATTGCTGCGGACGTGTTGCCGCACATTTTCGAGCCCTTTTTCAGCACCCGCGAGAGCCGTTTCGGACAATATGCCGGTCTGGGCCTCACCGTGGCGCGATCCCTGGCGCACGGGCACGGCTGCGAGCTGATTGCCGCCAACGGCAAAGACGGCGGCGCGGTCTTCAGCCTTCGCTTGCCGCTGGGTCTGGAAACCGAGATTCCTGTCGCCGTGGCTTGAGCCCTGCGCGCGGCGCAAACCCCGCGTACGCGGGGTTTGTCATCAGGCTGGAACGGCGTTCCGGAATTCTGTTCCCGGAACGCCGTTCTTGTTGTGTTGCAGGTCGCGCGGGCCCGAACCGCGTTTAGAGCATTTTCTAGTGTTAAATACTCCAGGAGCTGTGCTGGAAAGGCAAAACTCCCCAATTCAGAAACAGCCCCTAGCGGGGCAGCGGCACGTCGGTCAGAAAACCGGCGGCCATGGTTCTGGCGATCAGCGCGCCCGAGCCGTCAAAAACCTGCACGTCATAGCTCTGCACATGCTGGCCGTCGCGCACCACGCGGGCTTCCGCCGTGAGCGGGCCGGTTTTGCCGGGCCGCAGAAATTCAATGGTGGTGCTCAGGCTGACCACGCCGGTTTCCCGACCGGCATTGGCCGCCGCGCCGAAAGCCACATCGGCCAGGGAAAAGATGGCCCCGCCGTGAGCCACGCCCATGCCGTTCTTGTGATTCTCGGTCAGGGGCATGCTCACCTTGGCGTAATCCCGGCTGGCGCTTTCAATGGTCATTTGCAGATGACGCATCAGTTTATCGTGCTTGGCCACATAGTTTTCCATAGTTTTTCTCCAATGAGTTCCAAAAAAGCGGGCCGAAAGCTCTTGCTTCCGGCCCGCGCCTTATGCATTCGGGGTGTGGGCGGAATGGCGCTTGGGCGCTCAGTCCACCTGCTGGATGCCGTCCAGCTTCCAGGAGCCGCCCGCGATCGGGCGCACAAAGTGCCAGACCTCGCGCACAGAGGACGGGGCCTGCTGATCCGGGCTTTCGCGCATCAACACGTCAAAGAAGACTTGGGCGCGCTGTTCGTCGCCGTCGTTTTCCACGCCCAGCAACTGCGCGTTGACCAAAAGTACTTCCGTGGTGCTGGGGGTGGGCTCGGCCTCCAGCTGCTCGCGCACGGCGTCCAGCACGGCAGGCGTGGCGAATTGGGCGATGTCGTCCAAATCGCGTTTGTCCCACGAGTTTTGCAGACGGCTGTAGGCCATTTTGGCTCCGCGCAGGAATTCGTCAACGTCAAACCCCTGGGGTACATCCACGCTAGGCGCGGCGTCAAAGGCCTGCGCCTGGCCCGCTCCGCCCTGAGGCGCGTTGCGCAGGACGTCCCAACCGGCCGCCGCGTTGTCGCGGCGCATGCCCTGGGATGATGCGCTGTCCTCACGCAAATCGCCGTGCAAGCCGCCCATGGTCGAAGCGCCCTGCGCGCCGGCCCCTGCGGGCGCGGGCGCCTGACGGTTGCGGAAGCGGGCAAAGAGCTTGAGTCCGAGGAAGACCAGCAGGCCGATAATGATGATGTCCATGAAGCCGCCGCCTCCGAAACCGTTGCCCGAGAGCAGGGAGCCGATCAGCGTGCCTGCCAGCAGGCCGCCGAACAGGCCGCCCATGCCGCCGAACAGGCCGGGACGTTGCGCGGCGGTCTGACCGGCCTGGGCCTGGTTCATGGGCTGGCGTTGCGCGTTGGGCGTCTGCTGGCGCATGGTCGGCGCGGGCGCCGGGCTGCTCATGAAGGGCTTGCCGCCGAAGGATCGACCGCCGCCCATGCGCGCGGCGTCGACCGGTTCAGGCAGGGTGAGAACAAAAGCGGAAAGAAGCAGAAATATTCCGGTCAGAATGGCACTTGCTTTCATGCAAAACTCCCATGGCGGGGGTGGTTAAAGACTGGCGCGGCTTCACATCTCTACGCGCATCATGTATACTATATGGATTTGTGGGGAAAAGGCAAGGCCGCCACACCGGGGAGACAGGGCAGACGCATCTAATTTCAGCTTTTGCTGACCTCTTGTTTGACGAGATTATCCGTCAAAACCAGCCTTTTTGGCGCTGGCGGCGTCATCTGGCGCTTTTTGCTGCTCATGTACTTGAGTACATTCCGCGCAAAAAGCACCATTTTCCTTGCCAGCGCCGAAAAATCTTAGTTTTTAGGATTCTCCCGGCACCAGCCATCCGCCTACGCTTCGCTCCGGCGGAGCAAAGGTGGCTTTACCCAACTCCGTAGCGTGTATTAACTGTTTTAAATAATTAAATTAGAAATACACTGGCCGCGTTTTTTTAGATGCGTCTGCCCTGACCGGGGAGAATTTTCCTCTTTGCAGCGCCTCCCGGCCGCGCTACAACGGAATCAGACCGGTATGGACGCCGTTACGGCATCCACCCGGCTCAATGACGATAGCAAGGAGTATTCCCCATGTCCCATATGACAGATATGCTTATGAAGGCTTGGCACTTCCGCCACGCCTGCAAGGAATTCGACCCGAAAAAGAAAATCAGCGACGCGGACTTTCATACTATTCTGGAAGGCGGCCGCCTGTCGCCCAGCTCTTTCGGTTTTGAGCCCTGGCAGTTTCTGGTGGTCCAGAATCACGGCCTGCGCGAGAAAATCCGCGCCGTGAGCTGGGGCGCGCAGCGCCAGCTGCCCACGGCCAGCCACTTTGTGGTCATCATGGCCCGCAAGCCCGCCGAACTGGATCCCGATTCCCCGTATATTCAGGACACCATCATGCGCGATACCCAGCATCTCTCCGAGGATATTTCCGGCCCGCGCACGGAAAAATATCGGGAATTTCTGGACAAGGACTTTGCCCTGACGGGCAATGAACGGGCCGGTTTCGAATGGGCCGCCCGCCAGTGCTATATCGCCCTCGGCAACATGATGACCGCCGCCGCGCTGCTGGGCGTGGATTCGTGCCCCATTGAGGGCTTCCACAAGGCGGACCTGGAAGATGTGCTGGCGCGTGAGGACCTGCTGGACACGGCCCGCTGGGGTGTGGCCTGCATGGTGGCCTTCGGCTACCGCGTCCGGGAGCCCCGGGCCAAAACCCGTCAGCCGGAAGAGGCCGTGGTGCGTTGGGTGCAATAATGCCGCTTGCGGCTGTTGTAATGAGCTGAAACAAGGAGAGCCGGACTTCTGTCCGGCTCTCGGTTTTTTCGGGCGTGGCCGGATAAATATATGCTAATGCTTGCGGGGCTCGGCGGACGCGCCGTCCACATAAAGCCAGAGCAGCGCGCCCAGCTCCAGTGGCTTGGACTGTCCGTCCGGCCCTTTGAGCGGGTCACCGGCGGCAACGGCCGCGCAGCACCACCAACCGGGCTGATTGAGAACAAAGGCGAACTGCCCGTTCTTGTCGGTACGGGCCGCCAGTTCTTCCTGCCAGGGCGTAGGCGCGCTTTGCTTGTCCGTATTGATGCGGGACATACGCACCGGCGCGTTGTCCAGGGGCTTGCCGTTGAACAGCACGCGGCCGGAAAAGAGAGCCGGGGCCGTCAGGCCGAAGGGACGGGTCAGGGGCTGGATTTCAAAGTGCTGGCCCACGGGCAGTTCCCAGCCGCGTTCCACGCCGTACACGGGCAGGGTGGTCTTGACGTAATGCTGCACAAAGCGGTCGCGGGCGGCATCCCACCAGGGGCGGGCCTCAATGACGAACTGATAGAGACCCGGGCGGCTCAGAGCCACATTGGCGCCCCAGGCCTTCTGGTCCAGATAGCGGATTTCCTCCACATCGCCCAGCAGGTCGTGCCGTTCGGGCTGGAGGACGCCGTCCTTGGCGGGCGTGTTGTCGTCGTAGCGCAGCACCGCGAAGAGCTGCGGCATGTCCATGGGCAGGCCCTCGTGCCGGAAGGGGCGCAT
Source organism: Desulfovibrio sp. 3_1_syn3 (assembly GCF_000145315.2). Lineage (NCBI taxonomy): Bacteria > Pseudomonadati > Thermodesulfobacteriota > Desulfovibrionia > Desulfovibrionales > Desulfovibrionaceae > Desulfovibrio > Desulfovibrio sp. 3_1_syn3. Next base: position 114,317 of record NZ_ADDR02000002.1, read on the forward strand.
CATGCTGATGAGCACGTCCACTTCCTCGGAGATGGGCGGCGCCTGGGGAGGTTCGGGCTTGGCTGCTTCGCCGGAAACAGCGGCGTCCTGCCCATTGGTTTCCGTCGTAGCGGCGGCAGCGGGCGCCGCCGGAGAGCGCCCGTCGGCCTGTTGGCTCGCCGTGGTCTCATTGTTTTGCGGCTTTGGAGCCGGAGCGGTCTCTGCTGCGGGACTGGGCGGAGTCTGGGCGATTTTCTGCTCCGTAGTATTTTTTTTCTGTTCTTCCTTGCCCTTGGCCAGGGAAGTCTCTTTTTCGGTCTTGTCCATTTTGTCCGCCCTGGCCGTTTTATCCGATTTATCCGGGGTGTCCGGCTTGGCCGGAGCTTCAATGCTGGGCTGGCTCGGCACCAGCAACGTCACCTGGGCGGCTGCGGGATGGGCGATTGTGAGACAGCACAGCGGCACAAGCAGCCACAGGCAGGCCGGAAGCGGCCAAAAAAATACGCGGGGCGTGAAGAAAAAGGCGCGTGACATGGGATCTCCCGGCGGCATCAGAAGGGCATTGTAGGGCCGCGTTTGCATCTTCACGCGGCAAGGGTGAAAGCGTTGAGCTTGTCAACGCGACCAGAACTCAGAAATGGGCTGCGGCGTCCCGAGAAAGGTGTTCCGCGGAACTGCCCGTTGCCGTGTGAAACACGGCTTTCAGGCACTGAAAGCAACTATTGCCGCGCCCGGTTTAGCTTAGCAAAAGGGTGGGGCGTTGTCATGCGCGCTGTGGGGTCGCAAGCCGCATTTTAGAACGTTTTAATATTGAAAATCCGCACCGCGAAATTATCGCAAGCCGGATTTACTGCGCCGTTAAGCGATAATTTCAAGCGCAAACTGCTCTTAGAGACAGCCACTAGTCCCGCCGGGGCGTCCGGGCCACGAAAAGCACGCGTGTCTCCCGTGCCCCGGCCGCGCGCAGGGCCCGGCAGGACTCGGCCAGGGTGCTGCCCGTGGTCATCACGTCGTCAATGAGCCAGAGGCACAGGCTCGCGGCATCGGGCGCGGCCTGAAAAGCGCGCCGCACGTTGCGGCGCCGTTGGGCGGCGGCAAGTCCGGCCTGGGGAGGCGCGGGTTTGACGCGGTGCAACAGCTCCGGGCGCAGGGGCAGGCCCGTCAGGCGGTGCAGGGCCTTGGCCAGCTCGTGGGCTTGGTTGAAGCCCCGGCGGCGCAGGTGGGCCGGATGCTGCGGCACGGCCAGCAAGGCGTCGGGGCGGGGCAGACAGCGGGAGGCTTCCAGCAGGCAGGCCCCGAGCAGCGGGGCCAGGGAAAGCTCGCCCCCGAATTTCAACCGCAGCAGGGCGTCGCGCAACGCGCCTTCGTAAAGGCCGTAACAGGCCAGGCCGTCCCAGGGCGGGTCTTCCTGGAGACATTGGCCGCAACGGCTGAGCGGGGCGGGCCGGGACGACGCATCCGCCGTCTGTTTGCCCGTCCCTATCTCCACCGGGGGCAGGCCGCACCGGGGGCAGCGTGGGCCGTTATACGGCAGGAAAAGCAAACAGCATTCCGGGCAGAGCGGCGCGGCGGCCCCGCCGGGGCCGGTGGCCGGGCTTGCGCCGGAAGCGGTTTCAAGGGGCGAGAAGGGGCGCAGGCAATGCGCGCAACGGGTCTGGCTCAGCCCGAGGGCCCGGCACCAGCGCCGCAGAAAACCGGGAATCACGCACTTTGCCCGTCATCTGTCCGGGCTTCGAGCCGTTGCGCCCAGTGACGGCCCCAGGCGCGCAACGCGTCGCAGACAGCCGGGCGTGCCGCCAGGTCTTCCGGCGTGTCCAGGCCGCGCAGCAGGCGTTTTTCCTGAATTCGGGCGTCCTGCGGGGCCAGAAAATATTTGAGGGTCAGCAGCGCGCCCGTGAACAACTGCCCGCCGCGCGGCCTGCCGGCCGACAAAGCCGCCAGCACCGGTTTGACCGGGGGCCGGGGCAGCCCTGCCCTGGGGCCGTGATCGTAGGCCCGCGCGGCCCAGAAGCGTTGGCTTCGGTCGATGAAGCCCTTGAAAAAAGCGGGCAGAGCGTAAAAATAGATGGGTGCGGCCAGCAGCACCAGGGGTGCGGCCTGGAACAGGGCAAAGAGTTCCTCGGCCTGATCGTCGCCCCTGGCCAGCACGCAGGCATGGGGCGGCCTGGCGCAGGCCCCGCAGCCGATACAGGGCGCGATTTTGTACCGGCGCAAAGGCTCTAGGCGTACTTCGGCCCCGGCCTCGGCCGCGCCTTCGGCAAAAAGGCGGGCCAAGCTGTCGGAAACGCCGCCGGGCCGGGGGCTGCACAGGAGCGCCAGAATCTGGTTCACGCCCGGAACTCGCCGCAGAAGGGATTGTTTTTGCGTTCGTCGCCGATGCTGGTGGCCGGGCCATGGCCCGGATAGACAGTGGTGTCTTCCGGCAGGGTGAAAAGCACATCCTTGATGGAGCGCAGCAGGGTGGCCTGGTCGCCGCCGGGGAAGTCCGTGCGGCCCATGGAGCGGTAAAAGAGGGCGTCGCCGGTAAAGACCAGCTTTTCCGCCGGGAAGTACAGGGATACCCCGCCCGGCGTGTGGCCCGGCGTCTCAAGCACCCGGCACTCCATGCCGCCGAAGCTGGCCGATCCCGTGGGCATGGGCAGGCTGTCGAAAGGCGGCACCGGCGGGAAACCCCATATGCCGCCCTTGCCGGATTCGGTCTCGGCCAGGCTGTCGTCGCCCGTGGGGGCGTAAACCACTGCCTTGGTGACTCCGGCCAGTTCGGCCACGCCGTAGAGGTGGTCGAAATGTCGGTGGGTGAGGCAGATGGCGGCCAGGGTAAGTTTGTGTTCCGTCAGATATTCAAGCATGGGCGCGGGCTCGCCGCCCACGTCCACAGCCACGGCCTGACCGGCGGCGTTGTGGATAAGGTAACTGTTGGTCTGCAAGGGCCCCAGAGGGAAGGTGGCTACAGGCATGTGATGTCCTCTGCAAAATAATATAGTATGGCCGCAATGCTATACCACGGGGGCAACGCGGGCAAGAGGCGGAACAACGGGAGAAACAACGGGGGAATGCGGGAGCGCGGCCCGGCGGGAGGCGAGGGTTTCAAGATATTCTCTAGACAATCGGCCACCCCCCGGACTACACTGAAAAGATGAAGCAAATTCCGCAGGATCTGAATCTCGCGCGCGGCGATCTGATGGACATGGAAGGCCTGTTGTGCAGCGGCTTGGCCGCCTTTTTTACATTCAAAGGGCACGCCCTGTATTTTCCCACGCAAAACCCGCCGGACGCGCCGCAGTTTTTGCCGCGCGAGCGTCGTCTTCTGCTGCCGCTGGTCTGGCGGGAGGAATTGTTGGGCGTGCTCATGCTTCACGGAGTACGCGCGCGCGAAGTACGGCCGCTTCTGCCCGCGCTGCCGTCCGTGGTCGCGCTCTGCCTGGAAAACCTGGCCCGCTCCAGGGCCGCGCGCACGGACGCGGTTACCGGCCTGGCGACGGAAGACGCCCTGTATGCGCGCATGGAAGATGAGGCCGCGCGGGTGCGCGCTCACCTGGATGATCCGGCCCAGCCCGACGGCAGGCCCGCGCCCCTGCACCGCCTGTGCATGGGACTTGTGGTGCTGCGTCTGCGCAACGGCGAGGAGATGGCCCGCCAGATCGGTTTTGCCTTCAGTGAAAAATTTCTGCGGCATGTGGCCGAGGCCTGCCGCGCCGGTCTGCCTTCGGATGTACTGGCCGCGCGCGTGGGCCGGTACGAATATGCTCTGCTGTTGTCCGCCAGCGGACGCGGGGCCTGCCACAAGCTGGCCCGCGCCGTTCTGGGCCGCATGGAAGCCGTGAGCCTGCCCGGTCCCCTGACCCGGCAGCCGGTGCGCCCCCTGCTCTGCGCCGGACACGCGCTCTATCCCCAGGACATGCAGGGGCCGGAACTGGTCTTGCCCATGTTCGAGCAGGCCCGCCAGCTTATGGCCCGGGCCCGCCTGGCCGCCGACGTGGCCGCCCAGGGGCAGAGCGGGGCCGGTCTGGGCGGCGAAAGCCGGATCATGCCCTTTGCCCGCATCCTTCAGGACGGCGGCGTGGTGCTGGAAAATCTGCCTCTGGGCCGTCTGCGGATCAGCTTGGGCAGGCAGGCCAAGGCCCGTGAGGGTCTGCGTTTCGCGGTCTGGTCCGGCGGCGCGCGGGACGCGGCCTGCTATAAAGGCGAAATCGTACTGCTGCATGTCCGGGAACTGGATGCCGTGGCTGAAATCCTGCATCTGGAGGACGCGGCCGTGATTCCGGAGCCGGGCGACAGCTTGGCCCTGCTGGACGGACTGCCTGTTCTGAGTCCTTCGGATATGGAAAATGCTCTGGAAGGCATTTCGGATGTTCCCGGCCTTGGCTCTGAGGAAAAAACGCCGGGCAGCGAACCCCGGACGGAGCAGGCCGCCATGGCCCCGGCACAGCCTGCCGCGCCGGGGAAGAATGCGTCGGCGGACGCCCCGTCCCGTGCCGCAACGGAGCGGGAGGAGCAGGGCGCGCAGGGCGATTTACACGGTCACGGCGACTTTTTGAAAAGATTCGCGCGTGAGCGGGAGCAATGCGCGCGTTTTGCCTTGGTCATCGCGCGCCTGGCTCCCAGCGGCGCGCGCGCCGGTAGTGAGCCCGAACGCGGCATGCGCAAGGCGCTGGAGCTCTGGCGGGCCCTGCTCGCGCCGGTCCGGGCCACGGCGGCGGAAGACGCCGGGCGTGCCGAGCCCTTTGGCGGGCGCTACGGCAGCAACAGCCTGATTTTCTTTCATCCCGGCCGCGCGGCTGAGGATCTGCTGCCTGTGTACGCCCAGCTCTGCGAAGGTTTGAAAAAGCACGGTCTGGCGACGGCCGCCGGACTGGCCGGATATCCTTTTTTGCAGTTCCGCAAGGCGGAAATGCAGGATTGCGCGCTCAAGGCTCTGGAATACGCGCTGCTCCTGCCCGAGCCCAAGGCGGGCCTTTGCAATTCCCTGGCCCTGAACATCAGCGCGGACAGGCGCTACAGCCTGGGCGACGTCTTCGGCGCGGTGGAGGAATACAAACTGGCTCTGCTGGCTGACGAGGGCAACGCCATGGCCTGGAACTCACTGGGCGTGTGCATGGCAGCCCTGGGCCGCCAGCATGAAGCGCGCCGTCATTTCCTGGAAGCTCTCAAACACAGCCCGGACGAGGCCCGCGCCGCGCAGATCTGCTACAATCTGGGCACGGTCTGCCAGAATCTGGGCGAACGGCGCGCCGCCGCCCGCTATTACCGCCAATGCGTCAAAATTGCGCCGGACCATCTCTTTGCCCATATCCGCCTGGGCCAGCTCTGCGAGCAGGGCGGCCGACGCGGCGAGGCGCGCCGCTTTTACGAGCGGGCCGCCGCCATTGAGGACGCCCGGCCCGGCACGCCGAGTCCGGCCCGGCGGCATCTGGCCCGGGTGGCCGCGCGCCAGAAACGGGGCGGCGAGGCGCGGGAGCTCCTGCACGAAGCCCTGCTGCGCAATCCCAATGACGCGGCGGCCATGTTGTTGTTGGCTAAAATCTATCTGGACGGCAATGAAGACCCGGCCATGGCCGAGCTGCTGGCGCGCAAGAGCGCGGGCCTGCACGACCGGCCGGAAGCCTGGCAGACCCTGGCCCGCGCCCTGCGCGCGCTGGATCGTGAGGATGAGGCGCGTGTGGCCGACGCGCGGGCGTTGCTGGCCTGAAACCACAAACGGGATATGGATTGCTTCTTTTGTAAATCCAGCACCTTGTTGAACCATGCGGCGACGGGGAATGGTTGGAGCCCAGAGCGTTTTTTCCGTGAAAATCCGCACCGCGAAATTATCGCAAGGCGAATTTACTTCGCCGTTAAGCGATAATTTCAAGCGTAAAATACTCTCCCGACGGCGCGCCGCCTTCCCGGCTTGTGTCGACGTTCCGGTGAACGGCTGTGATCCGGCGGCCCGCGCGGTGTTTCCTCTTGACAGAACCGTGCGGGCCGTCTATGTAAAAAGTGCATGGTGAAAGCATACGCACCAAAAACGTGTCTTCAGCCATAGCGCGAGCCGCCCCGTGGGTTCGCCCGTCTTGCCTTTCCGGGCGTATTCCTTACGCCTCTTAAAGAGATTCCCGCAATATACCGTTCCTGTCGGCACCGCGTTGCCGCAGTGATCGCGTGTTTGCGGCCTCAACGAAATTGTCCGCCGGATTTTCCGCGCCGGACGCGTTTTTCAGGCGCGTTTCGGCCGTAGCCGCGGATGTTTCCCCTCTCTCTTTCTGCCGCTTCCCTTACCGATTGCGCGGCGCTGATGCCGTTGCGCTCCGCATTTTTTGCGCGGGCGCGGCGGTGCCGGTTTTCCGGCGGCGCGCGTTTTGCATACCGGAACAAATCGCCAAGCACTGACGGGACGGCCTCTGGGCCTTTCCCCGCGAACCAACGAGGCAAATACAATGGCAGATATCATCCTTACCCGTCCGCAAGCGGGACAGCATACAGTTCTGGAAAGTGTGGCCGATTCCCGCCTGGTCCTGCAATTCCCTACGGATCAGGCTACCATGGAGCGCGCGGGAGACAACCTCGTCTTCAGTTTTGACGACGGCTCCAGCATTCAGCTTACCAATTTCTACACCCAGTATTCCCAGGAAAGCATGCCGGACTTTGAAGTGGACGGCACCCTGGTGGCCGGGGCGGACTTTTTCAGCGCCTTCGGTCCAGACCTGATGCCCGCCGCCGGTCCGGCGGCGGGAGCCGCCGCCCGCGCCGCCCGCTATAGCGACTTGGGCAACAGCGACCTGCTCGACGGCATCAACCATTTGAACGAGCTGGACTGGGGCATGAATCTGGACCGGCCCTCTGCCGAGGACGTGGACGCCCTGGGCGTGGTCAGCCCGGACGCCGGGGAGACCAACGCCGCGCCCGTGATTTCCATCAGCGGCACGGTGAGCGTGGTGGAAGCCGGTGTATTTGTGGGCGGCAACGATGCCAAGGAGGGCGTTCCCACGGCGAGCGGCCAGGTCAATGCCTATGATCCCGACGGCGACGCGCTGCATTTTGCTTTCGTGGCTCCCGACGGCAGCCTGGTTACCAGCATCACCACGGCCTACGGAACCATCACCATCAATCCCGACGGCACCTATACCTACGTACTGGATAACGACAAGGCCAACGGCCTGGCCGAGGGCGATGTGGTGAACGAGAACTTCACCGTCCAGGTCAGCGACGGGCGCGGCGGCACGGCCACCACGACCGTTACTGTGAACGTGGTGGGCAGCAATGACGTGCCCACTCTGGAACTGGGCAAGGACCACCTTACCGTCACCGACGACGGCGCGAACGCGGCGGAAGGCGCCATCACCGACGGCGGCACGGCCCTGGGCGACGACCCGGACGCGGGCCATGACCTGCACTACAGCTTCGGCACGGACGGCGACGGCAATCCCATTACCAGCATTACGGACGAATACGGCACCCTGACCATTGATCCGGATACCGGCGAATACACCTATACCCTGGACAAGAACAGCGAAGCCGTTCAGAAGCTCAGCGGCGACGGCGACGACGTGACCCAGCGCGTGACCGTGGTGGTTACGGACGAACACGGCGCGCATGCCGAAGTCCCGCTGGACATCACCATCAAGGGCGCCAACGACGTGCCCGTCATCACGGCCGTGACCGAGCACGTCAAGGATATGGGCGTGTTCGGCGAAGACGCCGCGTCAGCCAATAGCGCCACCAAGGATTACACCGGCGGTGAAGGCCATATTCCCGGCGGCGAGCATCGTCTCGGCTTTGAGGGACAGCTTCAGGGCTTTGACCACGAAGGGTCGGACCTGACCTACGGCGTGGTCACCTCCGGCATCGTCGCGGGCGGCGAGCTGACCCTGACCAATCCCGACAATGCCGATGAAACGACGACGCTCAAGGTTCTCAGCGTCAGCACCGACGACGCGGGCACGACCACCATCGTCACCGAAGCGGGCACTTTTACGCTGGACGCCGACGGCCATTACAGTTTTGAGCTCAATACCGACGCGGGCGGCTTTGTGGACGCCATGGGCCAGGGCGACAAGTGGAACCTGACCTTTGATGTCAGCGCCTCGGACGGCGAACTGACCGGCAACAGCAGCCTGACCATCTGCATTGAAGGCACCAACGAGGCCCCGACCATCAGCTGGAGCAAGGTGCATGTGCGCGAGGACGGCGTGGCTCCGGGCGGCAACGAATCCACCACGCCCGACGGCAAGGACAACGGTTTTGTGTTTCCGGATCACCATCGCGTCGAGGTGGAAGGCACTCTTCAGGGCAGCGACCGGGATAATGACGCCCGGCTGACCTACGGCATCGACGTGAACGGCAGGGAAGGCGGCATCAACGAGTCCGGCATTACAGTCAATATGTATACCGGCTCCGGCGGTAACCGCCAGCCTGTTGTCGGGGCCGACGGCAAGCAGGTGACGGAATCCCTGCTCATCAACAGCAGCACCATGTCCACCGACCCGGCGACCGGCCATGCCGTCCAGACCATCGAAACCAACTACGGCACCCTGACCCTGGACACCGTGACCGGGGACTATACCTTTGTTCTGAATACCGAAGCCGCGAATCATCTGGCCCAGGGCGAGAAGTTCGACTTTCACTTCACCACGACAGTGACGGACCAATACGGCGCGCAGGGCCATCACATGCTGGGCGTGACCGTGGAGGGCACCAACGATCAGCCTACCCTCACGGTGGACAATGCCAAGCTGGAAGTGACGGAACATGGCGCGAATTCCGGCAATGAGTATACCAATACCGACGGCGGCCAGGCCACGGGCGCGGATGTCGACCACGGCGCCGAACTCCATTACAGCTTCGGCAACGACGCGGACGGCAATCCGATCACCTCGGTTCCCGACCAGTACGGCACCATGCACATTGATCCGAATACCGGCCGCTACTGGTACGAGCTGGACAACAAGTCGCCGGAAACCCAGAAGCTGGCCGAAGGCCAGAAGGTGGACCCCACGGGCGGCAACGGCTACACGATCCGGGTGACTGACGAGCACGGCGCGTATTCCGAAGAACATGTCGAGGTGGAGATCACCGGAAGCAACGACAATCCCTATCTGGTGAACGGCAGCCAGGTGAACGTGGTGGAAGCCGGCGTGGTGCCGGGCGGCAACACCGCCACGGACGGCAAGGAACGGAGCGAGACCGGCCAGAACGTCATCAAGGATTGGGAAGGCGACGAGCTGACCTATTCTCTCAACGCAAACGCGTCCGACACGCATAATCCCGGCGCCTGGCAGGGCGAAACCGGCACGGACGATCAGGGCTGGCTGACCTACAAGACCGACATCGGCGTCTTCCATCTCGATCCCGCCACGGGCAAGTACTATTTTGTGCTGGATAATGACGCGCAGACGGTTCAGGAACTGAACGCCGGGGAAACCATTCAGCGTTACATCCACTTCACCGTTTCCGACGGCAAGGGCGGCACGCTGGAAACCTGGGCCACGGCCAACATCAAGGGCACTAACGACCAGCCCGAGCTGACGCTGAACCAGCCGGACCTGGGCGTGACGGAAGACGGCACGTTGACCGCCTCCGGCACGGTCGGCGTGACCGACCCGGACCAGGGCGGCGCGAGGGGCGAGAGCTTCACCTTCGGCATCACGGCCAATGATATGGAACATACGGATCAGGGCCACACGCCCGGCATGTCTTCCACTATGGACGGAACCTACGGCACGTTGAGCATTGACCCGAAGACGGGCGAGTATACCTATACGCTGAACAACGGCAGCGAGGCCGTGCAGGAGCTGCGCACGGGCGAAACGCGCACCGAAACCTTCCACGTGGTGGTCAAGGACTCGCAGGGCGCGTTCGACATCAAGGAGGTCACCGTCACCATCCACGGCCAGGACGACGCCATCCGTCTTGATTCCACCGACGCTCAAGTCGTCCAGGTCACCGAAGACGGGGTGAACTTCAATACCAACGTGGACAACCACGCGTCCCAGACGGCGGGCGGCACGTTTGAAGTCACGCCGGTGGACAATCCCGTGGACGAAAACGGCGTCAACCATCTGGTCTACGGCTTCACCGACCCTGACGGCACGTTCCACGCGGGCTCCGTCGACGTGATACAGGACGGCAAGCTCTACGGCACCCTGACCATCGATGCCGAGGGCCACTATACCTTTACCCTGGCGGACAACGCCGACGTCAACGCCCTCAACGCGGGCGAACTGCTCAAGCTGGCCGGTTACGATCTGGCCGTGCGCGACGACCGGCATGCCGACGACATGGTCACCAGCCAGAAGCTGGATCTCTATATCCACGGCACCAACGACCGGCCCTATTTCACCGTCGATGGGGTGGAGAGCAGCGAAATCACGGCGGACGGGCTGGTGGAAAACGGCAACACGGTCATCTCCGGCCAACTGGTTGCCGACGACCCGGATGCCGAGCACAACCCCGGCGACCTCAGCTTCAGCATCGAACATGACGGCAAGCTGGTGCAGGTCGTGGAGGGCAAGTACGGCGTGCTGGAACTGAACCAGGACGGCTCGTACAAGTACACCCTGACCCATCCCGAATTGCTGGAATCCCTGAACGCGGGGCAGAAGCTCTCCGAGCAGGATATTCTGGCTCAGGAAGACTTCAACATTCGCGTCACCGACCCGCAGAACGCCTCTACCTCGGGCAAGCTGGTCATCGACGTCACCGGCTCGGCGGACAATCCGGTCATCACCGTCAGCGGCGAGACCTCCATCCGGGAAGACAGTGGTGAGGACGTCAACCACGCCGCCCAAGATCCGGCCATCCACGGCCAGCTCGGCCTCGACCATATCGTGGATGCCGAGGATACGGGCCATGCGACCTGGAGCAATGAAGGCCAGACCGCTTTCGCGGACGGGGCTGACGGTCAGCCGCTGGGCACGCTCACGGTCAACCCCGACGGCAGCTACACCTATACCCTGAGCGAAAACGGCTCGGCTCTCGTCCAGGCCATGAACGACGGCGAGTCCAAGTACGAAACCTTCAAGGTCCAGGCGGTGATTGAGGGCGGCAAGACCGTTGAACGGGAAATCACCATCGAGATCAAGGGCACCAATGACAAGCCGGTCCTGACCGTGGGTGAGAATCACGAGGCGGCCTTCATCGGCAAGGTGCAGCAGGACGTCTTTGAAGACGACGGCCAGACCTCCGACACGGACCATCCGGGCGTAATCTTTACCGGCACCCTGCCCAAGGACGCCATGAGCGACGTGGATGACCAGACCGGCCTCCGTTACATGCTGGTGGGCGAGGACGGCAATCCCGTCACCGAGCTCAAGACCGACTACGGCACCATCACCCTGACCTATGAAACGGCGGCGGACGGTACCATCATCACCCACTACAAGTATACGCTGGATAACGAAAGCACGGATCTCGACACCGCGCTCAAGGCCGCGCAGGAAGCGGGAAAGGATTTGCTCGACCACGCTCAGGTCGTGGTGGTGGACCCGCACGGCGCCATGTCCGAGAGCGGCCATGATATCACCATCACCATTGATCCGGCTGATCCCGGCCAGGGCGGCGGCGAATATCCCGGCCACAGCCTGGAATTCGACGACAGCAGCATTCTGCACGGCTCCGTGTCGGAAGACGGCAGGGATATAAGCGCCACCGATCATGTGGAGACGACGACCTTTGAAGGCAGGCTTGAGGCCAAGTGGGATGATGGAACGGATGCTCCGGACCGCGTCTTCGGCATCCAGGGCTCGAACGGCCAGCAGGTCCAGAGCAGCGCCGCGGACGGTGGCGCCATCCATGTGGACGGCCAGTACGGCTATCTGATCATTGATCCGGTCACCGGCAAGTACACTTACACCCTGTATAACGGCGAGGACGGCAAGCCCGGCCTGGTGCAGAGTCTGGCCGACGGCGAAAAGGTCACCGAGGACTTCACCCTGATGCTCAACGGCCAGGTGGTGAGAGTCGGCGGCTCGGACGCCAAGATCACGATCGACATCTACGGCACCAATGACGCCCCGGTCATCACCGGCGCAACAGATGCGTCCATCGGTGAGACGGGCCACGACGGCCTGACCAGCGACATGACGGCCACGGGCACGGTGACGGCCACGGACATTGACCACGCGCTGGACGCGGACGGCAAGCCCACCGGCGGCACGGAATCGGTGACGTATTACTTCGTTGACCAGGACGGCAACCATGTCACGTCCATGCCGACCGAGTACGGCACCATTGAAATCAACCCCGACGGCACGTACACTTTCCATCTGGATACGAACAAGCTGCCGCAGGATCTGGTACAGAACTATCCCGGCGGCATCGTGCATCTCACCGCCGGTACGCATCTGAGCGAGACCTTCCAGGTGGTGGCTTACGACGGCAAGGACTACAGCGAGCCGCAGGATGTGACCGTCACCATCGACGGAACCAACTATGGTCCGGAAGTAACGGCGACCGACGTGACCCTGGCTGTGACCGAGGACGGAACCCTGACGGACAGCGGCATGTTGCGCGGCCTGTTCCATGACGACGAGGGCATGGGCAACCTGACCTTTACCGCCACTGCCGAGGACGGCAGGAGCGGCACGGTGGTGCAGGGTACGTACGGCACCCTGCAACTGGTGAACGGCGAGTATGTCTACACCCTGAACAACGCCGATCCGGCCGTGCAGGGCCTGGACGCCGACCATCCGGGCACGGACACTTTCCATATCACGGCCACGGACGAACACGGCAAGACCAGCACCGTGGAGATCACGGTGAACGTCACCGGCAAGGATGACGCGCCGGTGCTCTCCGTGGACAAGGTGCTGACCGTGCGCGAGGGCGACAGTGACAGGGCCGGCGACAGCGGCCAGGCCACAGCCTATGATGCGGACAGCGTGGATCAGTCTGACGGCGCGCTGCGCTACGGCCTGAAGGTGCCCACGGACGCCGACGGCAAGCCCCTGCACAATGCGGTGCTCAATGACGACGGCAGCATTACCAATGACTTCGGTACATTCAGGGTCAACCAGGACGGTACGTACTCCTTCGACCTGAATAACGAGTCCGATGCCGTGCGCGCCCTGACCTCGGGCAGCCTCACGGAAACCTCGGTGATTCTGACGGTGACGGACAGCCAGGACAATGAGACCAGCCTGAACGTCAAGGTGGACATTACCGGCACCAATACCGCGCCGGACCTGACCATTGATCTGGAGCCCAACGTCGACAGCCCGGTGGTGGAAAACGGCGCGGACAGCGCGGATTCGTTGTCCGGCTCATTCATTGCCAAGGATGTGGACGGCACGGTGACGTCCGTCACCGCTACTGACGGCAGCTACGGCAAGGTGGAACTGGTTCGTGGTGAAGACGGCCAATGGACCTACAAGTACACTCTGGACGAGCGGGCCGAAGTCCTGGGCGAAGGTGAAACGAGAACCGACACCTTCACCGTGACGGTGACGGACGCGGAAGGCGCGACCACGGAAAAGACCGTGACCGTGCATATTGAAGGCACCAACGACGCGCCGGTCATTGATACGGCCACGGCGGCCAATAATGCCGGTTCCCTGAACTTCCACGACGTGGATGCCAACGACAGCCACACCCTGTCCGTGGTGATCGGCGACCAGGAATACCCGGTTGGGGAGGGCGGCGTCGTGACCATCGACGGCAAGGGCACGTTCAGCTTTACCGAAAACGCTGACGGCAATTGGACATACAGGTTCGAGGCCGACCCCGCCGTGCAGGCCGGTATGAAGGAAGGCGACAAGGAGAACCTGAGCTTCCAGATCAAGGTCAGCGACGGGCATGACAGCGCCACGTCCAAGAATCTGACTGTGACCATCGACGGCACCAACAAGGCTCCGCAGATCGGCCAGGCGGCCCTGGTGCTGGGCCTGACCGGCCTGGTGCCGGACGCGGACTTCAGCATCACGTCCAACGACACTAACGCCGACCAGCACGACAACAGCCTGCCGACGCATGACGTGCCGGTTCACGGCCAGGAGCAGGGCGACGCGCTGCACTATGACTTTGCGGATATGAACGCCCAGGGCGACGTGCAGGGGACGTTCGGCACACTGCACTTTGACGCGAATACCGGCCAGTACAGCTATACGCTGGATACCTCGGCGGATAACCTCAAGGATCTGGCCGCTGCTCACGCCGAAGGCCATGACCTGACCGAACACTTTGATTACACGGTGTCCGACAACCTTAACGATCCCGTCTCGGGCCATGTGGACGTCAGCCTTGCCACACCTTCACCCAGCGCCGGCGGCAACCTCGGTGACGCGCATGCCGACGCCGCTCAGGTGCTGTTCGGCGGCGAAGGGGCGGAAACCCTGCACGGCGGCGAGGGCGACGACATCCTCTCCGGCGGTCAGGGCGACGACATCCTGTATGGCGGAGCGGGCAGCGACTACCTCTACGGCGGAGCCGGAAACGACTTTCTGGACGGCGGCGACGACACGGCTGTGGACCACCTATACGGCGGCGACGGCAACGACATCATGATGTATCACCCCAATGACGTCATTGACGGCGGTTCCGGCATGGACGTGCTCCTGGTAGGCAGCGACAATATGGATTCGCTCTTCCAGGGCGGGCAGCTTGATTCCAACGTCACCGATGTGGAAGTGATCATCAGCGGCGAAGACGTTTCGAATCTGACCAATATGGACGCCTTGAGCAACATCGGCATCACTGTGAACGATAGCTCGCTGTCGCTGGGCGACGGCTGGACCAAGGCGGACGATGCCCCTGACGGCTACCACGCCTATACCAACGGCGACGTGACTGTGACCGTGGGCTCGGACGTGCATGTGGATACGATGCAGGCGCAGACCGAGCAGGCTATGACCCAGGTGCAGATGGAAAACAGCTAAAAAACATACAGCCGGACAGCGTCCGGTATAAACAAGGCCCGTGCCGGGATTCCCGGCACGGGCCTTTTGCATAAGGGGCTTTAGCCAGTTGAGCGAGCGTTTGCGAGCGAAACAGAAATCCACCCGCTATGCGGGTGGAAATAATTTGTTATACAAAAAACACCTTTCCCATACGATAGAGTTGTTCAAGCCCATCGTAATTTTTAAGGGAAAGGTGTTTTTATATGGGAACTCGAGTTCAAAGTTTAGCCCACACAAAATGGTTGTGCAAGTATCACATTGTCTTTTCTCCAAAATACAGGCGGAAAATAATATTTGCCAACATTCGAGAAAGTATCGGAGAAATTCTTAAGGACTTATGCAAATATAAAGGTGTTGAAATTATCGAGGGCCATCTCATGCCGGATCATGTGCACATGCTGGTGAGTATTCCTCCAAAAATCAGTGTATCAAGTTTCATGGGGTACCTGAAAGGAAAAAGCTCATTGATGATTTTCGATAAGCATGCAAACCTGAAGTACAAATTTGGCAATAGGAAATTCTGGGCGGAAGGATATTTCGTCAGTACGGTAGGACTCAATGAGGTAACGGTCAAAAAATACATTCAGCAGCAAGAGAAGCATGATATTCTGCAAGATCGAGTAAGTACCCGAGAATACCAAAACCCCTTCCAGGGGTAAGCCAAAGCGGCAAGGGCACTGGGCTTGAACAAAGTGAAAGCCAGCGCCTTTAGACGCTGGCCGGTAACAAGCCCTTATAGGGCTGGAGCAAACCACCCGCTATGCGGGTGGTTTTGATTTTGCGGCCTGAGGGCAGCGTCAGCCTTACAAATGTCGACCTGCTGACAGCGTTTTTCAGAGTCGGCTCCTAAACTTCGAAGAGCATTTCCAGATCTTCCCTGGTCAGCGACTTCCAGGTGTCCTGGCCCGGAATAATGGCTTCGGCCACGCCGCGCTTGGCTTCCTGCAGCTTGAGGATCTTTTCCTCCACCGTGTTCTGGCAGATCAGCTTGTAGGAAAAGACCTGGCGGGTCTGGCCGATGCGGTGGGTGCGGTCCGTGGCCTGGCTTTCCACGGCCGGGTTCCACCACGGGTCGTAGTGGATGACGTAGTCGGCGGAGGTCAGGTTCAGGCCCGTGCCGCCCGCCTTGAGCGAGATCAGGAAAATGGGAATGTCCGGGCTGTTGTTGAAGCGGTCCACCTGATCAAAGCGGTCCTTGCTGGCTCCGTCCAGGTAGCAGAAGGGCACCTGGGAGAATTCCAGCCACTGCTTGATGATTTGCAGCATCTGCACGAACTGGGAGAAGACCAGCACCTTGTGCCCGCCTTCCACTATTTCCAGGACCATGTCCTTGAAGGCGTCGAACTTGCCCGAGGGCAGATTATTGGAAAAGCCGGGCAGGTCCATCTTGAGCAGGCGCGGGTGGCAGCAGATCTGGCGCAGCTTGAGCAGGGCGTCCAGAATGGACATCTGGCTTTTGGCCAGGCCTTTCTGGTCCACATCGGCCAGCACCTGGGCGCGCAGCTTGCGGGCCAGGGCTGCGTAGAGCTCGGCCTGGGCTTCTTCCAGGGCGCAGCAGGTGACGCTTTCCACCTTGGGCGGCAGGTCTTTGGCCACCTCGGCCTTGGTGCGGCGCAGGATAAAGGGCCGCACGCGGGTGCGCAGATAATCCAGGGTTTCGGCGTCGCCGTCCTTGATGGGCTTGACGATGCCGCGCTGGAAGGCGTGCTGCGAGCCCAGGAAGCCGGGCATCAGGAACTCGAACAGGGACCAGAGCTCGAAGAGATTGTTCTCAATGGGCGTGCCCGAGAGGCACAACCGCATGCGGGCGTTGATCCGGCGCACGGCGCGGGCCGTGATGGTGTTGGGATTTTTGATGTTCTGGGCTTCGTCCAGAATCACGGTGTTGAACTCGTACTTTTCCATCTCCTCCAGGTCGCGCCGCAGCAGCGCGTAGGTGGTGATGACCAGGTCCGAGCCCGCGATGTGCTTGAACATGCCCTCGCGCCGCGTGCCGTAGATGGTCAGGCGCTTGAGGCCGGGCACGAATTTCTCCGCTTCGCGCTCCCAGTTGGGCAGCACCGAGGTGGGCACCACGATGAGGTTGGGGCCTTCGTAATGGCTTTCCACCATGTACTGGATAAAGGCCAGGGTCTGCACGGTCTTGCCCAGGCCCATTTCGTCGGCCAGGATGCCGCCGAAGCCGTATTCCGAAAGGAAGTTCAGGTAAGACAGGCCCTGCGCCTGGTAGGCGCGCAGATTGGCGTCGAGGCCCTTGGGCGGGTCGATGGGCCGCACCTCGCGGAAGGAGCGGATTTTCTCGCGCAAATTGTTCCAGAAGGAATCCGTGGCCGCGCCGGGCAGGTCTTCCAGCAGGCTGTCCAGCACCGGGGCCTCGAACTGCTTGAATTTCTGCTGCGGGGGCTTGCTGGGGTCCAGGCCCAGGGCCGTGAGCTTGTGCGAGAGCTTTTCCAGCCAGGCTTCGGGCAGGCTTGTGTAGGAGCCGTCCTTGAGCTGCACATAGCGTTTGCCGCGCGACCAAGCCTTCCAGATCTTTTCCAGGGGCAGGGTCTGGCCCTCGTAGTCCACGCTGATGTCCAGGGAAAACCACTTTTCTTTTTCGTTGCTGGTCACCTGGGCCGTGATGGTGGACTTGGCCGTGCGCATCTTGTAGCGCGAGAGGGCGCGTTCGCCGTAGACCCGGTAGCTTTCCACCAGCTTGGGGTAGGAGTCGAGCAGAAAGGCAATGGCTTCCTCCGGCTCCAGAAACCAGAGTTTGCTGGAACGGGCCTGGAAGTCCATGCCGGAAAGCTCGTTCATGAGCTGGGCTTCCTCCTCCTGATGGCGGCGCACCAGGCAGGTCTGGCCTTCATAGCTGTAGCTGCCGGTCTGGAAATCCGGGTTGGGCCCGTTGAGCGTGAATTCGCCGTGCTTGGTTTCGTAGATGTTGTCGATTTCCAAGGTCAGCAGGCTGCCTTCCTCGTCCAGAAAGAGCTTGGGATTGTAGGTGGCGGGCTGGAAAACCGGCTCCATGAGCTTGAGGAATTCCTGCGGCTCGTAGAGTTCCGAGGCGGGCAGGCGGGTCCAGACGCGGTCCAGGAATTCCGAGATTTCCTCATGCGGCACCACCGGGCGCTCGTAAATCAGGTTGCGCACCAGGGACGGGTAAAGCCCGGTCTGCACGGGGTAGAAATTGTGCTGGTAGCAGACCCAGAGCGGCATCTGGCCGTGAAAGGTGATGGGCGCGTCCTCCAGGTTGGCTTGCCCGGAGACGCCCTGCCCGGCGGAATTGCCCGCGCGGATGGGCAGAGGCGGGCGGCCTTCGCGTTTCAGCAGCACTTCAAAGCTGAAACCCGCATCGTCCAGATTGGGCTTGAGCTTGAGGGCGAAGGGCGTGCTTTCGATGCGGCAGGGTTTGTCCGTATCCTTCCAGAGCAGGTAATATTCCTTGCGCACGGACCAGAAAAACCAGGAGGTCAGGCCGTCGGGGATTTCCACCCGATGGCCGTAATAGTCGAGATGCTGGCCGATCTGGCGGGCCACATGCGGCAGCTGGGGCGAAAATTCGCACCAGTCCGGGTTCTGGATGATCTGCTCCAGGGTCACTTCGTTGTGCACGCTGGACAGTCCGGATTTGTTCTGCCTGCCCCGGAAAAAGGAAACCAGCAGCCGCCCCTGCTCCGGCGCGAAACGGAAGATCAGGTAATGGCGGCCCGGCTCGGGTTCCATGTCCGTGGAGAAGAAATTCCGGAAGCTCTGCTTCCAGTCCGTGGTGGGCGACGGGGTTTCCTCGGGGTCGCCCTGTTCCTTGCGTAGCTCTTCAATGAGGCGCAGGGCCAGAGCCGCCACATGCCGGCAGATGCCGGTGAAGGCGTCCGAGCAGTTGCACTGGTGGCGCGTGCTGCGGTCCGTGATGGTGAAACTCAGGCTCGGCGTATAGACCTGGAGATCTTCCCCCTGGATCACGCCCTGCACGTCCCAGGTCTCGCCTTCCTGAATATTTATTTTTTGCACCCCGCCTTCGGACAGGATATAGTAGGCGGCGTCACGGATATATTCCGGCACGCTGTCGTGCAAAAACGCCTGACACATTTCACGGACGACGCTTTGTTCTGATCGGCTCATGCATCCCTCAAGATAGTCCCGCGCCGGGCGTTCCCCCCGGAGCCGCCTGACGCAGGGCGCTGTTCTGACATTTGTGACAACTAGCACAGGTTACAGGATGAAAGCAACCGCAAGCGCGCAAATTATGAAAAAAATATTCCTGACCGCGATGGTCATGATGCTGCCCTGGCTGGCGGCCCTCAATCCGTCGGCGGCCCGTTCCGCAACAGCGGCGGAAGACCCGTCGCAGGACATGCCGATGGAGGACGCGCCCCATGTTTCGTCTTCCGGCAAGGGCGAATCCCCGGCCTACGGCGACCGCATTCTCTTCGGCAGCATCGGCGAGGCCTCCAATCTGATCCCCTACCTGACCTCGGATTCGGCCTCGCATGAAGTGGCCGACATGCTCTATGTGGCCCCGTTGCGCTACAACAAGGATTTGCAGCCCGAGCCCTGGGCCGCCGAATCCTGGAGCATGGAAGAGGGCGGACGGCTGATGCGCTTCACCCTGCGCAAGGGCATTCTGTGGGAGGACGGGCAGGAACTCACCGCCGAGGACGTGGCCTTTACCTATAAGCTGGTCATTGACCCGGCCACGGGCAGCCCCTATGCCGAGGATTTTCTGCGGATCAAGGAATTGCGCGTGCTGGACCGCTATACGTTTGAGGTGCGTTACGAGCAGTTCTTCGCCAGGGCCGTTTCCTCCTGGATGAGCCCCATTCTGCCCAAACACATTCTGGAAGGGCAGAATATCCGTGAAACCCCCTTTGCCCGCAAACCCGTGGGAGCCGGGCCCTACCGCCTGAAATCCTGGGAACCGGGCAGCCGCATCACGCTCACGGCCTCGCCCACCTATTTCGACGGCAAGCCCCACATCAGCGAAGTGGTCTACCGGATTATTCCGGACAGCGCCACCATGTTCATGGAAACCCGCGCGGGCCGCCTGGACGTCATGGACCTGAGCCCCCTGCAGTATCTGCGCCAGACCTCCGGCCCGCTCTGGGAGGAGCAGTTTCATAAATACCGCTACCTGGCCTCGGTCTATGTTTTTCTGGGTTTCAACCTGGAGCATCCCTTCTTTAAGGATGTGCGGGTGCGCCGGGCCATATCCATGGCCATCAACCGCGACGAAATCGTGAAGGGCGTATTGCTGGGGCAGGGCGTGCCCGCCTTCGGGCCGTTCAAGCCCGGCTCCTGGGCCTATCATCCCACGCTCAAGCCCGTGGCGCAGAATGTGGCGGCGGCCCGCGCCCTGCTGGACGAGGCCGGTTTCAGGGATACGGGCGGCGACAACGTGCTGACCAAGGACGGCAGGCCCCTGGCCTTCACCATTCTGACCAATCAGGGCAATGAGCAGCGTATTCTCACGGCCACGGTGATCCAGTCCCAGCTCCGGGCCGTGGGCATCGACGTGCGCATCCGCACTGTGGAGTGGGCGGCCTTTATCCGCGAATTCGTGAACAAGGGCCGTTTCGACGCTGTGATTCTGGGCTGGACCATCACCCAGGACCCGGACATCTTTCAGGTCTGGCATTCCTCGCAGGCCCATGACGGCGGCCTGAATTTTACCCACTACAAGAACCCGGAGCTGGACCGCCTGCTGGAAGAGGCGCGCTCCACGCCGGACCAGGCCGTGCGCACGCGGCTGTACGCGCGGGCCCAGGAAATCCTGGCCGATGACCAGCCCTACTGCTTTTTGTTCGTGCCTTACGCCCTGCCCGTGGTGCAGCGGCGCTTCATGGGCATCAAACCGGCTTTGGCCGGAATCATGTACAATTTCGACAAGTGGTGGGTGCCCAAGGCCTTGCAGCGCTATGAGGTGGTGGAGTAGGGGCGACCGGCAGGCGGGTTGCGGCGGGCTGTCCGCGACCGCGAGGCCAGACGCGCGGGCCGGGCGCGGCCGGGGCTTTTCCGCCGTTGACAAGGCCGCTCTTGTCGGAACATAGTCAAAAAAGTGTCTCATCCCGCTCATTTTTCACAGCTTGGCAGGGCTGACCCATGATCCGCATTCAGGAAATTCTCGACAAAGTGGCGGCCAACAACCAGAACGCAGATCTGGAGCTGATCCAGAAGGCCTATGTGTTCGCCGCCACGGCCCACGCCGGGCAGACACGCCTTTCCGGCGAGCCCTACCTCTCCCATCCCCTGGCCGTGGCCGACACCCTGGCGGAAATGGGCTTTGACGAGCCCACGGTGGCCGCGGGCCTGCTGCATGACACCGTGGAGGACACCAAGGCCACCATTGAGGAGATAGACGAGAATTTCGGTGAGGAAGTGGCCGACATTGTGGACGGGGTCACCAAAATCAGCATGATCCCGTTTGAAAACAAGGAGGAAGCCCAGGCCGAGAATATCCGCAAGATGATCCTGGCCATGAGCCATGACATGCGCGTGCTGATGGTCAAGCTGGCCGACCGCCAGCACAACATGAGCACCCTGGATTTCCAGAAAGCCCACAAGCAGAAGCGCATCGCCCAGGAAACCATGGACATCTACGCGCCCCTGGCCAACCGCCTGGGCCTCTATATGCTCAAGCGCAACCTGGAGGACCTGAGCTTCAAATATCTGCGGCCGGATGTTTTCAACCAGATCGACCACTGGCTGGACAAGCATCAGGTGGTGGAAAAGCACATCATCGACAAGGTGGTGGGGCTGATCCAGGATCTGCTGGCTTCCAACCATATTCAGGGCCAAGTCTACGGCCGCATCAAGCACAAGTACAGTATTTACAAGAAAATGCAGTCCCAGTCCCTGACCCTGGATGAAATGCACGACATCATGGCCTTCCGCGTGCTGGTCAAGGACATTAAGGATTGTTACGCGGTGCTCGGCCTGGTGCACTCGCAGTGGCGGCCCGTGCACGGGCGCTTCAAAGACTATATTTCCATGCCCAAGGCCAACGGCTACCAGAGCCTGCACACCACGGTCATCGGGCCCGAGGGCGAGCGCATCGAAATTCAGATCCGCACCGAGGACATGCACCGCCAGGCCGAGCACGGCGTGGCCGCGCACTGGCTGTACAAGGAAAAAGGCCGGGTCAACAGCAAGGATCTGGAGCAGTTCTCCTGGTTGCGGGAAATTTTTGAACGCCAGGGCGACGAGACGGACTCGCGCGAATTCATGCACGCGCTGAAAATGGACCTCTTCAAGGACGAGGTCTACGTCTACACCCCGGCCGGGGACGTCAAGGAGCTGCCCGAGGGAGCCACGCCCTTGGATTTCGCCTTTCTGATCCACACCAAGGTGGGCCAGCACTGCGCCGGGGCCAAGGTCAACGGGCGGCTCATGCCTCTGAGCACGGAGCTGAAAAACGGCGATATCGTGGAAATCGTCACGGACCCGGCGCGCAATCCCAACCGGGACTGGCTCAAGCTGGTCAAGACCGCCAAGGCCCGCAGCCGCATTCAGCGCTATTTGCGCACGGAGGAGCGGGCCCATGCCGTGGCCTTGGGCCGCGACATGCTGGAGAAAGAAGGCCGCAAGGTCAGCCTCAATGTGGGCAAGGCCCTCAAGGAAGGTCATCTGGCCTTGGTGGCCCAGGAAATGAATTTCGAAAGCGTGGACGACCTGATCGCCGCCGTGGGTTACGCCCATTTGACTCCGCGCAAGATTTTGAACCGCCTCTATGCCGTGCTCCACCCCAATGAGGCCGCCCCGGCCGCGCCCGCGGCCCCCAGCGTCAAGGAGAGCAAGGAAGAGGCCGTCCGCAAGACCGAGGGCGTGGGCATTTCCGGCGTGGACGGCGTGTTGATGCGCTTCGCCAAATGCTGTAACCCTGTGCCGGGCGACCCCATCATCGGCTATATCAGCCGGGGCATGGGCGTCAGCGTGCACCGGGCGGACTGCCCCAATGTGGCCAATATGGAGCCGGAGCGCCTGATCTCCGTGCACTGGGACGGCGCGGAGGAAAAACCCTACGAAGCCGGTATCTTCATCATTGCCAAAAACGTGCAGGGCGTGCTGGCGGAAGTGGCCCAGGTCCTGGCCAAAAACAATGTGAACATCACCGGCCTGAACATGGACAATATGGTGGACGGCCGCGCCAAGCTGCGCTTTACCGTGGAAGTGCGCGACGCTACACAGCTCTACCAGCTCATCGAGGCCATCCGCGCCCTGCCGTCCATCCTGGAAGTGGTGCGCGACACTGAGGATGTGTGAGGAAAAGTAAAGTGCATTCTTTTCTTTGAGATTATAGGTATTATAAGCACATTCCTCTTTAGCAATATGACTGTTGATCTATGCAACCCTTATTCTGTTATGGGAGGGCTGCACGCCCGTTTTCGCGGATATTGATCCCGATACGCTCTGTTTGGCGCCGGAGGCGGTGGAGGAGGCCTTGGACGTGCATCCTGACGTGGCGGGCCTGCTGCCGGTGCACGTCTACGGCAATGCCTGTGATGTGGATAGGCTGGAGCGGCTCTGTATAGAGCGCGGCCTGACCTGCATGTATGACGCGGCCCATGCTTTCGGTTCGACGCTCAATGGGCACACCCTGCTTGAGTTCGGGAATTACGCGGCATGCAGCTTCCACGCCACCAAGCTCTTCCATACGGTGGAAGGCGGTTGTTTGGTGACTCACAACATAGAGGACCAACGCCGCGTGGAGCTGTTGCGCGCCTTCGGCCATATCGGCGACGAGCACCTGACCTTGGGCATCAATGCTAAAATGTCGGAACTGCATGCTGCCATGGGGCTCTGCCTGTTGCCCTTGTTGGCGGAAAACATCCGCCTGCGGGAGGAAATCTGCACGCGCTATGATGCGCTGTTGACGTCAACAGCGGCGCGGGGGCGCCTGCGGCGACCCCGTCTAGCCTCCGGCTTGTCCTACAATTACGCTTACTATCCGATAATTTTCGAAGACGAAACTCAGTTGTTGCGAGTCAAAACCGCGCTGGAGGCAAAACATATCCATCCCCGGCGTTATTTTTACCCCGCGTTGACGGAACTCTCCTATCTGCCTCCTGTGTCCCGCGTCCGCTGCCCTCAAGCCGAGGATCTGGCCCGTCGTGTGCTCTGTTTGCCGCTGTATGCCGAGCTGACGCCTGAACAGGTCGAAAACATTTCGGATATTGTCTTGCGGCAGTTGTAAACAGTGACCTCGGCAGATATCTTCCAACGCATAAGGCCGTCCCCCCGTGGGACGGCCTTATGTTTGTGCGCGGGAAGGAATCGCACACGTAGAGGGGCGTTAACCGTTTACCGGAACATGTAAGGCATGAACTGCTCTAGAAGGTATAGGCAAAGACGAGTTGGGCTTTCCAGGCGTCCTGCTTCTCGTAGGAGTCTGGCATATAGCCTTTCTTCCAGGTATCGTCGTCAATCATGTTGACGATGTAGCCCAGTTCCAGGTTGGCTTCCAGGTTTTCGTAGATCTGCCAGGAGTTGACCAGGTTGAATTCCAGCAGGCCGTCGTTGGTGGTCAGATACGGGCCGTCGTTGGTGCCGTAACCGGAGCTCCAGGCCGTGGAGCTGTCCATGTACTTGACCATGGAGGGACTGTTGGTGCCGCCCCAGTAGGCCACGCGGAAAGTGTGTTTGAGATCTTCCACAAAGCTCATATCACGGATCTGCAGACCCACGCCCCAGGTGCCCGCGTAGCTCAGATCGCGGTCATACCATGCCCCATTGGGGGCCCAGGCCAAGTTGCCGTCGCCCATGAAGGAGGTGAAGTTGCCCGCGGCCGCAATGGAAGGCATGCGTTCGGAACCGTTTTTCACGTCGCCGTCGTCGCCCGATGCGTACCAGCCGAAGATGCCGGGAACACCCCATTCCATCTTATATTCAACGAGGGCCTTGGCCAGGAAGCCCTGACGCTCGGTGCTGCCGCGCTTCCAGTCGCCGGAGCCGAAGCGTTTTTCCACGTCAAAGCGGCCCATGGCTTCCACGTAGCCGTAATTCAGATCCAGCTCAAAGTTCCAGGGATCCAGAGCCGTGATGGCGATGGGCAGGCCGGCCCAGAACATGGAACCGTAGGCCTTGCTGGTGCTCCCCAGACCATTGTGATTGAAGCCCGGATACAGTCCGTTAAGGGTATAACTCAGAGCGCCGTCCGCTGTGCCCCACTGGTTACTCCCGGCTCTGCCGGGCCGGGACCAGGGGTTGCTATTGTCGTCGGCATCCAGGCCGTCCAGAGCGTTCTTGCCCATCATGCCGTACATGACCCAAGGCGTGATTTCAAAACCGTCGAAGGTCAGCGGCAGGCTCAGGGCGAAGAGGTCGATGTTGTCCAGGTAATTTGCTTCCCGGCGATTGTCATTGGCATCCAGCCAGCCCGAGTAGTTATCGTTGACCGGGCGCATCCAGAGGGCGGTGAGCCCCACGTTCTCGTTGAACTTGTAGTTGGCCACAACGGCGGCCACATCGCCGTCCATGACGGCGGAGCCGCCGGCCACGTTGGGCAGGGCCACGGCCTGAAGGCCCATGCGGAGCTTCAGGTCGGTCTGGGGCACCATCCAGTCGATATAGGCGTTCTTCAGCTTGATAACACCGTTGCCGTCCGCGCCCAGTGCGCCGCCTTCGTCAGCCTTGCCCCAGGTCTGGTCGCCGATCTCAAAGAAAACGGTGCCGGACAGGGCTTCGGAAGCCACCGCGTCGATCTGCAGACGGACGCGCTGTGCGGCGGCGAACTTGTCGTCGCTGTCAGCCTTCTGTTTGCTGGCGCCTTTGTCATTCATTTTGCTGATCAGCGAGTCGTCGCCGGCGCCGAAGCCCACCAGCCATTCGCCTTGGGCCTTGAAATCAATGGCCTTGGCGCTCCCCGTCGCGCCCAGAAACAGGCCTGCGGCCAGCAGGGCCACCATGCACTGTTTCTTGAACCTTCCCGGATTTTTCCTTTCTTTGCTCATGCCTCTCTCCTCAGGGCTATGGTTTATGCCGCCCGCCTTCCGGCGCTTCCCTTGGCTGTCCGGACCCGGCAGCGTTGTTGCGTTTATAACAATAACACGATTTTATAAAATGTAACAATAATTATTTCCCACAATCCGCCCGGGAAAAGCCCCAATCCTTTCCGGGGCGGATATTACGCGGTCTTGGACTCGGAACGCGCCTTCTTGTGCCCGCAACGGCAGTGCGCGCAGTTACCCCGGCAGACGTGCCCTTCAGGCTTCTTTTCCGGCACAAGCAGCACCTTGTTGCCGCTGACCGCCAGCGCAAAGCCGCTGTTGCCCTTGAAAACAATTTGTTGCGGCTCGTAATCGGCATGCAGAAAAGCGGCCTTGAGCGCGGCGGCTGCGACAGGGTTCGGCTGTTCAACCTCACGGACATCAATGAAAATACGCTTGCATGATTGATAGTAGCGTTGCAGAAGATTTATCAAGACACTGGCTTGCGGTGGATCAAAACGTGAATTAAAGCGGATGTGAAGATTGTCATGGCTGAACCTGTGGCTGACATCCAAAGATTGCACGGCTGTGCAGGCAGAATCCATATTTTTTCTCCGCGTTGCATGTGTGGATGGCTGACTTTTGCACAGGTCGGGATTCCTGTCAATAGAATTGAAATTCGTTTTCAAAAAAAATTATATATACGGATGGCATTTGCGTGGAATTTGACGCAAACTGCGCCGATCCTTCTTACCTCGAGAGCAGAGCATGAACCGACGGCGACAAGCAGTGGGGAAATTTTACGGCCTTCTGGCCCTGACCGCCGCCATTTGGGGCATCCAGCCGCTTTTCATCAAACTGGCCGTGCGCGAAATCACGCCGGTGAGCCTGACCGTGGTGCGCTTCGTGCTGATCAGCGCCACTATTTTTCTGATCATGCGCTGGCGGCACAGAACGCCTTTGCTGCCCCCTCTCTCGGCGCTCTTTCCGCTCTTTTGCATGGGCGTATGCGGCGTGGCCGTGAACAATGTGGCCCAGTTCACCGGCCTGCAGTATTCCACTGTGGGCAATGCCACCCTGATCGCCTCCACCACACCGGCGGTCACGGCCCTGTTGGCCGTGCTTTTTCTGCGTGAGCGGCTTTTGCCCATCCAGTGGCTGGGCATTGTCATTTCCCTTTTGGGCGTCCTGGTGCTCATCAGCAAGGGCTCGCTGGCGATCCTGCTGCGGATTTCCTTCAATTACGGCGATCTGCTTTTTTTCTTCGCCCAGTTGGGCTGGGCCGCGTATATGCTGATCGGCTTCCGGGTCATGCACCATCTTTCGGCACTGGGCACAACGGCCTGGGCCGGCGTGTTCGGGGCGCTGACCACCCTGGTCTACGGCCTGATCACGGATGAACTGCACTACGCGCCGCTGTCCCCGGCGGGAATGGCCTATATGGCCTATATTATCTGGATGGGCGGAGTTTGCGCCATGGTTTTCTGGAATCTCGGCGTCAAGATGGTCGGGGCCAGCTTGGCCGCCGTTTTTCTGAACATCATGCCCCTGGTGGGCGTGGCGGCGGGTGTGATCGTGCTGGATGAGGATTTTTACTGGCAGGAATGCTTCGGAGCGGGGGGCATTTTGTCCGGCGTTTATCTGCTTACCCAGGCGCGGCAGATCCTGCACCGCCGCAATGTCCGACGCAGAGCCCACTACAGGGCGGCGCGTCAGCGCATGCAGGCATAAAAAGCGAGCCGGTCGCGTATGCAACCGGCTCGTGTTTTTTATGTATCCTTGGGCTTGCGGCTTATCCCGCCGTGATGCCGCCGTTTTCCACGGTAAACAGGGCCGCGCCCGGCGCGGCGGCGCGCAGCACATCCACCATATGCGGCTGGCAGGTGAAGTAGAGCAGCTGATGAGCCGGGCCTTCCTTGCCGTCGGCCAGTTCCGCGAAGGCCCGCGCTGTGCGTTCGGCCCGTTCCGGATCGAAGTTGACCAGCACCTCGTCCATGATCACGGGCAGGGGCGCGGCATGGGCCGCGTGGTTTTTGATGTAGGCCAGGCGCAGGGCCAGATAGGCCTGTTCCTGCGTGCCGCGGCTCAAGGATTCCGGCGGCATCGGTTCGCCCTGGTCGGGCAAAATGCTCAGGCTCGAATTTTCCAGCGAGGCGCTGATGCCCCGCCAGCGGCGGCCCGTGATGCGGGCGAAGATGTCCGAGGCCTGGCGGATGACCTCCGGCTGGCGCTCGCGCTCAAAAATGCGCTTGGCGTTGAGCAGGATTTCGCGGGCCAGGGCCCGACGGCTCCAGGCCAGAGCCATACGCTCCATGCTTTCCAGCAGCAGTGCTTCCTGCTGGCGCAGTTCCGCCAGATCGTCGGTCCGGGCCAGGGCCGTAACCTTGGCGCTCAGACCGGCCACGGCGGTGGCCAGCTCCTGTTCCTCGTCCTGGATGCCGTTGAGTTCTTCCTGAATGGCGGCGCTGCGTTTTTCCTGGCTCTCCTGTTCCTCTTCCCGGAAGGAGGCCAGAAATTCCGGCAAGGGCAGGGTATCGGCGGCCAGACGCAGGGCGTCCTCCAGGTCCTGACGGCGGCGGGCCAGATCCCGCTGCTCGTCGCGCAGGGCGGCCAGACGTAAAAAGTCCTCGGCGTCCCGCGCCCCGGCCAGAGCCAGCAAATTACGCTCATTGTTGCGGGCTTCGCCGAGGGCCGCCTCACCCGCGCGCACGTCGTCCTCCTCCTCGGCCAGCAGGCCGGAGAGGCGGGCGCGCTCGTCCTGGGCCTGGGCCATGCTTTCGGCCGAGGCCAGGGCGGCGTCCAGGCTGGCCAGCCAGTCCGGAGCGGCGTCCGCATCCTGAAGCGGATCCCGCGACAGGGAGGCCAGCAGGGCCGCCAGTGGTTCGCGCAGGGCCGCCAGTTCCGCGCGGCCTTGTGCCAGTTCGGTGCGGGCACGCTCCAGAGCCGACTCGGCCGCCAGGCAGTTTTCCATGTACTTGAGGGCTTCGCGCACGGTTTCCGGGTCCAGATCCTCGCCCAGGCCGAGCCCCTTCAGGCAGCGGCTCCAGGTCTCGCGGGCCGCTCCCAGACGTTCTTCCGCCGCGCGCAAGTGTTCCAAGGCCTCGTTCTGGCGGTTCTGCGCCCGTTCCAGCTCGTTTTCATGATTCTGGAGGGCGGCCGCCGCCTTGATGCGCTGTTCACGCGCGGCGTCGGCCTCACGGCAGGATTCCAGCACTTGGCGCACGCATTCCACCAGAGCTGCGCAGTCCGCCTCTTCCGTCAGGCGTTCGGCCACGGCGGGCACGGCGCGCATGCGCTCTTCCAGACCGCGGAGATCGTCCTCCAGGGCGCGCAGTTCAGCTTCGGCGGCGGCCACGCCGCCAAAAGCCAGACGGGCGGATTCAGCCCTGGCGAAAAAGGCGGCCGCGCTTTCCGGCGACGGCACATTGCTGACGCGCTGGGCCAGCATGAGCTCATGCCAGCGGCGGCGGGTCTGCTGGACAGCACCTTCCATTTCGTGGGCCTTGCCCTGCAGAACGCCCACCTGAGTCTTGGCCAGGCCCATCTCGCGTTGCAGCGCCTCCATGTCCCGGAGGGAGCGTTCTTCGTTGAAACACTGCTCGCGTTCGCGCTCCAGAAGCATTTCCGTGGCTTCCAAGGTGACGAGATCCATACTCTCCACACCCGCAGCGGCGCAGAGCTGGCGGGCCTGCTCGCCCAGTTCGGCCACGTGCAGGGCGCAGGTCTCGCGGCGGCTCTGCAATTGCGCCATTTCCCGCTGGTGGCGCTTGGCTTCGGGACCGCTGCGCGGCAGGCCCCCGGCCAGAAAGCCCACGCCGCAGGCCAGTACCAGATAGCCGGACCAGAGGCTGACGGGCAGGGCCAGCGCATCCGTGAGCGGGAAGCTGGTCAAACCCCAGCGCCAGTAAGCCAGCAGAATGCCCACACCCGTTGCGATGAGCGCCGCGCCGACCACGATCAGCGGCAGACTTTTGACCGGCGAGGGGGCCTGTTCGCTGTTGATCCTGTTGTCCAGCTCCTGAAGGCGTTCGCGCTCTGTAGCCATGCTGGCGGACAGAGCCCGCAGAGAGCGCAGGGCCGCCGCGCGGGCGTCCAGAGCCTCACGGCTGGGGCCGCTGGCATGGCGCTGGGCCTCGCGCAATTCATCCATGCGGTTCTTGAACGCGTCCACCTGTTCTCCGGCCTGTTGCACGGCCTGGGCGGCTTCACCCGCCTCGCGCAGGCGTTCCTGCACCTCGCCGGCCAATGCCAGGGCTTCCTCCTGGCGAGCCAGCAGGCCCTCAAGAATCTCACGCGGTCCGTTGTGAGCGGAAGTTCCGCCGTTGCCGCCGCCATTGTCGCCATTACCGGATGTCCCGCTTGGGGCCGCCAGGCGCAGAGGATCATAGGCTCGTGCAAATGTGGTGCGCGCATTGTGCAGAGCGCGCTGACGGCCCGGCAACTGGCGGCGGTCTTCCTCCAGCCGGGCCAGGGTCTGGCGCAGATCGTCGCGGGCCTCGTCGTCCAGGGCGGCCACGGGCGCGGGGAGCATGGTCAGAGCGTTTCGGGCCGCGGCCACATCCCGCTCGGCGCATTCCACATCGCGGTTGGCCTTGGTCAGAGCGTCCACGGCGGCCTGATGGGCCGAATCCGCCGCCGCCATTTCGCGGGCCTGTTTTTCCAGATCTTCGCGGGCAAAGAGAGAGCGGTCCGTGGTGCGGATGCGCTCGCAGCTCCAGCCGGGCCCCAGCCGGGTCAGCTCACGGTTCAGATCCGCCTCGGCCCGGCGGCAATTGTCCTCCTGGCCGGACAGCAGGCTCTGGGCCTGGCGGTAACCGCTCTTGCGCTCGGAGAGACGGCGCAGCTCGGGCAGGGCGTCCAGCAGGGCCTGATTCACCTGTACGGCGTCGCGCCGTTCGCGCAGGCGGGCCAGTTTTTCCCGGTGCGCGGCCAACTGGCGTTCGCAGGTTTCGCGGGCCTGCTGGG
This sequence comes from Desulfovibrio sp. 3_1_syn3, assembly GCF_000145315.2. Lineage (NCBI taxonomy): Bacteria > Pseudomonadati > Thermodesulfobacteriota > Desulfovibrionia > Desulfovibrionales > Desulfovibrionaceae > Desulfovibrio > Desulfovibrio sp. 3_1_syn3. Next base: position 145,035 of record NZ_ADDR02000002.1, read on the forward strand.
CGCGGGCCAGGCGCGCCGGACCGTCTTCGGGAAAGCTTTCGCTCACCGGGGTCAGGCGTTCCAGCCGGACACCGGCCATGCGCCATTCGTCCCATTGCCGCCAGACGCCCAGACGGCGCTCCAGCAGGCGGCGCTCCTCTTCCAATTCGCTTTTATGGCGGCGCAGGTCGGCCAAGGCCGTTTTTTTGCGCGAGAGCTCCAGGGCCAGGCCGTCAAAGCCCGCGCATTCCGCGGCCACGTCCTCGATTTTGCCGCGCAGCTCTTCCAGTTGACGGATGGCCGCGTTGAGCGCCGGTTTGCTGCCGCCGCTCTTGAAAATGTCCTCGGCCTGCCGTTCCAGGATCTTCAGCACGTCGCCGGGCGCGCGCAGGCCCGGGCCGAAGCTCGCGCCGTACAGGGCGTTGCGCACGCCCTCGGCGCTCAGGCTTTCAAAGCTCTCCAGCTCGCTCAGGCTGAAGCCGAAGACATTGCGGTAGACCTCGCGGCTGACGCCGAAGAGCAGTTGTCGCAACAGTTCGGGCGGCAGCATGCCGCCGTCCGCCTCGCTCAGGGTCAGCATGCCGCCGCCCGAACCCGGCCGCCGCGTCAGATGCAGGGGTTCCCGCTCGTCCGCGCGCAGCACGAGGCTGCCTCCGGCCTGGCCGCCGCGCAGGGGCGCATAGCTGCGTTTGGCCTCGCGGCTGCGGGGATCGGGGTAGCCTGTGAGCATGGAGCGCAGGAATTCCAGGCAGGTGGATTTGCCCGCTTCATTCCGGCCCAGAAAAATGGACAGGCCCGGCGGCAGATTCTCCACCTGCACGCCGGAAAAGATGCCGAAGCCGTCGATGCGGAAGGATTCAATATACATCAGCGGACCTCCAGCAGATCCATGCAGAGGCGTTCGGCCTCCTGCAGCAGGGCCTGCATTTGCGTCTCGTCGGGCTGGGCCAGCACCTTGCGCAGACGGTTGTGGCCGAACAGCGGAGCCAGAGCCGGACCGGCCACTTCCTGCAGGACTTCCCGGCTTTCGCGCATGCGTTCGGCCAGACGCATGGCTTCGCCCAGCAGATCCTCGCGCTGCAGGTATTCGGAGCGTTCCGTAAGGGAACGAGTTTCCACCCGTAGGTCCTTGAGCCAGACTCCCGGCGTGCCCGAACTCAGATGGCGCAGGCGCTCGGCCAGATCCTCCTGATTGGCCGCGTCACGCAGCAGGGCATCCAGACTGGTGCGTCCGCTCAGGGTTACGCGGGCCATAAGGGCCTCGCAGCCAGGATCGGCGGCTTCCGCCGCTTTCTCCAGGCAGTGGTTCAGGCGGCGTTCCACCTCGTCCAGATGGTCCACGCCGTCCAGGTCCAGGTCCAGCTTCTCCCACTGCACGGGTCCCAGGCGCAGAAATGTGGAGGCACAGGCGTAGGCACCGCCTCTGGGCGCGACCGTGACCAGCAGGCAGCCGCGCGGACCCGGCTCATTGACGTGCAGGCCCTGAGCATTGCCGGGATAAGCGACAAAGGGCGTCTCCGAAAGTACGCGGCGCTCGTGCACGTGCCCCAAGGCCCAGGCGTCCAGACCCCCGGCCTTGAGATCATCCAGGGAGCAGGGGGCGTAGCGGTCGGCCTTACTCTCGCCTTCCACCGTGCAGTGCAGCACGCCCAGCTGGAAGCAGTCATACCGCGCGTCGCGTTCGAACAGGCGGGCCAGATTGCGGCCCTCCCTGGCCCGGGCGTGGCTGATGCCGTGGATAACGGCCAGCGGTCGGCCGTCTTTTTCCAGAACATGCCGTTCCGGTTCCGGGCCGAAAACCGTGACGTTGTCCGGCCATTCCACGGCGTTGAGGCGCGAGTCCAGCGGGTCGTGATTGCCGTGGGCCAGAAATACGCGGATGCCCAGTCTGTTCAGACGGTCGCAGCCGTCGCGCAACTTGAGCTGGGCTTTGACGCTGTGGTTTTCCTGATTGTAGATATCGCCGGCCAGCACCAGAAAATCTGGCTTTTCAGCCTCGCAGAAGCGGAAAAGGCGCTCCAGGGCCGTGAAGGTGGCTTCATGCAGCAGGCGCGCCAGATGGCCGCCCTGGGCGGTCTCGCGCGAAAGGCCCTGAAAGGGCGTGTCCAGATGCAGATCGGCCGCGTGGATGTAGCGGATGGCGTCCATGCGCAAAGCCTCGCTTGCGGATGATGAAAAGGTCGTATGTAGGGAGTAATAGCGGTGAAAAATCTAGACTTTTTCAAGCATTATGACAAGCGCGACGGCCATCTGCCCGGAATTTTTCCGGAATATTTCAATGACGAAAAATAGTTCGCTGTAACGGTGGGAGAAGAAAGGGGATGGCGGGACGGGCTATCTGCCGGCTTGGGCCCGCAGACGCAGGCATTCCTCGGCCAGTTGGAGCAATTCCGCGTCTTCGGGGCGTTCCTTGAGGCCTTTGCGTACATGCCCCAAGGCGCGGACATATTCGCCCGCTTCAAGCATGGCTTTGGCCATCATGGAAAAGACGGAAAATTCGTTTTTATAGTATTTGAGGGCCTCGGCAAAGCTGGCGTCGGCTTCGGAGCCCTTGCCCTGGTTCAGGAGCAGCTTGCCCTCCTTGATGCAGCGGTCCAGATTGAGCTTGCGCTGGAGGGTGGTTTCGTAATCCTCCTGGTTTTCCTGGCCCCGCAGTTCCTTGTACAATTTGATGAAAAAGATGAGCAGCTCGCGTTCTTTGCCCGGCTGGTAGCTCAGGGGCTGGCCGCACTCTTTTTTATACTGGGGATCCGAAGTCAGCACGGTCAAGGCGTTGCGGAAATCGCCGCGCAGGTCCGTGGGCGCGGTCTGCCCGCCCAGTTCCTTGAAGGCGGCGATGGTCAGATACACGGCGCGCGGGAAGTCACGGCGCTGACAGCTGGCCTTGGCACGGCCCAGATTTTCGCGGATTTTGCGTGCGTTCATGACGGATTTTCGTAATGACCTTTTTCATTAGAGCAATTTCAAAGTGGAATTGCTCTGGCGGCTGCGTGAGCAGGCGCCCGTCGCGAGCGTCAGCCGTTGACGGCTATGCCGCCTTGCGGATGACGACAGCATAACTAAGCGCCGAAGTGAACGTCTTAAAAACTTTGAGAATGCACATTCTTAAAGCTTATCCGCTCTAGTATGCCGGATTCGCCCGCCGAGGGCAAGTGGCGGAACCGCCTCTCGGGACAGTCGCGGTCCTGTGTTCAAGGCGCGCCGCCGGACCGACCATCCTGGCCGTGCCGCGCCAGACCGGCTTTGAGGGCCTGCGCCGTGGCCGGATCCGGCCGGAAGGACATGAGATGTTCCTTGAAGCTGCGGTTTACGGCGGCCAGATGCGGAGCCAGATCCCGCCGGAATTCCCGGTATTCCCTGCGTTCGGCCACACTGACCCGGCAGCCGTCGGCAATATCGAGAATTTCATAGCGGCGCATGGGTCTCAACGAGCGCACACCCGAGGCATAGAGGATTTTGTTCAGAAAGAGTTTGCCCGGCAGCAGATTGTCCGTGACCACCAACTCCCGATGCAGCCGCCGCTTGTCGATACCCCTGGCGGCGTAGGTGGTCTGCGCGTCCTCTTCGGGCAGATTTTCGAAATAATCCGGACCGTGGTAGTAATACTGCGGAAAGCCCGCGCAGCTCATGCGCAGGCCGTAATCGCCGTCTTCGCCGCCGTAAAGGCCGTATTCCTCGTTCCAGAAACCCAGTTCGTCCGAAACCGCTTTGGGGATCAGCACGGCCTGGCCCGGCAGATTGCCGGGGCACACGCCCAGCATGCCTTCCGGCGTGGCTGTCGCGCCGGGATGGCGGCGCAGCATGTCCAGATTGAAGGCTCCGCCCAGATTGGATTGCGGCCTGCCGTGCCGCCAGAGAGCCAGCAGGCCGGGCAGCCAGCGCGTCCGGCGCATGGCCGTGTCATTGTCCAGCTTCATATAGATGGGCGCGGGCACCAGTTCCCAGCCCACATTGGCGGCGCAGGCCACGCCCATGTTGCGGGGCAGGAGGAAAAGATGGTCGATGACGCCGCGCTCCCGGAACTCCAGAAGCATGCCGACCAGATCTGGATCGCTGCCGTTGTCCACCACTGTGATGTCAAAGGGCACTTCCTGCGAGGTCCGGCGCAGGGCAAGGAGTGTCTCCCGCGTGGCGCCGGGGCGGTTGAATACCGGAATGGTCACGTTGCAGACCGGCGCGACGTCGGACGGATGGCTCTGGAAGTCCTGCTCCATTATTGCTCCTTTGCGAGCGCATGCTGTGCGCGCCGTTCAAGCCTGTTAGCGTAAATGGTAGAAAGAAGGCCCGCAGGCGTCAAGGGCGCATGCTCGCGTGAAGCGCATTGACTGGATTGTGGCGCGTTGGTAGGCTTGCGCGCGAAATCCGACAGAAAGGAGCACCATGGCGCGCGTACTTTACGGCATTCACGGCACCGGGCATGGGCACGCCATGCGGGGCCTGACCATTGCCCGTCGGCTTTCCGGCCATGAATTTCTCTTTGTGGCCGACGATGACGCCCCGAAAATCCTGGAGCCGGAATTTCCTGTCCGGCGCCTGCCCAATCTGGGCACGGTGTTCAAGAACTACAAGGTGGATCTGGGTGCCACCGTCACCCGTGCCGTGCCTCTGCTTTGGCACCGGCGACGTTATATCGACCGGGTGCTCCGGCTCATGGACGAGTTCAAGCCCGACGTCTGCATGACCGACCTGGAGTATTTCGTGCCGCGCGCCGCCGAAGAGGCGGGCCTGCCCTGTCTGACGCTGGACCATCAGCATATCATCACCTGCTGCCGCCACAATCTGCCGCCGGATATGTGGTGGGACAGTTTCGTGCAGGGCCTGACTCCGCGTTATCTGTTCCGGCCCACGGCGGAAAACCTGATCATTTCCTTTTACGCGCCGCCCGTGCTCCCGCGCTACAAGGCACGCGTGGCTCCGCCCATTCTGCGCGACAGCGTGCTGGCTCTCCATCCCCGCGACGAAGGGCATGTGCTGGTCTATCAGAGCAATTCCACCCACCGGAAGCTGGTGGACTTTCTGCGCGCGGCCACGGACAAAACCTGTTATGTTTACGGCTATGGCCGTACGGAAGGCCGCGAGGGCAATGTGGTTTTCATGCGCAAGAGCGAAGAGGGATTTTTGCGGCTGCTGGAGGGCTGCTCCTACGTGATCCAGGGCGGCGGGCACACCCTGATGAGCGAGGCGCTGCACCTGGGCAAACCCATCCTGACCCTGCCGCTCAAGGCCATGGTGGAACAGCGTTTCAACGCCCTCTATGTGGAACGCCTGAACTACGGCATGCGGGCGGACATGCTCAGCCTGGAGCCGGAATTGCTGCGGCGCTTCGAAGCCCGGCTGCCGGAGTTCAAGGCGGCCATCGCGGCGGGAAACTTCTGCGGCAACGAGCTGGTTTTCGGCCTGGTGGACCACTTCATCCGCCACGGCAATCTGCCGCTGCAGGGCGCTCCGGCCGTACTGGAGGGATAGAGCAATAACCTTGAGAGTGCCAATTCTTAACTTGATCTGCTTCCGGCCTTCCACCGCTGAGCGGAGTTGTAACGCCTTGTCCGATGTTTAACCCTGTCTGGGAGGCGAACGTGAAAAATCCCGAGCAGACCTTGGGCAAATTTATCGACAGGCAAAGTACCGCCTTCATCGGCTCCCTGGATGCCGACGGCTTTCCCAATATCAAGGCCATGCTGGCCCCTCGCCAACGGGAAGGCCTGCGGGTTTTCTACTTCACCACCAATGCCTCGTCACTGCGCGTGCGGCAATACCGCCATAATCCGCAGGCTTGCGTCTATTTCTGCGACCGGCGTTTTTTCCGGGGCGTGATGTTCCGTGGCGGGATGGAGGTGCTGGAGGATCTGGAGAACAAATCCGCGATCTGGCGCGAGGGCGACACGCTCTATTATCCCCTGGGCCTGCTTGATCCGGATTATTGCGTATTGCGTTTCACCGCCGAGTCCGGACGCTTCTACAGCAAGTTCAGATCAGAGGATTTTGCATTGGCCTGAGTGTCGCCCGGCGGGATTATACGCCGAGATAGGCGCTGCGCACTTCATCGCTTTGCAGAAGATTGGCGGCCGTGTCTTCCATGACGACGCGGCCGTTTTCCATCACATAGCCGCGGTGGGCGACGCGCAGGGCCTGATTGGCGTTCTGTTCCACCAGAAAGACCGTGGTGCCGTCCGCATTGACTTTGCGGATGATGGCAAAAATCTGTTGGATGATGATGGGCGCGAGACCCAGGGAGGGCTCGTCCAGCAGGAGCAGCTTGGGGCGGCCCATGAGCGCGCGGCTGATAGCCAGCATCTGCTGCTCGCCGCCGGACAGGGTGCCCCCGGCCTGGCGACGGCGTTCGGCCAGAATGGGGAAGAGGCTGAACACGTAGTCCATGTCCTCTTTGACGCCCTGGCTGTCCCGGCGCAGAAACGCGCCGAGATCCAGATTTTCGCGCACGCTGAGGTCCGGGAAGATCAGGCGGCCTTCCGGCACTTGGGAAATGCCCATGGAGACGATTTCATGCGGCGGCAGCTCGTGGATGGGCATGCCGTTCCAGAGAATTTCACCCTGGCGCGGCCTGTTGATGCCGCAGACGGTCATCAGGGTCGTGGATTTGCCCGCGCCGTTGGCGCCGATCAGGGTGACGATCTCGCCGTCGTTCACGCGCAGGGAAACGTCGCGCAGGGCCTGAATGTTGCCGTAATAGGTGTCCACATTGCGGAGTTCAAGCATCGCTTTCTCCCAAATAGGCCTTGATCACGCGCGGGTTGGCGCGCACTTCCCCGGGCTTGCCCGAGGCGATGCAGGAACCGTATTCCATGACGTAGATGCGGTCTGAAAGAGACATGACCATACTCATGTCGTGCTCGATGAGCAAAATGGAAAGGTTGCGGGCGTCACGGATGCCGCGCACCAGAATTTCCAGTTCGTGGGTTTCCTGGGGGTTCATGCCCGCGGCCGGTTCGTCCAGCAGCAGCATGCGCGGTTCGGTCGCCAGGGCGCGGGCGATCTCCAGGCGGCGTTGCGCGCCGTAGGCCAGGTTGCGGGCCCGCTCATTCCAGAGATCCTGCAAATGCAGGCTTTCCAGCAAGGCATAGCTGATGTCGACGCTTTCCTGTTCCTCGCGGCGGGTTCGCCCGTTGCGCGACAGCGCGCCCCAGATGCCCGCGCGGGTGCGGCAGTGGCGGCCCACCATGACGTTTTCCAGCACGGTCATGTCGCTGAACAGGCGGATGTTCTGAAATGTGCGGGCCATGCCCATGGCCGTGATCTTATGCGGTTTCTTGCCGTTGAGCAGATATTTTTCGCCGTCGGCGTCATAGAGATACATCTTGCCTTCGGTAGGCGTGTAGATGCCGGTGACACAGTTGAAAAACGTGGTCTTGCCCGCGCCGTTGGGGCCGATCAGGGCCACGATCTCATTGGCGTCCACATGCAGGTCCAGATCGCTCAGGGCGCGCAGCCCGCCGAAATCCTGGGAAAGACCCGAAACTTCCAGAACCGGCGTCATGACCGGCCTCCGTTGTGGGCCCCGTGCAGGGCGCTGATTCTGTAGCGGCGGCGCTCGCCGCTGATCAGGCCCTGGGGCCGGAAAATCATCATGATCACCATGATCGCGCCGAAAATCAGCATGCGGTATTCGGAAAAAGCGCGCAGATATTCCGGGGCCAGAATCAGGATCATGGCCGCGATGGCCACGCCCGCGATGGAGCCCATGCCGCCCAGCACCACCATGGAGAGAATCATGGCCGACTCCATGAAGGTGAAGCTGGAGGGATTGATGTAGGTGGTCTTGGCCGCGAAGATCACGCCCGCGAACCCGGCCCAGCAGGAGCCCAGGGCAAAGGCCGAGAGCTTGACCCGGGTAATGTCGATGCCCATGGCCTCACCGGCGATCTCGTCCTCGCGCAGGGCCTGCAGGGCCAGTCCCACCCGCGAATTTTTAAGTCGCGAGATCACGATGATGGTGATGACCACCGCCGCCAGCACCAAGTAATAAACATAGGTGGTGGAAGTGTTGATGTCCATCTCCATGCCGAAGAAGCCGGGCCGGGGAATCTCGCTGATGCCGCGCGGCCCGCCGGTAAGACTGGTCCAGTTCTGGAGGCCCAGGCGTACTATTTCGCCGAAGCCCAGAGTGACGATTGCCAGGTAGTCGCCGCGCAGGCGCAGCACGGGAAAGCCCAGGGCCAGGCCGAAAAGCACGGCCATTACGCCGCCCACGGGCAGACAGGCCCAGAAGCCCCAGCCGAAGAACTGGTAGAGCAGGCCATAGGCATATGCGCCCACGGCGTAAAAGGCCACATAGCCCAGTACCAGCTGGCCCGCCAAGCCCACCACGATATTCAGGCCCAGGGCCAGCATGACGTAGAGCAGGGCCGAGATCATGATATTAGTCTGATAAAAGGAGCTGACCAGCGGCATGACCAGCATGAACAGGGCCAGGACAACCAGCCCGCCCGCCTTGAGCCGGGGCCGTCCGGCCAAGAGATGCAGGCCCGCGCCGAGGCCTTCGGGCAGAGCCACCAGGGGCAGCCCCTTGGCCTTGCGCGAGAAACACCAGTCCCAGATGACGGCCAGGACGAAAACGCCAGCGCCCAACCAGAGAATGCGGTCGAAACGCCAGGTCACGCTGTTCTCCAGCGTGTTGAGCTTGATGCCCATGACCGGCAGGGTCAGCGCCATGAACCAGATTGCCGTGAGCACGGCCTTGAATACGCGCCGCATGGCTACACCTTCTGTACCTTGGCTTTGCCCAGAATGCCGTCGGGGCGGAAAATCAGAATCAGGATCAGAATGCCGAAGGCCAGAATATCCTCGTAGTTGCCGGAGAAATAGCCGGTGGTGAAGCTCTCGGCCAAGCCCAGCACAAGGCCGCCCACCATGGCCCCGGGGATGGAGCCGATGCCGCCGAGCACCGCCGCGGTAAAGGCCTTGAGCCCGGCGAGGAAGCCGATGCCGAAGTTGACCTGGCCCATGTGCGAGGCGATCAGCACGCCGCCCAGCGCGGCCAGTCCCGAACCGATGATGAAGGTCAGGGAAATGATCCAGTCGGCGTTGATGCCCAGCAGCAGGGCCATCTTGCGGTTCTGGGCCGTGGCCCGCATGGCTTTGCCCATGCGCGTGAAGCGGATGAAGAGCGAGAGGGCCACCATAGCCAGGGTGCTGACCAGCAGAATCAGAAAGTCGCTGGGGCCCATGACGTAGTTGACGTATTCCAGAAATTCCATTTCCGGCAACAGGCGGGGAAAGGGCACAAAGTCGGAGGTCTGGGCCAGCAGCACGTAGTTTTGCAGAAAAATGGACATGCCGATGGCTGAAATCAGCGGGGAAAGGCGCGGCGCGCCGCGTAGGGGCTTGTAGGCCACTTTTTCCAGGGTGAAGCCGTAGGCCGCGCACCAGATCACGGCGGCCAGCGCGGCTATGATCAGGATGCCCGCGGCCGGGAAGCCGTAGACGCCCAGAACACCGGCCACCAGCAGGGCCGTAAACGCGCCGAGCATATAGATTTCACCGTGGGCGAAGTTGATGAGCTCGATGATGCCGTATACCAGAGTATAGCCCAGAGCAATCAGCGCGTAGATGCTGCCCCTGGTCAGCCCGCCGAAAAAGAGCTCTATGAAAAATTGGATGTCCATGCTTTCCCGCGCGCGGGCATGGGCCCGCCAGATTACCGGCCTGCCGGCTGCCTGGTGAATGCTGATGCGCGCGCAGGCATCATCCCCGCGCGCAAGCGCCGCACGCGGCGGGCGCAAGAGCAGACCTGAGGCTGCCGCGTCGCCGCGGGGCGGAAAAGGGGGCGCGGCGTCCCGCGCCCCCGCCAGTGCTACTGAAGCGTGAGGCTGTGGTCCAGCTCCACGAACTTGCCGTTTTTGACTTGATAGATGGAGAGCGCCATGCCGGCGGCGTCGCCCTTTTCATTGAAGCTGATCTTGCCCAGCGGGGTGTCCACCGGGTTGGTGCGCAAGACTTCCTTGATTTTGGCCGTATCCGTGCCGCCCGCCTTTTCAATGGCGGCCAGCAGGCACTGGGCGGCGGCATAGGCGTTATAGTAACCGAAGCCGGGCTCGCTGCCGTAAGCCTTGACGTGGGCCTCACGCGCCTTCTTGTATTCGGGCAGGGTGCTGGTGTCTTTGGGATAGGAGGCATATACGCCTTCGCTGTCCTTGCCGGTCATTTTAAGGAAGGTCTCGTCCTTCACGCCGTCGGGGCCGATGAACGGGGTCGTCAGGCGGTCGCGGCGCATCTGCTGGATCAGCTTGGAAGCCACGGGCTGGTAGCCGCCGAAAACCACGATGTCGGGCTTGGCGCGGCGCAGTTTGCGCACCACGGCGGAGAAGTCCACGGCGTCAGGGGTAACGGCTTCAAAAAGCACGGTTTCCGCGCCGCCCTTTTCCATGAACACGCGGTTGTTGTCGGCAAAACCCTTGCCGTAGTCGCCGTTGTCATGCAGGTAGGCGACTTTTTTGGCCTTCAGCTTGTTGAGCATGAAGTCGCTGGTCAGCCGGGCCTGGGCGTTGTCGTTGGCCACGGTGCGGAAGAAGAGCGGATGTTTGCCGTCTTCGGTCAGGCCGGGCGTGGTGGCCGTGGGGGACACGGCGATAAGATTGGCGTCCTGGAACAGGGGCAGGGCGGCCTTGGTGGGGCCGGAACAGATGGGGCCGATGACCACGGCGACTTTGTCGGAAATCAGCTTGGTGGCCGCGTTGGTAGCCATTTCAGGCTTGCACTGGTCGTCCTGGGAGACCACTTCCACCTTCCCGCCGAGCACGCCGCCCTTGGCGTTGGCGTCGTCAATGACGAGCTTGGCGGCGTTCAGGCTGGGCACGCCGTAGGAGGCCAGATCGCCGGAATGGGCGCCTTGGACGCCGATTTTAATGGGATCCGCGGCCAACGCGGGCGCGGTCATCGCCACGCAGAAAGCCATTGCCGCAAGCAAGGTCATGCCTCTTTTCATCTGCCCCTCCTCCGGAAAAAATGTGCGTGCGGAGCGCGCTCCGCATAAGAGCGTTGACAAAGTCAACGCGACCAAAAATCAGAAGCGGGTCACGGCGTTGCCGTGCGTCAGCTGCCCGAAGGGTACCCGGCAGCGCCGGGCATTCTCCCTTGGCCGCAACGCGGCTTAGGGAAACAGGCAGCAACGCAGCGACTGATTTTTGTGCCTTTCCGCCCGGCAAGTTTTCCTGAAAACGAGCCGATGGCGGCGCAAACACCGCGTAAGCGGAGTTTGTCATCAGTCTGCATATAGATAAGGCCTTTCTATTGCATTATTGCGCGGATTCTGTCAATGCGCTTCGCGCCCGCAAGCGGCTGTTTTCGCCGCTTTGCGGAAAATGCCCGGCCTCGGGGCATTCCGCGAAAGCGTGACGCTCAACTTTTTTTCTTGTGGCTGGAGCGCAGATGGATGCGCATGGGCGCGTGGCTGATGCCGAAGAGTTTGCGCAAAGCGCGTTCCAGGTAACGGGTATAGCTTTCGGGCACACGCTCGGCGTCGCTGACGAAAAAGACGAAGGTCGGCGGCGCGGTTTCGGCCTGGGTAAGGTAGAAGAACTTGGCACGTACCCGTTTGACCACCGGCGGCTGATGGCGGGTGAGCACCTCTTCCATGGCCCGGTTGAGCCGGCCCGTGGGGATGCGCACCTGGCATTCCTCATGAATCTTCCGGGCCAGGGGCAGGATCTTTTTGAGGCCAGTGCCGGTCCGGGCCGAAACCGCCAGGATGGGCACATGCCCGCAAAAGGCCAGTGTTTCGGTTATGTTTTTTTTGAGGGCGGCCAGGGCGGCGGCCGGTATCAGGTCACATTTGTTGATCAGAACCATGAAGGGAGTCTTGCGTGTGTCCAGCATGTCCATGAGCCGTTTGTCCTGCTGGCTGACGCCTTCGGTGGCGTCCAGGGTGAGCAGGGTCACGTCGGCCTTGGTGCTGGATTTGATGGCCGCGTTGACCGAATATTTTTCCACGCTGTCCGTGATTCTGGTACGGCGGCGTACTCCGGCGGTGTCCACAAAGACGTAATCCTGCCCGTCGCGCCTGAAGCGCACGTCCACGCTGTCGCGTGTGGTGCCGGCCACGTCGGAGACGATCATCCGTTCTTCCCCGGCCAGAGCGTTGATCAGGGAGGACTTGCCCGCGTTGGGCCGTCCCAGCATGGCTAGGCGCAGGGCCGGGGGCGCCGGGGGTTCGACGGCGCCTTCGGGCAGCAGGGCGGCCAGATCCTCGCACAGGGCGTTGATGTTGTAACCGTGCTCGGCGGAGACGGGCAGCAGGGGAAAGCCCAGGCTGTGGAACTCGGCCATCTGCAGGTCCTCGCGCTCCTCGCCGTCCACCTTGTTGACCACGCAGAGCGTGGGCAGGCCCATGCGCCGGATATGCGCGGCCAGATGTTCGTCCAGGGGCAGAAGGCCGTCGCGCCCGTCCACCACGAAAGCCACGGCGGCGGCCCCGGCCAGGGCGGCCTCGGCCTGGGCCAGGATGTCCCGCTCAAAGCCGCGGATGCCTTCGGGGCCTTCGGTCACGGCGGCGTGCGCGTCCAGGGTGATGCCGCCGGTATCCACAATGCCGAAGGAGGGCAGGTCCTTGCGGCGCACCACGCCTTCCATGCGGTCGCGCGTGACGCCGGGCCTGTCATGGGTGATGGCCCGGTTGCTGCGGATCAGACGGTTGAACAGGGTGGATTTGCCCACATTGGGGCGACCCACCAGAACGATATAGGGCAGGGTTTCAGACATGGGTTAACCTTATATGATTTGGTGAACAGGCTGAGGGCAAAAGCTCAGGTCCACCAGTATCGGATGACGTGAAAGAAAATCGGTGCAGCAAAACACAGAGAGTCCACGCGGTCAAGCATGCCTCCGTGTCCCTGGATGAAGGTGCCCCAATCCTTGACCTGGCGGTCGCGTTTGATGGCCGAGAGGACAAAGCCGCCGCAGAAGCCCGCGACGGATATCAGCAGGGCGATGATCAGGCCCTGCCAGAGGTTGAATGGCCCCAGAAAAGAAAGCGCCCCGCCCAGAAGGGTGGCGAGCGTTATGCCGCCCACGAGGCCTTCCACGGTTTTGGAAGGGGAAATGGCAGGTGCGAGCTTGTGGCGGCCCAGGGCTTTGCCGCAGATGTATTGAAATACGTCGCTGGCCTGCACTACGGCTATCAGAAAGACCACCAGGCCCATGCCCATACCGTCGGGCAGAGGCAGTAGAAGCAGGGCCGGGATGTGGGAGATGCAGTAAACGCAGAGCATGATGCCCCACTGCACACGCGCCACCCGGTCCAGAAAATGGGAGCAGTCACCGCTGAAGGCCGTGAAGCAGGGCAGGAGCAGAAAGGCGTATACCGGGATCAGGATGGAGTACAGGCCGTACCAGCCGTAGAGGATCAGGCCGTACTGGAGTGGCAGAAAGACGAAAAAACTCCAGATGAGCGCCCGATGGTCGCTGGGGCGGGACGGAGCTAGAGTGGCGAACTCGCGCAGGGCATTGAAGGAGACGAAGATGAACAGAGTCGTCACCGCCCACGCGCCCAGCCAGACCGCGAAGCCGAAAACCGCGATCATCGCCCACCATGCCCGGTTGCGGGCCTGGAGATTCGCTATCCATTCCGGCACATCGGGGCCGTGCCGCCGCGCGAGCCAATAGCCGGTCAGGGTGCTTGCGGTCAGAAAAAGCAGAGTTCCCAGCAGCAGGGTCAACATGGCGGCCTCATGAGGTGGAGAGTTCCGCCCGGGAGGGGGCCAGATCAAGCAGGGCAGCGGCGGCCCGGCGCAGAAAAAGTTTGTGGTGCTCACCTGTTGTGCAGGGCGGCAGCGCTTCGCCCATGATCAGACTGCACAGCAGCGGCAGGGGCAGCCATTGTCCCTTGGGCAGCACGCGGTTCAGATTGTCCAGCCAGACGGGCACTAGATCCACGTCGGGGTGGGCCTGTGCCAGGCGGTGCAGGCCGTTTTTGAAGGGCAGCAGGCGGGCCTCGCCTTTGTTGCGCGTACCTTCAGGGAAAAAAATCAGGCTGTCGCCCTGTTCCAGGGCCGCATGCAGCGGGGCTAGGCTGCGCTGCGCGTCTTCCCGGGAGAAGTGTTCCGCAGGACGCGGAACCAGGACGGCGTTGAATATCTCAAGGGCGAAAAAACGCCGCATCCGGCTTTTATTCCAGTAGTCCGCAGCGGCCACGGGACGCGTGCGCATGCGCGCGGCCCGCGGCAGACAGGCCCAGATCAGCAGGGCGTCCAGGTGGCTTGTATGATTTGCGTAGTAAATGCTTTGCCGCCGTGAAGCGCGTGCGTGGGGCCAGAGGCAGCGGACGCCCGTCAAACCGCGCAAAAAGCAGGCCAGCAAGGCCATTTTTTGTTCCTGCCATGCCATCACGGTATTTCCTCGCAGTGACGAAGGCCTTTTGGATCCGCTTGTTTCAGCACCGCTATAGAACTTTTATTTTAGTCTATTTCCGCGACAGCCGCAATGCGGATTGCGCCGCTGTCAACTGTTCCGGATGTCGTGCCACTTGGGGCCGCGCGCGGCGCACACGTGTCAGCGCGGCGTCCAGATCGGGGCTTTTTCCCCGCCAGGCAGGGCGTCCACATGAGCGCGGACCGGGTACGCCCGAGGCCGCGCTGATCCCAGGCGAAGATGCGCTAGTCAGGCAGATCCGGTTCGTCAGCCGGAGGAACCGCGCGCCCTCAATGCTCGTGCCTGCGGTACATCCGCACCACCGCGCCTGTTGCGGGTTCAGTGGCGGTGGAAGAACTGAAAGCCGTCGTGCGAGATGAAAAATGTTCTTCCTGCGGGCGCATGTCTATCCCCGGCGCTTTGCGTGATGATCAGTTCGGGGTGGCGCTCCGGGCTTCGGCAATACCATGCCGGACGCGATTGACACAGGTCAGGCAGAGCAGAAGCGAAAGGATGGGAAACACCCATGGAAAAACGGCAGGCAGCGGCAGGCAGGCCACCAGAAGGCCCAGCAGGCCCACAACAGCGGCCCGGTCGCTTTTGCCGAGAGGGCCGTCGTAGCGGCGGGACGCGCCCGCCAGCGGTCCGATGATGCCGGCTGTTTCTGTGAATGCGGCCAGAAAAATGAACAGCAGCACCCAGTCCGCGCCGAAATCCGGCAGGCGGACAAAGGGTAGGTACAGGGCCGCGTCGGAAAGGATATCAGCCAGTTCGTTGAGATAGCAGCCCAGGATGCTTTTCTGGCCGTACTCGCGGGCCAGGATGCCGTCCACGGCGTTGAGCGCCATACGGACGGGCAACCAGAGCGGCAAAAGGATGAAAAGCACCGGGACGGGCCAGACAAAGAGCACGCCGCCCAACAATAGGGAAAGCGCCAGAGCGAGGCAGGTCACCTGATTGGCGGTAACTCCCTTGCGCGCCAGACGCGCCGCCAGAGGGCGCAGCAGGTTCTGAAAGGCTGGTTTCAGTCCGTAGATGCTGGGCATGTCTCTTCCTCCCCCACCCGCGCCGGAAATGCGGTGCCGTCCATCATGACTTCCGGCAGGACGCCCACGGCATGCTCTGCGTCCCAGTCCGGCAGGCAGGCGAAAATCCGCCCTCCGGGCAGGATCACGCGCAGGGCGTGCAGGTACATGGGCCCCCCCCCAACGCGCTGTTCCGGTGGTCCGTATTTGACGTCGCCCAGCACGGGATGCCCCAGGCTCGCCAGCTGCACTCTGATCTGATGCGTCCTGCCCGTGAACAGGCGGATCAGCAGCAGGCTTTCGTTCTCACATATGCGCAGGGGCCGGGCCAGGCACAGGGCTTCCAGGGCGCGTTCCTCCCCGGCGGCGGTGAGCACGGCCCGCATCTTTTCAAAGCCGCGTTCCAGGCCCTTGCGCAACTGGTGACGCAGCAGGCGGGCTTCGGGCCAGGGCCAGCGCCCGCGGACCCAGACCACGTATTCCTTGATCAGGCTCCGTTGGCGGATGGCCTCCTGGAGCTCGCGCAAAGCCGAGAACGTGGCGGCCACCAGCAGAATGCCGGAGGTGTCCTTGTCCAGCCGATGGGCGGGCGTGGGTTTGAAGGCCGCCTGGGCGTAGTGGTCGGCCAGGCGGGTAGCCAGACTGTCACTGTGTCCGGTGCCCGGATGCGTGGGGAGACCGGCGGGCTTGAACAGTGCCCAGACCGGGCCTTCCGCGCCCACCACGGGCGGCAGGGGCGCGGGCGCTTCCAGAGCCGGGGGGCGCACCGGAGGCTCGGGGACCGCGTCCGTGGTCCTGGCCGGCGCGGCTCCGCTCTGGGCCGCCATTTTCAGGGCAAAGGGCGGCAGGCGGACCACATCGCCGGTCTTTACGCGCACAAAGGGTTTGCAGCGGCCGCCGTTGAGGCGCACTTGGCCGGTGCGGATCCAGCGGTGCAGCAGGGTCGGCGGCAGATTGAGCCGCCGTTGCAGGAACTGAAGTATTTTCTGCCCGCTTTCCGCCTGGCCCACCATGGGGCTGTCCTGACTGTCAGGAGCGGGGTCGGGGTCTGAAGGGGTATCGTCCGATGGCATGACCGGATTGTGGCCCAAAGGCGCGCCCGCCGTCAAGAGGGCCTGCGCACCGGGCCAGGCAATCGAATGGACGGGATGAGCTTTGTGCCCAAAGCAAAAGAGAAAAATACTCTTGCGTCAGCCTTTCTGTAATTTTGCGGTTATGTTACAAAATCCGCCTTTCCCGCGCGCGGCGCGTCAGATGTAGCGGCAGTCCTCAAGGCAGACTGTGACGTTTTTATTGCGCTCGATCCATTCCTTGATCTTTTCATGAGCCGCGCCGCGCTGGGCATGCTTCTGGCGCAGCATTTCCCTGTCCGCCTCCACCAGCGTCCGGGAAAGCGGCATGTCCTTGGTTTCCGCGCTGGCACAGCCGAAAGCCAGGAGCAGGGGCATGGCGTCGGGCGCGCTGTTGTGCTCCTCAAAGGTACGCTGAAGCTCAAGCAGAATTTTCAGGGCGGTTTCCTCGGGGCAACTGGGGAGCAGAATGGTGAATTCGTCGCCGCCCATGCGGGCGATGCAGTCCGTGGCCCGCAGGGAGCGGCGCAGCAGCAGGGCCGTGTCCGCCAGCAATGTGTCGCCGGTGGCGTGGCCCAGATAGTCGTTGATCAGCTTGAGACCGTTGACGTCGCAGGCGATAACGCTCACCGGGCGGATATGGTTCTGCTCGATGCGCTCCACTTCCATATTGAAAAAGGTGCGGCTGCGCAGGCCGGTGAGGGCGTCGTTTCTGACCATATCCTCCAGTTTGGCCCTGTCGCCCTGGGTGGTGGTGATGTCCGTATGCAGGCCCACAAGACGCGTGGCCCTGCCGTTGACGTCGCGATGGGTCACATAGCCGCGTCCCAGTATCCAGGCCCAGGTGCCGTCGGCGCGCATTATCCTGTAGGTGCATTCAAAAGAATCGCCGTAGCGCGGCGACTCCACCAGAGCCGCCTGCGGCGGCACGATTTTGTGGATGTCGTCCGGATGGATCTTTTTTTTCCAGGTTTCAAGATCACCGGCAAACTGTTCCGCCGTGTACCCCAGCATGGAGAGATAGCGCGGGCTGTAATAGACTTCATCGGTGGCGGCGTCCCAATCCCAGAGGCCGTCGCCCGCGGCGTTGATGGCCAGGAGCAGGCGGCCCGCGTCCTGGGAGCTGTCCCGCGCGGGAGCGCTGGCGGCGTCGATGCGTTGCAGGCTGCCGGCCAGCTCTTTGGCGTGGCCGTCGGCATCGCGTTCCAGGACGGTGCCGTGCAGGGCGAAGCGGGCGTATTCGCCGTTTTCCAGGCGGACGCGCAGCACGTCCTCAATGCTGTCGCCCCACTGGGGCAGTTCCAGGGTGAGCTGATAGCGGCAGCTCGAGGCTGCCCCTTCTTCCGGGTGCAGACGTTGCCGCCATTGTTCCGGGCTGATGACCATCGGCCGGGGATCGGCATAGCCGAGCAGGGCGCAACAGCGGCTGTCCATGCGGATAGTCCGCTCCGTCAGGGAGCACTGCCAGTAACCCGTGTCCGGCGTGCTCGTGCCGGTAGTCACGGAGGGGCGGTAGGCCAGGGTCTCGGAGACGCTGTACTGGCCGACGCCGCGCACGGCGCGGCCTTCATTATTTCGCTCCACAATCAGCAGGCAGGCGCGCACAAGTAAGTCGTCAAAGGGGTAGACAAGTTCCAGCATGGGCCCGCTGGCCCCGCTCAGCACGCCTTCCAGCAACTCGTGCAGCGAAGGCAGGCAGTCCGGCGGGATGTGCGCCGCAAAAGCCGCCATGGTGGGCGGAACATCTTTTCCAAGACGCAGCTTGCGGCGGGCGCCCTCGCTCAGAAAAAGCGCGTCCGTGGGAATATGCCATTCCCACAATGGGTCGGGCGAGCCGAGTTGTATCTGGCAGCCTGTGGGGCGGGGCAAATGGACCATGGCAGGAACCTCTTCCGGCTTTGGAGGGCAGGATAACGAAAGGGCCACTTTTTATCGTAAACTTCCGCGTCGGGCAAGCCTTCAGAGACGCTATTTCGCGGAACAGGACGATTGCCGCAGCAGCGGCGACTATAGGACTTATATCTCAATACTATGCGTAAAAGGCGTTTGAGTCCAGAAAATAATTACAGGGCAGCTGATAAGACGCCGGGCGCGGCAGGGGGCCGCTTGCGGGCATCGGCAGCAGCTATGCGGTGTTAGAACATTTCAAAGTTGAAATGCGAGGCGGCGGGGATTCAGCCGAAAACCGCGGTGCTCGGCTGAATGAATCTTTAAAACGCGAGGCGTTTCAAAGGGAATCCACTCTAATGTTCATGGGGTTCGTTGCCCAGCGGATGCGCGTGCATATGGGCGTGGGCGAAGGAAGGGGCGCAGGAGGTGAGGCGTCCGTCCAGAATGGTCAGATATTCCGTGGAGGTCTGGGCCAGAAAATCCCAGTCGTGGGAAATGGTGATCCGGGCTGTGGAAAGACCGCGCAAGATGTCAATGATCCGTTGGCGCGCGTCGTTGTCCAGACCGTTGGTAGGCTCGTCCAGCAGCAGGGCCTCGGGCCGCATGGCCAGCACCGTGGCCAGGGAGATCAGTTTTTTTTCGCCGCCGGACAAACGGTGGGTGAGACGCTGCTCAAAACCCGCGAGCCCCAGATTTTCCAGGGTTTCCAAAGCCCGTTGGCGCGCCTCGTCGGGCGTGAGCCCCAGGTTGAGCGGGCCGAAGGCCACGTCTTCCAGCACGGTGGGAAAAAAAAGCTGGTCCTCGGCGTGCTGGAGCACAAAACCCACTTTGCAGCGCAGCTCGCGGAAGTCTTTTTCTGCGCTCAGGATGTGTCCGTGAAAACGGATCACCCCTTGTTGCGGCCGGGCCAGTCCGGTGATGCAGCGGAAAAAAGTGGTCTTGCCGCTGCCGTTGGGGCCGTAGAGGCCGACTTTTTGCGTGGGGAAAAGGGAGAAATTCACATCGCGCAGCACCGTGCGGGCCTCGCCCTCACGGGCGTAGGCGAAGTGCATCTGCTCCAGGCTGAAGATGGCGGATTCGCAAGCGCCGGAAAGAGGGGTGTCAGACATGCGGGCCTCCTTCATACTCCGTCCAGACAATGCCCGCCAGGCAGAGCAGCAGACCCAGAGCGAACAGCGCGTCCACGGGGCGGGCGCGAAATACGGCCACGGACCGGAAACGGCCCTCGAAGCCGCGCAACAGCATGGCCTCGCGCACGCGCAAGGAGCGCTCGTAGCTGCGTACCAGCAGGAGACCCAGCAGGGAGGCCAATGTGCGGTAGGTGTGCAGGTTGGTGCGCGGCGTAAAGCCGCGCAGGCGCGCGGCCACGTTGAGCGTCTGCCATTCCGTGGCCAGCACGTGTACATAGCGGCCCGTGAACAGAAAGAGAAAAACCAGTTTCCGGGGGCAGCACAGCCGTTCCATGGCATGGCCCACGGTGGGCGAATCCATGTTGGCGACCAGGGCCAGAAAAACGCAGACAATGGCGTTGGATTTGATGCTCACCAGCAGGGAGAGACGCACGCCCTCGACGCTGACGGCAAAGATGCCCCATTGGGCCAGAACCGCGCCCGGGGTGGTCCAGGGCGTCACGCACCAGAGAAAGAGAATAAAGAGGTTTACTGTCGCCAGCCGTCGCAACAGGGGCAGCAACGGAGGACGGGCAACCGCCAACAGAACCGCCCCCAGGGCCAGACCCAGCCAGCAGGCCGTCAGATTCTGCAAAAGGGCCAGACATACGGCGGTCAGTGCGGCGAGCGCCAGGCGCACGCGCGGGTCAATGGCCTGGAGGGGCGACGGTCGGACAAAGGGCTGGTCGAACACGATGCATTCTTTGTATGCGAATTCTCAATAAAAGTCGCGTGCCGCGATTGGTATCCGCCGCTTGCGGCTCCCCGTCGCATGTTTTCAGTGCGCACGGCAAAAGCCGTCCGTACTGATCGTTAGAGCAGATTACCTTTGAGATTGTACAATTTCAAAGTGTTGAGGACGCCCGCTCCGGTATTTAGCTAGGCTGTCCTCTACACGCGGCGTCCCTTGAAGTAAAGGCCTATGCCCACCAGCCCCAGAATCCAGCCGATGCCGCCGATAATTTCCTGAATGCCCGGTCCGGCATTGACCTGGGCCGCCAGATCGCGCCGGATGGGTCCCAGCTTGGCGTCCAGAGCGGCGTTGACGATGGCGCGCACCTGGTCCGGCGTGGCGCCTGAAACGGCCTGAGTCGCCGGGACGGAAGGCGCGGCGGTTGTGGCAGGGGCCGCCGCGCCCTCAGTTTTTTCCGTCCCGTTCACCTTTTCCGCGGGGCTTGCCGTGGGTGCGGCCGCGCCGGAAAATTCGGAGGCGTCCATGCCCCATTCGTTCTGATGCCCTTCACCGGCGTTGATCCGGATGCGCAGGCCGTGGCCTTCGCGCGCCGCCTGCGGCACGGGGAAGCTGAACCGTCCCGCGTCGTCGGTGTGGCCTTGCAACAGTTCCTTGCCGTCCACCGCGTCAAAGACGGTAATCAAGCCGTTCTTGACCGGCGAACTGCGGTTGAAGCCGCATTCCACAACCACGTCGCCGCCTTCCAGCCAGGCGAAGATATTGACCCTGTGGGCCAGGGCCGGTGCCGGAGCCAGCAGCGCTGCGGCCAGCACGGCCAGCAGCAGGAGCGGTAAAAGCGCGGCCGCCGGGCGGCATGGGGCGAGGAAGGGAGCGTTGTTCATGGTAAATTCCTTCGGATGCGGCGGGTTCAGGCGTGCACGGTCTGGAGCATCTCGGGCCGCACGCGCGCGATAAAGGACACGGTGAACATGGTGATCAGTCCTTCGGCCAGCATGATGGGCAGATGGGCCAGAAGCAGCAGTTGCGCGGCGGCCCAGAAGCCTTCGCTGGTAAAGGCCAGGGCCAGGGCGGTAAGCACGGCGGCCAGGGCCACGCCCAGCGCTCCGCCGCAGAAGGCGGCCGCGCGGATGCCCGCCGGGCCGGGCCAGATGTGGGCGATGCCCCGATAGCAATACCAGGCCAGCACGCTGGAAAAGCCCATGGTAAAGGTGTTCACGCCCAGCACCGTGAGGCCCCCGAATTGGAAGAGCAAAGCCTGCAGGAGCAGCGCCACCAGAATGGCGGGAAAGGCCGCCCAGCCCAGTAGTACGCCCACCAGGCCGTTGAGGATCAGATGGACGCTGGAAAAACCCACGGGCACGTGGATCAGTGAGCCCACAAAAAAAGCCGCTGAAAGAATGCCCACAGTCATCAGCCGGTCATAGTCCAGCCTGCGCAGGCCGATGGCCGTGCCGACCGCCGCCAGGACCGCACCCGCGCCGAGCACGGCGGGGGAAAGAACGCCTTCCGCGATATGCATGCTGTTTCCTTGAAGCAATCCCGCGCCGGGCCGGGGGAGGGAGTGTTCGGCCCGGCGCGGGATTGCGGCACATCTTTAGAGCAACGCCTGAAATGCTCGTCCGCGACAGGGCAAAGCCCGCCTGCCAAATCCTTCTAAAAACCGACTCTGGAATTATTTGGTCTTGGGAGCCACGAATTCCAGCCAGAGCACCGCGCCCAGCTCAATGGGCTTGGGCTCGCCCTTGTAATCCAGCTTTTCCTTGGCCGTGTTCAGGGCCGCGAAGCCCCACCAGCCAGCCCAAGGCACGCCGTAGGAAAACACGCCGTTTTCATCGGCTTTGACCACCTGGGTGACGAAGTATTCATTGGGCGCCGTATGTCCCTTGGTCTTGTTGTAGCTTTCCACTTCCACTTCAGCGCCGGGCACGGGCTTGCCGTCCAGCAGCACGCGACCCTGGAAGACGTTGCCCGCATAATTGCCGAAAGGCCGGGTCAGGGGCACGATTTCCGTCTTCAGGCCCAAAGGCTCATCCCAGCCTTCCTCGCCACCGAAAGCCGCAACGGCGGTTTTGGTATAGTGGATGATGTAAGTATCTTCGGCGGGTTCGAAATAGGGCTCGGGTTCCACGGCAAACTGGTAGACGCCGGGCTTCTTGATCTTATAGGCGGCCTGCCAGGCCTTATGGCCCATGACGGTGGCGGGCTTGAGGCTTGCCTTGAGGTCTTCGCTCTTGCCGTCCAGGGTGACGGTAAAGGCCTTGGGCGCGGCCATATCCATGCCCTGCATTTCCATGGGATGGGAGAAGGAAATATCCAGTTTCAGATCAGCGTCTTTTTTCTCCGTCACCGTGGCGGTGGAGGGAATGACCATGCCGAAATGCGCCTCGGCCTGCGCGGCGACGCAGAACAAGAGGGCCAGGCTTGCGCAACAGATTTTCCACATAGTTTTGTCCTTTATGGCTTGTGATGACGGCGGATACCGACTCAGACCCGCCCGCGTGCATATGCGAATCTATAGGTAACACAAATTTTGAAAAAGTAGCAATAGATATTTGAAGCGAATCCGCACGCGCGGAGGCTACGGCGGACCGGCGGGACGCCGCACTGGTGGTCATTCCGGGCGGTCCCAATCGGCGTGGGGCTGGAGGATAGCTATCCTTTTTTGCGTTGGGAGCCGGTCCTGGCTGAAACCCGGCCGGCCTCGGGTTCCTTTTTCCAGCGTCGGCCGGTAGGAGATCGCGTAAAAAAAGCGCCCCTTGCGGGGCGCTTTTCACTACTGCGGCTGCTTCGCCTATTGCGGAAGCAGTTTGGGGAAGTCGGCGCTTTTGACGTTCTTTTTGATGAAGTCCAGCGCTTCCTTGTGGTTGCCGGCCAAAGAGGTGACCATGAACACGTCGCCCTGGGTGGCGACCCAGGCCTGGCAGGGCACGCCCTGCTGGGTGAAGTTGAAGGTGTACTGGCCGTTCTTTTCCACCGGGGGCTTTTCCGCCTTGAACTGGGTGGCGAACATGCCGGCAATGGTTTTGGCGTCGGAGCCGCTGCTGGGGCCCACCACCATGGTTACGGAAACGCCGCTCGTGGCTTTGGCAAAGATGGCGCTGGTCATGCCCTGATTTTCCGTGGGCGGCATGACGGCCTTCCAGCCGTCAGGCACATTGACCGTGAAATATTTCGTGCTCAGCTCCTCGGCCATGGCGGGCAGGGCCAGCAGCATGACGAACACAAAGGCCACACATTTTTTCAACATGAAGATTTCTCCTGCGAATGATGCGCCTGCAAATCGGCTGGCAGTCTGTGCTGCGCGGCAGCGGACAAAACATTTTGTTCCGCGCCAAGGCCCCGGACGCCGGGCCTTGCATAAGTTTATCCAATGCCTGTTCAAATGACAAGATAAGCTCTCGCGTATCTGATTGCGAAAAAACGTGCTTCTTTGCTGTCTCATGGCGGTTGCGCCGCCGAAAAGCCTACGGGTTTTGTGTGTCTGATTTTCCAAATGAGACCTTGGCCCATGCCGGGGCCGTCTGGTTCAGGGCTGTCCGAGACCGGCGGCCTCCTTGCCCAGGGAGAAGCCCTTGCCCAGATCTTCGCCTAGGCCCCAGTAATTTCTGCTCACGGGCGCGTAGAGCAACGGGGAGATCAGAGCAGGGTCCGGCCTGCCCTTGGCGTCCAGGCAATCCTCGCGGATCTTCACGTCCAGGACTTCGCCGATGAAAAAGGTGTGCGTGCCCAGTTCATGCTGCTCGCGCAGGCGCAGTTCCAGCACGGCCGGGCATTCGGCCACATAGGGCGCGTCCACCAGCTCGCCTTTGACGGGCGTGAGGCCCAGGAGGTCGAACTTGTCCGTATCCCGCCCGGAGCGCATCCCGGCGGCGTCGGCCTGTGCGGCCATGGCGGCGGAGGGGATGCTGATGGTAAAGGCGCGGCGTTCCTGCAGGGCGGCATGGCTCCAGCGTTCGCGGGCAATGCCCACGCCGATGCAGGGCGGGCGCGAGCAGCAGATGCCGGACCATGCGGCGGTCATGATGTTGGGCCGCCCGTCCCGGTCATAACTGCCGACAAGAAAGGCGGGCGCGGGCAGGGCAAAGGGCAGTGCTCCCAGAGATGCGAACATGGCGGACTCCTTGGGCTGATGGGCTGGAAACAAAGCGGCCCGCGCATGGCGGGTTATTAAGTATGTTATGCTTTGGCGGAACGGAGGGCAAGACGTCCCAGGGCCTGCCCCGCCGGTTCGTTTCCGGATGACAGGCGTTAGCCTCTGAGGGCCTGGCCCAAATCGGCCAGGATGTCGTCGATATGCTCGATGCCGATGGACAGGCGCACGGTGTTGGGCCTGATGCCGGTTTCGGCCAGCTCCACCGGGCTGAGCTGGGCATGGGTGGTGGATGCCGGATGGATGACCAGAGATTTGACGTCCGCCACATTGGCCAGCAGGGAAAAGATGCGCAGCCGGTCGATGAAGGCCCTTGCCTCGGCCGCGCCGCCCTTGACTTCAAAGGAGAAAATGGAACCGCCCCCCTTGGGAAAGTACTTTTTGTACAGGGTGTGGCTGGGACTTTCCGACAGACTGGGATGATTGACCCGCTCCACGCACGGATGCGCGCGCAGAAAATCCACCACGGCCAGGGCGTTGTGCACATGGCGTTCCACGCGCAGGGAAAGGGTTTCCAGCCCCTGCAAAAAGAGAAAGGCGTGCAGGGGAGCGATTGTCGCGCCCATGTCCCGCAACAGCACGGCCCGTGCCCGCGCGGCAAAGGCCGCCGCTCCGGCGGCCTGTACGAAGCTCAGGCCGTGGTAGCCGGGGTCCGGCTCGCTGAACTGGGGAAACTTGCCCGAAGCCGTCCAGTCGAAGCGCCCGCCGTCCACAATCACCCCGCCCAGAGCCGCGCCGTGGCCGCCCATGAACTTGGTGGCCGAATGGACCACGATGTCCGCGCCGTATTCCAGCGGGCGCAGCAGCCAGGGCGTGGCAAAGGTATTGTCCACGACCAGGGGGATGCCGTGGCTGTGGGCCAGAGCGGCCAGGGCTTCGATGTCCACGATGTTGCTGTGGGGATTGCCCAGGCTTTCGATATAAATGGCCCTGGTTTCGGGCCGGATGGCTTCGGCAAAGGAGCCGGGCACGTCCGGGTCCGCGAAGGTGGTCGTAATGCCCCAGGTTTTCAAGGTGTGGGCCAGCAGATTGTAGGTGCCGCCGTAGAGGGTTTTTTCCGCCACGATATGCTGACCCGCTCCGACCAGATTGAGCAGTGTGCAACTGACCGCCGCCGCGCCGCAGGACATGGCCAGAGCCGCAACGCCGCCTTCCAGGGCGGCCACGCGTTTTTCGAAAGCCTCCTGGGTGGGGTTGGTCAGGCGGCCGTAAATGTTGCCGGGCTCGCTCAGATTAAAGCGGGCCTCGGCGTGGTCACAGTTGCCGAACACATAGGACGTGGTCTGATAGATGGGCACGGCCCTGGCGCCGCTGGCCGGATCAGCCTGTTCCTGACCGGCGTGAACTTGCAGGGTTTCAAAGTGCAGGGGACGGGTGGCGCTCATGGGCTTGCTCCGGAAAAGGCGGGTTTGGACGGAAATCAAATGCTTAAATCTTATTAAATAAATAAGAATTATTTTCTCCGGAACCCGGCGTCCTGTCAAGAAAAAAGCGCGATACTCCCGGCTTCCGGGCGTTGCGGCCAGGAGGTCTGAGGCGTAGACTTCGCTTGGTGGATCATTCAGAAGCAAGCGAGGTCATATGAAGGCGGAAATCATCTCCGTGGGCACCGAGCTTTTGCTCGGCCATACCATCAATACCGACGCGGCCCATGTGGCGCGCGAACTTTCGGCTCTGGGCGTGGATCTGCTGCACGTTCATGTGGTGGGCGACAATGCCGGGCGTCTGGAAGCCGTGCTGCGCGAGGCGCTCACGCGCAGCGATCTGGTCATCACCACCGGCGGCCTGGGACCCACGGACGACGATCTGACCAAGGAAACCGTGGCCCGCGTGACCGGCGCGCCGCTGGAGGAAGACGCGGACAGCCTGGAGCGGCTCAAAGAGTATTTCGGCAGCCGCCCCATGGGCGCCAATCAGCGCAAGCAGGCTTTTTTGCCGCGCGGGGCCGTGGCCTTTCCCAATGCCGTGGGCACCGCGCCGGGCTGCGCCGTGCCTGCCGGGGACGGCAAGTTCGTACTTTTGCTGCCCGGCCCGCCGTCAGAGTTGCTGCCCATGCTGCGGACGGGCGTGACGCCCTTTTTGCAGCGCTACGCCCACGGGGCCATCGCTTCCTTCATGGTGCGCACCTTCGGCATCGGCGAAGGCGCGGCGGCCATGCGCATCAAGGACCTGACGGACGGGGCCAATCCCACGGCCGCCACCTACGCCACCGAGGGGGAAATGTTCGTGCGGGTCACGGCCAAGGCTGACGACCCCGCAGCCGCCGAGGCGCTGGCCGCGCCTCTGGTGGCGGCTGTGCGCGAACGTCTGGGGGACGTGGTTTACGGCGTGAATGTCGCCGGCCTGGAAAGCGTGGTGCTGCCGGAGCTGATCCGGCGCGGGCTGACCCTGACCACGGCGGAATCCTGCACCGGCGGCCTGCTGGCCAAGCGGATCACGGATCAGCCCGGCGCGTCGGCGGTGTTCGGCACGGGCCTGGTGACCTATGCCAATGAGGCCAAAACCCGTTTGCTGGGCGTGCCCGGGGACATGCTGCGCGCGCACGGGGCCGTGAGCCCGGAGGTGGCCCGCTGCATGGCTGAAAACGCGCGCACGCGCTACAACAGTGATTTCGGCCTGGGCATTACGGGCATTGCCGGACCGGACGGCGGCACGCCCGAAAAGCCCGTGGGCCTGGTCTATATCGCCTTCAGCGCCGAAGACGGCGTCCGGCTGCGCGTCATGCGCCCCCAGGGCCGCTATCTCGGCCGGGACTGGACCCGCAACCGGGCCGCCAGCCACGCTCTGGACCTTTTGCGGCGTTATCTTTTCGGCCTGTCCCCGGATCTGGAACAATAGGGCCGCACTCCCTGAACTAAACGGCTTTTTTTCAGCGCGGGGCGGTCTCCGTACTTCGGAGACCGCCCCGCGCTCGTTCATGTCCGCTCAAAAGCCAGATTGCGCGACACCACCATGAGCACGCCGAGCATGACCAGCACCAGGGCCGTGCCCATGAGCAGGGCATAGTCCTCCATTTGCAGGATGGCGTACAACAGGCTGTACAGGGCCGTGAGCAGCAGCCCCACGCTGAAGCCCTGCCGTACGCTGCGCAGGGCCGCACCGGCGTACAACGCGATCATCAGCACCGTGCAGGCCGAGGCCGCCGCATAGGACGGCAGAAAGGTGAAATGCTCGGAAAGCGAAAGCAGCACCAGATAAAAGACCACCATGGCCAGACCCACCAGGCCGTATTGCACCGGGTGCAGGCGGGCATTCAGGCTCAATTCGAAAATGATGAAGGCCAGGAAGGTAAGTCCGATGAACAGGATGCCGTATTTCACCGAGCGTTCTATCAGATGGTAATGGCTGGCGGATTCGTACAAGGCCACTCCGGCGGCGAAGGAGGTGAAGCGGTCCGGCCAGGTTTTGAGCGTGCCCAGATTGGGGTAGGAACGGGCCAGGGAGGGAATGTCCCAAACCGCCGTGAAGCCTGTGGCGGAAACCTCGCGCTTCACGGGCAGGATGTCGCCCCTGAAGCTGGGGTGCGGCCAGGGCGAGTTCAGGCTGACGGCCGTGACGCCGCCCACGGGCGTGAAGGAAATGCCGCTGCTGCCGTTGAAAACCAGCTCTTGGGAGAAATCATACTGTTTGACGTCCGGCGACAGCGGCACGGGAATACGAAAACCCTCCTTCACGGCGCTAAAGGGCTGAGTGCCGGGTTCGGCGGCCAGTTCGGCCCGGTTCCAGACAAAGGGGCCCACCGTGCGCAGGGCGCTGGGCCAGGAGAGCCCCACGACGGCAAAAGCCCGCTGAAAGTCCACGCTTTCCAGGTCCGGGGCAATGCGTTTCAGGCTTTCGAGAGGCGGCAGCGTGAAATGCCCGGCCATGCTCAGCCTGGCGGTGTAGACCAGGGAGCGGTAAATGCCGCGCTGTCGCTCCTGCGGATCAAGATTGCAGGTAAAATCCGCTCTGGCGGGCAGCAGCACGAAATAGCCCGGCACCAGGCGGCTCTCCTTGATGACGCGGTATTCTTCGCCGCCAACGGCTTTGGGATCCTCATTGCGCACGGTCCGGGAGGTGATCTGGCGTTCGCTGTAGGGAATCAGCAGGATGGGACCGGTGATCTGTTGCTCCCCGCCCCACGCCTTGCTGATGTCCCGCACCACGCTGCGGTACAGACTCGCGCGCTCGTCCGTGAGATCCTTGACCAGCATCAGGGGCAACAGCAACACCACGGCGATAAAGGTCACAATGCTGAAACGGGCCAGAGGCGTGCGCAGCAGGGCGCGGGTTTCCTGATCCGGGCAGGCTTCGCGCCGGGACGGGATCGCTGCCGGGACGGTTGTTTCCATTGTGGGGCGGTTTTCTGTTTCAGGGGCGGGCTGCCCGACTTCCGGCCGGGCCGCGTCGGCGGCGGGATGCGCCGGACGCCGGGGCGCGGCATAGAGCCGGGCCAGCCAGCGCAGAAAAACAAAGCCGCCCAGCAGCGCCAGGCCAAGGCCCAGCAAGGCCACCACGGCCAGGAATATCCATTCCATAATCGCCTCCTGAAACCAAAGTAACGGAAAAATCCGTACAGCCGAGCTCAGCGGGCCGGAGCCGGAGTCCGGCTGCAATAGCGGTAATAAAACAGCAGGATGTACAGCGGCACCAGGTAAGCCGCGCCCATCAGGGCCTCGTTGACAGTGAAGAATTCGTTGCTGACGATCATCAGCAGAATGTTGTTGATGACCCCGAAGGAGATCAGAAAGGCCAGCCGCACCTGGCGGGGCATGCCGCGCGTGGCCGGAAGGGCCGCCACGGTCATGACCACGCAGAGCAGGCAGGACGCCAGCAGGGCGTGCAGGATCAGGGCCGGGGATTGTCGCAGCACCCCGGCGTAATTGCTGAAAATGCCCAGATTGGAAATGACGATGGCCGTGGTAAGCAGAGGGAATTGGCGGCGCAGAATGTCCCCGGCCAGCCGTGGCAGGGCGCGGGTGACCATGGCGGCGGCAAAGGGAAGCAGAATCGTGATGCAGAGCGAGATGGTCATGCCGCCCAGGGAGAAGTTTTCCGGCAGGTCCAGGCCGCCCGTGCCCAGGGCGCGCAGGACGCCGTCCGTGCAGGAGAGCAGAAGCGGCAGGCTGAGCGGCAGCAGCAGGGAGGTGAGGATGTTGCCCACCAGAATCAGGGCGGTATTGGCCCCGAGCATGAGCGAAAACACGGCGGCCATGACCCCTATCGGGGCCGCGCCCAGCAGCAGGGCCCCCAGGGAAAATTCGGGCATGATCAGACGGAAGACGGCAAAGACGAAGAGCGGCAGCGCCAGCAGACGCAAGACCGTGAGTCGGCAGACGATGCCGGGCATGGCGCGCAGTTCGTCCCAGAGGGCTCCGGCCCCCACGGCCAGAAAGCTGAGATAGAGCATGACCATCAGCATCAGGCGGGGCATGGCTTCAAGCGGACCGGCCAGTCCGGGCAGAAACACCCCGGCTGCCATGGAAGCGAAGGAGGAGAATACCATGGTCAGGTCGCGAAGCTGCATGAAATCCTCCAGCGTATTCCAGGCAGCTTGCCCGCTTATGCATCAAAAAACAAGGCCGGATGCCGGGAAAAACACATTGGCTTTTCCACGCCGCCATACCACGGGACTGTACACCTAGAGCATTTTGCGCTTGAAATTATCGCTTAGCGGCGAAGTAAATTCGCCTTGCGATAATTTCGCGGTGCGGATTTTCACGGAAAATCCACACAGAGCGTTAAGATATTTTCAATATCAAAACGCTCTAGGGCCTGTTAACACTATTTCAGAGCTATAACAATCAACGCAAAGACGACAAAGGCCAGGAACATGACATCGAGCTTATCGAAGCGAGTAAAAACACGGCGGAAGCCTTTGAGCCTCCTGAAAAGCCGTTCTACCTCATTACGTCTTTTGTATAGCTCTTTGTCATACTCCCACGGTTTCAGTCGGTTGGGATTGGGCGGCACCACCGGAGTGAAGCCCAACTCACGTCCCAAGCGAGTCGTTTCATTACCCTCATATGCGCCATCCATAAGCAAGCTGCACGGCGCTGGCATCGGCCCCAACTGGACAAGCAGCCTGCGCCCCTCGGGGGCATCGCCGGCGTTGCCGGGAGTGAGGCTGAAATTCAACGCGCATTCAGCATTCGCGGCAACCATATGAAGCTTGGTCGTCCAGCCGCCTCTGGACTTTCCGATGGACTGCGGACCTGTTTTTTTTAAGGCCCCTGTTCCATCGGGATGAACCTTAACAATAGTACTGTCGAGAGAAACTGCTTCTATTTTAAGGCGGAGTATCTGCTCTTGTTGAAGGCGTTCAAATATACGGTCAAGAACTCCGTTCTTGCTCCAGCGGTTCATGCGCGTGTAGATGCTGTGCCAACAGCCAAAATTTTTCGGCAGTCCACGCCATTTACACCCATGCTCCGCAACGTACAGAATCGCATTCAACACCTGGAGATTGTCAAAACGGACATTACCTCTTTGGCGCGGGAAGCAGTCAGCGATTCTCTCATATTGTTCGCGAGTAATTTGCATAAGACATTCTTACGGAATACTCGCTCTTTGTCAAATAGTGTTAACAGGCCCTAGTTCGCCGGGGCGGACTCCAGCAAAGCCTTTTCATGGGCGGCGCCGACTTCGGGCAGCCGGGCTCTGGCCCTGGCGTACAGCTTGTTTCTGTGTTGCAGCCTCTCGGAGGAACGGGCTTTCCAGCTTTCATAGAGCTGTTTGCTTTCGGCCAGGCCGGAGGCAACGGCATCGGACTTCTGACATTCGGGATTGGACTTGATATGCCTGATCAACCGGCCGAGGCGTTCAATGCTCGGCTCGCTGTTGTAGCGGAGCCTGTCCGCCAGCAACATGTAATTGTAGTAGCCTTCGCACTGCGGATGGTGTTTGAACGTTCCATCGGCATAACCGGCACCCAGAGTCAGGGCGTTTTCCACGGAACCGTTTTCAGCGGAGATGGCCGCGTAATGCTCAGCCCGTGCATAATCCGCCGCTCCTTTCCGGGGATTGGCGTAATATGTCGCCAGAAGCCCGGCGGCCTTCCAATAGCCGGAGTCCGCGGCCCTGGTCAGCCAGTAGCGGGCTTCGCCGTTGCGATCTTCCATAAAGCGGGCCTGAATGGGCGTGACGGGCGGCGTGGCCGGGGGAGAAAAGGGGATGTCCTCCCGCTCCCCGGCGGTGGCGAAGGTTCCGTACATACCGGCCCAATGCCCGGTCAGGGCGCTTTGCAGAAAAAAGTCCCTGCTCCTGGAACCCGCTTCGTACTGGTCTGCCAGCATGGCGTACTGCACGCCCAGCACATAGCCGCCTTCGCCCTTGCCCAGCAGGGTAAGCAGCCAGCCCTCCCAGAATTCCGGCGGCACCGGCCATGTCTGGTCGGCGTGCACCCGGCTGACCACGGACAGCGAGGCCATGGCGAACATATCCCCCTGCCATGTCAGTTGCAGCCATCCCGCGTAGGCTTCGCGGATTTTGCCGGACTTGTAGAGCCGCTCCACTCTTTTGAAAGCCGGAGTAATGAACCGGGCGTCGTCATACAGGCTCTCATATTGGTCATCAGGGCGGACAAAAGCCAGGCCCACAGGCGGCGCGGTTTTCGGCAGGCGGGCGCTGTCCGGTTCAGTGTCGGTCGTCAGAAAATTTTCGTCGGCAGAGAAGCCGTCCGCCCTGCTTGGATCGGCGGCCACGGCTGTCATACAGGTGGCCAGGAGCAGGAGCCAAAGCGATTTTCTCATGTGTTTTCATTCCTTCAACTGCACGGATCAAAAACCGTCGCATTTCCCGCGGGAATGCGACGGGCGCGAACTGTTCCCCTCGGCTCAATTCTCGGGCTCAAAACATTTCACCAAGCCTTTCGCCTGGATAGGATCTCCTCCGCCGGAAGCGGGAGATAAAAAGTATGTTGTAGTTTAGCTTATATTTATTTTTAAGTTTAGACCAGGGCTCATTTTCGGGAGACATCAACCGTTTTGGAAAACGGCACAATGGAGCAAAGCGCTCCGCACGGCAGGCACGGAGCACCCGTGCGGACGCGGGCTATGCCAACTCAAGGTATGCCGCGCTTTGGTTCCGTGTTTCCAGGCCGTCCTCTTCGGGGTAAGGAGCTATGAAAATGGCCTCCGGTTCACCCTCCACGCGCAGAAAGCAGGCATTGTCAGCCCCGATGAGGTTGCGGGCCGCGCACGCGCTGAATTCCCGCCCGCCCCAGTCTCCCCGGATGCCGCGCAGCGGGCGCTCAAGCGTGCATTTCCGCGGCAGTATGCCGCGAGGCCCCACGCCGAAGGCCGTTACCTCGGCTCCCAGGGTTCCGGCCATGAAGCCCGGCCATTGCGCGCCTTCTGTCGGTCCCGCTTCCAGCCATTGGCCGATGAGCGGGTCCAAATGGGCTGCCAGATGAAAGGGGCGCGGCGGCAGCGGACGGGATTTCAGACGCGCGGCCATGAGCCTGGCGGCAAAGTTCTTGTCCCGGCGGAAGACGCGTACATCCCCCAGCCAGTGGGGCAGTTCCGGTTCCGGGCCGTCGCCAGTGAGCAGGCAGGCCGTCAGGGGCGGGCTGGGACGGCGCAGGGCCAGGGTCAGCATGGCCATGCGATTCAGCACGGCAGGGGTGAAATCCGTTGACGCGCCGCAAAAGACCCAGGCCTGCACGGCCGGGTCGTCCAGAATGGGCAGAAGCCGCATCCAGCCCCGTTGCGCGGACGTCTGCCGCCAAGGCACGGTGGCTGCGGCAAAGCCCACGGCGCGCAGAGCGGCTTCCTCGGGAGGCTGGGCGGACGGATGTTCGTCAAGAACGCAGAGCAGGGCTTTGGGCAGCGTCACGGCAATCCTCCGGTCGGTCAGGGGGTGAAAAAATTACGGACCTGGCCTGTGCAGTTGCAGAGCGCGCTCCAGGCCGCAAAGGCGCGGCGCAGGCTTGCGGCGTCGGGCCGGGCCTGGGCCTGGAAGGCAAGACCCCGGCGCAGCAGGGGCCACAGAAAGGGCGGGATGCCGGGCGGCCTGGCCGGAACCATGTCCTGCTGCCGGGCTTCGGCCGGGGAAAGCCGTTTGAAGGGATGCGCGCCGCTGAACACTTCATGTACCGTGCAGCAGGCCGAAAAAATATCGTCTTCCATTGAGGGCGGGCCGCCTTCCAGGCGTTCGGGGCTGGAGTAGAGCAGGCTGTGGGCCGGAACGCGCAGGCTTTCGCGCAGCCCCACGGCTGCCGGTGTGCCGCCCTTGCGCACGCTGGCGGCGGCCACGTTGAAGTCGATGAGCACCGGGCGCTCCCCGCTTTTTAACAGCAGGTTGGCTGGCTTGATGTCGCCGTGGGCGATGCCCTGGGCGTGCAGAAAGGCCAGGGCGTCGAAAAAGCGTGCGGTCATGGTCGCCAGGGCCGCGCCGGGCAGGTCGCCGGGCCGGATCTCGCCCGCGTTGCGTCCCTGCAGCAGCTCCATGCTGTAGCAGAGGCCGAAGGGCTCGTTGTGCAAGTCAAAAACGCGGACCACGCCGGGATGGACCAGATGGCGCAGAATGCAGAATTCCTGCGCCAGGGCCAGTTGAGCCTGATAGTTCCGGGTCAGTTCCGGCAAAAGGCGTTTCACCGCCACCTGGGGAGAGGCATCGCTCCACTCCACACGGCGCAGATCCAGAGCGGCGTAAACTTCGCAAACGCCGCCGCAGCCCAGCAGCTGTTGCAAAAGAAAGCGTCCGTTGTGTTCCGTGCCCGGCATGCCCTTGCGGAGGTTGTGCGGCGCGGGAAAACGCCGGGGCCCGCGGAAGGGCCTTGCCGCCGGAACAGGCCGGAGATGCTTGTAAAGCGCCATGGCTCACCTCAACGAGGAAATGAAAACCGCCACCAGAGTGATGTTGTCCGGCTGGGGCACGCCGTCCACAGCCCGTGCCATGTCTTCCGCCGCCTCCCTGGCGGAAGTTCTTGCCAGGCGCGCCGCCAGGGCGTCCGGACCCAAAAGGTTGGACAAACCGTCGGAGCAGAGCAGAAATTTATCGCCGCCCCGCAGGGAAAAGCGGACTTCGTCCAGGCGCAGGGCGTCGCGCGCGCCCACGGCGTTGGTGATGATATTGCCCCGTACCATGCGCCGGGCCTCGGGCGCGGTCAGCTCGCCGTTGTCGATTTTTTCCTGCCGCAGGGTGTGCTCGCGGGTACACTGGTAGAGCACGCCGTCCCGCAGAAGATAGCAGCGGCTGTCGCCCGCCCAGAGGCAGGCCGCCTCGCCGCCGTGCATCAGCAGGGCCACCACTGTGCTGGCGGCCTGGGTCGCGCCGCCGTGCGCGCGCAAAATGTCGTTGCCCTGGCGCAGAATGCCGCCCACATTGTTCACATGCTCGTCCAGCGAGGCGGCATGGGGCGTTGTGAGCAGCATGCGGGTAACCAGCCTGCCCGCCTCGCCGCCGTGCGCGCTGCTGCCCACGCCGTCAGCCACGGCCCAGAGCAGGCGTTCGTTCCAGCTCAGAAAAGAATCCTGGTTTTCCAGGCGGAGATCTCCCTTTTGGCTCCAGCCCCAGGATTCAAGAGTTACGGGAAAGCCGCGCGCATTGTCCGCCATAGAGCCTCCGGCCATCATTTATATTTAATATTTTATATAAAATTTCAATTTATACCAAACGGAGAAACGTCCGCCGGGCGGCACGGCAACAGTCTGACCAAGCCATCGGAACAGAGGTTTGCTCCGCCCCTGAACGGGGTTGGAAAGAGCGCCGCGTGATCGCCGTCGCTTTACCTGTGCGACCGGCCGCTTTGGCACCGAACAGCGTAAAATCCGCCGTCGCGCAGTCCTTTCGCATGGTCAGGGCAGGCGGGATATGCGGGGCAGGCCCTGCGGCGTCCAGGCAGGGGCGTCGTAGCTGCCTTGCATGGCCAAGCGGCGTTTTTCCGGCCTGCTGTGGGTTCTGTTTTCCGGCCTGCCCGTTTTGATGTTTTTTTCCAGAGGAGCTGCTCCGGCCGCTTGCAGGGGCAGAAAGTTTTTTTCATTCAGGCCCAGTTCGGGGCTTTTGCCCAGAACCAGCACGGCCGCCGCGAATTGCGGCACAAAGCGCAATGTCTCTTCCCGCAGGGCCTGGGCGGCCGGGTCGTCGCTCCGGCACTTGCGGGTGATTTCCTCAAGGCTGTCGCCGTAGCGTTGCACGGCCTTCCGCATGGCGCCCTCGCCGCAGTTATACGCGGCCAGGGCCAGAGGCCAGTCCCGGAAAAGGCCGTGGAGATAGGCCAGATAACGGGCGGCCGCATCAGTGGATTTTTCCACGTCGAAGCGCTCGTCCTTTTCCTTGCTCACCGTGAGCCCGAAACGTCGGGCCGTTTGCGGCATCAGCTGCCACAGACCCGCCGCGCCCGCCGAGGAGACGCAGCGCGGCTCAAAAGCGCTTTCCACCAGGGGCAGGCAGGCCAGTTCTGCGGGCAGGCCCTGCCGTTGCATGCCTTCAAGAGCCACGGGCAGATAGCGCCGCGCCCGGCGCAGCACGTGATCCGTGGTGCTCCGCCGTTCTTCCAGCAGGCGGTGCAGATAGCGGCGCACCGTGGTTTCCTCGGCGTGCGGGGTCCAGACATCCAGCCGGGCCTCCGCGCTCAGGGACGCGTAATCCACCACGGCGGCCCGCTCCGTGCGGCGCAGCGGGCTCCACAGGGCGTGGGCGTCCCCCATGAAGCGCGGCACATGGATGGTCTGACCGCCGTTGGCCGGAATGAGTACCCGGCTCATGGAAGCCACACGGGTCTGGGGCAGGTCAGGATCAGGAGACGGGCCGCGGGCCCGGCAGGCCGCGAGACAGAAGCAGAGGCAGACGGCAAGCCCGAAGAACCGCGCGCGGCCCGTGTGCGGGGACGTTCGGGGGGCGGCCCGGCGGGCCGGCCTGAAGCGCGCGGCAAAGTTCCTCATGACCCGCCCGGCCCCGGCAAAGGAAATCTCTGCCGGGGCGTCACGTAACAGGGTGTTATAGCAGGGATGGCGGCAGGTTGAACGTGCAGACCCTGGGATCAAAGGGATTCATCTTGTTTCTGAACTGGATCAGGAACTGGGCCCACTTGCCCTGCTGCTGCACTTCGATGAGGCAGGTGCTGCCCTCCTGGCGCTTGATGCCGCCGCCGCGCAGCAGGCGGAACAGGGCCCATTCGCCTCGGGTTGTGGTCTGGCTGCTGATGCCGTGCAGGTCTATGGTTTCCAGCATGGCCTGGGACGCGCTGTCCGAGGGCCAGGTAAACGAGGCCCCCTGCACCGGGCCGTGCATGTAGCTCAGATGCCTGCCGGCCGCGCGCAGATTGACCTGCTTGAGCGTGGCGTCCAGGGCGTGGGGTTCCATAAGGAAGGTGATGCCCAGCTCTCTGCCGGACATGAAGAAGGCTTCCTGCACCCGGTTGGCCTTTTGCAGGTTGATCACCGCCTGGCTGGAAAGCGGCATGTACCGGCCCATGATGGGGCGCAGGGTGCCCGTGCGGGTGATGAAGGGCCGCAGATAGGTTTCGTGGAAGTTGTCCAGCACGCCGCCGCTGCGGAAGAAGGCGGCGAAATCGTCCAGGTTGGCGTCTCTGGACGCGCCTGGATCAAAGGGATAGCGGGCGTTCAGATTCTTGTCGTAAAGGGCGATGACCCGTTCCTGGTAGGCCTGGTTAATGCTGCGCGCGCCCCTGTTGAGCATGTCGCGCAGACCGCCCGCGGCCACGGTGGCGTACCAGCCGCGCACCGGCGCGGGCAGACGGCCCACGGCGCTTTCCAGGCTGCGCAGGGTGTCGTTTTTCTCGTCGGCCAGATCCAGCAAGGCGTGCAGCACGCGCTGTTCGCCCTGGTCGCTGGAAATGATCCCGGCGAAGTATTCCCCGGCTCCGGTCATGGCGTCCTGCACGGCCCGCAGCGCCGGGCCGGGATTGCCCTGCTCGTCCAGCAGGCTGTCCAGGGGCACAAAATACTGCCGCACGGCCTGGGCGTCGCGCTGGGCCGCCTCCAGAACGTCGCGACGCAGCTCCTCGGCGCTCTTGGCCGCCTGTTCTGTCAGGGCGCGGGCCATCTTGCCGCCGGTCTTGGAGGCCAGCTTCTGTTGCAGCTTGCGCTTGCCTTCCTCCTGCGCGGCGGCCTGCACGGCTCCGGGCTCCACGTTTTCCATGATCAGCCGGGTGTTGGCGCGTACCTCCCGCAACGCCAGCACGGCCGGGGGCATGCCGGGCGTGAGTTCCTCGGCCAGCTTGCGGGCGTCGCCCATGCTGGCGGGCATGCGCACGCTCAGGTTTTTGAGGGCCTGGCTCCAGGAACTGGTGTAATCGCGGAAGTACATGGTGCGCACTTCCTTGTAGACGTTGTTCATGTCCAGGGCGCTGAGCAGGATGGGATTAGCGCCGAAAATCCAGGTTTCGCCCGTCAGATTGCGGATGATGACCGGGCAGCGGCGGATGAGGTATTCCTCGTAGCCCTGGCGCGTGTACAGGTAGTCCACGGGCTGGGTGTCGCCGTTGAAAGGCGACTGGCCGATGGCCGCGCGGAAGGTGAAGGGCGGTTTGCCGCTTTCCCCGGCTTCCTCGCGCAGGCGCTGGTAGGCCAGTTCCGCCAGGGGAATGCGCAGCAGGGCCTTGCGGGCCCGGTCCACCAGCTCCGCGTCGGGCTCGGCGGGCGTGATGCCGTGCGCCAGAAGATAGTCCATATGGCGGCGCAGATCCGCCTGTACCGGGGCCTGGCCGGAATAGTCCCCGGCCCATACGTTGGCCAGCCAGGGATCAAGGAATTTCCGGTTGATGTGTTGGGGCTGGCAGAGCATGAGATAAGCCCTGAGCGCGTTTTTGAGTTCCATGGGATTGTTCAGGGCCGCTTCCACGCGCCGGGCCGCGGCCTGGCGCACCGGAGGCATGAGTCGCGTGTTGAGCGTGCCCAGGTAGGCTTCCTGCGTGGATTTCCGGAAAACGCGCCCCTGGTAAAGGCCGAGGCCGTAGCCGATGGCTGAATCCTCCTCCGGGTCATAGACGAAGGTGGCCTTCTCGATAATGTTCAGCTCCGGCAGGGGCGTGCGGGGCTCGTTGACCAGAGGGGCCTTTTTCTGCGCTCCGGAAAATCCGGCATAGGCCGCGTCCAGGGTTTCCACCCGCGAGTAATTGTTGATGAAACTCACCCCGAGAAAGGTTCCGGCCAGCAGAAAGAGCGCCGCCGCTGCCGCCTGCAGTCCGTAGCGGCGCAGGCGCAGTGCCCAGATGTGTTCCTTGTCGGCATTGGCCAGGCGGGCCTCGGGGATGATCAGGCCTTCCAGCAGGCGCAGCAGGAAAAAGCCCTTGGCGTAGTCGCCCACGGTGGCATTAAAGCCGGTCTGGTAGCTCAATTCTCCTTCCCGGGCCGTGGCGGCCACGATGTCCTGGGCCGAAAGCGCGCTGGAAAAGAAAAATCCCCGGAACATGACCGGCCGGTGATAGCGCGAGGGACCGAAGGCCTCGGTGATGAACTCCTCCATGCGCGAACCCAGGGCCGCCAGTTCCTGTGGAAAACGGAACATCTCGCCGCGCGAGGGGACGTCCCGTTCCTGATGGATTTTGGTCACGATCTGGGCGTTGAGGGTCTGCATGAGATCCTTGAGTTCCGCGCGCACGCTGCCCGCTTCCATGACGTCGGACTTGGCCGGGCAGCCGAAGATCTGCTCCCGCTCGGCACGGGAGAGATGGGCGAAAAACTGCGCGAAGCCCGGCACGGCGTCGCACTTGGTAAAGACAAGGTAGACCGGCACATAGGTGCGCAGGCGCTTGAGGGCTTCGCTGAGCCGCTGGCGGATGATGCGGGCCAGATGTTCGCGCCGGGGCGCGTCGTTGTCGATGATGTCGCGCATGCTCACGCAGACGATGATTCCGTTGAGGGGCCTGGCCGGGCGCACTTTGAACAGGGCGCGCAGCAGGGCGGTCCAGGCCTTGTGGGCCGGAGAATCCGGGCGGCTTTCGGTATAGGCCCCCGGCGTGTCCACAAACAGGGCCTCGTTGCTGTAGAGCACGTCGCAGTGCTCCGTGGCCCTGAGCTGATAGAGATGCCTGTCGGCCTGCTCGTTGAGCGGGAACTTGAGGCCGGAATTGAGCAGCACCGAAGTTTTGCCGCAGTTGCCGCTGCCCAGCAGCAGATACCAGGGCAGGGCGTAGCGGGAACGGCCCTTGGGGCCGTAAAAATTGGAAGTGGTGACGGTTTTGACGGCGGTCTTCAGGCGCTCCCTGATGTGGCGCAGCTCGTCGCGCAGCTGCATCTTGTGCTCTTCCGCCCGCTCGTAGGCCCGGGCCGCCTCGGGATCGTCCAGTTCCTTCCTGCGGCGGCGCGAGGCTGAAAGAGCCACAAAGAGTCCCCAGCAGAAAATAAGCAGCACCGTAGCCATCAGGCGGGCAATAACCCCCTCCAAGGGAACATATCCCGCCACGGCCACCAGCGGTCCCAGCAGCCAGACCAGCAGGATGAGCAGCAGGACAAGGCCCAGGGCGAGCACCCACGGAGTTTTGAACGCGTGCAGAAGGCTGCGGAAAAAACGGGCGATCATGGGTGGACCTCCGAGGCGGGCGTAACAGGCGCATGGGACGCGGCCGGGGTGGGAGCGGCGGTGGTTTCCTCAGCGGGGGCCGGGGTCGCCTCCGTTTGCGCGGTGGTTCCCTCCGTAGCGGCCCGCACGGGCGCTTCGGGCGCAAAGGGCGCGGAAACCAGGGTATGCCGGGCGAATTGGCTGAGCAGGGGTTCCGCCTTGCCGTTCAGCGTATGGGAGAAGCCCCAGAAAATGACGGCAATGCCGAAGACCAGCACGGCCCCGATGAGCCAGAGCGGCACATAGGCGTAGGTTTTGTTCTTGTGCGGCTCCACGCTGATTTTCTGGGCCAGATCCGGGCTGGGCTCGCCGCGCAGCAGGCGAATCTGCCTGTAGAGCTGGTCGCGCAGGGATTCCAGGGCCAGCGGGCCCCGGTCCTGCAAGCGGTATTTGCCTTCAAAGCCCAGACTCAGCAGCAGGTAAATCAGTTCCAGCAGATACAGCCTGCTGGCGGGCTGCTCCATGGTGCGGCCGAGCACGTCGAAAAATATCTCGCCGCCCCAGGTGTCCTGGTGAAAGGTGCTGAGCAGGGAATGATGCTGCCAGTCGCCCTGGGCGCCCGGAATGGCCGAGGTGGTCACGCTCTCATCCAGAGCCGTGCAGAGCAGGTATTGCGCGGCATTGACCTGGGCCTCGCTGACGCCCAGAGCCGCGGCCTGGGCGTTGAAGCCCCGGATTTCAGCTTCCAGGCGGATGCGCAGTTCCTCCAGGTCGGCTTCGCGCGCGTCGCGCAGGCGCACGATTTCCAGCAAGAGGCGGGAAGCCGCGTTGACCAGGGGATTGAGGCCCGGCGTGTATTCGTCAAAGGAGGTCTGCTGCGCCAGATAGGGCACATGGCGCGGGGCCTGCTTGCCGGGGGTCACGGCCACGGCCGTGAAGGGGAGGTCGGCGCTTTGGGAGCGCGGTTCCTCGGTAAAGAGCACCACGGTCTTGTCCGGATCGGTAGCGGCGGCTTGCTGCGACATGCTTTACTCCTTGATGGCCCAGAGTTGCAGGATGAGCCCCGGGAATGTGCCCGACACGTGCAGGGCGCAGCCGGTGGAGGCTTCCAGCTGCGCCCGCTGCTGGGAGGTGAAATCCAGTTGGAAATAGCTTTTTCCCGCGTGGAAGGGGATCTGACGGGGAGCCACGGGCATGGGATGTATTTTCACGCCCGGCAGATGCGTGTTGACCAGTTCGCGGATGTTTTCGGGCGTGCCGATCTTGATCTGCTTGGGCAGCAGGGCGCGCAGGCTTTCCTGATCCATATCCGCCTGCGCCACCAGGACGAAGAGCGCCGTGCTGAGCAGGTTCTTGTCGTGGATCGGGGCCAGCTGGACATTGTTCTTGCGCTGCTGCAGGGAAAGGAGCACGGCGTGCTGTTCCAGCACCATGCTCAGGGCGTAGCGGGCCTGCTCCATGAGCGCGGGGAAACAGTGGTACTGGGCCCCGTGGTCATAGCCCGTAAGCTCGTTGGGGCGCTTGCCCCGCTCGGAAAAGGTGGACAGCTCGCCCGCCAGCGAGAGCAGCAGGCGGTAAAATTCTTCGGGGTGCAGGCCCGGCGTCCTGTCCAGATGCCGGAACAGGGGTTCCATGCGGTTCAGGCATTGCAACAGCATGAAGTCGCCCAGTTCGGCGGTGCCGGTCTGCCCGGCGCTGCTCACGCGATTGGCGATGTGGTCGGCCCGGTGGGTCAGCAGGCCGATGATCTCGCGCAGATAGCCCGTGAGCGTGGGCGAGCCCTCCAGGTGCAGAAAGGTGGGCATGAACTCCTTGTCCAGAAGCACGCTCTTGTCCTGGCGGCACTCCACCACATGGGCCACGGGCATGGTCACGTAGCCCTTGAGATCCGAATCCTCCTCGAACATCAGGCGCATGTCGAAGCGCCCGCAGAGGATGCTCGTCTCGCTGCTGTTTTTTTCCTTGTAGGCATTGTGGTCGCGGATGCGCAGGGGCGTGCGGATATAGCGGGTGGAAAGCCCCGAGGTTTCCTCGTCCCTGGTTTCCGCGCCGCCTTCCACGGCCATGGGCAGGGCCAGCATGATCCGCTTGCCGGTGAGCCCCGGCGCGATGTCCAGGGAAAGCGGCGGCTGGCCGTGCCCGATCTCGAAAAGCGTGCCGTCCGGCAGCATGCCCGCCGCCTTGCTGAGCACTACCTTGCCGAGACTGAGATACTGCTCGTCAATGAGGAATTCGGTGAAACCCCAGGCATGGGGTTTGAGCATGGCCCCGCGCATGCGCAGCTGGGCGTCCACATGGCGGTCCTGCTGCTGAAAATGCACGGGGCTGACGCCCATGCCTTCGGTCCAGATAACCCTTTCAGGAAGCATGCCTTATTCTCCTGCGATAATATCCGTCCTCACGGCCTTGGCGGAACACAACACGGCTGCCCGCGTCTCAGCGGGCCGTCTTCATGGGCGGCACGGCATAGGGCGCGGGCGCGGCCCGTCGGGAGCGGGGCCGCGTGTCGGACGTTCCGGCGGCCTTCCCGGCGGCGTTGGTTTCCTCGGGCTCGGACATGCCGGGCGCGGCGTCCATGTCCTCGGAAGGCATGCGCCGGTTCCGCTCCAGCACGTCCGGGTCCGTCTCCGGTGCGGGCCTGGGCGGCGCGGGCGGGGTTTCGTCCTCATAGCTGGTCAGGGTCTGGTCCGGCGAGGGTTCGGTCCTGACGGCCGTGCGGGCGGCGGGGAGTTCCGGCTCCGGTTCGGGTTCGTGTTGCTTCAGGGCTTCTTCCGGGTCCCAGTCCTTGGCTCTGGATTCGGGGATGACGATGATGCTGGCGTCGTTGAGCTCCAGGGCGATCAGGTTCTTGCCCTCGGCGTCGATGGGCCGCAGGGTGCGCCAACGGGCGCGGTCCATTTGCCGGAATCCGGCCACGACACCCAGAAAGCGCGCGTCCGGACCGGGCAGATAGGTGATGGAGCGCGCTTCGCCGGGCACGAAAACCAGTTCGTCCGCCGCCAGGATGTCAGCGCCCAGCGTCTGCATGGGCTGGTCAAAGAGATTCTGGAAGTCGGCCTGGCGGAAGGCCAGGCCGCGCCGCAGCTCATAGACCTTGACCACCACCGGCGAAGGGCGGCCGGAAAAATCCGGATTCACGTTGGCCTGGCTGGCTACCAGCAGTTGGGCGCGCCCGCCGGAGCAGGCCGTCAGTGCGCAGATCGCCGTCAGTGCCGTCAACAACAGTGCGAATTTTTTCATTGTTGTGCTCCTTGCTTGGGACGCGCGCCCAGCGGGTTGAGGGTCCGGCCCTGCATTTCGTAGGCGCGGGCGAAATCCTGCAAGAGCAGGGCTTCCATGCCTTCATGATC
This sequence comes from Desulfovibrio sp. 3_1_syn3, assembly GCF_000145315.2. Lineage (NCBI taxonomy): Bacteria > Pseudomonadati > Thermodesulfobacteriota > Desulfovibrionia > Desulfovibrionales > Desulfovibrionaceae > Desulfovibrio > Desulfovibrio sp. 3_1_syn3. Next base: position 188,167 of record NZ_ADDR02000002.1, read on the forward strand.
GTCGCGCAGAGCGCGGTGCATGCGGATGAAGCTCTGCCAGAGACGCGTGGCCCGGCCAAGGCGCACCGGGCCGTTGATGTCCAGGCGGTTTTCCACGGCACGGGGCGAAAGCTTGTCCAGCAGCGCCGCGCTGGCGGCGCGCGCCCCGGCCAGCAGGCCCATGTGGTGGCGGTGCAGATCATTGAAGCCGCTGGTCATGGCCTTCACCGGAGGCATGACGCCTTTTTGCGGCGGCCCCAGCAGCGTCGCCAGGGCGGCTTCGGGCGAAGGGCTGAACTTCAGGGGATTGTTGTTGACCGCAAGGCCGGTGCTGGTGGCCGGAAGGCGCAGCTCATTTTTGCATTCGGCGCGGTTGTGCAGGGCGTTGGTCATGCCGTCCACGGCGGCCGCCAGCAGTTCCGCGGCCAGCTTCAGCACGCGTTCCCGCTCCTTTGGCGAGGATGGCGGCTCGGCGAAACCCAGGGCCTTGAAAAAAACGTCTGTTTCCGGCCCCGGCACGGAGCGGCTTTCCGGCGCTGGCCGGAGCGCTGCGACGGGCAGGGGCTCGGGATCGACCTGCGGCGCGCCTGCAGCCGTTTCTCCGCCGAGTGGGCAGGCTTCGCCGCTTTCATCGTCGTTATCCGGTTCGGCATCCCAGTTTTCAGGGATCAGCTCCTCCTGCTCGGGCACGGCCACAATGGGCTGCAATCTGCCCAGAAGCGGATCCGTGTGGTCCGCCGGCAGAACCGCCCTGGTCTGGCGGCCGCTGAGCAGGTCGTCATACTCGCCCATGCGTTTGCGGGCCACGAGTTCTTCTTCCTGTTCCATGGCCGTGAGGGGATTCAGGGACAGGCCCTTGGGGCGGCTGAGGATATCTTCCACATCTTCGGGAGAACCGGCATACGCGCCGGGGTTGTGCAGCAGGCGGGCCATAATCGTGTACGCGCCGATGATGAAGCCCTCGCCGTGTTCGATGCGGTGGCGGCTGTTCCTGCCCACAGGTTCGTGGGCCAGGGAGAGAAAGACGCCGTTGGCGCTGACGTCCTCAAGATAGAAGTGGCCGTCCTCAAAGGTGATCAGCGCGTGCTGGCGGGAAATTTCGCGCGATCTGTCCGGCAGAACCCATTCGCATTCCTCCGAACGGCCGATATAGCCCCCGGCCTCGCCGAAAACGTGCGAGACGGGAAAATTGGCCGAGAATTTCTGCCTGCTGACGATCTCAAACATAATATCCATAGGGCGCTCCGGAACGAGAGAGTTGCCGCCGCTGAGGACGTGAGGCTTCCGTATTGTGGGGCGGGGCCAGTTTTTTCAGCTTGGAAACCAGCGTGCTGCGCGGCAGATGCAGTTCCCTGGCGGCCTCGGCCACATTGCCGGAGCAACGCGCCAGGGCCCGCTTAATGAGCTTTTCCTCCAGCAGGCGCAGGTTCCGGGCCAGGCCGCCGGACCGGAGGTCCTCCTCTTCCGTGGCGGGGGATTCCACGGGAGAGAAGGCCTCCGGCGTCAGGCGGTCGGCGGCGGGATCGGCCATCACGGCCGCCGCCTGAATGCGGTTGCAGAGCTGGCGCACATTGCCCGGGTAGTCCAGGCCGCCGAGCAGACGCAGGCTCTCGGGCGTCAGGCTCAGGCCGGGGCGGCGCAACGTGTCGCGCATCTGAACCAGAAAATGTTGGGCCAGCAGCGGAATGTCTTCCGGCCGTTCGCGCAGGGGCGGAATGTGGATGCGCAGCGCGGCCAGACGGTGGTAGAGATCCGGCCGGAACGAGCCGGATTCCAGAACTTCGCGCATGCTTTTGTTGGTGGCGGCAATGATTCGGATGTCCGCCGGAAAGGTTTTGGAGCTGCCCAGGGGGCGCACCTGGCGGTCCTGGAGCACGCGCAGCAGCTTGGCCTGAAGCTCGGAAGGCATTTCGCCGATTTCGTCCAGCAGCACGGTGCCGCCGTGGGCGCTGCGCAACAGGCCGGGATTGTCGCTGTCCGCGCCGCTGAACGCGCCCTTGCGATGGCCGAAGAGCTCGCTTTCCAGCAGTTGCGCGGGCAGGGCCGCGCAGTTGATCTTGATGAAAGGGGCCGCGCGGCGCCAGCTGGCCGCATGCAGGGCCGAGGCCGCCACTTCCTTGCCGGTGCCGGTTTCGCCGGTGATCAGCACGGCCACGTCCGTGGGCGCGGCTCTGGCGATCTGCTCGCGCACCCGCAGGGCCGCCGGGCTCTTGCCCAGAAAAAAGGATTCCACGATGCGCAGGCATTGGGAGCCCTGTTCCAGGCGGGACAGGTCCTCGTTCAGGCTGTGCAGCAGCAGATCCTCTTTTTGCCGTTGAAGGTGGGCTTCCAGCAGAAGCGCGCCCAGATCGCAGAGCGGCTGCGGATCAGTCGCCGGGGCACGGTCCCGGCCAAAGCCCAGCAGCAGGCCGCCCAGTGAACGGTTTTTCCAGGCGGGCAGCGGCAGGGCAGTGAGACGGGCGGCGGCTTTTTGCGGGCACAGCAGGTCCAGAGAGGGAAAGGCGCTGTTTTGCATGCTGTCGCGCACCGTGTACTCCCTTCCGGTTTGCAGGGAAAAGCAGACGGGATCCTGACTGCCGAGCGGCAGGGAATGCCCGCAGGGCGCGCTTGCGCCCGCGCCCGCGTGCCACACGGCGCGCAGCAGCAGTTCCGTGCCCGTATAGTCCAGCAGAAAGACGCCGCAAAAGTCCGCTCGGGCGGCGGTTCCGGCCAGGCGCGCCAGGCAGGCGGCGGTTTCGGCCAGATCGGCGCAGGCCCGCAATGCCGTTGCGGCGTCCGGGGGTTCCGTGGGCCGGGTTACGGGATTCACGGCCGGGCCTCCAGCGCGCAGTTGAAAGCGCCGTTGGCCGCATCCAGGGAAACGCGCAGGCCGCGCGGCGCGTTTTTTTCCTCCAGCAGGGAGGAAAGCAGGGCGGCGGCCATGCCCGGCAGCAGATGGGCGTTGATGATGTGGTCGATATTGCGCGCGCCCGTGTCCACGGCGTCGCAGGAGGCCGCGATATTGTCGGCCACGGCTTCGTCCCAGAGCAGGGGGATGCGGTGGCGCTCCATCAGGCGGCGGCCCACGTGCTCAAGTTTCATGGCCGTGAGTTCCCGCAGCGTGTCCTTGTTGATGGCGGCATAGGGCACCACGGTCATGCGGCCCAGCAGGGCCGGGCGGAACACCTGGGTCAGCACGGGGTGCAGGGCCGCGCGCAGGGTCCCGATGTCGGGTTTTTCCTCTTCCTCGCAGAGGGCGGCCACAATATCGCTGCCCAGATTGGAAGTCAGAAAGATCAATGTATTGCGGAAGTCCACCTCGCGGCCTTCGCCGTCGGCCAGCACGCCCTTGTCGAACATCTGGTAAAAAAGGTGCAGGATGTCGGGATGGGCCTTTTCCACTTCATCAAAAAGCACGGCGGAATAGGGCTGGCGGCGCACCGCCTCGGTGAGGCGGCCGCCCTCGCCGTAGCCCACATAGCCCGGAGGAGAGCCGATCAGCCGGGAAATGGTATGCTTTTCCTGAAATTCGGACATATTGATGCTGATCAGCAGGCGTTCGCCGCCGAAGAGGGCATCGGCCACGGCCAGGGCGGTTTCCGTCTTGCCCACGCCCGAGGGGCCCACCAGCAGGAAGATGCCCGTAGGTTGGGTGGGGCTGTTCAGGCCCGCATGGGCGGAGAGGATGGTTTTCTCAATGATTTCCAAAGCCTGGTCCTGGCCCTTGATGCGCTCGCGCAGGCTTGCGCCCAAATGCGAAAGCGCGGCATCGCCCGCGCCGTCCAGCTTGCCCGCGGGAATGCCCGTCCATTCAGAAACGATGCCGGTCACCAGCTCCGGGCTGACCTCGTGAAAAACCAGGGGGGCGCCGTTCTGGATTTTACGCAGTTCTTCACCGAGCACGGCCGAGCTGACGCCTTGAGCCTCTTCCGTGGCGGTCCGGGTTTCAGTCTCCGGCGTTTGAACGGCTTCGGATTGGCCGCCTTCATTCGCGGCGGCTTCGTCGGCGTGCTCCACGGCCCGTTGTTTCAGAATGGCTTCCACCAGATCCAGTTCGCGCCGCCATTGCGCCTCCAGGGCCTCCGCGCTCGCCGCAAGGTCGGCGCAACGCTGTTGCAGGGCGGCGTGCCGGGTTGCGCTGTCCTCGGGGCAGCGCGCGGCCACGCCCTTGCAGCGGTCGCGTTCCAGGGCGTCCAGCTCGCGCCGCAGCGTGGCCAGCTCTTCTTCCAGGGTTTCCAGAACCGGAGGCTTGGCGCCCAGGCTGACCTTCACGCGGGCGCAGGCCGTGTCCAGCACGTCAATGGCCTTGTCCGGCAACCGGCGGCCGGTGATGTAGCGGCCCGCCAGCTCGGCCGTGCGGATCACGGCGTCGTCGCGCACATAGACCTGGTGCGCCTTTTCATAATGCGGCACAATGCCGCGCAGGATGGTGACCGTGTCCGCCAGAGAGGGTTCGCCCAGTTTGACCGGCTGGAAGCGCCGGGCCAGGGCCGCGTCCTTTTCAAAATATTTCTTGTATTCGCTCCAGGTGGTGGCCGCGATGGTGCGCATTTCGCCGCGCGCCAGGGCGGGCTTGAGCAGATTGGCCCCGTCGCCGCTGCCCGGCGTATTGCCGGACCCCACCAGGGTGTGGGCTTCGTCGATAAAGAGGACCGTGGGCACAGGCGCGGCCTTGACCTCGTCGATGACCGCCTTGAGGCGGCGCTCGAACTCGCCCTTGACGCTGGCCCCGGCCTGAAGGCGGCCCATGTCCAGGCCCACGATGCGCACGCCCCTGAGGGAGTCGGGCACGTGGCCTTCCACTATTTTCAGGGCCAGGCCTTCCACCACGGCGGTTTTGCCCACGCCGGGATCGCCCACCAGAATGGGATTGTTCTTGCGGCGGCGGGCGAGAATGTCCACCACCAGGCGGATTTCCGGGCCGCGCGCGAAAACCGGGTCGATCTTGCCGTTGCGGGCTTCCTCGGTGAAGTCCACGGCGTACTGGGCCAGAGCCCCGCCCCCGGCTTCGCCTTCGTTCCGCTTCGGCCCGGCGGGATGCCGCTCTTCGTTCAGGCCTTCCAGCTGGCGGAGCAGGGCGTCGGCGGATATTTCCTTGAGCTCCCTGTAAAAGGGCAGCGCGCCGTAACGCACGGGATTGCGCAGCAGGGCCAGCACCAGCGCGCCCGCGTTGATGCGCTCCTGCCGCAGCTCAAGGCTGGTCAGCAGATAGGCCTCCTGCAATAACTGGTAGAGCAGTGGGGAGAAGGACGGGCGGCCCGTGTGGCGGCCCGCGGGCGGGCGGTTTTTGGCCAGAATTTCGCGCAGGGCTTCGGCATTGCGCTCAAACTGGGCCAGAATGTCCCGCATATCGTCCAGCGGCAGCAGGCATTCCATATAATCGTCAATGGTGATTTCATAACCGCCGCGCGCGGCGCAATTGACGGCGGCCTGCTCCAGGGCCTCCCGGCAGGGGATGTCCAGGGCTTCAAACAGGGCGGCGAGACTGACGGTGGACATGGCTCACAACTCCCTGTGATCGGTTTCAAGCGTCACGACGCCGTTGCCGCCTTCCCCGGCCCATACGGACCAGCCCAGGCGGCACTGGTTGTGTTCTTCCAGCCGCCAGGGCCTGATTTCATCGGGCAGCAGGCGGAGTTCCAGGTCAAAGTCCAGGCGGGAGCGCAGCACGAATTTGACCAGGGTCTGCAAGGCGGTGAAATCCTTGCCGCAGGGCAGAAAATCGTTGAAGCGCTCCCAGGTGAGGTCCGTCACCCGGATACGGAATTTGCCCGTCTGGTCCGGCACCTCGCTGCCGAGGATGAAGTCCAGATTCAGGCAGTCGTTGGCCGCGCCCAGGCGGGTTTGCTGGTCTTCGGGCACAGCCACCCAGCGTCGGATGCAGGGCACGATGGTGATGTGCTCGTGGCGGAAATAGTGGCGCAGAATGCTTTCCAGCGACCCTGCGGATTCGCCGTTAAAGGCGATGAGCCCCATATAGGCCATGAGCCGGGGCCAGTTCAGGCTTTTGGCCCGGCGCAGGTCGGCATGCCCCAGCCCGATGAGCCCGAAGAAGCGGCTGGAGAGCCTGTCCGTGGCTCCGGACTGGTACTGGGCGTAGTAGCGGTACTTGTGCCAGGTCTCATAGAGGAGATCGATGAGGCGCTGGTGGAAAATATCAAAAAAGTCCCGCAGGGCCTCGTTTTCGTCCTGATGCTGGGCTACATGCTCGGTGAAGTAGGCGGGCAGGGGCGAAGCCGCGCCGTGCAGGCCCATGAGATTGAGCACCATCTCCGCCGTGGGCGGCCCGTCTTCCCTTTCCCCTGCTTTCAGGGCCAGGGCTGCGATGTCGCCGGGCGGAAAGGAAAGCTCCGGATTGACCCGGAAGCGGAAGGAATCCGGCCCCGGTTCGTGACCACCCGCGCGCATGCCGCGCGCCACGATGCGCACGGCCTGGGCGAAAGCATAGGCCCCGGGCCGGGCCGTGAGGTCTTCCAGAACCGGAGCTGCGGGCACGGCGGAGGTCATAGGCTGATTCTCCCGAGCCGCGCGGGCCAGCGGTATTCCTCGCCGCGCGAAGCCTCCTCGATGGTCAGCTGATGGAAGCTGTTTACCGTGGCGTAGAGCGCGAAAAACTCATTGAGCACCGAGCCGAAAAGATACATGGCCCCCTCGGCGCAGAAGGCGCGCTGGTCCAGCACCAGGCGGGTCTGCGCGCCGCGCACAGGCAGGCCGCCGTAGATGCGGTCCGATTCGGAGCAGTGGATGCGCAGCATGCCCTTGAGGGTTTTTTCCAGCATGCGGGCGCGCGGGCGGTCATGGCGTGCGCGGAAGTCATAGGCCGCCAGCACGGCGCGCAGGGCGGACACGTCGGTGAGGGAGACGTAATTCAGCGACATGTTGGATAAAAGCCGCCAGAGGATGTCCCCTTCCAGGGGAGGACTGAACGAGGGCACCACTGGCGTAATATTGGCAAAACGGACGGCGTCCGGCGTATTGTCGGCATGAACGCGGATGTCGCCCATGCGCAGCTCGTGGGGCAAAAGGCGGTTGGTGCAGGTCAGCTCCAGGGAAATGGTCTCGCCCTGGGGCAGGGCCGCGCTGTCGGCCGTGTGCACGATGGAAATGTAGGTTTCCGGGCATTCGTCGTGATGCGAGGGGCGCAACCGCAGACGGTAGTAGGCGTGGTCGCCGGATTCGCCCGTGTCGTGCTCAAAGGATTCAAAGGAGAGATAGCGGCGGCTGTGTCTGTCGTCATGGCCCCAGGTGCCCACGCTGTCCACGCTGTACACGGCATAGTGATAGGGGCGGCGCGGATCGGGCACCACGCGGTATTCGCTCCGGCGCTGGTCCAGGGTCAGGGGCGAGGCGTCCATGCTGAAGAGATTGACCACCGGCGTGCAGAAGAGATGCCAGTTGTCCGCCCTGAAGGACTCATACTGCTCCGGCAATTGGTCCAGCACGAAATGCAGCTCGAATTCCTGCGCGCCCGGAACGGTTTTGATCCTGTCGCCGTTCAGGCCGTGCTCCAGGCCGGAAACTTCCACAAAGAGAAATTTTTCGGGAAAACAGAAATATTCCTGAAGGATGCGATAGCCGGGGAAAGTATTGGCCGGGTAGGGGTACATGCCCTCGTCTTCCCGGAAGCCCACGGCGCGGATGGATTCCCTCGCGGGCAGAACGGCGGTGGTATGCTCCTCCAGCTTGGCGTCGTGCAGCACCACCCGCACTTCCCTGGTGCGCGCGACCATGGAAAAATAAATGGTGTGGGCGATGGCCGGTTCGCCGCTGATGAAAAAGCGCAGCCGTTTGAGCGGCAGATTTTCCAGGGACGCGCCCTGCGCGGCGATGCGCAGCACCAGGCTGGCCATGCCGTCGCGCTCGCGCACGCTCTGGTCCACAATGCGCAACGGCAGAATTTCGGTGTCGTAGACTGTGCGGAAGCGGCAGCGCAGCCCCCGCGTTTCCACGGATTCCACTTCCGTGCCCTTGGGGATGGTCACCGCGCCGGAGATATTGTCGCCGGGCATGTAGCGGATGACCGAAGCCGCCGGGATGGGCCGCAAATAGTTGGGCCAAAGCAGATTGAACAGGGAGTGGGTGATCTCCGGCAGCTCGTCGTCCAGTTTCTGGCGCAAGCGGCCCGTGAGAAAGGAAAAGCCTTCCAGAATGCGCTCCACGTCGGGATCGCGCCCCGGCGTGTCCAGAAAGGGGGCCAGCGCCGGGTTGCGCTGCGCGAATTCCTTGCCCAGAGTGCGCAGGGCCAGCAGCTCGTCCTGATAGTAGACGTTGAAGCTCATACGCCGCCCCGCACTTTGTCGCCGTTCAGGGAGATGCTCCATTGCCAGGGCGCGGTGGTGCCGTCGGAGCCCACCTTGAGCGCCGCGATGCGGAAGCCCATGGCAAAGAGCGATTCGGGCAGGGCCTGATGGCTGACTTCCACGTCGGTCAGGCGGGGCTCATAGCGCTGAATGCATTTTTTGACGGCGCGGCAGGTTTCGAGAATCAGTTCCGCGCGGGAGAGAGTCAGGTCGTTGAGGTCCGGGAGCCCGTAGTCCGGCAGGGCCTGCACGGAGCCCTGCCGCGCGGTGAGGAGACGCAGGAGGTGCAGACGAATGGATTCGTCCTCGCTCATGCGTGCGCCCTCATCGCCGCGCGTCAGACGGTCAAACAGGCTCCCGGCCATGACTCATTCCTTTTCCAGCTTGCCGACCAGGGACAGCGTGAAATACGCGCCCATGTACTTGAAGTGCGGACGGATGCTCATGCTCACCCGGTACCAGCCCGGATCCCCTTCCACGTCGCTGACCGTGATGCTGGCTTCGCGCAGGGGGCGGCGGCTGCGGATGTCGGAGCTGGGATTTTCCTGGTCGGCCACAAACTGGCGGATCCAGGTGTTCAGTTCCCGTTCCAGGTCCACGCGTTCCTTCCAGGAGCCGATGTGCTCGCGCTGCAAAACCTTGATGTAGTGGGCCAGACGCGAAACAATGAAAAGATAGGGCAGTTGCGCGCCCAGGCGATAGTTGAGCTCGGCGGCCTTGCCCGCTTCGGAGATGCCGAAGTACTTGGGCTTCTGGCAGGAGTTGGCGGAGAAGAAGGCGGCATTGTCCGAGCCCTTGCGCATGGTCAGGGCGATGAAGCCCTGTTCGGCCAGCTCGTATTCGCGGCGGTCGGAAATAAGCACCTCGGTGGGGATCTTCATTTCGATGTCGCCCAGGCTCTCGTAGAGGTGCACGGGCAGATCCTCCACCGCGCCGCCGGAACGCGGGCCGATGATATTGGCCGCCCAGCGGTACTTGGCGAAACTTTCCGTAATGCGCGTGGCAAAGGCAAAGGCCGCGTTGCCCCAGAGGAAGTTGTGGTGGCTGTCGTCCACATTTTCCTTGTAGACAAAGGCCTTGATCGGGTTTTCGTCCGGATCGTAGGGCTGGCGCAGCAGGAAGCGGGGCAGGGCCAGGCCGACGTAGCGGGAGTCTTCTGATTCACGGAAGGACTGCCACTTGGTGTAGCGCGTGCCGCTGAAGATGTCCTGAAGGTCCTTGAGGGCGGGCAGGCGCTCGAAGCTGTCCTTGAGGCCGAAGAAACCCGGCGCGGCGGCGCCGATGAAAGGCGCGTGGGCCATGGTGGCGACCTTGGCCAGGTTTTCCAGCAGGCGGAGGTCCACGGCCGTGGGCTCAAAATAGTAGTTGCCGATCATGGCGCCCACGGGCTGGCCGCCGAACTGGCCGTATTCCGCCGTGTAGACCTGCTTGTACAGGTTGGACTGGTTGATTTCGGGCGCGTCGAGGAAGTCGTCCAGCAGCTCGTCCTTGGTCACGTTGAGCATTTCCACAATGACGTTCTCGCGGAAGTCCGTCCTGTCGGTCAGCAGCTTGAGCCCGCGCCAGGCGGATTCCAGGGACTGGAAATCCGGATGGTGCAGAATGCGGTTCATGAAGGCGCCGAGGCGGCGGTCGATATCCGCGATCATGCGGTCGACCATGCCCTTGTTGACCTTTTCGTCCGCGTTGACGGGCTTGAGCATTTCCTCCACAACCGCGCCGATGCCGAGGCGCGCGTCTTCATAGCCGTCGTCCTGCGGGGTGATGTTGGTCTCGCTGATGATCTGCGCGAGCAGTGACCCCGCGTGTATCGTATCGTGCTGGCGCTCCTGTACTTGACTCATAACGGCATGCTCCTTGGAGATATGTGCGGCAGCGGGGCTGCCGGAGGTATCCGCGTTTCCCGGCCATGGGCGCCGGAGCATCATTCAGGCGGCTACGGGCTTCAGGCCTTGGGCTCCTCCGTCTTTTCGGGGGCCTGGGGCTTGTTGCCCGCGCCCTTGGCCCGTTTGGGCGGCGCCAGGGAAAGGTCCACCCCGGCCTCGGCCAGCTCGCGGCGGATTTCCTCACGCTGGCGAGGATCCTTGACGATTTCCTCGAACGATTTGCGGAAGCTGGGGATATTGCCCATGGGGCCCTTGAGGGAAACCAGGGCGTCGCGGATCTGCATCAGCTTTTGCGTTTCCGGAATCTGGTCCAGGATGTTGCCGGGCTCGAAGTCGCGCATGGAGTTGAAATCCAGCTTCACAGGGATGTCGCGCTCTTCGTCGCCGTCCTGCAGCATGTTGGGCACGGCGATTTCAAGGGTAAGCTTCTGGTTGGCCATCACGTCCGCGAAGTTGTTTTTATTGATGGAAACAGGCTTGCGGTCCAGAAGGCTTCTGGGGTCATGGCGCTGCAAAAAGTCGCCCATCACCATGACCTTCATGGGCAGCTCGATTTCTTCCACCGCCCCGCCGGTAGCCGGTTTGAAGGTGACGTTGATGCGCTCCTTGGGTGCGACGGACGATTCTTTCCTGGCCATGTGTGCCTCCGTTTATGGTTATGCTTCCTGCAACACGCCGACGGCGGTATCCAGACTGAGCCAGTGCAGACGGCGGCTCATTTCCTCGGTTTCCGGGCCGCCCGGCTTGGTCTGGGCCGTAAGCAGCAGGGTGATGATCCGCGCGGAGAGTTCCGGTTCCCAATCCAGCAGATCCCATTGTTCCAATTGTCCGTACAGGGCCTGCAACAGGCGCTGGGCAGCGGATTTCTTGCCCGCGGCCAGGCAGTAGCGGGCCTGCAGCAGACCGTGCAATATGGTGGAGCGGTTGCGCCCCGCCGGGACGTTGCCCAGGTGGCGCAGCCCGGCATGAAAATCTTCCTCGATGCAGAGGGCAATGGCCTCTTGCAGGCGCGCTTCCTCTTCGCCGCTTTCAGCGGCGGGCGCGCGGCCCGGCGGCGGCACCTGGGGCTGGCCCGAGGGCTGCCCCTGTTGCAGGGCCTCCAGCCAGGGCACGATTCTGGCCGGGGCAAAGGGTTCGCCGTCCTTGAACTTGTAAGTCAGCAGCTCGGGAAAACGCCCCAGCAGCTGGGCCAGCGCGTTTTTGACGCTGTTGTGCGCGGCCGTGGCCTTGAGAGCCTCCAGGCAGCGGGCCACCATGTAATGGCCTTCCAGCCAGTACGGGGCCTTGGCGGCGGAGCGCTCCAACCGGGGCAGCGCATTTTCGAACTGCTTGTTCTCAATGGCCGAGGCGTAAGCCTGGGCCATTTCCCTGGGCACGCCGCAGGGCATCTGGGTGAGCCCCGCATTGTCGGCGGGCGGCAAATGCAGCAGGGTGCTCCACAGGGCTGTGCGGTGCAGCTGGTAGGCGCGCTCGTCGCGCATGTCCAGCGAGAGGAAATGCCCGGCCAGCTGTCTGGCCTGATCCATGACATTGCGCACCAGCTGCGGCAGAACCGTGGGCGGCACGCGTCCGTCCGCGTCCATACCGGCCAGGGCCGCATTGAGAACCGGAGAGGCGCCCTGCGCCCTGGCAGTGGAAGCGGCCGCCTCTCCGGCTCTGGTTTCCGCCTCGCGTTCGGCAGCGGCCTCCGGCGTGACGGTAATATTGCTGAAAATGCCCATGAATGCGGGGGCAAGATCGCCCGCCCTGGCTTCCAGCAGCTTTTGCAGGCGCTCCAGCTGGGCTTTGAGCAGTGCGACGTGCTCCGGCTTTTCCACGGAAAAGCCCGTACCGCCCGAGGCGTGTTGCAAACGCGCCTGCAGCCACTGCAAGGGTGCTATGCGGCGCTGCAGGCGCTGGGCTGGGGGGTGGAGGTTGTCCCAGTATTTTCCAAGAAATTCATTGAGACAGGCCAGGGTTTCGGCGCAGTCGGCCAGACCGTCCAGTTGGCAGGTGGCGTGGATGGCATAGGCCATGGCCCAGAGGTCCTTGCTCCGCGTGGAGAGGATTTCCGTAGCCATGTTGCGCACGGCGTCCCAGTCCGGACCTTCGGTGGCGTGCAGGGAAGTGCTTTTTTCCACTTCATTCCGCAACGCCTCGAACTCCGGGGAAAAACTGACGTCTTCCCCGCAGGGCCCGTTTTCAGGCAGGACCGCCTTCCACGCTTTTACAAGATGCTTTACCATAACGCCCCTACGCGCCCCCGGCGCAAGATATGGCCCACTGTAAGCGCGTGCCGGAATCGTTCAAAAGTCATTGCCCTGACTCTGAGCCATGCCGGATGCGAACAGTCTGGAAAGCAAGAAAAAAAGCCAACTGATTGTTGTAAATATTTATTGATATTTTGTATTGATTTTTAAGTACACTTTTTCACATTTAGTTGCAAGGCTATTTTTTGAAATTTTTATAAGATTCTCTATTCAGAGGAGGTGAAAGCCCGGCTGGCGGGCATTTGCAGGGAAGGGAATGGAGCGGGGAGAAGGCCTAGGCAAGGCTATATTGGCCGAGCGGCTGACCAGCTCAATGCTAAGCTCACACGGTTTGCAGACCCCCCAAAAAAACAAGAAGGCGTTTATGTCCAACTCACTGCTGGAGTTAGTGAAGTTGAACCAGGAGACATTGGCGGCGGCCGTCTGGGTTATGGGAATCCTCAATCTGGAGTCATCTTTATGTTAGATATATAATAATAAATAAATATATAATAAAAAATTGTATTACAATTTGTAATATTGCTGTTGTCAGTGAATAAAATATAGATAGAAGGAGCAGGTGTTCTCCGGACTGCCTGATCAGACGGAAGAAATCAACGTTGCACCGCAGGCGGTTTTGTGCCCTTCAAAAGCCACCGGAGTTCCGTTGATCGTGCAGGAAGGATCTCCCTCAACGATGGGATATGTGCCTTCACATTTGGGACAAGACACCATGTCGCCAATGCAGGCAATGGGTTTGCCCATGTCCGTAGGGGAATGGGATACAGAGATAACCTTGCCGCCGTGGTTGGTGACATCACCGAGGCGAATAACACCACGGGCCTCTTTTTTTAGTGACATAGTTTACTCCTGCTGGAATGTGCCATCATTTTTTATAAGTGACGATCGCAATACTCTCGAAAAAATTTATCAGAGGATATCAGGCGCCACCTCGAAAAATTTGCTTCCAAATAAATTCGTCTAATTTTATGTAACAGATTATTTTTGTTTCATACTAGATTTTTAAGGGAAGACTTTGCCATTATGGAAGATGAGAAAATAACTTCTTTAAATATGAGTATGGTTCTCAAGTATAAACTTCATACAGGCACAATAGTCCAATGTTGAGTTTTACAAAAAACTTTGAACTCATTTTTTATAGGATATATCTGTAAAAATATTTGCATATTGAATAGGAATTTTTGAAAGATTTGATCCGAGAATTTTTTTTTCAAGTACGGGGTCAACTTCAAAAAGGCCCCAATAGTCTGATAGAACTGGCTGTTTGAAATGATTTTCAATATAAGGCATAAAAAATAGGTTAAAGTATATTAATTCACATACATGATATGTTAGTAATGAAAATAGTACGAGAGATACGAGTCCAAGGGTTATTACGAAGTTGACAAATATACCTTGAAATACTGTATAGATAAGTAATGCATATAAAATTTTTGAGAAAAAACTAGCTGGCTCCATTACTTTTAATTTTATTTCTGAATAATCAATAAATACTTTTGAGTTTATAAGAAAAAAACACATTGAGAAATTTTTCTTTATATTTTTTTTAAAAGAACAAATAGCATATATAGAAATAGATAATAAAATAAATAAAATTGATATATATATATATATATTGTAATTGAAATTTAGAACATATATTGAATAAAACAATACATATGACACTAGTAAGTATATAAGTATAAAACAGATCAAGTGAAATTTTGCAATAGTGGCATGTACAAAAAATACTGCATATTTTTTATATATTCTTTTTATAAAAAATACTATTATCAAATAAGGAATATTTAATAATAAGTATATATACAAAAAAAATTTATTCGTATCATAAATTGAAATTATATAGACTGTAATAAGTGGGAATAGAATTAGAATTGGAAAAGTTGATATAAGTCTAAATACAATTTTATTAATTGCGTCGTCTCTATTCTTATATTTTATTCCAAATCTGTCTTCTAAATTTTTCATAAAACCACCGTTATATTTAATTATTAATATAAATTAATCAAACAATTTTTTATATTCTTGTGATTCTTTCTTGAATAAATTATAAAAGAATTTATCTACACCAATTGCCGATAATAAAAATCCAATAGATACAGCTACTACAATAGCACAGCCCCCAACAGTAATTGTAATTGTAGCAGCACCAATGCCAGCGGCAGCTAGTGCAGTACCAAGTACGGATGTAACTGCTGGCATGATTAAACTTGTAATTTCAAAAGCTAGTATTGTTGAAATCAATGCTGAAAAAAGTTTTGCTATATCGTTATTGCCTTCTTTCCACCAATAAAAAGTATCAAGAAGAATTGCGCCATAAAAGAATCTTCCGGCCCATTGATTTGGTAAAAATATAGATCTTGCTTCTCTTAATGAAACATTTTTTATTTCAGCAAGGGATGCCTTTTGTGCAGCTAGTGTAAACACTTTCGTATTTGTTACTCCATATCGCGTACCAGTGAGTACTATTCTTTTTTGAGGATTCCCTTTGAATATAATAAACCTTTTTATCGTCCCATCTTTAAGCCGAGACTCTTTAAACATATATTCTATGTTGTGAACATCAAAGATTACTTTGCCTTTCTCAATGACCTCGACTCCCATTGCGAATAAGGCATCCTTAAGCATTGATTCCTCATAGATATTTTTTATAACGTGCCATCCACCTGAGGCTACTCTTCCAAAATATTCATATGCCGGACTACCCTCTAAAAGCTCTATCAGATAAGTATACTCTGGTTCGGGAGGGTAGGCATGGCAAAGCCTCATGCCTTCCTCTCTGGACATCCATTGTGTTTGCTTCCATTTGGCACTCAACGAGGAAAATGTTTCGTGTGACTGCTCTAACGCTCTCCGCCTTACTTCTCGCAATCGTTCATGATTTGCAGCGCTGATCTGCCCGTGCAGTGTGGTTTCAGAAGAGGGCTGTTCCTGGGTACTATCTTGCGGCGGCTGAGTCAGAGGCAAGTCTTTATCTGTATTTCCCTGGCTATTGGTGTGGCAAGGCCGGGTATCAAGAACTATGGGAGCCGGGCGTGCCAGCAGATGGGAATAGTCATTGCCGTCCACCTCTTTCGGATCAATGAGGGACAACGGTTTCCAACCCTGATCCGTTTGCTTGTCGATCTGCAATGTCCACTGATCAAATTTGGAAAACCAAGCATGGACGTTATCTTGGCCTGAAAAAATATATTCGGTGAAAAGTTTTTTCTTCTCGGGAAGGTAAAAGGGCGTCTGAGTGGATGACATTCTGTATTGAGCATTCTCCGGAGAACTCAGAGAAATGTGGACATCACGGTGCTCATGCAGAACTATAAAATTCTCTTCGGCCAGAGTGCCTTGTACAGGCATTCCTGGAAGTTCCAGGAAATATACGCCGTTGTTCTCAGACATGGACAACTCCTCAAAGTTTTCTTTTGCTTTGAATGAAGGAAAGGCTGGACAAGGCAATATTTTTCAGCAAGATCTCTCCATTACCATCTGTTGACTCTAGTAAGCGGCCATCGTTGCCATTTTTAAATACAATTTGATCATTCTGTAGCGCATTTCCACTTAAATCTGTAAATACTAACTTAACATTTTTGGTATATCCTGAGATTGGTAAATCCAACATCGGAGTATTCCATGTCTTAGGTCCTTCCATGGCATGAGATGCAGCATGGACAGACCATTTGCTGGCAGTGCCGTGTTCTATCCCATCTTTATTAATACGGATGTAACTACCCCCGGCGGAGAGAAAAATTTCTTTGGCGGCTACAATTTCAACTTTTTCCTTACAACTGGCTACACGTACGCTTTTGTCCGCTATGATCTCGACCTGATCGCTCTGAGCCTGAATTTGGACTTTACCCATTGCCGAAAAAATTTTGATTCCAGCCTTATGAGCAAAGAGGCATATTTTTTCTAAAAAACTACCAAGTAGGCTTTTTCCAGCAGCCAGAGTAATATTTTTTTCTGCGCTGACTGCCGCATGCCCTCCCGCATGAAGATGGTGCGTGCCCACAGATGTCGTGGCTATTCCTGCGGCAGACGCAAAAACAATATGCTGTTTTTGCAGCTCGCTATGAGACTTGCCATCTCCTGCGATCTCGCGTTGTTGTTGTTTCAACTCTTCACAGATAGGAGTTACATCCTTATCAAGGATGTGGGCTCCATGCTTATGGGCAAGTTCTCCAAGATCCTTATGCATAGTCACTGCTGAGGCGAATCCTGAAACACCCTCGGAAAAATCTTTGATGTGACTTGTGGCGGATGGGCGACTATGTGTTGTCGAATAAAGTCCTTTTGCTGCGCGCAGAACTCCCCATCCGTCCGTGCGCAGTTCAAAGCCTTCACCACGGAAATCTTTCCGCCCGTAATGATGATTGATGCGGGTAATATGACCCAGATTCAATTGTGAAAGTTGATGGTCGCTGGACAGTTGGGCCTGGATTGCATTCTGGGTGTCGTCCAGCACAAGCTGATTACGGCGTCCCGCATGGAACTCCCGGCTCTGAATACCGGAAAGGTTTTTTTGTTCCGGTAGGTTCCACGGGGGCATCTTCAAGGTATTGTATACCCGCCCGGTTATCACCGGACGATCTGGATCACTCTCCATATATTCCACAATGACTTCTTGTCCGATGCGGGGCACCTGGATGAAACCGAAATCCTCGCCCGCCCAACTGTCAGCCACACGCACCCAGCAAGTGGTATTTTCATTATACTGGCCTTCGCGATCCCAATGGAACTGCACCTTCACACGACCGTATTGGTCCGTATAGACTTCCTCTCCTTCAGGACCGGTGACAATGGCCGATTGCAGGCCTTCTTCGCGATTCTTGGGATGCTCCAGGGCCGGAATGAAACGGGTCATCTCCGGAATGGCCCTGACCCGCGAGGCATAGTGCAGGCCGCGCTCGTCCGGGGCTTCGTGCTCCAGCACGCCGGGCTGCTGCCCTTCGTGATGCACGGATACCACCCACCAGCCAGCGTTGAGGGCCTCGCGGGGGTGATCGTGCATGCTGAAGGTATAGCTGGGCAGAAAGCGGGCCACGTCCGAGGAACATTCGATCCACTGCCGGAAGGTCAGCTGGCGCAGCATCCGCAGCTTGACGTAACGCTCGCCGGGCTGCCGCAACTGATAGAGATGCGGATAGGTGTACTGTTCCAGCAGCATGCCTGGCGGGGTCGGGGCGGCCTGTTTGTCCTCTTCCTTGTCGCGCACTTCCAGATCCAGGCGGGGCTTCTGGAAGTTCCATTCGCGGTAGGCGGCGGCATTGCTGTTGACCTGTTCGTGCAGGGTCAGGCGGTTGATGACCGCCGTATCCGAGCGCTGCCCGGAGCCGGGGAAAAAGCGCAGATCGCTCTGCCCGGGAATTTTGGGCCCGCCTTCGCGATCGCAGAAGCAGAGGCAATGGGCATCGGCCTTGTGCTCAAAGTAAAAATAAATGCCTTCTTCCTCGCACAGGCGGGTGATGAAGTGCAGGTCCGTTTCGCCGTACTGCACGCAATACTCGCGCGGCTCATAGCTGTAGGAGAGCTTGAAGGATGAGCCGTCGGCCGTGAAGCCCTGCTCCTTGAGAATCCGCTGGATGATTTCCACCACCGAGAGATTCTGAAAAATACGATGATCGCGGATCTGGCCCAGAAACCAGAGGCGCGGCACCAGGGAACAACGGTAGTGAGTGAAGCGGTTGGCGGTGTGGAGCTGCTCCATCTCCCGGATCAGGCCGTGGACCAGGCGCTCGCCGCCGCTGCGGTCGGCAATGGAAAGGCAGGCCGGAGTGCCCAGCAGGGCCGTAAGATCCACGTTGGCCGAGCGGCTGACCAGCTCAATGCTGAATTCATACGGCTTGCAGACCTCCTCGAAACCCGAGAAGGCGTACACGCCGAAGTCGCCGCTCTGGGCGGTGAAGTTGAACCAGGAGGCATTGGCGGCAAGCATCTGGGTCATGGGAACTCCGGGGCCGAGGGTTACGCCGCTTCAACGCGTCGGACTCGGGGCGCGGCCGCCGCTGGCGTCCGACAACCGCGCCCAGGCGGCTAAGCGCTCTGCGGCTTGCGCCAGTCGTCGCTTTCCGAGGTGCTGGCGATTTCGTGGGTCTTGGTGAGCTTGCGGTACGTGAACTGCACGTCCTCAAGATGGGTGAAATGCGCCATGCCGGGGTCCTGACAGTTGGGCATGTAGGTGGTGATGTCCGTAATAATGGCGTCTTCCAGCGTCATGGTGAAATAATGTTCCATGGTGCCCTGGGCCGAGGTGCGGTAGAATTTGAGTTCCACCTTGGGCAGACGCTCGCCGCTGGTCAGGGCGCGGTAGAGCAGGGGAGAGCACTTGTCCATGACCTTGGTGATCTTCAGGGGCTGGTGCACGCGCTGGCCTGTGGGCTGGCCGGACTGCGGATCGCGAGGCAGCAGGATTTTGTGCTCGAAGGCCTCGATAAGGGTCTCGTTTTCGTGCCCTTCCTGATAGATGTTGCCCACCGAGGCTTCGGTAAAGTTGTTGGCGGTGATGTTGCCCTGACGCTCGCCGGTAATGGTCATATACGCTGGGGTCGGCATAACGGTCTCCTGTTGCTGGTAAGAGGATAATATATCGATCTTCTTTATAGCAAGAGCTATTCCATAGTGTAAAATTTAATAAAATTAGACTGTTGATTGATATCATTATTGCTATATGGCGAGGTTTCGCCATAGGCTTTGAAATAGAAAGGCAGATATAATGATGTAATATACTGATATTACAAATGAAAATTGATCGACGAAATTTCGTCGTCGCTCTGCCGCCAATAAAAACGGGAATATCATAGTCCCTGAAATGGTTGGAATTTTGCGTGGCGAAGAATCAACAATTCATCCGGTTGGCAGGTAAACAGCCCGCTTGGCATGGCCTTGCGGGCTGTTTACGCAAAAAGGACGACAGGACGTCGGGATGAGACTTTTAAGCGGTAAGAGCTTACCGGGACATTTCCGTGTCGGTTGGGCAAATCTCGCCTTTCCAACTGCACACAGAAGGCATCAGACGCATCTGCCAAGACGCTTGCTGTGTGAACGCCTTGCTGTGCGCTGTGCTTTGGGGGAGTGGTCAAAGCAGATTCACATGCGGTCACTGATTAAACTTTTTGAGCTACCATCTGGATAATATTGAAATATTTTCCAACTCCCGCTTCCATCATGGCAACATAGTGTTGCGCATGCGGGGGGGAGATTGCAGCCAATCATCCCAGGCCTGCTTGCATGAACTCATTTCACGCAACGCAGTGATCGTTATGCCGGGTTCTTTTTCCCATAATGCCCGCCACCAGTCGCAGGAATAAAAATACCACTCCGGCATCCAGAAGGGCTGAACCTGCCTTCGGCAGTTGCCCTTAGGGGAAGTCTTGTGTGAATCCGGGTACGGCCGCCGCCATCAGTCCGCCTTTCTTCACAAAGGACAGGAGTTTCGGCAGCATGGCCTCGTTCCCGCCAAAATACTGGTATGAGTTCACGCTGATGATCATGTCGAAATATTCATGAGAGAATGGTAACTCTTTCGTCGCATCGACCAGAAAGGGGAAGATTTTCGCATCATGTCCCAGGCTTGCGAAGTGTTTCGCGTTTTCACCAGAAATCCATAAATCAGCCACAGCCTACCAGCGTTCAGACCTGCTTACGGAGCGACGCAAAATGTTGCAGGCGTGGGCTGATTATCTCGATATGCGCTGTGCTTGGGCGATTCTTGGCAAGTAATTTTCTGAAGGCAGGCGGGGGCGGTTAGGCCCCCACCGAGCGACGCGACAACGCTGGTCTGACCCCTGTCAAGTAGACAGGTAAAAATCCCCCAGGGCAACGATTACGCGGCCAGCTTTTCTCGGTACTCTACCGGGGAAAGCTGGCCGAGCCTTTTCTGAAACCGTTCCTTGTTGTAGAAGAGGATATATGCTTCTACCAAGGCAATAGTTTCATCCTTGGGTAACGGTTGGTTGTCTGTAAATAATTCTGTTTTGAGATGAGAGAAGAATGACTCCGCACAGGCGTTATCCAGGCAGTTCCCCTTACGGGAATGGCTGCCAAGAATCTGCAAACTGCCAAGCCGTTCCTGATATGTCTTGTGGGTGTACTGAAAGCCCTGATCAGAGTGCAGCACGGCTCCAGGCATGGCCGGAAGTCTAGACAGTGTGGCAAGCACCAGTTCAAGGTCATTTCTGGCTGAGAGGCTGTATGCGATAATCTCGGTGTTGTGCAAATCCTGCCACAATGGGGTCAAGCAGCACGGAACGCATCTTATGCGCCCGCGTGGTGATGTTGGCGATTTGCTTTTTGAAGCCGTCAATGTTGCTCATGTCTGCGCTCCATTGTCTGGTTTGCGATTTGGCCTCACACCGGAGGCTGGTCACAATCTGACAATGGAGCGAAAACCGAGTACACAGTTTTCAATGCAGATATGGTGTATTAGGGGAGAGGATAAAAAAATCCCCGGCCGGATGGTCGGGGATGATGAGAAAAGGGAAAATGGGAAGTGTTACGGGAACACCACATGGATGGAACCCGGTCGGCTATGCGGGCCGGGTAGCGGTCTGACGACAATCTGAACATCGTAGCCAAGACGGGTAAAACAACTCAGAACTTGTGTCATGCTGATGTCATGGAATTGTCCACGCAGCATGAGCGAGAGCTTGGGCTGAGTCATTCCCAATAGTTGGGCCGCCTGCTGCCGGGGCCAGCCTCTTTCCTGTATAGTGTCTGAAATCTTGGCCACCAAGCTGGCCTTATGGAACATTTCATCGGTGTCTTTTATGCCAAGGTCGGCATTGACGTTCCCCGGACTATGCTCAAAAGATATTTTTTCTTCGCTCTGTATTGCTTTCATTATGCAGATTCCACAGTAGCCGGGAGTATCTGCATTTTTACATTCAGCGCCGAAAGGATTTTGGCAATTGTTTCATAGCGTGGTTTGGAGCCAGGACGCAGCGCTTTATACAGGCTTTCACGCCCAAGGCCCGAATCCAGTGCAAGTTTTGCCATACCACGTGCCTTTGCTACATCGGCAATAGCAGACAATAAGACGCCAGGGTCGGGGTCGGCAGCCGCAAGACTCAAGTATTCGGCAATGGCTTCTTCGCTATCCAGATAATCTGCGGCATCAAAAGGAGCAAATTTGCGTAGATCCATATTATTCCTCCATCATGGCGCGGGCGCGAGCTATATCACATTTTGGGGAAGATTTATCACCGCCAATGAGGAGCAATATAATAACGTCTTCTTTTCGCGTGAAATACACTCGATACCCTGGCCCATAATCAATACGCAGTTCAAAAAGCCCCCGTCTAAGGATTTATAGTCACCCAATGAACCGCGTTGGACTGTTTTAATTCTACTCGCTATCCGAGCGTGTGCCTTCCTTCCCGGAGGTTGGAAAGCCAAGCATCAAAGAGCGATGAACGGATGAACGAAAGACTGTGTACATAGGAAGATTGTAATCATTTAGATACAAACTTCAAGATGAGAAATGACCCAACCCAAATGAAACGGTAGAATTTGCGGTAATCACCTTCCCAGTCCAACCGCAAGGGGGTCGGGGGAAAACGGGAACCGATCAATGTGAATGGTGATTTGTGTTTCCTCCGGCGTCAATCACGCTGCCCCGACCTTCACGTCGCCTCCAACGTCAATGTTATCCTTGAACGTCGACGGTCCCTCAAATGTCAGCCCGCCGGGGCCGCTCATGCTTCCCTGTTGGGCTGCGGCCAAATTCAGGCTTTCAGCGGAGCTGCCTACTGACATACTGCCCTTTGATTGCACCGTTCCGGCACCTGCGGCGGTCTGGGTCATATTGCCGCCCACGCGCAACTCGTAATTGCCCTTCACGTCAAAAAGACAATTCCCGGTGGCGCTGTAGTAAATATCCGCCAATCTGTTCAACCGTCTGGTAGTGCTTGATGCAGTCCCGTATCCAGGCCGTCGAAGGCAGGTACAACGTCTCTCCCTCTTTCAGCCGCTCGCGGGGGTTAGCCTACGGCACTTCATAGCCACCAACTTCAAAGACCCGCAGTGAGCACAAGAGGTACTTGGGCACCTGAACCCCAGGACCACGCGAATCTATCTGCATGATCTGGAAGTGGACAGGAAAGCGGCGGACATTTTTGAGGCAATCACCAATCAAATCACCAATTGTCAAAGTTCCACCAATGAAAAAGGGGTTACTGTTTTTCAGTAACCCCTTGAAATCTGGCGGAGAGGGTGAGATTCGAACTCACGGTACGCTGTTAACGTACACACGATTTCCAATCGTGCTCCTTAGACCAGCTCGGACACCTCTCCGTGGATGGGCGAATGCTGGCACCCGCCCGTAAAGCCGAATCTGTATATGCTAAAACCGTGTCAGCCGCAAGCAAAAAGTGCGGTCTGTGCTACCATAACTTGTCCGGCGGCTTGCCGCCGGGGGGCGTATCGCTTTTTTCCCTCCACCGGAGGTGATTGATATTTGGCGCTCACGGGCTGTGATTGGCGAAGGGCGTGCCTTCACAGCCTTTTTTGAACAGCCAGGCCAGAGCCAGCACAATCACAATCGCCAGAATACTCCAGAACATGGCGTTTTCCCCGGCGTCGGCCGGTTCAGGACTTGTCCTTCTTGTTGTCGTCGTCCTCAGAGCGCGGCGGACGTTTTTTACCGCCTTGCGCGCCGCGCTGGAAGGCCCAGAGCCCGAATGCGGCCAGCAGGGTAATGCCCAGAGCGTTGAGGGTCAGATAATCCATACCGCCGCCGTCAGGCCGAAATGCCGATCTGGTTGAAGCCGCTGTCCACGTAGATGATTTCACCGGTGACCGCGTGGGACAGCTCCGAAGCCAGGAAGACCGCCGCGCCGCCCACATCCGTGGTGCTGACGTTGCGGCGCAGGGGGGCGTGGGCCTCCACATGGTTGAAGATGTCCTTGAGGCTGGATACCGCCGAGGCGGCCAGGGTTTTGATGGGCCCGGCGCTGAGGGCATTGACGCGCACGCCCTTGGGGCCCAGATCATAGGCCAGGTAGCGCACCGAGGCTTCCAAGGCGGCCTTGGCCACGCCCATGACGTTGTAGCCGGGGATGATCTTGGTGGAGCCGTGGTAGGTCATGGTGATCACTGAGCTGCCGTCGTGGAGCAGGGGCTCGAAGGCCCGGCAGAGCCCGGTGAGCGAATAGGCGGAAACCTCCAGGGCCAGCTTGAAGCCGTCGCGCGAGGTGTCCACAAAGCGGCCCACCAGATCCTGGCGGTTGGCAAAGGCCACGGAATGCACGAGGATATCCAGATCGCCCCATTTTTCCTTGACCAGGTCGGCGGCGGCCTGAATTTGGGCATCGTCGCAGACGTCGCACTGGAAGGTGAATTCCCCGCCGAGTTCCTCGCTCAAGGGCTCCACACGCTTTTTGATGGCCTCGCCCACATAGTTGAAGGCCAGCCGGGCCCCCTGGGCTTTGAGACATGAGGCTATGCCGTAGGCAATGCTTCTATTGTTGGCGAGCCCCATGATCAGGGCCTTTTTACCTTGCAGCAGCATGGCTTCTCCTTAAAAACAAGCCGGCGCGCCGGCCTTCGGTTAATGAATGTTGGTCCTGCGGGTGCGAGCCCGTTAAATTTCGCTGGTCAGAATCTCGTAGGCTTCCTTGTAGCGTTCCGCCGTGGCCTGAATGACTTCTTCGGGCAGGTGCGGCGGGGGCGGCTGCATATTCCAGGGCTGCTTCTTGAGCCAGTCGCGCAGATACTGCTTATCAAAGCTGGGCTGGCCCTGTCCGGCCTTGTACTGGTCAGCGGGCCAGAAACGCGAGGAGTCGGGCGTGAGCACTTCGTCGATAAGGTGCAGGCTGCCGTCTATGAAGCCGAATTCAAATTTGGTGTCCGCCACGATGATGCCGCGCCCGGAGGCATAGGCGCGCCCGGCCTCGTAAATGGCCAGGGAGGTTTTTTCCGCCAGACGGGCCGTGTCCTCGCCCAGCAGGCGGGCGGCTTCGGCCACGCTGATGTTTTCGTCGTGCTGGCCCAGTTCCGCCTTGGTGGAGGGGGTGAACAGGGCGGGCTCAAGTTTGTCCGACTCGCGCAGGCCCTCGGGCAGCCTGTAGCCGCAGAGCTGGCCCGTGGCTTGGTAGTCCTTCCAGCCGGAACCCGTGATGTAGCCGCGCACGATGCATTCCACCGGCAGGGGCTTGGCCTTGCGCACCAGCACGGCGCGGCCTTCCAGCTCGTCCTTCCAGGGGGCCAGGGCGGCCGGAAAACGGTTTACGTCGCTTTCCAGCAGATGGTTGGGGATAATGTCCTTGAATTTATCCATCCAGAACAGGGTGATCTTGTTCAGGATCACGCCCTTGTAGGGAATGGGCTCGCTCATGATCACGTCAAAGGCCGACATGCGGTCCGTGGTGACGATGAGCAGCGTTTTTTCGTCCACATCGTAGATGTCGCGCACTTTGCCGCGCGAAAGCAGAGGATAGGCGGTGATGTCCGTTTTGACGACGACTTTCATATGAGCTCCTGTTGTGCCGCTAGAGCATTTTCACAATGAAAATTACCCTGTACTGTTAAAATGCTCGGCCTTGTGAAACAAGGCCCGCAAGATTCCCGTAGGTGGGCTTTGCCCTCCGTAAAGCGGAAATCTCAAGCGTGCTATGCTCTATTTGTGCCGGCGGGCTTCCACCGAGCGGGCATGGGCCTCCAGGCCTTCCAGACGGGCCAGGGCGGCGATGGCCGGGGCATTTTGCAGCAGGAAGGCCGACGAGGCGGCCACGATGCTGGTTTTTTTGCAGAAGGTCTGCACGGAAAGGGCCGAGGAAAAACGCGCCGTGCCCAGGGTGGGCAGCACATGGTTGGGACCGGCGTAATAATCGCCCACGGCTTCGGGGCTGTGCTGCCCCATGAAGACCGCGCCCGCATGGCGGATGTGCGGCAGCACGGCCCAAGGGTCGCGGGTGCAGATTTCCAGATGCTCCGGGGCCACGCGGTTGGCCACGGCCACGGCCACACTGAGGTTGGGCACCACCACGATGGCGCCCCAGTCCATGAGCGAACGCCCGGCGATCTGAGCCCTGGGCAGGCTTACGTACTGGTTGTCCAGTTCCTGCTGCAGGCTTTCGGCCAGGCGGGGATCGTCCGTGACGCAGATGGCCGAAGCCAGGGGGTCATGCTCGGCCTGAGAGAGCATGTCCGCCGCGATCCAGCTCACATTGGCCGACGAATCGGCCAGGACCAGCACTTCGCTGGGGCCGGCGATCATGTCGATGCCCACTGTGCCCTGAACCAGACGCTTGGCCGTGGTCACATAAATATTGCCCGGTCCGGCAATGACGTCCACCGGCGGCAGACTCTGCGTGCCGTAGGCCAGGGCCGCGATGCTCCAGGCCCCGCCCACGCGGTAGACTTCGTCGATATCCAGCAGATGGGCGGCAGCCAGGATGTGCGGGTTGACGCTGCCGTCCTTGCGGGGCGGCGTGCAGACGGCCAGACGCGGCACGCCCGCCACCTGGGCCGGAATGGCGTTCATCAGCAGGCTGGAAACCAGGGGCGTGTTGCCTCCCTGGCCGCCGGGCACGTACAGGCCCACGGCATCCACGGGCAGAACCCGCTGACCCAGGATGCTGCCGTCCGGCCGGGTCAGAAACCAGGATTTCTCCAGCTGGGCTTCGTGGAAAGCGCGGATGTTGGCGGCGGCCCCGCTGATCTGCTCCCGGCTTTCCACGGAAACCGACGCCGCGGCGCGGGCGATTTCCTGTTCGCTTACGCGCAGGGGCGGGGCGAAATCCGGGCAGTCGAAACGGCGGGTAAAGTCAACAAGGGCTTCGTCGCCCTTGCCCCGCACGGCGGCCAGAATGTCCCGCACGGCATTTTCAACCCCGTCGCCGGGGTTGCTGCGGCCCTGCAGCCACTGGGCGGCTTTGGGCCATTCCTGTTCGTTCTGCAGGGTCAGAATACGGCATGTCATAGGCAAGTCCTCTCAGCAATCGGGACAATATACAGGAGGGCCGCGAGAATGTCGAGGCGCATGCTGGGTATTGCCTGCTGGAGAAGCGTCCGGAGCTCCGGCAATGTCCTGCGCGCGCCGCCGCATCTTGACAGCACGGCGCGGCGACCTTACTCAATACAGATATACACCGTCATGAAGCATCCATCGGGATGACGTTTTCAGGGCGGCACGTTTCAGGAGGAAGCATGCGGCGTCATACGATGCAGTCATATATGCGGTCGGCCCAGGCCGGTGAGGAATTTCAGGACGAGGCCGGCGAAGGCCGTCCGGAGCAGGAGGGCATGAGCCCGGATAACAACGGGTGGGATAACGCCTTGCGCGACGAAGCCCTTATGCCGGAAGACGCGGGCGCGGCGGACCAAGCCCAGGCTGACGCCGAGGCGCGCCTCAAGGCCGAGGTTGAGGAACTGCGCCTGCGCGCCGCCGCGGAAATGGAAAATTTCAAAAAGCGTCTTACCCGGGAACATCAGGAACAGATGCGTTACGCGGCCGAAAACGTGCTCAGCGATCTGTTGCCCACGCTGGACAATCTGGATCTGGCCCTGCAATACGGCAGTAAGCACGAAGCCTGCAAGGACATGCTTCAGGGCGTGGCCATGACCCGCAAGCTGTTGCGGGAGGCGGTGACCAAGCACGGTCTGACGCCGCTGGGCGAAGAGGGCGAGGAATTCAACCCGGAAGTGCATGAAGCCGTGGGCTTTGATGCCCGGCCGGATCTTGCCTCCGGCGCTGTGGCCCGCGTGCTCCAGCGGGGCTACAAGCTGGGCGACCGGCTGCTGCGCCCGGCCAAGGTGATGATCAATCAGTAAGAACGATTTGCCCCGGCACGCCGACGAGCGCTGATCCGGTCTGCGCGGGCGGAACTCCTGGGGGCAATAGGGTTTTTATCCGGAAAATGCCCGGTTCGCCGGGCATTTTCCGCGTTGCGGGCTGCCTTCGGTCGCTTTGCCGGAATGAATCCTTTGAAACGTGCAGCGTTTCAAAGGTAATCTGCTCTAAGAGCAGCGCGCAGATGCGCCCGCGCGCTGCTTTTCGCGTCTATTCCCCGCAATTGTAGTATAGTCTTTTTTCAAAAAAGAGATGCCTATCGTGAGCAATCAACCCGCCGACCTTCATGCTGGTAGTCCCCGCCAGCTCAAACCCCAGCTTCCTGTATAAGGAAACAGCGGGAATGTTTTGTGAGCCTGTGTCAAGTCTGACTGCCTCGCATGAACGCTGTTTGGCTATTTCCAGCGCGTAATTTACAAGTGACGAACCAATGCCTTTTCCTGCCATGCCGGGGCGTACAATGACCAGATGGATGACCATCACTTTTTCGGCTGCCGCCTGACTCGGCCAGTCTATTTTCCCATATTCATCCGGCTGCCGCATATCAACAATGATGCTGCCCGCCGGAGTACTATCCTCTTCGTATACAAATAAGGCCCCAGCCAGCAAAGCTCTCTTTGCATCTTCTCGCGTTGGGTAAACACCCTCTTGAAAGACGGTAAATGCGCCGTGTTCTCTTTCATGTAAAAAATGCTCTTGGTATCCTTCTTCTATATGATCCAGATCCGCGGCGACTGCCTGTCTCAGCATTTTGTTCTCCTCTTGAAAAACAAGCTGGAAAAGCCGATGAACGCCCTGTTCATCAACTTTTCCAGCGTCGTTATATCCACATTGAAGCGAACGGCAACGGCTCAAGCCATGACTATTTTTTCTTACGCGGGGACGTCGACGCGCTTGCCTGCGTCATCCTGATCGGAATAGCGCTCCGCAATGTCCCGGAACCGGTCCTGGATGGCCGCGAAGGCGTCCACCACATCCGGAGCGAACTGCGTGCCGCGTCCGGCCAGGATGATTTTAGCGGCCATCTCATGATTCATGGGCGGTTTGTAGACGCGCTGGCTGCGCAGGGCGTCGTAGACGTCGGCCACGCTCATCAGCCGGGCCGAAAGGGGAATTTCATCGCCTTTGAGCCCGCGCGGGTAGCCCTTGCCGTCCCAACGTTCGTGATGGCAATAGGCAATGTCGCTGGCGACCCGCAAAAAGGAATTACCGCCCAGCACCTGTTCGGCCGAAGCCAGCACCGCGCGTCCGCGCACGGTATGCTCCTTCATGGCCTCGTACTCCTCGTCCGTGAGGGGACCCGGCTTTTGCAGCACGGCGTCGGCAATGGCCACCTTGCCCACGTCGTGCAGGGGCGCGGACAGATAGAGCCAGGAAATGGCGTCCGCATCAAGACGGTCCACGTATTGGGGCAGGGTAGCCATATGTTCGGCCAGGGCCCGGACGTAATTCTGGGTGCGTTTGATGTGAGCGCCGGTTTCCGGGTCGCGCCATTCGGCCAGGCTGGCCATGGCGTGAATGGTGGCTTCCTGGGTCAGGGCCAACTGCCGGGTGCGCTCGTCCACCAGTTCCTTGAGGTGGTCGCGGTAGCGTTTGAATTCGAGCTGGTTGGCCACGCGGTTACGCACCAGCGAGGCCTGGAAGGGCTTTTTGATATAATCCTGCGCGCCCAGGGAAAGGCCCTCGGCCTCGTCGGCCTCTTCGTTCTGGGCCGTGATGAACATGACCGGGATGTCGCGGGTGCGCGGCAATTCCTTGAGCCGGCGGCAGACGTCATAGCCGTTCATGCCGGGCATGATCACGTCCAGCAGAATAATGTCCGGCGCGGGTTCGCCGCCGGCCAGGCGCAGGGCGTCCCGGCCGTTTTTGGCGAACATGATGGTATAGTCCCCGCGCAGGCTTTCGCTCAGAATGCGCAGGTTTTCCGGCGCGTCGTCCACGATCAGCACGCGGCTGGGCGCGGGAACGGCGTCGGAAGCAAGGCTGCTCATGATTTTTTTCCGCGCATCAGCGGCGGCAGCTTTTCGGCCAGATAGTCCGCCATGCGACGCACCAGACGGCTTTCCGCGCCCACCAGCAGGTCGTAGGTTTTGCCCCGCACCATCTCCTCGGAGGCGTAGATGCCGCGGCCGAGGATGGCGTTGTCCCTGTCCCGAAGCGTCCAGCGCGTCTCCAGCACGGCCTTGTCGTCAAAATTGCCGTCCAGGCGCTGCACGTCCAGCAAAAGGGTGAAATCGCCGCTGCTTTCGTCGCCGGAGGGCAGCACATTGATGCCCCCGGCCAGCAGCGGCGGGGTCAGCACTTCCTGGGTGACGCGGCGCACGCCGTTGCTGACGGGTTCGGCCCAGGCGTGGAACTGGGCCACGATCAGCTGGGTCTGGCCGTCCACGCGGCTGACAATGCCGCTGCGGTCCAGATACTCGGGCACGCTGACCTGGGCCACGCGCAGGCTTTTGGCGGGCAGGCCGTCGGCCTGCACCGGTCCCAGCGAGCTTTCCAGCAGATAGTAGTTGGTGGGCGTGCTGCGGCCGCAGGCGGTCAGCAGGGTCAGCAGCGCGGCCAGAAGAAAGATATGGCGTGACATCAGCGTGTTCCTTTTCTGCCCTTGAGCAGGGCTTCCGGGTTGCGTTCAAGCAGGTCCGCGAGATCGCGCAGCGCACGGGCCGCTGCGGTGCTTTCCTTGAGCAGGCGGCGCAGATCGTTCATGGCGGGCGAGTCGCGTCCCAGCACATCCTGGGCCGAACCCGAAACCCTGCGCAGCTGTTCGGCGGCCTGGGCCATGTTGGTCATGGCCTCGCGGAAGGCCACCAGCGCGCCGGGCAGCTCCTGGCGCACGGCACGGGCCGCGCCGTCGATCTGCTGCAGGGCGCTGTCCGCCGCATTGCGCAGGGGGCTGTCCTTGAGCATCCGCTGCGCCTCGGCAAAGGTGCCGGCAAAGGAGGCGATGCCTTCCTTGAGCTTGCCGTCGGCCAGGGCCTGGGCCAGATCTTCCAGAATGGAATCCAGCGAATGGACCATCTGTTCCAGAGGCAATTTGGCCAGGGTGCGCTGGAGCGTATCAATGGGCGAGGGAATGGTGGGAATTTCCAGATCCGGCGTGGAGGAGCGGAAATTGGCCGGGGTGTCCGGGTGGAAATCCAGCTCGATGCGGTATTGGCCGGTGATCAGGCTTTGCAGTTGCAGCCGGGCGCGCAGGCCGCGCTGGACCATGCGGCGGACGATCTCCTGCTGAAAGGCCTCGGAGATGCCTCTGCCCCCGGCGCGCACAATGCTTTTTTCGTCAATGCGGATGTGCACCGGGATGGTCACGTTGGAATCGCGCGAGTTGGCTACCAGGCTGATCTGGGTAACGCTGCCCATGGGCACGCCGCGGAAGACCACGGGCGCGCCGATGGAAAGGCCGCTCACCGAGCCGTCAAAATAGAGCACGTACTCGAGGTCGTTGCTGAACAGGCGGTTCCCGGCCAGCAGAACCAGGCCCAGGGCAAAGAGACCGATGCCGCCGAGCACAAAGGCGCCCACCATGGTTTTGTATGCTTGTGAAGTCATTCTGACGTATCCTTGTCGGGCGTGGCTGCCCCGGCGTCGTCACGGGCGGAGTCCTCTCCGCGGCGTTCGCCGCCTCTGGTCAGGAAGAGCAGGGCGCGCTTCTCGGTATGGGGATCGCGCACCAACTCGTTGGGATTGCCCCTGGCTGTGACAGAACGGGTCTGCGCGTCCAGAAAAATGCTGTTGCTGGCAATGGCGAAAATGCTGGCCAGTTCGTGAGAGACGATCACAAAGGTGGTGCCCAGCGTGTCCCGCAATTCCAGAATCAGCTCGTCCAGCAGGTGGGAGCTGACCGGGTCCAGACCGGCCGAGGGCTCGTCCAGGAAGAGGATCTGGGGATCCAGGGCCAGGGCGCGGGCCAGACCGGCGCGCTTGCGCATGCCGCCGCTGATTTCCGAGGGATAATAATCCTCAAATCCGGCCAGCCCGGCCAGGGCCAGCTTGAGCGAGGCCTGTTCGCGGATTTCCTCGTCGTCCAGATCCGTATACTGTTGCAGGGGCAGGCCCACGTTTTCGGCCAGAGTCATGGAGCTCCATAACGCCCCGCCTTGGAAGAGCACGCCCGCGTGGCGCATGATTTTCCGGCGCACTTCCTCGCCGCCGCCCCAGAAATCCGTGCCCCCGTAAAGCACTTGCCCGGCCTGGGGGGGCTTGAGCCCCATGAGCACCCGCAGCAACGTGCTTTTGCCGCATCCCGAACCGCCCATAATGAAAAAAACGTCTCCGGCGCGCACGTCGAATTCCACATTGCGCATGAGCACAAAGGAGCCGTAGCCCACTTGCAGGCCGCGCACGCTGACCCGGATCTCGCGTTCGCCCGGCCCGGTGCCGCCCGCCGTTTGGGTGTTGTCTTTGCCCATGCTCATGTCAGACGCCCAGTACGTTGCAGATGACGGTGATGGCGGCCGTGGCCACGATGATGCCCACAATGGAATGGACCACCGCCGTGGTGGTGGCCTGTCCCACGGCCTGGGCGCTGCGGCCGCAGCGCATGCCCTGGTAACAACCGGCCACGGCAATGACCACCCCGAAAACCGTACCGTAAACCAGGCCGATGAGCACATGCTTGAAGGGCACCATCTGGGTGGTGGCGTTGATGTATTCCATGGGATTGAGGTCCAGCATCATGACACCCACCAGATAGCCGCCCAGCACGCCCATGAGGTCGGCGTAGAGCGTCAGCAGGGGCACCATGGCCGTGAGCGCCAGTACGCGCGGCAGCACCAGAAAGTCCACGGGCGAGATGCCCAGAGTCGCCAGGGCGTCCACCTCTTCGTTGACCTGCATGGTGCCGATAAGGGCGGCGTAGGCCGCGCCCACCCGGCCCGACATGACCACGCCCACCATCACCGCGCCCATGACCCGCAGCATGCCGATGCCCACCAGGCCCGCCACATAGATCTGCGCGCCGAACTGGGTCAGCTGCACCGCGCCCACAAAGGCCAGGATCAGGCCGAAAAGCATGCTGGTGACGGAGATGATGGGCAGGGCCTGCACCCCGCATTCATACATGGCGGCCACGAAATCCTGGCTGCGCATCTTGGACCGGCCCAGAAAAAGCCGCCAGATGGAGAGCGTCACCTCGCCGCAAAAACTGAGAAAGTCCCCGACCGTGGGCGGCAGGCTCAGGGCCGCGTCCCCCAGGCCGGACAAAAACGTCGCGTCGCTTTTTTTGCGGGCCGCGCCTTCCTGCGCGGGAACGGCGAAAGCCATGTGCAGCAGGCGTTCCAGTCCTTCGGGCAGAGCCAGATCCACATCCAGCTTGCGGGCGCGCGCGGCCTTGACCATCTGCACCAGAAAGACCAGCAGACTGGTGTCCCACCGGCCCAGACCATTTGCTTCCAGGCGCAATTCGCGCACGCGCTGGTCCGCAATGCCGGCCAGGGCAGCGTCGGCTTCCTCGGGCCACGGCTCTTCCATATTCCAGCGGCCGCCCACGCTTACGAGCCAGAGCGGCCCCTGGGCCGAAGCTGTCACTTGCGGACTTGTTTCCATCCCTATACTATACCCGCAGCATGTCTTCTCCGCAAGCGGCGACGCCGACCGGGCCGCGCAACCCTCAACCCCTACTGCCATGTCACTGAAAGAACGCCTGGGCCTAGCCTCTGATCCCATATTTCTGATGGACGGTTCCGCCTTCATTTATCGCGGCTTTTTCGCCAATAAAAATATGCAGCGCTCCGACGGTTTCCCCACCAACGCCCTGGTGGTGGTGACCCGCGTGCTGTTGCGCATCCTGCGCGAGGAGCGGCCCCGGCATTTCGTCTTCGTCAAAGACGGCAAGGGCAAAAATTTTCGCCACGATATCTTTCCGCTGTACAAGGCCAACCGCGACGCCATGCCCGAGGATCTGGCCCGGCAGATCGAGCCCATCCTGCGCATGGTGCATGCCCTGGGCCTCAAGCTGGAAGTCTCGGAGGGCTGCGAGGCCGATGACTGCATCGCCTCCCTGGCGGCCCGTTTTTCTTCCGAGCGCCCGGTGGTCATCGTCAGCGGCGACAAGGATCTGAAACAATGCCTGGGCCCCAACGTCTATATGTGGGATCCGGCGGCGCGCGAGGAAAAACTTCTCAACGAAGCCGAATTCCGGGCCGAGAGCGGGGTGAGCCCGGCCCAGTGGCCCGACGTGCAGGCCTTGGTGGGCGACGCCAGCGACAATATTCCCGGCGTGCCGGGCATCGGCCCCAAGACCGCGCGCCAGATTTTCGAGATCTGTCCCAGCCTGGAGGACATCCGGGATCATTTCGTCCTGCTGCCGCCCAAAATCCAGGACAAGATGCGCGGCCATCTGGAGGATATGTTCATCTGGCGGGAGCTGACCACCTTGTCGCTCAAGGCCTGCGAAAGCCTGACCCTGGACGACATGGCCGTGCGGCCGCTGAATGTGCCGGAATGCCGGGCTCTGGCCGAGGAATTCGAACTCTTTGCCCTGCGCCGGGAAATGGCCTCGCTGCTGCGCCGCCAGAGCGATGAGGATGCGGCCGCGCCGCCGCGTCCGGGCGCGCGGACAGAGGATGCCGCGTCCGGAGCCGAGGGGGCCGCCGCGCAGAAAGCCGGTGCGCAAAGCGTTTCGTTCGCTGCGGCGTCATCCGGCGGCGCCTCGCGGTCCCAGACCCGCACGGGCGCGCAGATGAGCCTGCTGGATGCCGTTGAAGAGCCTCTGGCCCCGGAACTTTCGGATGTCGCCGCCCTGCCGGACTGCGCGGGCCGCCATGTGGCCCTGATCTGGCCGCAGGGTCCCAAGCAGCCGCCGCATCTGGCCGTGGGCGATCCGCTGTCCGAGACGACGGAGCCTGCGGAATACTGCTGGACCGGGCGCATGGACATGCTCTGCGCCTGGCTGCAGTCGGCTCGGCGGCTGGTGGTGGCCGATCTCAAGGCCCTGCTGACCGCCGCGCCCTGTTGGCGCAATCTGCCTCTGGGCGAAACGCCGCCGCGCTGTTTCGACCTGGGCCTGGCCGCCTATCTGCTCAATCCCGAGGAAAGCGATTACGGCTGGCCCCGCTTGGCCGCGCGCTGGGGGGCGGCTCTGAAACCCGAGGGCGGGGGTCCGGCCCGGCTGGCTCTGGCCATGGCCGAAGCCCTGGAGGATCGTTTGGTCCGCGACGGGCTGCGCGAGCTTTACAATACGCTGGAACTGCCTCTTACTCCGGTGCTGGCCGAAATGGAAGGGCGCGGCGTGGCTATCGACGCCGCCGCGTTCCAGGCCTTTCTCTCCGACGTACAGCACGAGCTGGACCGCCTCACCGCCGAGGTCTACGCGGCGGCGGGAACGACCTTCAATATCCGTTCGGCCCAGCAGCTGGGCGATGTGCTCTTCAAGACCCTGAATCTGCCCTCGCCGCGCAAAACCAAGGGCGGGCAGGCTTCCACCAGCCAGCAGACTTTGGAAAAACTGGCCGGACGCCACGCTGTGGTGGACAGTATTCTGCAATTCCGCAAACTGGAGAAGATGCGCTCCACCTATCTGGACCCGCTGCCGCGCCTGGTGGACGGGCAGGGGCGTATCCATACCACCTTCAATCAGAAGGCCACGGCCACCGGGCGGCTGTCTTCCAGTAATCCCAACTTGCAGAATATTCCCGTGCGCGGCCCGCTGGGCAAGCGCATGCGGGCCTGCTTCATCGCCGGGCCGGGGCGCACCCTGGTTTCCGCCGACTATTCCCAGGTGGAACTGCGCGTGCTGGCCCATATGTCCCAGGACGCGGCCCTGCTGGACGCCTTCCGCCAGGGCGAGGACATTCACGCCCGCACCGCGGCCCTGATCTATGACCTGCAGGCCGGTGAGGTCAGCCCGGACCAGCGCCGCAATGCCAAGACCATCAATTTCGGCCTGATCTACGGCATGGGCGCGCAAAAGCTGGGCCAGGAACTCAAGATCAGCACCGCCGAGGCCAAGGAGTTTATTACCCGCTATTTTGAACGGCTCACGGGCCTCAAGGCTTTTTACGAGAACGTGGAGGCCACGGCCAAACGCCAGGGCTACGTGACCACCCTGGGCGGCCGCCGCCGTCTGTTGCCCGACATTCTTTCGGCCAACGGCCAGGCCTTTGCCCTGGCCCGGCGGCAGGCCATTAATACGGTCATCCAGGGCTCGGCCGCGGACATCATCAAGCTGGCCATGCTGGCCGTGGCCCATGACGCGGAACTGCGGCGCATGGACGCCCGCCTTCTCTTGCAGGTGCATGACGAACTGTTGCTGGAAACGCCCGAAGCCACGGCCGAAGCGGCCGGTGCGCGGGTGGCCGCCCTGATGAGCTCGGTGGCTCCGGGCGGCGAGACGCTTTCCGTGCCTCTGGTGGTGGATTGGGGGGTGGGGCATGATTGGGGCACCGCCCACTAGGTTTTGCCTCTCCCAAGCGCCTTTTGCCCCTTGGACTGCGTCAAAGGAGCGTGCGCGGGCCAGGGCTGTACATAAGAGTACTATCCCTGGCCCGCGCACGCTCCTTTCCTTGCCAAAAGACAAAATGCCTCTTGGGAGAGGCAAAACGGAGAGGCAACGCCTGAAACAGAGCTTGGGAAAACATTTTTTGTAACTGTATGGAAACCGAATTTCTTGCCCGTATCAACGCCCTGGCCCGCGTGCCGGAGCATTCTCTGCCGCTCATGCGGGCCATGTCGCGGGGTGCGCCCTTTCGTGTGGGGCCGTATCTTTTTTGGGCCGCCGAGGACTGGCTCATGGCCGTGGCCTATCCCCTGCGCGGCAAATACAGCCACACGGCCTTTGAGGCGGCCCTGGACGAAGCCCTGGAGAAAAGCGGGGCCGTGAGCTGCTGGGCCGTGGGTCCGGATCTGCCGCCGCGTCTGCATCCTCATATTGTCGATCGCGACCGTTATTATCTGCTTTCGGCGCGGGCCGAGCCCCCGGCCCGGCTGCGCGGCGTGTTGCGCCGCGCGGCTGCCGCGCTGCGGGTGGAGGAGGGCCGCGAGTTCACTCCGGCCCATCGGCGGCTCTGGGCGGAGTTTATGGGGCGCGCGGACCGGAAAGAGGCCAGGCCGCTGGCCCCGCATGTACGCGAACTGTACGCCCGTACTCCCGAGGCTCTGGCTGAAGCGGACGGCGCGCTGTGCCTGCTCAACGCCTGGGATCAGGATGGCCGCCTTGCCGCCTGCCTGCTGCTGGACGACGCGCCGGAAAAATTCTGCTCCTATGTGCTCGGCGCGCATTCCCGCGCGCAGTATACGCCCCACGCGGCGGACCTGCTGTTCGCGGCCATGCTGGAAAAGACCCGCCGGGCGGGCAAGCGCTACGTGCACCTGGGCCTGGGCGTCAATGAAGGTATTTTGCGCTTCAAGCGCAAATGGGGCGGCAGGCCCTATCTGCCCTATGTCATGGCCGCCTGGGAGGAAAAACCGCGTGCCGCGCGCAACGATACGGCCCGCGCATTGACCCTGGCCCTGCTGCGAGCCGTTGCCGCACCCTCGCCGTCACTGCCGTCGCCGGAGAACGCGCGGCCCGACCAGCGTCCCTTTGCCATGCTCTGGGAAGTGGAAAAAAACGGCAGAGTGTCCTGGCTTGGCGGCACGGCCCACTTCTTCTGCTATTCCTTTGAGACGTCCTTTATCCGCTTGTTCCGCAAGGTGGACAACGTGCTGTTCGAAGGCCCGCTGGACGAGGACGCCCTGGCCGCCGTGGACCAGGCGGGCAAACGGTTGCCGCCGGAGCACAAAGCGCTGCTGGAAATGCTCGCCGAGGAGGAAATCCGTCGCCTGGAACGGGTGGTGCGCGGCCCGGAGGGCCCGCTGGTCCGCTGGCTGGGCATGGAAGCCGCGCGCAAGGCGGACGTGCGCTGGCTGTTGCGCCATGCCCGGCCCTGGTGCGCCTTTTTCTCTCTCTGGACTGCCTTTCTGGAGCGGCAGGGCTGGTGTGGTTCCGTGGATATGGAGGCTTGGCGCATCGCCCACAATATGGGCAAGAACGTGATCGGCATGGAAAATCTGGAAGAACAGCTGGCCTCGCTGGAGTCGGTGCCTGTGGAGCGGGTGTTACGTTTTTTCCGGGCCTGCGAAGGCTGGAAGGCCCAGTCCCGCCGGAACATGCGCGCCTATCTGGCCGGGGATCTTGAGCGGATGATGGGTTCCAGCGCGGAATTTCCCACCCGCACGGAATATGTGGTCAATGTCCGCGATCAACGCTTCCGGGAGCGCATGCGGCCATATCTGGAAGAAGGCCGGTGCGTGGTTTTCGTGGGCGCGGCTCATCTGGTCAATCTGCGCCGCATGCTGGCGGAAGACGGCTTCCGGGTGCGCCGTTGCCTGCCCGGCCTTGGGCACAAACTGCGCGCGCTTTGGCGCGGAGACGCGGAGGTGCGCTGGTGACGCCGTTCGGGGACGCAAAAAATCCGG
The DNA here is from genome assembly GCF_000145315.2 of Desulfovibrio sp. 3_1_syn3. Lineage (NCBI taxonomy): Bacteria > Pseudomonadati > Thermodesulfobacteriota > Desulfovibrionia > Desulfovibrionales > Desulfovibrionaceae > Desulfovibrio > Desulfovibrio sp. 3_1_syn3. Next base: position 225,734 of record NZ_ADDR02000002.1, read on the forward strand.
CGCGCGGCCTGTACGGTGGGCTGTCCGGCGGTTTGGCCCGCGTGACGGCGCAGGCCGTGACGCCGGAACAGCTTCTGCCCTATGTGGGGGCCGTGTCCGGTCTGCGGCCCCGCCTGTTCGGCGGCTGTGTGGGGCACACGGGCGAAGGCGAGGTGGTGCTTGTGGGCTACCCGCTGCATGACCCGCGCGATACGGCGGCCGTGGACGCGGCCGTGCGTGAAGCCCTGACCGTGCCCGATCTGTCCCGAATTACGGTTCTGGCCGCCGCGCGCCCGGCCGCCGCGCCGTCCGGGGCCGAGAGCCGGGAAGACGCCTACTGGTCCCTGCCCCTGCCTGTGCCCCCTGTGGGCCTGAAGCTGCGGAACATGCTGCGCCGGGCCGCGCGGGACATCACGGTGGAGCAGAGCGGCGGCCCGGACTGCTGGACAGCGGAGCACGCGGCCCTGGTGGAAGATTTCTGCCGCGCCCGTGCTCTGGAGCCGGGCAGCGTGCATATTTTCCGGCAGCTGGAAGCGTACCTGGCCGCCGCGCCGCAGGCCCGTCTGTTTTCCGCCCGCTGCCGGGACGGCGGCTTGGCTGGATGTGCCATCGGCGATTACTCGTCCTTTTCCACCGCGTTTTACATGTTCGCCTTTCGCTGTCCGGACGCGCCGCCGGGCACGGCGGACGCGCTGTTGGCGGCCCTGGCGGCCGAAGCGGAAGCGCGCGGGCACGGCCTGCTCAATCTGGGCCTGGGCATTCATCCGGGCGTGGCTTTTTTCAAGAAAAAGTGGGGGGCAAGCCTTTTTCTGCCCTGTGTGGAAACCGGCTGGTCCGTGCGGGCGGCAAAAAAGAGCTGGCTGGCGCGCCTGCTGGGACGCTGATTACGGAGGGCTTGTCATGATCGGGAATGATCCGTTGCGAAATCCGGCCTTCCGCGCGCCCGGTCTGGGCGAACGCCTGCGGGAATTGCTGCTGGGCGAGCGTCGTCCTCTGGACTGCGTGCAGGTGGAAGTGACCTCCTGCTGTGCCGGGCGCTGCGTCTATTGTCCGCATACCACTCAGGCCGCCTTCTGGCGGTCGCGCCACATGCCGGATGCTGTTTTCGCGGCCCTTTGGCCCTTGCTGCGCCGCTCTGGCCGGGCGCATCTCCAGGGCTGGGGGGAACCCCTGCTGCACCCGCGCTTTTTTGATTTCGCGGCCTTGGCCCGCAAGGCGGGCTGTCAGGTGTCCAGCACCTCCTGCGGCCTATGCATGGATGCGGACCTAGCCGCGCGCATTGTGCAAAGCGGCATGGACATGCTGGCTTTTTCTCTGGCGGGCACGGACGCGGCCTCCAATGCGGCGCGGTCCGGCGTGCCCTTTGAGCGGGTCTGCGAGGCCGTCCGCCTGGTCCGGGCCGCTCAGCATGCTTCGGACGCGCGGAAGGAGACGGCCCTGGAAGTCCATCTGGCCTATCTGCTGCTGGCCGACAGAATAGACGCCGCAGCCGGGCTGCCTCGGCTGATGGCCGAATTGGACGTGCGCACGGCCGTGATCAGTACGCTGGACTATATCGCCGCGCCGGAACAGGCCGCCCTGGCCTTCGCTTCGGAAGAGACGGACAAGATCGCCCGCGCCCGTGCCGTGCTGGAGCGCGCCGCCGCGCAGGCCGAGGAGGACGGGAGGGAAATCCATTACGCCCTGCCGGGCCCCCGGCCTTTGGCGGACGCCGGAGGATGCCGCGAAAACGTGGCCCGCAGCCTGTACGTGGATGCCGACGGCGCGCTTTCGCCCTGCGTCTACCTCAATGTGCCCGCTGACCGGGACGAGCCGCGCCGTCGGGTCTTCGGCAACGTTCTTGACGACGATCCCTGGGCGGTGTGGAACAGCGAAGCGTTCGGCGGGTTCCGCGCCGCGCTGGCGCACAACGCGCCGGACGCCTGCTGTCTGGCCTGTCCCAAGCGTTTTGAGGTTTAAGACGCCCCGTCACGGGCTGCCGCCGTCTTTTGCACGGCCAGCCAGCGCGTGTGTTCGTTCCGATAGCTGAAATCGCGGGACGGATGATGGCACTGCCAGATCAGGGTATGCGGATGGTCGGCGTAGACGTAGAGCGGCAGGGAGACTTCCAGCGTGGTCAGTCCTTCCTGAGGCAGCCAGCCGTTCTTCAGCAAAGTCTGGCCCCAGACGATGAGATAATCGGGCGCAAGGATATCCAGAAGGGCGGAAAAGGCCTCCCGGCCCCGGCGGATGTCCTCCGGCGTGTGCCCGTCGCCGGGATTGGTCTTGATCCTTTGAAAAAAGACGGCATAGGCCAGCTTCTGCCAACAGTGTTCCGGCGCGCCGTACTCCCGGCCGCCGAGCATGGCTTCAATATTGCGGATATAGCGGATCCAGTGGTCGCCCTTCATGCCCTTGGCGCTCTCGTCCAAAGCGGTGCGCACCACGGAACGGACGAAGCTCCGGTTCTGCCCAGCCGGGGCCGGGCCGTGCGCCGCTTCGCCCAGCATGGCGATCCGTGGCGCGGCAGCGCCGTATTCCGGGCCTATATAAGGAAGAAAATGGAGCGCGGACTGCGCCTGCAGGCGCGCTTCCATGCTTTTCAGTGAGGTCATGGCGAAACTCCTTCCCCTCCATATAAGTCCCGGCTGGGAAGGAGCAACGGCGCAAAAGGGAATCGCGTCAGGAACCGGCGGGCCGCTGTTGGCGCAGAATAATCCGCAGGGTGTCTGCCTCCGGTCCGGTCCGCCCCTGAAGGGCCTGCTCCAGACGAGAGCGCACCAAGGCATGGCGCGGGGCCAGTTCGTAGAGCGAGGCGGCCGCCGCCGCGCAGACCGGAAAGGACGCTTCGTTCTGGCGCCCCCCGGCATTGAGCCGGGCATAGCGCAGGGCGGCATTGATGATGGCGTCCAGATAACCGACCTTGCCCGAAGCCAGAAAGGCCGCCCAGTACATTTGCAGGACCGATTTCTCGGCATAGATGTCCCAGCGGGCCAGCGACGCGGGGCTGCTTTGGATCTGGGCCAGCAGCGGGGCGTCATCCGGGCTGAGCAGTTCGCCCAGCAGGGCCGTTTCGTCGGGCATCCCGGCCAGATGCGCCACCCAGGCCAGGGTACGCCTGCCGTCTTGGCTCAGCCCGGCCTGCGGCGGCAGAAGCAAGGAGCGCGCGGAAGGGTCGTCGCGCAGGACCTCGGCCAGGAAAGCGGCCACCATCAGCCGTTTTTCACCCTGAGCCAGGACGCCCTGGCCGTCAAAAGAACGCAGAATGCCGGGCAGCACTTCGGGGCGTTTGTTCTGGTAGTAAAATTCCATATCCCGCGCATACAGGGGCAGGCTTTTGGAAACGGAGAGGGCGTCCACCGGGCGGGGCGACAGGAGGCAGAGCGCGGCCAGCAGAAACGCCGCCAACGGCGGAAGCAAAGGGCGGGTGGTTCTGTTCATGACTGCCATGGCGGAGTGAATATCTTGGAGCAATTTTACTTTGAAATTGTTCTAACGCCGAACACGGTGCGGCGCGCCGCGAAGACCGGCCCGACGGGCGGCCCGTAGGGCCGTGCCTGTAGCCCAAAGGGCGTACAGGCATCAAGAGCAACGCGGCGTGGATTGCGGCGAAGCGACCGAAGGCAGCCCGAAGGGCTGTCCCCGTTGGCGACAACGGAGCCATACGAGGAGCGACAGCAGCGATAACCGCGTTTTTCGCCGGAATGCCAACTTTGAACGTTGTAAAAGTTCAAAGTCAATCTGCTCTAGGGCCTGTTAACACTATTTCAGAGCTATAACAATTAACGCAAAGACGACAAAGGCCAGGAACATGACATCGAGCTTATCGAACCGAGTAAAAACACGGCGGAAGCCTTTGAGCCTCCTGAAAAGCCGTTCTACCTCATTACGTCTTTTGTATAGCTCTTTGTCATACTCCCACGGTTTCAGTCGGTTGGGATTGGGCGGCACCACCGGAGTGAAGCCCAACTCACGTCCCAAGCGAGTCGTTTCATTACCCTCATATGCGCCATCCATAAGCAAGCTGCACGGCGCTGGCATCGGCCCCAACTGGACAAGCAGCCTGCGCCCCTCGGGGGCATCGCCGGCGTTGCCGGGAGTGAGGCTGAAATTCAACGCGCATTCAGCATTCGCGGCAACCATATGAAGCTTGGTCGTCCAGCCGCCTCTGGACTTTCCGATGGACTGCGGACCTGTTTTTTTAAGGCCCCTGTTCCATCGGGATGAACTTTAACAATAGTACTGTCGAGAGAAACTGCTTCTATTTTAAGGCGGAGTATCTGCTCTTGTTGAAGGCGTTCAAATATACGGTCAAGAACTCCGTTCTTGCTCCAGCGGTTCATGCGCGTGTAGATGCTGTGCCAACAGCCAAAATTTTTCGGCAGTCCACGCCATTTACACCCATGCTCCGCAACGTACAGAATCGCATTCAACACCTGGAGATTGTCAAAATGGACATTACCTCTTTGGCGCGGGAAGCAGTCAGCGATTCTCTCATATTGTTCACGAGTAATTTGCATAAGACATTCTTACGGAATACTCGCTCTTTGTCAAATAGTGTTAACAGGCCCTAGTCAAAGTCGGCCAGCAGCGCGCCCAGATGCAGGCATTCCAGCGGGCTTTCACAAAGTTTGGCCTTGAGCCGGGCCTGGGCCTCCTGCAAATGCGGAGAGGAAACGCCGTTGCGGATGGAACTGTGCGCCTCCAGAAAGGCGGCCAGCCAGTCGCAGATCTTGAGCATCTGGCCGTCCTTGGGGTCCAGGGCGTCGGCGTTGCAACTACGCTGAAGGGTCTCAAAACCATCCACTTTGATGATATTGCCGCCCTCCCGGTGGCATTCCTGAAATTCCGAGCCTACGCCCAGACCCAGATAGTAGGAAATCCGTTCCACCAGGGGTGCGAAGCCCTCGTCGCGCAGGGGGCGGAAAATGCGCCGCTCCAGTTCCGCTTCCTCGTATTCTTTGAGGATCAGGGGCAGGCTGGCCACGGACTGCTTGACCGGGGAAATGATGTCGCGGGTCAACAGTTCGGGCAGGTCGTGGAACAGGCCGCAGAAGAAATTGTTGTTGGCTCTGGCCGTGCAGGCGTCCACCGAAAGGCTGAAGAAGTAGGCGAAGGTCGCCACAATAAACATGTGCCCGAGCACCGAAGTGGCCGGAATGCGCGGAGCCTGCGTCCAGCGGATCTGGAAGCGCAACTGCCCGCAGAGATTGGCAAAACGGGCCAGGGCTGTGTTGGGCGTGAGGATGGCCTCCATTCCCTCCAGATCACGGAAGGTATCCAGACGCTCCACAAAGGAGTCGTCGATCTCGTCCATTTCATCGTCAAAACCGTTGAGCGGCTTGATGAGATGGAATTCCCATTGCGAGGCATAGAGATGGGCCGCGGTGAGGATACGCCGGGCCGGGCCGCTCTCGTCGCCCCTGAGGTGCCAGGCGCGCATCCGCTCCCAGAAATTTCCCAGCGGGGAGAGCACCGGCTCAAGCCGGGCCAGCACATGTTCGGTGAGCTGGCGGAAGTGGGCGGGATTTTCCTTGATTTTGTAAAAGACCGGCGGCTTGATGTCCGTGATGATCAGGCGATAGAAATAGTCGAACAGACCGCCTTCAATGATGTCGCGCGCCAGGGTCAGACGTTGCTCGTCCGGCAGCGTGCGGGAATTTTCATGCCAGAGCACGCAGGCCAGCAGCATTTTATGGGCCTGCTTGTCGATTTCCAGCAGTTCCGCGGGGCGCAGCTTGTCGTTCCAGCGCAACAGATACGCGCCGGAAAAGATCAGTTGCAGCAGGCTCTTGCGAATGACCGGCATACGGTATCCTCAACTAAAGACGCGCACGGCGGCGGGGCGTGGTGCGGGCCGCGGCTGTGGGTCTTAAAAAGTAATGGCGAAAGTATAGGGGCATGTGCTACAAAGCTCAAGCGCTGCGAAGCCGACGGAAAATCTCTGTCAGGCACGGATAGCGCTTGACACGTCCCGGCCTTTGGCGTATCAAATCGACCTTTGCAGTGGTCCTGCCGCCACCCCCCGTTAGACGGCGCGACGCTGGACGAATTTTTTTCAGCCTGACGGCTGCCGTATATTTTTTGCTGCTTATTCCAGCAGACCCTGAGGAGTTCATTCTGATGAAGACGTTCAGCCCTACCCCCAAAGACATCGACCGCCAGTGGTTTGTGGTTGATGCCCAGGATCAGGTTCTTGGCCGTCTGGCCAGCCAGATTGCCCATCGCCTGCGCGGCAAGCACAAGCCTGAGTTCGCCCCGCATATGGATAACGGGGATTTCATCGTGGTGGTCAACTGTGAAAAGATCAAGGTGACCGGCGCGAAAATGACCGACAAGAAATACTACCGGCACTCCGGCTGGGTGGGTGGCCTCAAGACCACGACCCTGGGCGATGTGCTGGCCGACAAGCCTTCGCGCGTTCTGACGGCCGCCGTGCGCGGCATGCTGCCCAAGAACCGCCTGGGCCGCGCCATATTGAAGAAACTCAAGGTTTATGCCGGGCCCGAGCATCCGCACATGGCCCAGAATCCCCAGCCGCTGACCCTGCCTTACTAAGGAGTGCACGCCATGAGCGAGAAATTTGAATACGGCACCGGACGCCGCAAGACCGCCACGGCCCGTACCCGCATTTACGCCGGTTCGGGCGGCATCACGGTTAACGGGCGCTCCTTTGAGGAGTATTTCCCCCGCAAGACCCTGCAGATGATCATCCGCCAGCCCCTGGTGCTGGCCAAGCTGGCTGAAAAGCTGGACGTGCGCGTCAATGTGGCCGGCGGCGGCGTGACCGGTCAGGCCGAGGCCGTGCGCCACGGCATTTCCCGCGCCCTTCTGCTGGTGGACCCGGCTTTGCGCCCTGTGCTCAAGAAGGCCGGTTTCCTGACCCGCGACGCCCGCAAGAAGGAACGTAAAAAGTACGGTCTGCGCGCGGCCCGCGCCCGGTACCAGTATTCCAAGCGTTAATCCGCCTTTTATTCCGGAAATCCCTCCTGCCGGGGATTTCCGGAATATATCTGCGCGACAAGCGGGCCGTCCCATGCGGCCCGCTTTTTTTGTAGCTATTGTTCCGCGCGAGGAACCATGATGCCCGGCCATTCCCAAGCATCCGGACCCTATCCGGCACCGGAAGGATCGCCTGTTGCGCCTTCCCCCATCGACTACACCTACACCCACGCCGAAACCCTGGCGACCACCGGCTATTTCTCCTGCGAACCGCCGTCCTCCCTAAGTCTGGAGGCGGCCTTGGAACGGCTGGAGGCAACACCCTTGGACGACTTTCTGCACCAGCATCTTCTGCGGGTTCTGAGTAAAAAAAGTCCGGGCGAGCTGCGTTCTCTGGCCGCAACCTGCTATGACGCCGCCGCCGATGTTTTCATCAGACCCGCCCTGGCCGGTCTGCTGCTGGAATGCGCCTTGCTGCTGCCCGCCTGCCGGGAAGTGTGCAATGGCTTTCCCGCCGACGCCGCCGCGCGGCTGGCTCCAGCCAGCCCGACAGTCTACCTGCGGGCCGCGCTTCAATCCGACCGGGAGGCCGCCGCAGCCTGGAGCGCTTTGTTCCGCGCCAATATCTGCGGCCATCATCCGCTTCCCCGGCCGGACGAGGCGGACATCCCCCCGCTGTTTTGCCCGCGAGAATTGGCGGCAAGAGCCGAGGAACTCGCGTCGCGCGCCGATATCTTGGCCCGCGAACATGCCCGCTGGAAAAGCGAAGACTGGGAGCCTCGGGAACGGCCTCCGGCCAAGGAAACTTTTTTGCGCGCCCTGGACGCCCTGATGGAGGCGGGCTTCATCGCCGGACCGGAAATGCGGCATGAAGCCTCGCTTTCGCCCATTGCCCTGCTGCGCTCCTGGCAGGTGGACATCAGCGTGCGCAACAGCCGTCTGAACCACAGTCTGCGCGGCCAAGCCACGGCCTATGGCCGGGGGCTTTCGCTGGCCCAGGCCCGCGCCTCTTACGCCATGGAAATCGTGGAGCGGGCCAGCGCCTACGTCAGCGTGGGACCAGGCCAAGCCGGGATTGGCGGCGAAGTGCTGGACCGCAAGCTGCCCCTGTTGTTGATCAAAGCCCGTTATGCGGACCTCAAAGCGCAGGGAAGGGCGGTGCTTGATCCCGGACTGTTGCCTCTGGAGGCATCTTGTCCGGACGCGCCCCTGTACTGGCTGACGGCCCTTGCCGTGGACGGCGCGGAAGTGCTGGTTCCGGCCCAGGCCGTTTTTCTGTTCTGCAATCTGGACGAGCCGGGCCTCTTTCTGGCCGGGGGCTCCACGGGACTGGCCTCGGGCAACAGTCTGGACGAGGCCAAAGTGGCGGCAATCACGGAGATTCTGGAACGGGACGCCGAGGCCACCACGCCCTTCAGCCGGGCGCTCTGCTTTACTCTCAGAAGCCGCGACCAGCGCATTCAGAGCCTTTTGGAAGACTATGCCGCGCGCGGCATCCGCGTGCAGTTTCAGGACCTCACCACGGAACTGGGCCTGCCCGTGTACCAGTGTTTCGTCACGGCTCTTGACGGTGCCGTGGCGCGGGCCACCGGCGCCAATCTGAACGGCGCGCGCGCGGCCCTGGCCGCCCTGACCGAAACGCCCTGGCCCTATGTCTGGGCGCGTCCGGCTCCCTTCGGCAAAGCATCCGGGCCCGGCCTGGCGGGCTTGCCCGAGCGCGTGCTGGAAGATCTGCCGGATTACAGCCTGCCGTCGGCCGAGGCCAATCTGCGCTTGCTGGAAAGCGTGCTGGCCGGGCACGGCAAAAGCCCGCTCTATGTGGACCTGACCCGGACGGATCTGAATCTGCCCGTGGTCCGCGTTCTGATTCCGGGTCTGGAGCTTACCGCGGAATGGGACAGTTTTTCGCGGCCGAGCCTCCGGCTTTTTGCGCGTTACGCGGCCATGTATAAATAACGCACTGATATCTCCGCTTTTTTTGTGAATTGCGACAAGAGGCCAAGTGGTCTATACTTGCTGTCACATACCTGTCACAGCGGCGGGAGGACTGCCGTTGCGGGCCGCTGAAACGGCCCGTGCAGGACTGTCGTGTCGTGAACCGCACAACCTGGAGGGTTAGGATGAAACTGGGCAAACATCTTGCGGTGCTGGCCGCGTTGACGCTTTCGCTGGGTTTTGGCGTGCAGGCCGCGTCCGCCGCGGACAAAGATCCCATTAAAATCGGCGTGTATCTGCCGCTGACCGGGCAGAACGCCTTCGGCGGCCAGCTGGAGCTGGAAGGCGTGCGCCTGGCCCAGAAGGAAATGCCCACGGTTCTGGACCGCCCCGTGGAGCTTGTGGTGGTGGACAACAAGTCCGACAAGGTGGAAGCGGCCAATGCCGTGAAACGCCTGGTGGAACGCGACAAGGTCGTGGCCCTTATCGGCACCTACGGTTCCTCCCTGGCCATGGCCGGCGCTGAAGTGGCCGAAAAGGCCAAGGTGCCCGGCGTGGGCACCTCCTGCACCAATCCTTTGGTGACCCAGGGCAAGAAATACTATTTCCGCGCCTGCTTCATCGACCCCTATCAGGGCGCTGCCGCGGCCACCTATGCCTATGAAAACCTGGGCCTCAAAAAGGCCGCCGTGCTTATGGACATGACCAACGACTATGCCGTGGGTCTCTCCAGCTTCTTCACCCGCTCCTTCAAGAAGCTGGGCGGCGAAGTGGTGGCCAACCTCAAATACAGCTCCGGCGACCAGGACTTCACGGCCCAGCTCACCGAGCTGATCGCCAAAAAGCCCGACATCGTCTTTATGCCCGCCTACTTCGCCGAAGGCGCCATCATCATGAAGCAGGCCCGCGAACTGGGTGCCACCTTCCGTCTGATGGGCGCTGACGCCATGGACAATCCCGACACCGTCAAGCTGGGCGGCAAGGCCGCGGAAGGCTTTTTGCACACCACCTTCCCCTATGATTCCAAGATGACCAACATGAGCCCCGAGGCCAAGCGCTTCACCGAGGCCTGGAAAAAGGCCTATCCCGACAAGGAAACCAACGTGAACGGCGCTCTGGGCTACAACTGCTACTTCCTGATCGTGGACGCCATCAAGCGCGCCAATTCGGCCGACCCCCAGGCCATTGCCAAGGCCCTGGCCGAAACCAAGGATCTGCCCACCGCTCTGGGCAAGCTCTCCATCAACAAGACCCACGATGCCGAAATGCCTGTGGGCATCATCGAATACAAGAATGGGCAGCGCGTCTATGTGGGCGAAGTGACGCCCAAGTAAAACGGTTGCAGTATCTCGGCCCCGCGGCGGCTTGCCGTCGCGGGGCTCTGTCGTCTCTTTTTCCGCTGTGATCGCCGTTGCCCCGAAGCCGAATCGCCAGTGTCCGGGCTTCGCGGCACGGCCGCGCCCAGAGGTGGCCCATGAGCCTTGAGATGTTTTTGCAGCACTGTTTCAACGCCCTGACCCTGGGCTCGCTCTATGCGCTGATCGCCATCGGCTATACCATGGTCTACGGCATCCTGCGCCTGATCAACTTCGCCCACGGCGACATCCTGATGGTGGGCGCGTATTTCGTCTTTTTCGGCACCTTCGCCTTCGGCTGGCCCTGGGGCGTGGCCGCCATCATGTCCATTGCCGGGGCGAGCCTGCTGGGCGTGATCATTGAGCGGGTGGCCTACCGGCCTTTGCGCGACGCTCCGCGCATTTCGGCTCTGATCAGCGCCATTGCGGTATCCTTTTTCATAGAAAGCCTCGCCGTGGTGGTCTTTACCGGACAGCCCAGGCCCGTGCTCCAGCCGGAGTGGCTGGTTTCGGAATGGCAGGTGGGCGGCCTGCGCATCCTGCGCCTGACGGCCTTCGTGCCGACCATGACCGCCGTGCTGGTGGGCATACTGCTCTACATCGTCTACCGCACCAAGCCTGGCCTGGCCATGCGGGCCATTTCCAAGGATATTGAGACCACGCGTCTGCTGGGCGTGCGGGTGGACAACATCATTGCCTTCACCTTCTGCATCGGCTCGGCCCTGGCCGCGGCCTCGGGCATCATGTGGGCCCTGCGGTATCCGCAGGTGCATCCCTACATGGGCATCATGCCCGGCCTGAAAGCCTTTATCGCGGCGGTGTTCGGCGGCATCGGCTCCATCCAGGGCGCGGTGATCGGCGGCGTGGCCTTGGGCTTTGTGGAAATCATGACCGTGGCTTTCATGCCCGAGCTTTCCGGATACCGCGACGCCTTCGCCTTTGTGCTGCTGGTGCTGGTTCTGCTGATCAAACCCACGGGCCTGCTGGGCGAACGCATGGAGGAGAAAATCTGATGCGCCTGAACCGCAGCACCCTCCTGAACATCGTGGCCATGTTCCTGCTGGGCTGTGTGCTCTGGCAGGCGGAAAGCTTTCTGGGCGACTACCAGATCTACATCGCCAAGCTGATCTTCATCAATATCATCCTGGCTCTTTCCCTGAACCTGATTTACGGTTTCACGGGCCTGTTTTCCCTGGGGCAGGCGGGCTTCATCGCCGTGGGGGCCTATGTCTCGGCACTGTGTATCCTGCCGCCCGAGCAGAAAGAAATGATGTGGATTCTGGAACCCATCATCTGGCCTTTCTCCGAATTGTTCACTCCCTTCTGGACTTCCGTGCTGGCCGGCGGCTTTGTCGCCATGATTTTCGCCTTTTTGATCGCCGTACCCGTGCTGCGCCTGGGCGACGACTATCTGGGCATCGCCACCCTGGGCTTTGCTGAAATCATCCGCGTGCTCATCGTCAACGCCACGGCCGTGACCAACGGCTCCCTGGGCATCAAGGGCATACCGAGCCACGCCACCCTGCTGGCCTGTTACGGCTGGACGCTGTTTACTCTTATTGTGCTGGCGCGTCTGGTCTTCAGCAATTTCGGCAACGTGCTGCGCTGCATCCGCGACAATGAAATCGCGGCCAGCGTCATGGGCATCAACGTCTTTCGCTACAAGGTGCTTTCCTTCTGCATCGGGGCCTTTTTCGCGGGCGTGGGCGGCGCGCTGCTGGGCAGCCATCTTTCCACCATCGACCCGAAGATGTTCAACTTTCTGCTGACCTTCAACGTGCTCATGTTCGTGGTGGCCGGCGGCCTGGGCTCCCTGACCGGCAGCATCCTGGGGGCCACGGTGATCACCATCCTGCTGGAATGGCTGCGGGCCATCGAGGAACCCATGAATCTGGGCTTCATCGAGCTGCCGGGCATTCCGGGCATGCGCATGGTGGTCTTTTCACTGGTGTTGCTGGCGATCATTCTCTATCGGCGCGAGGGCATCATGGGCACGCGCGAGCTGACCTGGACGAGAATTTTCGCCTTCCTGAGGAGGCATAAGGCATGAGCGGCTTTGCATTGCCCACGCCGCCCGACTATGAGGGCGCGCTGCTGCTGGCCCGCGACGTGACCATGCGCTTCGGCGGGGTGACGGCGGTGAGCGAGCTGACCTTGGCCGTCCCCCAGGGGGCCATCGCGGGGATCATCGGCCCCAACGGCGCCGGTAAAACCACGGTATTCAACGTGCTGAGCGGCTTCTACACGCCGCAGGAAGGCGACGTGATTTTCGCGGGCAAGAGCATCAAGGGGCGCAAACCCTATGATATCTGCCGCCTGGGCATGGCCCGCACTTTTCAGAACATCCGGCTTTCGCGCCAGATGACCGTGCTGGAAAACATCATGGTGGGTTGCCATGTGCGCCGCCATTGCCCCTGGTGGATGGCTCCCCTGGGCCTGCCCCGTTTCTACCGGGAAGAGGCGGAGATCGCCCGCAAGGGGCGGCTGCTGGCCGAGCGCGTGAATCTGGGCGACCAACTGGACGAAAAGGCGGGCAGCCTGCCTTACGGGGCCCAGCGCCGCCTGGAAATCGCCCGCGCCCTGGCCACCGAGCCGCGCCTTTTGCTCCTGGACGAACCGGCGGCGGGCATGAACCCTCAGGAAAGCCTGGATCTGATGCACTTCATCGGGCACATCCGGGACGAATTCAATCTGACGATTCTACTCATTGAACACGACATGAAGGTTGTCATGGGCGTGTGCCAGTATATCTGGGTGATGGAGTACGGCGCGCTGATCGCCCAGGGCGATCCCGAATCCGTACGCAACAATCCTGTGGTCATCCGCGCCTACCTGGGTGAGGATGTGGTGGTGCAACATGCTTGAAATACGTGATCTCCATGTGCGTTACGGCGGCATCCAGGCCGTGCAGGGCGTCAGCCTTTCCATTCCGCGCGGCAGCATCGTGACCCTGATCGGGGCCAACGGCGCGGGCAAAAGCAGCATCATCCGTTCCATCGCCGGTCTGAACAAGACCATCAGCGGCGAAATTCTTTTTACCCGGCATGAGGGCGAGGAGCCGGTGTCCCTGATGGGCCTGAAGCCCGAGGGCATGGTGCGCAAGGGTATTTCCCTTTCGCCCGAGGGCCGCCGCATCCTGCCGCATTTGAGCGTGGAGGAAAATCTCTATCTGGGCGCGTATTCCCGCAAGGAAAAGGACGAGATCGCGGCGGACCTGGAATGGGTTTACACCCTTTTCCCGCGCCTCAAGGAGCGCAGCTGGCAGAAGGGAGGCACCCTGTCCGGCGGCGAGCAGCAGATGCTGGCCGTGGGCCGGGCGCTCATGAGTCGTCCGGACCTGCTCATGCTCGACGAGCCCTCGCTGGGCCTTGCGCCCTTGCTGGTGCGTGAAATTTTTGAAATCATCAAACGGATCAACGCGGAAGGCAAAACCGTGCTCTTGGTGGAGCAGAACGCCTTTGCCGCGCTTTCCGTGGCCCATTACGCCTATATTCTGGAAGTGGGCCGGGTTGTGCTGGAAGGTCCGGGCCGGGAACTGCTGGAAAATCCCAAAGTCAAGGAAGCCTATCTGGGCGGCTGATGCGTGGGCGGCCAGAGCATTTCAAGTCTTGACTGTTCTGTGGGCTGTTTCTAAATTAGGATTTCCATTCTCTGCCAAGGGCACTAGCCGTTACCGCGCCGGTGGCTTGCTTGAGCCGTTCACGGCGAAGCCGTGTTACGGCTCACAAGGTTCGCCTACGGCTAAAGCTCCTTTATGCCGGGAGCGGCGGATACGGAGAATATCCATGAAAGATTTCTGCACCTGCGCGAACAAAGCCTGCCCTCTGCATCCTTCCAGGCATGATAAGGGCTGTTCTCCCTGTATTGAAAAGAATTTGCGTCTTCGGGAAATTCCCAATTGTTTTGTGAAGCTGGTCAAAGAGGATGTGGATCTCAACGCATCCTACACGCTTGAAACGTTCGCGGATGTGATCAGGCAAAGCAAACAAAATGCCTGAGGCGGCTCTTGGACGGCCTCTTGAAAATATGCCGCCCATCCCGCATCATGGTCATATCTTCATACATCACAGGAGCTGATCGGCATGGCTGAGAAAAAATACCGGCTTGTGACCCGCAGCGATTTCGATGGCCTTGTCTGCGCCGTTCTGTTAAAAGAAATGGACATACTGGACAGCATCAAATTCGTTCATCCCAAGGATATGCAGGACGGCAAGGTGGAGATCACCGAAAACGACATCACCACCAATCTGCCGTACAATTCCAAGGCTCATCTGGTCTTCGACCACCACCTCTCGGAAACCCTGCGCCTGGGCGGCGCGCGGCCCGAGAATTACGTCATCGATCCCGAAGCTCCCTCGGCGGCCAGGGTCGTCTACGAATATTTCGGCGGGCGGGAGCGCTTTGTGGGCATCCCGCAGGAAATGATGCGCGCCGTGGACCAGGCCGACTCCGCCCGGTATTCCAGGGAGGACATCCTTGCGCCGGAGGGCTGGACCCTGCTCAACTATATCATGGACCCGCGCACCGGCCTGGGGCGCTTCCGCCAATTCCGGATCAGCAACTACGACCTGATGATGGAGCTTATCGAGCATTGCCGCACCAATCTCATTGAGGATATCCTGCAATTGCCGGACGTGAAGGAACGGACGGAGCTCTATTTTGAGCAGCAGCCCAAGGCCGCGGAGCAGATCAAACGCTGTTCCTCGGTGCACGGCAAACTGGTGGTGCTGGATCTGCGCGATGAGGATGTCATCTGGTGCACCAACCGTTTCATGATTTACGCGCTTTTCCCGCAGTGCAACATTTCCATGCATGTGCTCTGGGGCCTGAAAAAGCAGAACACGGTCTTTGCCGTGGGCAAATCCATTCTGGACCGGTCCAGCACGGTCAATATCGGTCAGGTCATGCTGGCCCACGGCGGGGGCGGGCATCTGGCCGCCGGAACCTGCCAGGTGCCCAACGAGCGGGCCGAGGAAGTGCTGCGCGAACTTGTGCCTGCCTTGCAGGGCTGAGCCGGAAAACCTCGGGTGTCCCGGCCCTTTGCCGGAATCCGCTGTTTTTTCCCCGCTTGCCTTGAGCGGCGGCAAAAACTACTATTCCCGGATGGAATGCGTCATGCCTTCCATCCGGTTTTGTTTTTACAGCCGGAGCAGACGCCCGCGCCCAGGCGCAAGAAAGCGCCCGGAGGCGGCGCAGCCGTGCCGTTGGCCCCAAATACGGGTATCGACAGCAGCGATAAACTATTTTTTTAGCGTTGCTGTCGGCATCCGTAAGGCTCGGAGACTTGCCAACGGTTGCCGCTTCCACGGTACGCGGGCTGCGTAGAATTTGAAATATTACATATTTCAAACGCAACATGCTGTAATGAGCGACCCTCCGGAAAAAATCCGCATCATGCGGAGACAGCCGGAAGACTTGAAACCAGTTTTCAGGAGTTTTCATGCGACATAGTATCTCCTTTCTGACAGCGGCGCTGTTCTGCGCGGCCGCCGTCCTGCTTTCCATCGGTCAGGCCTTTGCCGCCGGGCGCGCAGCCGCTGCCTCTTCCGTTTCGGCGAACGAGGTGCTGACCCGGCTGCCCAACGGGCTCACCGTCTATATTCTCAAGGACACGCGTTTCCCCCTGGTCTGCACCCGCTTGTATGTGCGCACGGGCTCGGCCAATGAAGAGCCGCGCCATGCGGGCATCAGCCATGTGCTTGAGCATATGGTCTTCAAGGGCACGGAGCACCGGCCCAAAGGCCAGGTGGCCCGTGAGGTGGAGGCCTTGGGCGGTTATCTCAACGCGGCCACCAGCTTTGACAAAACCTGGTATCTGACCGACATGCCCGCCGCGCACTGGCGCACCGGCATGGACGTGGTCAAGGATATGGCCTTCCAGGCCCAGCTCGATCCCAAGGAACTGGAAGCCGAGAAAAACGTGGTCATTTCCGAGCTCCAGCGCGGCGAGGATTCGCCCATGCGCAAGCTCTATGAAAACCTTCAGGTGGCCGGGCTCAAAAATACGCCTTACGGCCGTCCGATTATCGGCTATGTGGACACCATCAAGGCCATTACCGCCCAAGATCTGCGCGACTATGTCAAGCGCTGGTACCAGCCGCAGAACATGATGCTGCTGGTGGCGGGCGACATTGAGCCCGACGCGGTGCTGGCCTATGCCCAGAAGATTTTCGGCGGCCTGAAGAACGGCGGCGACCTGCCCGTGCCCCAGCCGCTGGACCTGTCCGGCGCGGCGGGTGGTCCGCGCGTGGAAGTGAGCCGGGGACCCTGGAACAAGGTTTATCTGGGCATTTCCCTTCCCGCGCCCGGTCTGCGCGACCTGCGCGCCGTGGATCTGGACGTGCTGAGCTATCTGCTCGGCGGCGACGGCACCTCGACCTTCTACCGCAAGTACAAGTATGAAAAACAACTGGTGGACGGCATCAGCGTGGACAATATGAGTCTGGCCCGCGCGGGCCTGTTGACCATCACCGCCCAGCTGGACGCCGACAAGCTGGAACCTTTCTGGCAGGAGCTGACCAGGGATCTGGCCGGGTTGACGGCCAAGGACTTCAGCGCCGACGCCGTGCGCCGGGCCAAGTTCAATCTGGAGGACAGCATGGACCGGGCCGGGGAAACCCTCAACGGTCTGGCATCCTGGAAGGGAACCATCCAGTTTGATCTGGGCGGGGAGCAGGGGGAGCGCAACATGCGTTTCGCCCAGCGCAATGTGGATGAAAATCAGTTGCAGAATGCCGTCAGCCAGTGGCTCGTGCCGGAACGGGCGCGAGTGCGTGTGCTGGCACCGGAAGGCGCGGCCCTGCCCGATCTGGAAGCCGTGCTGCGGAAGAACTGGCCCGCCGCTGCGCATGCGCAAAGCGTGGCGGCGGCAGCTGTGGCCGCCGGAAAGCGCGAGGTGGTTCAACTGGGCCAGGGCCGCACCCTGATCATGATCCCCGACGCCACGGTGCCCTATATTTCCCTGGACCTGATGCTGCCCGGCGGCAACGCACTGCTCAAGCCCGAACAGCAGGGCTTGGCGGATCTGACCGCCCGCCTGCTCACCGACGGCAGCGGCAATCTGGATGCCCAGGGCGTGGAGCGCTATTTCGCGGAACGCGCGGCCTCCATTGCCGCCAAGGCGGGCCTGCAGACCTTCGGCATCTCCCTGACCGGGCCCTCGCGCTTCAACGCGGAGTATTTCAGCGCGCTGGGCGATGTGCTTGCCAAGCCGCGTTTCGAAACCAAGGAACTGCGCCGTGAGGTGGATAACATGAAATCCGCCATCCGCCAGCGCTCGGACAATCCTCTGGCCTATATGTTCTCCAAGCTGAATCCCTTCCTCTATCCCGGCGGACAGCCCTATGGCTTTGACGGCCTGGGCACGCCCCGGAGCCTGGACGGCTTTGACCGCAAAGACGTGCAGGCTTTCTGGGCCCGTCAGTCCGGCCAGCCGTGGGTGCTTTCCGTGGCAGGCAGCTTTGACCGCGAGGCCGTGCTGGCCTTCGCCCAGGGCCTGCCCGCGCCGGAAGGGGAAGGCTTGGCCGTGGCCGCGCCCGACTGGGGCAAGGACAGAGCGCTCAGCCTGAATCTGCCGGGCCGTAATCAGGCCCATCTCCTGCAGATCTTCAAAACCGTGCCGCCCACCCATCCGGACGCGCCTGCCCTGATGCTGCTGCAATCCGTGCTTTCGGGCCAGAGCGGCCTGCTGTTTGCCAGCCTGCGCGACGAGCAGGGCCTGGGCTATACCGTAACCGCCTTCAACCGCAGCATGCCGGAGACGGGCTTCATGGCCTTTTACATCGGCACCACGCCGGACAAGCTGGAGCAGGCCCGGCGGGGCTTTGCCGGGATCATTGCCGAAATCAAGGCCAAGCCGCTGCCCAAGGCCCTGTTGGCCGCCGGAAGCAACCGCCTGCTGGGCGAATACCTGCGCGAGAGGCAGAGCCTGGCGGACCGCGCCGGTGAGGCGGCCACGGATGCCGTGCTGCACTATCCCCAGGATTTCCAGAAGCAGTTGCTGGACAAGGCCGCCACGCTGGCCCCGGCTGATTTGCAGGCCGTGGCCCGCAAGTATCTGGAACCGGCCAATGCCTATGAGGTAACCCTGCTGCCGTAGGAGCCGCTCCCAACGTGCTTTCATTCTCTCCTGCGCGAGGCCCGTTCCATGCGAAGTTCGAATATGCTTTACCATGCGTCCTGCGCCGGAATTCGCTTTCTTGGGCAGGGAATGAAACTTCCAACCTAGAGCCATTTCACCTTGAAATTGCTCTGGCGGCTGCGTAAGCAGGCGCTCGCCACGAGCGTCAGCCGTTGGCGGCTATGCCGCCGTACGGACATCGAGAGCAGAGCGAGCGGCTTAAAAACTTTGAGAATGTCAATTCTCAAAGTTAATCTGCTTAGAATATCCCCGGCGTTCGCAGGTTTTGTCTGAACAGCGCCCCGTCGCGGTCAAGTTCGACCGGGACGGGGCGCTGTTGCGACTTTACAGAACGCGTCCGCGTGAGCTATCCATGAAAAATCCTTGGGAAATAGGGCAGGTTAACGTTGAAAGATCCCCTGCTCCGGTGCTCACTCGCGTGGCCGCCCGCGCCTGAGGCAAAGGGCTGAAACTCAGTCCCACCGGGCGTCAGCTATTGCCGCCGGGGCTTGCCTGAACCGTTCATGGCGAAGCCTGGCTGTAGCCGCAACGCGACAGACGAGGACAGCATTGCTGCGAATAACGACAACAGCCGGCTGAGGTCAGCGCCGGCTTTGAGAATGGCAATTCCCCAACTTGCTCTGTGCCAAAGGACATGGCATGCATCCTTGGTGATGACAGGAGATCCGCGTAATGCCCCTCTGCCTCTGGCGTCCGAATATCGCAACCGCCCTGGAATACGCCCGTGACCGGGCCCTTCCGGTCCAACTCACCTTTGACGGCCGTCCGCGCGAAGCGGGACCTCTGCTCTGCACCGTAACCTTTACCGCCCGCGACATCACGGTCCTGTCCACGGCGGAGCCCCTGATTCCCGCTGAACTGAAGGGCGGGGAGTGCCGCATCTATTTCAAGCCGGATATCGAGGTGAAGCCGGAAGAGGCCAGGGACGGGCAGGAAGAGAGCGGTAAGGCTGCCGTCGCGCGGCACGGTTTTTATTGCAACTGCCGCGTGCAGGACGTGCGGCGCGACGCCGGAAACGCCCTGACCGAGATCACGCTCAAGACGCCTTTCCGTTCCTTATGGCGGGAGTTGCGTCGGCACGAACGGCTGCGCCTGGGGCCGGGCATGCTCAAAAAATTCCGCTTCTGGTTCGCGCCCATGTTGCCGGAGCAGCGCGGCCAGGTGCAGATCTATATGAGCCGTTACAGCCAGGATCTGGAACGGAAAATACGCCTGATCGACGTCTCCGCCGGTGGTGCGTTCGTGCGGCTGGTCGATTACGATCTGCTCAACGACATTGATATTGATCAGAATACGCTCTGCCTGCTCTATCTGGACTGCAACGGCCCGGAAGGAGAGTCCCGCAAGTTTTTTCTGGCTGCCCACAGCGTGCTTGTCGGTCGGAATAAAAAGGACAGCGCTCTGAATCTGCATTTGCGTTTTGTGCGCTATCTGTCCGCAGCGCGGCGGGATGCCGTGCTGGACTGGCAGCCAGTGGGCGAGGAGGGCGTGCCCGGTCTGGACCTCTGGATCACGGCGCGGCTCGGCGGCCCGTCAGGGAGAGGAGCCGAAAGCCAGGCCGCCCCGGCGCGGTGAACCGGCGGGGGCGGCAAGATGCTCCTGCCCGGCATCGTCGGCGATGAAACCATCCGGCGCTACCTTTTGGAGGGCATGGCGGCCCGGCACTGTGGCCGGAGCGCTGACGGTCGTCGCCGTAGGGCCGTACCCTTAAAATTTATCTTTTAAATTCAATATGTTGCTACGAAGCAAGGAAGCCTTTTTTCGCGCCTCTGATTGACAGAAAGGGGCTGTTTTGACTATCTCTAGAGATACGGAAGCGCCCTTCGGGGCTTAATAGGGAATCCCGTTCAAATCGGGAGCGGACCCGCCGCCGTGCGCCGAACTGATGCCGCTTTTCCTTGCGCGCCACTGGATTCGCTCCGGGAAGGCCGAAAAGCGAGCCGGCAAGCCGGAAGACCTGCTTTCATTCATCGTCTTTGAGGACGGACCGCCGGCAACGGGGCTTTTGCCGTCAGGTCTTGCAGTGAGGATAAATGCGCTTCCTCCTCCGCCTGTGTTGCGGGCGGAGGTTTTTTATTCCATACAGCCCCTCCATGCCTGGAGTTTTTCATGCCCGCCAGTATTATGAAACGGGACGGTGCGTCCGTGCCCTTTGATTCGGTCAAGATTCTCAACGCCATCACCAAAGCCAATCAGGCTGTGGGCGGCGAGGACATGTCGCCCACGGACCTGCTTTTCGTCACCGAAAAAGTCTGCAGAAAGCTGGATGAGCGCAGCCTCCGCCATGTGGAAGAAATTCAGGACGTGGTGGAAGAAACGCTGATCCAGTACGATTACGCCAAAACCGCCAAGGCCTATATTCTCTACCGCGCGGAGCACGCCAAGATCCGCAACGCGGAATCCTACCTGATGGATATCTACAAAAAGCTGACGTACTCCCCGGCCATCCGGGAGGACATCAAGCGGGAGAACGCCAATATTGACGGCGACACGGCCATGGGCACCATGCTCAAGTACGGTTCCGAGGGCTCCAAATTCTTCATCGACAATTATATCCTGCCCAAGGACGCCTCGGCCGCGCACCTTAACGGCGATATCCATATTCATGACAAAGATTTCTACATGCTCACCGAAACCTGCTGCCAGATCAATCTGATCCCGCTGTTCAAAAATGGTTTCTCCACCGGGCACGGCTATCTGCGTGAGCCCAATTCCATTGAAAGCTATTCGGCCCTGGCCTGCATAGCCATTCAGGCCAACCAGAATGAAATGCACGGCGGCCAGAGCGTGCCGCACTTTGACTATGCCATGGCCGAGGGCGTGATCAAGACCTATGCCAAGGAATACCGCAAGGCCTTCTGCGCCTGCCTGCGCATTGCCGGGGGCCTGGACGCGGCCGCTGCGGAGGAACTGGCCGGGAAACTGCTGGATGCCGTGGGCGTGCGCCCGAGCATGGCCGGAGCCGATGCTCTGGGCCGCGCGCTGACCGAAGCGGCTCCCGAACAGTGGAAAGAACTGACGGAACGCGCCCACGCCTATGCCGTGGACGAAGCTTTGGCCAATACGGACCGGCGCGTGTACCAGGCCATGGAGGCCCTGATCCATAACCTGAATACCATGAATTCCCGGGCCGGGGCCCAGGTGCCGTTCAGCTCCATCAACTACGGCACGGACGTCTCCGCCGAGGGCCGGATGGTCATGAAAAACCTGCTCCTGGCCACCCAGGCCGGTCTGGGCAACGGCGAGACTTCCATTTTCCCGGTGCAGATTTTCAAGGTCAAGGAAGGGGTCAACTACAATCCTGAGGACCCCAACTACGATTTGTTCAAACTGGCCATGGAAACCTCGGCCAAACGCCTTTTCCCCAATTTCAGCTTTCTTGACGCCCCCTTCAACCTCCAGTACTACAGGGACGGTTATTACGACAGCGAAGTGGCCTATATGGGCTGCCGCACGCGTGTGCTGGGCAATGTGTATGATCCGGAACGCCAGGTGACCTGCGGACGCGGCAATCTGAGCTTCACCTCCGTGAACCTGCCGCGCCTGGGCCTGGAAGCCCGTAATGATCCGGAAAAGTTTTACGCCCTGCTGGATGAGAAGATCGACCTGGTCTTCCGGCAGTTGCTGCACCGGCTCAAGATCCAGAGCGCCAAAAAGGTGCGCAACTATCCCTTCCTCATGGGCAACGGCATCTGGCTGGATTCCGGCAAGCTGGACTGGGACGACGGCATAGGGGAAGTGCTCAAGCACGGCACCTTGACCATCGGCTTCATCGGTCTGGCCGAGGCCCTCAAGGCCCTGGTGGGCGCGCATCACGGCGAAAGCGAGGAGGCCCAGAAGCTGGGCCTGGAAATCATCGGGCATATGCGCCGTCGCGCCGACGAGGAAGCGGAAAAGACCGGCCTGAACTTCACGCTCATCGCCACCCCGGCGGAAAGCTTAAGCGGGCGTTTCGTGTCCCTGGACCGGGAGCGCTACGGCAGTATTCCCGGCGTCACGGACCGCGATTATTACACTAATTCCTTCCATGTACCGGTTTACTATCCCATCAAGGCCTTCAGGAAGATCCAGCTGGAAGCTCCCTACCACGCCATGACCAACGCCGGGCACATCACCTATGTGGAGCTGGACGGGGATACCTGCAAAAATCTCGAGGCCTTTGAGCGCATCATCCGCTACATGCATGATCAGGGCGTGGGCTACGGCTCCATCAACCATCCCCTGGACCGCGACCCGGTCTGCGGCTACACGGGCGTCATCAACGACGTCTGCCCGCGTTGCGGCCGCCGCGAGGGCGAGGGGATCAGTCTGGAGGCGCTGCGGGAACTCCGCAGAAAATACCCCCAGATGCCCAAGTGGGAATGAACGGTCGAGGTGGAATATCATAGTGGAGCAATTTCAACTTGAAATTGCTCTGGCGGCTGCGAAGGCGAGGGCGCGATTCACTTGCGCCGTTAAGCGCCGAAGCGGGCGTCTCAGATACTCTGAGAATGTAACTTCTCAAAGTTGATCCGCGTTATTGAACCCCGGTTCCCGAACCGGTGGGAAATTTTTTACAACTTTCAGAACCAGAAAGGAGATTGCGGCAATGCTGATGGAATCGCGCTTGTTTGAGGAAACGAAAACGAAACAGAAGATGGTGGGCCAGGGCATGGGCTTTGAGCGCATCCGCCGGATCACCGGTTATCTGGTGGGCACCCTGGACCGCTTCAACAATGCCAAGCGAGCCGAGGAGCATGACCGGGTTCGCCATGCCTGAGCGGACCGCGTCCGCGTCGCCCGCTGCGGCCCGCGCGCGGGCGGGGTTGCAGTCGGACAGTGAAGCGCGCCCGTCTCTGCGTCTGTCCGGCATTGTCGAAGAATCCATTGTGGACGGCCCGGGCCTGCGCTTTGTGCTCTTTACCCAGGGCTGTCCGCACGGCTGCAAGGGCTGCCACAATCCGGAAACGCACAGCTTGGAGGGCGGTTTCATCCGCGACGTGGACGAACTCCTCGCTGTGTATGACGAAAATCCGTTGCTGGCCGGAGTGACCTTTTCCGGCGGCGAACCCTTTCTCCAGGCTGCGGCGCTCTGCGCCGTGGCCGAGAGGGTCCGCGCGCGGGGCGGGGATGTGGTCACGTACACCGGCTATACCTATGAATCTTTGCTGGCGCGGGCGGAACGCGGAGACGCTCCGGAAATAGCCCGCCTGCTGGAGCTGACCGATCTGCTTATTGACGGGCCGTATCTGGAAGCTCTGCGGGATCTGGATCTGCCCTTCCGGGGCAGTTCCAACCAGCGTCTGCTGGACAGGGAGCAGCGGCGTCAGCTGGCGCACGCTGCAGGAAAGCATGCAAAGAACGCGGCCTGAGCCGGGCTGATTCCGATCTTTTCCGCCGTGCGGCAGTCCTTGTCGCGAATGGCCATGACGAAAAATGAGCGTATAAAAAAAGTTCAGGCGCCGCTGTGAAGAATGGCGGCGCCTGAACAAATGTGTTTCAGCGTAAATTCGGTCCGGCCGGAATCATTCCCGACCGTCGCCCGACGCTTTGGCAAGATAGGGGGCAAAGGCGACATCCATGCCCTGAATGTGCTCAATGAGCCAGTTTTTCAGAAAGTCCAGCACTTCCGTATCCACATTGGCCTTGCCGTCTGAAACCGCGTCGCGGAATTCCACCACTTTGGCCTTGAACTGGTCGTGCACGCGGATATGCTTCTCCACATCCGGGTAGTCGGAGTGGCTGAAGAAGATTTCCTCTGTATTGAAGTGGGTGAAGGCATAGCCCGCCAGAGCGTCCAGCACTTCCAGCAGTGTCTTTTCATCCCTGCCGTCCCGGATGGCCCGGTGCAGCTTGTTGATGTAGGAAAGCAAAAGTTTGTGCTGCCCGTCAACGGCCGGTACGCCCGTGGACAGACTGTCGGACCAGGTCACAATGGCGTCGCCGCTGGGTCGGAACACGGCTGGTTGTTCTGTCTGCGCCATGTCGGTGAATTTTTCCACCTGCGCCAGACAGGCATTGAGAAAATCCAGATCACTGTTGAATTTTTTCAGAAATTGCGTGATGAGCGCATCCGCGCCGCGCGCGCGGCACGAGAGCGCTTCCTCACCGGCCGGGGCCGCGCCGGGACCGGATTCGGCCAGGGAAGGCAGCAAGCGGGATAATTCATCGGAAAGTATGTGGATGCGCGTGGCGCTTGCCGCCAAGTTCTCGCGGATCAGCTGCTGACCGGCCTGTATCAGTTTGTATTTTTCGCGCCACTCCTCCAACGACTGGGTCGCCTCCTCGGCGTCCCACCGGGCCTGGGCCAGTTCGCGCCGTAACAGCTCCGCATGTTCGGCCGCCGCGTCCGCCACTGGGCGCAGCAGGCCGTAGGCCGCGTCGCAGGGCAGGGCGGCGGTTTCCTTCAGGCCGCGCAGATCCCGTTCCAGCGCCTTTGCCGGGGCGAATACCGCCCGGTAGAGCAGAATCAGGCCGCAGCCGCCCAGCAGCAGGGCCAGAACCGGCAATATCCAGTCCAGGGGCGCGGCGGGGGCCAGAACCGTGGCCGCACCCGCCAGCAGCCCACAGGCCAGCAGCAGAAAGAGAGTGGTACGCATCGTTATATCCTGCCTTGCGCATAACAGCTCCTGGAGCCTGTCGCGCTTGAAATTGTTCCTTGACGGTCAAGCAAGCGTGCGCGGAATATTTTGACAGTATCAAAATGCTCTGTGGCCGTAAGGCTCGCCGTCGTGGACGGGCGCTTCGCCCTCGGGGCCGGTTTTGTCCGGCTTGCGGCACAGGGCGCGCAGTTGCTGAAAATTTTCAGCGGCCTTACGCTGCCCGTCAAGGCGGGCCCGATTGATCCGGGCCACGTCGTCGGCCAGCAGACGCACCACGTCGGCGTCCAGGGCACTCCGACCGGCCATGTCCCGCATGATCGTCAGGGTATCGTCGATCTGCATGCCTTGGCGGTAGGGCCTGTCCTCAGTCAGGGCGGTGAACACGTCGGCCACGGCCATGATCCGCGCGGGCAGGGGGAGTTGACGTCCGCTGAGGCCCAGAGGATAGCCCGAACCATCGGGCCGCTCGTGGTGCAGGCCGCCCCAGGTCCGGATGCAGGCAAAACCGGGCACGCTGCCCAGCAGATCCAGGCCGACTCCGGCATGACGCTGAATGACGGCGAATTCCTCGGGGGTGAGGGCAGCGGGTTTTTCCAGGATCTCCGTGGGCACGGCCAGTTTGCCGATATCGTGCAGCAGACCGGCCACAAAAATGGTGGTATATTCCTCTGCGCTTGCCAGGCCGCTGCGCTGTAGCAAGGCACGGGCCGTATAGGCCACGCCGCTGGAATGGGTGGCCGTGAACGGACTTTTGGAGTCGGTGATCAGGGAAAACAGCCCGCAGACCTTCAGCAATTTCCGTGGCCCCAGGCATTCTGTGGGGGTGATTTCGCCCAAATGTTGGAGCATGGCTTCCGCATGGCCGGCCTGTTCTACGAACTCCCGGTCTTCGGCCAAAGCGCGCAGGGCCTCCAGGTAGCGTGGGGCGAACTTGCCGCTCTGGCGGGAAAGATGCTCGGCCACGGCGGTGAAATCCGTATTTTTCTGCGCACGCAGGGCAATGTCCAGCCTGTCGGCCAGATGGATGAGATTGCCCAGACGGGCGTCCCCACCGCATGCGCGGGCCGTGCTCCAAGGGGTATGGTGGTGGAGGACCAGGGTATGGATGGCCTCCGGCAGTCCCGCTGTTTTGCAGAAGGCCCAGCCCGCACGGGAGTGGGGGCCCTCGTTGATTTCAAAAACCAGATCCCTGGTTTCCGTTTTCAAGGGCACGGTGCCGATATCGTGGAGGATGGCCGCGGTCAGCAGCTGGCTGCGCCTGCGTCGGCTGTAGCCCAGTTTCTCCGCCATGCGCAGGCTCAGATAGGCCACGCGCGCGTGATGTCCGGCCAGAGCCGGCGTCACCATGTCCAGCGCGGTGGAAAAGCCTCTGAGCAAATCAAAAAGACGGATCGTCCGCATAAAGCCTCACGCTGTTGCCCTCACCGGAAGAATACCCTGAAGGGCTGAGCAAAACTAAATCATAGTGGTTCGGGAGGCAAGCGGGTACGCCGTTTTTATGTAATGCACACTTTTTTGTAAGCCATGGCCCGCCGCCGGGCGTTTTCACCGTCTGTCCGGCGGGAGGCATATGAAAACGCCGGAGGGCATGCCCTCCGGCGTTTTGCCGCATTCCGGATCAGTTCTTGAAGGGGGAAATCGCCCGCAAGGTTTCAATGACGCCGGGGAAGTTTTCAATCACGTAATCCACATCCTCTTCCGTGGTGTAGCGGGAGAGGGAGAGACGCACCGAACCGTGGGCGTAGTTGAAGGGCACGCCCATGGCTCTGAGCACATGCGACGGCTCCAGGCTGCCCGAGGTGCAGGCCGAACCGGAGCTGGCGCAGATGCCCAGACGGTCGAGCATCAGCAGGATAGCCTCGCCTTCCACATTTTTGAAGGCGATATTGCTGGTGTTGGGCAGGCGGTTTTCCACATCGCCGTTGACCATGCAGTCGGGGATGCGCTCCAGCAGGCCGTTTTCCAGCTTGTCCCGCAGCCGGGCCACATTGACGCGCTCTTCCTGCATATGGTCGCTGGAGAGTTGGGCTGCCATGCCCAGGCCCACAATGTAGGGCACGTTTTCCGTGCCCGCCCGGCGGCCCCGTTCCTGATGGCCGCCGCGCAGAAACGGTCTGAAGCGCACGCCCTTGCGCACGTAGAGCACGCCGATGCCCTTGGGCGCGTGGATTTTGTGCCCGGACAGGGAGAGCATGTCCACCGGCAGATGCCTGAGGTCGATGGGGGTTTTGCCCACGGCCTGTACCGCGTCGGTGTGGAAGAGTATGCCCCGTTCCTTGGCCATTTCGGCCATGGCCTGGATGGGGTAGATGTCGCCCACCTCGTTGTTGGCGAACATGATGGACACCAAGGCCGTGTCGTCGGACAGGGCGGCGGCGTATTCGTCCAGGTCCAGGCGGCCCTTGCCGTCCACGCCGAGCAGGGTCACGTGATAGCCCTGGCGCTCCCAGTACTGAACCACATTGAGCACCGCCGGATGCTCCACCCGTGTTGTGATCAGGTGGCGCTTTTCCGGCTGGGTCTGGAGGGCGGACCAGATGGCCGTATTGTCGCTCTCCGAGCCGCAGGAGGTGAAAATGATTTCATCCGGACCGGCCCCCAGCAGGGCGGCGATGCGTTCGCGGGCCGTGTCCACGGCTTCGCCCACCTGGCCGCCGAAGCTGTGCATGCTGGAAGGGTTGCCGTAGAGTTCGCCCAGATAGGGCAGCATGGCCGCGAGCACTTCCGGGGCCACGGCCGTGGTGGCGTTGTTATCGAGATAGATGGTCTTCATGGCTTAAGCCTCCTCCACCACGATGTCGGGTTCCACATGCTCGCGCAGCAGACGCTCCACCAGATTGCGGATGGTCACCTCGCTGGAACGGCAGTGCGAGCAGCGTCCGCGCAGGGAAACGGTCACCCGCTTGCCGTCCACGTCCACCAGCTCGATGTCGCCGCCGTCGGCCGCGAGCTGGGGCCGGATTTCCTCGTCAATGGTCTTGAGCACCTGCTGCATGCGCTGCACGTTGGTCATGCGCGGCTTGGGCTTGAGTTCGGCCAGAGGCTTCTGCTTGAGCTCGGTGGCGAGAATTTCGGCGATCTCGTCCAGGCATTCACCACAGGCGCCACCGGCCTTGGTGTAGTTGGTGATTTCCTCCACGGTCTTCAGATTGTTCTCGCGGATGGCTCGGATGATCTGGGCGTCCGTGACGCCGAAGCACTTGCAGACCAGCTTACCCTCTTCATGGGCGTGGGGCACGGGCGGCTCGCCCTTCCACTGGCGGATGGCCGCCTCAAGGGCTTCCTGGCCCATGACCGAACAGTGCATCTTCTGCTTGGGCAGGCCGCCCAGGGCATTGGCGATGTCCTTGTTGGTCAGCTTGAGCGCCTCGTCCACCGTCATGCCCTTGATCATGTCCGTGAGCACGGAGCTGGAGGCGATGGCGCTGGCGCAGCCGAAAGTTTCAAAACCGGCGTCCTCGATGACGCCTTGGTCATTGATTTTCAGATAGAGCTTGAGCGCGTCGCCGCAGGCCAGGCTGCCCACCTCGCCCACGGCGTTGGCGTCGGCCAGGGGGCCCGCGTTGTGCGGGTGCAGGAAATGATCATGCACGGCTTCGCTATAATTCCACATAATTGCCTCCTGAAGCGGAATGCTTCTCAGATTCTATGATTTCCCGGAGAGTGTGCTGCTGCAAGAATCCACGGATGTGGCCGTCCAGTTCTTTCCAGAAGCCACGTGTGGAACATTGCTGTTCACGCTGGCAGCACCGCCCCTTGGTCAGGCAGCGCACCGGCGCGATCTCGCCCTCCAGGTGCAGAAAGACATCTTCCATATTGATTTCAGATGGATCTTTAGCCAGGGCGTAGCCTCCGCCCGAACCGCGCACGGCCCGCAGGATGCCCAGAGGCTTCAGGGCCCGGACAATCTGCTCCAGATAGCCCGAGGAGATGTTCTCCTCGCGGGCCACTTGACCCAGCTGCAGCAGACTGTCCTTGGGCTGGGCCGCCAGCCGCAGCAAAAAACGTAAACCGTAACGGGTTCTGGTGGAAAAACGCATGCGCACCTCGCTGGTCGGACAGAGGCTCCGGCCGGTTATTCCGCCCGTGTCTCACGGCTTCTGGAAATGGCCGTGAGGCTGAACGGGGTTTCCTGATATACATAATAATTGAGCCAGTTGCTGAAAAACAGGTGGGCGTGCGCCCGCCAGGTCATCAACGGCATGGCCGAGGGATTGTCGCCGGGATAGTAGTGCCTGGGCACCACGGGGTCCAGGCCCTTGCCCAGATCCCGCCGGTATTCGGCGTCCAGGGTGCCCCGATCGTATTCCAGATGGCCGGTCATGAAGACCTGGCTGTGGTCCAGGCTCTCAGCCAGGGCCAACCCGGCCTCGCCGGACTCGGCCAGGACGCGCAGATTGGGCACCTTGAGCACGTCCTCCGCGCGCACTTCGGTATGCCGTGAGTGCGGAGCCAGAAATTCGTCGTCAAAGCCGCGAAACAGGCGGCATTCCGGATGCAGAACCTCATGACAGAAAATGCCCGAGACCTTGGCCGGAAGAATGTACTTGGGCAGGCCGTAGAAATGGTACAGAGCCGCCTGGGCCGCCCAGCAGAGATAAAGCGTGGAGTAGACGTGTCCCTGGGCGTAGCCCATGATTTCCAGCAGTTCCTGCCAGTAGTCCACATCCTCGAAAGGCAGATGTTCCACGGGCGCGCCGGTGACGATCATGCCGTCAAAACTGCGGTGGCGGATCTCCGCGAAGGTCTTGTAAAAACGCTCCAGATGGCGCAGGGGCGTATTCTTGGATTCGTGCGCCGCCGTGCGCAGCAAGGTGATGTTGACCTGGATGGGCGAATTGCCCAGCAGGCGCAGCAGCTGCGTTTCCGTGGCGATTTTGGTGGGCATCAGGTTGACGATGACGATCTCCAGAGGCCGGATGTCCTGCCGGCGGGCGCGGTCCTCGGTCATGACGAAGATGTTTTCATCTTCCAAGGCGGCGCGGGCCGGGAGATCAGCGGGAATCTTGATGGGCATGTCCACAATCCTTTACAAGACCTTGCGCAAAGGCAAAGCGTGCTTATCCTCAGATATACGATGTCGTTGCATCAAGCCGTGCTTAAAACATAGTTGTTTGCTAGGTTTTGTCAAGGCGTAACAAAAAATTTTACCCGCGCCGCAGCCCCGTGCGAGGCGCCGTCAGCGCCGTTGATTCCCGGCTTTGGCCACACATCAGGCCAAAGCCGGGTTTTGTTTTGTTCAGCTCAGCCGCGCCACATGGATTTCCAGGGGCAGATCACAAGCCGCCGCCTCCAGGGCCTGTCCGGCCAGGCGCTCCAGCCCGCCGCAGCAGGGCACGCTCATGCGCAGCACCGTGAGCCCGGCAATGCGCCCGGTGCGCAGGATGGCCGTCAGTTTTTCCAGCAGGACCGTATTGTCTTCCAGTTTGGGACAGGCGATGAGCGGCACGCGGCCCGCCAGCCAGTCCTTGTGCAGGTTGGGCAGGGCGAAGCCCGCGCAATGGGCGGCCAGCAGCAGATGCGCTCCGTCCAGAAAGGGGGCCTGCGGCGGCACCAGCCGCAACTGGATGGGCCAGGTGGGCAGCTCCACGCGCAGAGCTTCAGGGGCGGCCGGAACGGCGGCGTTCCCGTTCAGGGGCCGCAACACCCGCGCCGCGCTGCCGGGACAGCCGCCCGCCGGAGGCATCATCGGCGCGGGCCGGTCCGGGCTGTTTGGGGTCTCCCTCTGAGCCTTGGCCGCCAGGGCCGCCGCCTCGTCAAAGTCCGGGGCTTCGCGCGTGGTCAGGGTCAGCGCGCCCTGCGGACAGTTCAGGCAGGCTCCCAAACCGTCACAGAATACTTCACTGACCAGACGGGCCTTGCCGTCAATGACGGCCAGCGCGCCTTCGGCGCAGTCCAGCACGCACTGGCCGCAACCGTTGCATTTTTCCTCATCAATCTCAATAATGGGTCGTTTCATAGTCTTCCTTCGTCAGGCGAGAGCCCGGCGCGGCGGCAAAACCGCCGGAAGAGCCGGAAAGCATGTTTTCCGGCTCAGTGATCCTCGTAAATCGCCTATGGCGAGTTACGACATGAGTACTAGTTCCGGCAATTGCGCCGGTGTGTCCACCAGATGTCGCGCGCCTGCGGCGCGCACTTCTTCAAGGCCGCGAAAGCCCCAGGCCACGCCTACGGAAACCATACCCGCATTGCGCGCCGTGAGCATGTCCACGTCGCTGTCGCCCACGTAAAAGCACTGCCCGGCCTCCAGGCCCAGCGCGGCCAAGATGGCCCGGGGTCCGGCGGGATCGGGCTTGAGCGGCGTGCCGGATCGCCCGCCGCGTACCTCGGCAAAGGGAATTTGTGGGAAATAGCGGCTGATCAGAGTCCGGGTGAAGTCGTCGGGCTTGTTGGACAGCACGGCCAGGGTCAGGCCGTGCCGGGCCAGTTCCGTCAGGGCTTCGGGCATGCCGTCATAGGGATAGGTGCGCTCGTGCATATGTCGTCCGTACCAGGCGCGAGCCTCGTCCACCAGGGTGGTGAGCGCTTCGGGCGTCAGTGCTTGCAGCGCCGCCGGGGGCAGGGCGCTGCGTACCAGACGGCCGAAGCCGTTGCCCACCATCCGGCGGTAGGCCGCCAGGGGATGCGTGGGATAGCCGTGGGCGGCCAGAACTGCGTTGCAGGCCTGGCCGATGTCTTCAAGCGTGTTCAGCAGGGTACCGTCCAGATCAAAAATAAAAGCCTTCATATCCGCTCCATTCTACTGAACAAACGTTGCCTCGCGGCTTTGCGCCGCCTTCGGGTGGATCCGCCGACAGCGAGTTTGTCTGCCAGTATAGCCGAAAAACGCCATAATCCCAAGTGTCGCGTACGATGGCGGCAGGGCAGACGCATCTAAAAAGCCTTTATTCCCCGATAGATCGGGGAACGAACAAAAAGAGGCGAAGCTACCTTTACTCCGCCGGAGCGAAGCGCAGGCGGATGGCTGGTGCCGGGAGAATCCTAAAAAATAAGATTTTTGCGTGCCGGCAAGGAAAATGGCGCTTTTTGCGCGGAATGTACTCAAGTACATGAGCAGCAAAAAGCGCCAGATGACGCAGCCAGCACACAAAAGGCTGGTTTTGACGGATCATCACGGCAAATAAAAGGCCTGCAAAGCCTGGAATTAGATGCGTCTGCCCTGACGATGGCGGATCGGTTGGGCAACATGCCGCGTCCGGGCGTAGTTGTCACGGCTCGTGGACCAAAAGAGTTCCGTTCCCGCGCCAACACCGCGCTTTTCCATACGACGCCAGACGATCTCCACTCCCCAACCTGCCTGAATCGTGCTGTTTCCTGCTGTTCGGCTTCTGGACAGGGCCGGGCTGCCTTTGCTACACTCAAATTGTATGCGGCCGTGGCATATTGCCCGTGCCGGCCCCTCACGGGAGGAAATAATGCCAAGACATGTACTGACCATAAAGGATCTGGGAGAGAACGCCTGCTGGTTGCTGGTGCAGCAGGCCATAGGCACTCCGGATGCCAAGGCGCGCACCGACTTCATGACCGAGCGGGTGGCCGTGCTGATTTTTGCCCAGCAATCCCTGTCCGAGCGCCTCTGCGTGACGGCGGCCGTACGCCAGATGGGCGGCTTTACAGTGTATGAGGGTGAGCAGGGCACTTGGCGCATGGAGCTCAATGACTATCAGGAACATTTGATGCCGATTTTCGGCTATTATCTGGATTGCCTGTACACCTACGGCCTGCCGGTGAACACCTGGGACATGCGGACCGCCAATGTGAATTTTCCGGTCATCAATGCGGGCAGCCCGGACGCGCATCCGGCCCATGCCCTGGCCGACATCGCCTGCATGCTGCGCGCTTCCCGCTATCTGCAGGGCGTCACGGCCTCCTGGCTGGGGTGCGCCAACGGCACGCTCCATTCCCTCATCGCGGCCACGGCCTTTTTCCCCTTTGCCTTGCGCGTGGCCCTGCCCCCGCATTTGGACCCGGCCCCGCTCAAGGCCGTGGTGGACAAGCTGCAAACCCCGGTGACATTTGTGGAAACGCCGGAGGAAGCCGTGAAGGGCGCCAATTTTGTCTTTGCCGGTTGCCGGGGCGGCATGAGCGCCGAGGATGTAGGCTCCTGGCGGCTCGACGCCGCGCTGATGAGCAAGGCTAATCCCGACGCGCGCCTGCTGCTCAGCGCTTCGCCCGTGGAAGCCATTCCCGTGGACCAGAAGATTCTTTCCGGTCCGGCTTCCTGGCTGGTGCGTCAGGCCGAATACCGCCTGCGTGTGCACAAGCGGATTCTGCACTGGGTGTTTCTGGATAACGAGAGCCCGGCCTAGGTGTTTAGAGCAATTCACGCATGAAATGCGTCAACGGCTCTGTTAGCTGCAAATCCTTGTCACGAAATGTGAGCAGGCGGCCTTTGCCCGCCGTCAAAATGAATCTGCTTTAGGGCCTGTTAACACTATTTGACAAAGAGCGAGTATTCCGTAAGAATGTCTTATGCAAATTACTCGCGAACAATATGAGAGAATCGCTGACTGCTTCCCGCGCCAAAGAGGTAATGTCCGTTTTGACAATCTCCAGGTGTTGAATGCGATTCTGTACGTTGCGGAGCATGGGTGTAAATGGCGTGGACTGCCGAAAAATTTTGGCTGTTGGCACAGCATCTACACGCGCATGAACCGCTGGAGCAAGAACGGAGTTCTTGACCGTATATTTGAACGCCTTCAACAAGAGCAGATACTCCGCCTTAAAATAGAAGCAGTTTCTCTCGACAGTACTATTGTTAAGGTTCATCCCGATGGAACAGGGGCCTTAAAAAAACAGGTCCGCAGTCCATCGGAAAGTCCAGAGGCGGCTGGACGACCAAGCTTCATATGGTTGCCGCGAATGCTGAATGCGCGTTGAATTTCAGCCTCACTCCCGGCAACGCCGGCGATGCCCCCGAGGGGCGCAGGCTGCTTGTCCAGTTGGGGCCGATGCCAGCGCCGTGCAGCTTGCTTATGGATGGCGCATATGAGGGTAATGAAACGACTCGCTTGGGACGTGAGTTGGGCTTCACTCCGGTGGTGCCGCCCAATCCCAACCGACTGAAACCGTGGGAGTATGACAAAGAGCTATACAAAAGACGTAATGAGGTAGAACGGCTTTTCAGGAGGCTCAAAGGCTTCCGCCGTGTTTTTACTCGCTTCGATAAGCTCGATGTCATGTTCCTGGCCTTTGTCGTCTTTGCGTTGATTGTTATAGCTCTAAAATAGTGTTAACAGGCTCTAGTATAGACACGATATGTCCGATTCTTCACAACAAAGCGCGGCCACGGCCGCGCTTTCCCGTGCCCCGCACAAAAGTTCCGGCAGCCTCGGCCCGGTCGCGCAGACCCCCAGCGCATGGGAGGTCAACGACTTTCTGCGCGTCTTCTGCGCGGCCCTGCTGGCCCTGGGCGCGCAGACCGCGCGCGTGGACCGTAATGCCGTGCGCATTGCCGGGGCCTTTGGTTTTGCGGTGGATCTGGCGGTCTTTCCCAAGCATCTGATGCTCTCCGTCACCTCGGCGGACGGGCGGGACCGCCGTACCTCGGTGGGCTCCATCAAGGCCGGTGCGCCGGACTTCCAGAAGGTGGCGGGCCTCAACGCTCTGGGCTGGCGCATTGTGGACGAGCGTCTGAGTTTGGAGGAAGCGCGGCAAAGTCTCGACGCCATCCTGAGCGGGCCGCGCTATCATCCGGCTTTGGTGCGCATTCTGGTGGCCTGCGCCAATGCCGCCTTCTGCCGTTTGTTTGAAGGCGACGCCACGGCCATGGGCCTGGTCTTCATCGCCACCCTGGCGGGTTTTTATCTGCGCCAGCTTCTGGTGCGCTGGCGCGTGGACGGCAAGATCGTCTTCTTTCTCTGCGCCTTCGCCGCCTCCCTGCTGGCCGCGCCGGGCGTGCTGTTCCATTGGGGCACGACGCCGCAGACCGCTCTGGCGGCCAGCGTGCTGTTTTTGATCCCGGGCATTCCCCTGATCAACGCCATGCTGGACATCATGGACGGGCATGCGCTGATGGGCTTTGCCCGGGCCGTGCAGGCCAGTATTCTGATTGCCTGCATCGCTCTGGGGCTGGCCCTGACCATGGCCCTGCTGGGGGTGAGTTCGCTGTGACCCCTTTGCTGACAATGCTGGCGGACGGTTTTTTCGCGGCCGTGGCGGCCATGGGGTTCGCCGTCATTTCCAACCCGCCCAAGAAGGTCGTGCTTGTGGCCGGAGCACTGGCCGCCGTGGGGCATATGGGCCGTTTCGCGCTGATGCGGGAAGGTGTGGGCATCGCCAGCGCCTCACTCTGCGCGGCCCTGCTGATCTCGCTGTGCAGCATGCCGTGTACCCGGCGCTGGCACATTCCGGCGGAGATGTTCGCCTTTCCCGCGCTCCTGCCCATGATTCCGGGCATGTTCGCCTATAAGGCCATCCTGGCCACCATGCAGTTTCTGGGCACAGCGGACATGCCCCTGCGCCAGGAACTGCTGGTAAGCATCGTCTACAACAGCCTGACCACCTTCTTCATCATGTGCGCCCTGGTTATCGGGGCCGTGCTGCCGCTCTTTCTGTTTCACCGGGAATCGCCCCTGGTCCGGGGCCTGCGGGGAATCCGCCGTTACGGAAAAGCGAACCGGCGCGGGGATTGAGGGGAAAAGGCGGGGGAATAAAAACAGATCGGCCTTGAAACACCGTGTGTTCCAAGGCCGCATGCAGCCGTAAGATGCCTCGACTACTCCAACACCACGTTCCCTTACTGGCGTCGGCAAACAACACTCCGGAGTGTTGATCACAGCCCCTAATCGGGCAGGATCTCATACTCTTCCAGCTTATCCCACACGGCGCTGATCACCAGTGCCATGGCAGCGGCCAGACGGGCCTGGGCGCGGGCATCCGCGGCCGGTTCGGCCGCAACGCCGGGCGCTGCCCCTTCGGCCAGGCGGCGGCAGAAGAGCTCCGGGCAACCGGCCTGCTCGCCGTGCCCCAGCAGAGCCATATAGGCGGCAAAAGGGCCGTCCACAAAGTCGGCCTGAACGAGAGTTCCCGCTGTTGGGGCATTGTTGCTTTCGGCGGGCGCGTCCGTTTCAGCCGCGCGCAGCAGATTGCCTGTTTCCCGCAGATAACCCGCCAGAACGCTGTTGGGTGCGTGCTGCATGAGCCCGGCCGTGACCACGGCGTGGACAAAAGCCCGCCATTCGGCGCAGAGCCGGGCCTGTTCCGGCCCGTGCGCATACGCGGAAGGCAGCCCGGCATTTTCAGCCAGACGCAGGATGTCGGCGGTTTTGCTGTTGAGCTGAAAGAGGATGCAGGCCGCTTCAATGCCTTGGGCCGCGCTGAGTTGCTTTTTGGACATCAGACCTCCGTGCGGCCCCGTTCTCCGTTTTTCCGCGCTTCCCGGTAGGCCGCGTAACCGGAGGCCCGCAGGCGGCAGGCAGGGCAGACCCCGCAGCCGTAGCCCCAGTCATAACGCCGGCCGCGCTCGCCCGCGTAACAGGTGTGGCTTTCTTCCAGAATCAGGTCCACCAGAGCCGTCCCCCCCAGAGACTCGGCCAACTCCCAGGCTCCGCGCTTGCTCAGCCACATCAGCGGCGTGTGCAGGACGAAGCGGCTGTCCATACCGCAATTGAGCGCCACCTGCATGGCCTTGATGCTGTCGTCGCGGCAATCGGGATAACCGGAAGAATCGCTCTGGCAGACGCCCAGGATCAGATGGCGGATATTCTTGGCATAGGCCCAGACAGCGGCGTGCAGGATGAACAGCAGATTGCGGCCCGGCACGAACGTGGTGGGCAGGCCGCCCGGACCGTCGGCGGCGATGGGGGCCTCGGAGGTCAGGGCCGTGTCGGCCAGCTGGCGGAAAATATCCACATTCAACAGGGTATCCGGTCCCAGACGGGAGGCCCAGAGCGGATCAAGTTCCGCCAGAGCCGCACGCAGACGCTGACGGCAGGCCAGTTCCACGTTGTGCCGCTGGCCATAGTCAAAGCCCAGGGTCCGGACACGCTCAAAGCGGCTCAGAGTCCAGGCCAGGCAGGTGGCGGAATCCTGACCGCCGGAAAAGATGACCAGGGCCTGTTCCTGTTGCAGGGGAGTGGGGGAAACGGTGCTCATGGCTGGGTGGGCCAGAATTGGCAGACCCTGGCCGGGGCGTAGCCCGCCAGAAAGGCGTCCATCAGGGTGCCGAAATAGACCCGGTTGCGGGGTTTGATGTGCTGGGCCTCCGGGCAGTCCGCCGGAAAAAAGCGCAGGGAATTGCGGTTGCCCGTGTAGTTCTGGTGCGCCAGGGGCAGGGAGAGCAGATGGGCCCAGAGGCCGCGCCGCGCATTGATGGCCTGTTCCTGCAGGCCGCGCAGGCGTTCCTGCAACTGCGGGCTCTGATCCTGATGCGGATAGTAAAAGGCCGCGCCCCGTTCGAGCATCAGATCGCTCAGGGACCGGCCGTCCTCCAGCCGCACGTCGGCCACGATGCGGCCGTGGCGGTCTTTGCTTTTGACTCCGGCGGCGAACAGACGGACTTTCTGACCTTTGGCCAGAGCGTCCAGTTCCTGCCGGGCTTCGCGGGCGTAAAACTGGGGCTTCCTGTTGTCCCGCCCCAGCTCCGGCGTGTCGATGCCCGCCAGACGCACCACGCGCCGGTCCGTAAGTTTGAGAGTGTCACCGTCGAAGCAGCGGGCCACCACGCCTTTCGGCTGGGGCAGGGCGTCTTCCTCCGCCCGCGCCGCCGACGGCAGAAGCAGGCAGCAGAGCAGGAGAAGCAGAACGGCTTTCCCCGCATGGCGGGGCCATTTGCTGTTGCTGAAATTCGCTGTACTCGCAGCCATTTTACTTTCCTGTGCCGTCTTAGCAAATAAATGGCATTTGAGAAATTTTTGTCGCTGGCACGGCAGGCAAGCGGCCCGGCGCGGGCGCTAGCCGTTGCCGAGTTCACGAGGCTTACGGATGGCGACAGCAACTAGTCACACATAGTTGCAGTAACCAGTTGCTGTCTTTGTCCATAGCTTCCTTTGTCGCAACGGCCAAAGCAGTTGTCTACGTAACCAAGCCGGGCCGCGCCGCCTAACACAGCCAGCGGCAAAAAGAATCAAATGCCATCAGTTTTCGTAGTAGGAGCGCAAAGGCTGACTCCGCACCGGATGCCGCAGCTTGCGCAAAGCCTTGGCCTCGATCTGGCGGATGCGTTCGCGCGTCACGTTGAAGAGCTTGCCCACTTCCTCAAGGGTGTGATCGCTCTTTTCCGCAATGCCGAAACGCTTGCGCAACACCTGCTCCTCGCGCGGGGTCAGATCCGCCAGCACGGCGGCCAGTTGCTCGGAGAGCTTGGTGTTGATGACTTCCTCGGCCGGAGCCACGGCCTTCTTGTCCTCAATGAAATCGCCCAGGCTGGAATCTTCCTCGTCGCCGATGGGCGTCTCCAGAGAGATGGGCTCCTTGGCTATCTTAAGCACTTTCTTGACCTTTTCCACCGGATATTCCATGCGCTCGGCGATTTCCTCGGGCGTGGGGTCGCGCCCCAGTTCCTGCACCAGATAGCGCGAGGTGCGGATCAGCTTGTTGATGGTTTCGATCATGTGCACCGGAATGCGGATGGTCCGGGCCTGGTCCGCGATGGCCCGGGTGATGGCCTGGCGGATCCACCAAGTGGCGTAGGTGGAAAACTTGTAGCCGCGCTGGTACTCGAATTTGTCCACGGCCTTCATCAGGCCGATGTTGCCCTCCTGGATCAGATCCAGGAACTGCAGGCCGCGATTGGTGTATTTTTTGGCAATGGAAACCACCAGACGCAGGTTGGAGCGGATCAGCTCCTGCTTGGCGCGCATGGCCGCGGTATTGCCGCGCTTGATGCGCCAGAGCACTTCTTCCAGGTCACCCACATTGTGGCAGCATTTTTCCTGAAGGCGCTTGAGGATTTCAATCTTGCCGATGATCATTTCCTTGAAGGAAAAGAGCTCGTCAACGCTGAGCTTGAGGTCGCGCGCCGCCTCTGTGGGATTGACCTCGCGCTTTTCCAGGCCGTCGAACATGGTCTGGATTTCCACTTGGGTGCGGCCCGTGGAGAGGATGTAGGCCGAAAGATCGCGCTGGCAGTTGTGCATTTGGCGCACATAGTCTTCCACCGTCTCGATGATCCGGTCGATGAGGGTCTTTTCCAGCTTGATGTCGCGCAGGCGGGTGACGATCTCTTCCTTGAAGCTGATGATTTCCTTCTGGGTGGCCGTGACCCGGCGTTCCAGGGTGCAACAGTCGTCCAGCTTCTTGTAGATCTTGCGTTTTTTCTTGAAGACCTGCTTGATTTCGTCCAGGAGCAGGATGACCCGCGAGCGTTGGTTCATCTCGTCTTCGCTGGGGTCGTCTTCTTCAATGGTTTTGACCACATCCTTGAGCTTGACGCGGTTCTGGCGCAGATCCTCGCCCACGTTGATGAGTTCTTCCACGGCTACGGGCACTTCCACCAGGGCGTAGAGCACGTCCTGTTCGCCCATTTCGATTTTTTTGGCGATGACCACTTCGCCGTCGCGATCCAGCAGGGGCACGGCGCCCATTTCGCGCAGATACATGCGCACGGGATCGGTGCTGCGGGAGGAGTAGTCGGCTGATTCCTCGTCTTCGGTCAGGTCCAGCGTGTCTTCACTCACGTCGTCGTCGGTTTCGGCGGCGGTGGCGGAAATTTTTTTGCCGTCCTTTTCGGAATCCACAATGACGATTTCCAGCTGCTCGAAAATGCCGATAATCTCTTCAAACTGCTCGGGCGTGCTCATTTCCACGGGCAGAGCCTTGTTGACCTCTTCAAAGGTCAGAAAGCCCGTGCCTTTGCCCTTGGCGATAAGAGATTGTATTTGCTGGATATCTTTAAGATTACTCATGCCCTTTCTCCAAGGTTTCCTGCAGTGCGCGAAGATAATCCAAATCAGCCGCAAAGTCACCTGTACCGGTATTCTCGCGTAAGGCTGCGGAAACAGACGATTTTTGCGCCGAGGCGTAATAGGCGTCCAGGTCGCGGCGCAGGAATTCCAGTTCCTTGTCGCCGTTGTCGCGGGGCGCGGCTTCAGCCCCCCGGCAGAGGGTCCAGAAGTTTTTTTCGCGTTGGTCCAGATGATAGGGGCTTTCTTCCCCCAATTCCTCAATCTTGTCCCAGAGCCGCCGGGCAACGGCCGACTGGAGGGTCAGATCCGCGCCGAGAGCGCGCAGGTCGTCGAGCCGTTCGGGATAGCGCACCGCGTACATCATAATCTGGCGGTCGCGCATGTTCTGCCGGGCGAGGCTGGGTTTGGCCGTTTGCGCCGGGGCGCGGCCCCGGCCGTCCTGTTTCTGGCTGTGCCAGGCGGCCAGGCCCTGGCGCAGCTCGTTTTCCGAAAGTTGCAAATGCCCGGCCAGCCGCGAGACATACGGGCTGACCAGTTCAGGCAATTCCACCTGGCGCAGGAAGTTGCGCGCCCATTCCACTGTTTCGCGCGGGGCCAGGGCCTTGAGTACGTCCACGCAGAAGCGC
This sequence comes from Desulfovibrio sp. 3_1_syn3, assembly GCF_000145315.2. Taxonomy (NCBI): domain Bacteria; kingdom Pseudomonadati; phylum Thermodesulfobacteriota; class Desulfovibrionia; order Desulfovibrionales; family Desulfovibrionaceae; genus Desulfovibrio; species Desulfovibrio sp. 3_1_syn3. The sequence goes on from NZ_ADDR02000002.1 coordinate 266,117, forward strand.
AGCCCGTCCGGCGCCTTGGCCTGCAATTCCTCAAAAGCCTCGGGCCCGGCGGTGCGCAGCAGGCTGTCGATGTCCTCGCCTTCGGGCATCAGCACCACGTTGCAGGCCAGGCCGCGCGTGAGCAGCATTTCGCAGGAGCGCAGAGCGGCCTTGCGCCCGGCCCGGTCTCCGTCGAAGAGCAACACCATTTGGGAGGCGAAGCCCGAAAGCCGCTTGATCTGCTCCGGCGTCAGCGCGGTGCCCAGCACGCCCACGGCGTTGTCGTAACCGAACTGGTGCAGGGTGAGCACGTCCATGTAGCCTTCGGTGAGCAGGGCGCGCCCCTTGGTGGTGATGCCGCGCCGGGCCTGGGCCAGGCCGTAGAGATGCTCGCCTTTTTTATAGATGGGCGTGTCCGAGCTGTTAATGTACTTGGCCTCGTCCTCTCCGGCGATGATCCGTCCGCCGAAGGCGATGATCTGGTTGGAAAGGCTCTTGATGGGAAAGACCAGCCGCCCCCGGAAGCGGTCATAGGCCCGGCCGTTGCCGGACTGGCCCAGCAGGCCCGCCTCCACGGCCAGACGGGCGTCAAAGCCCGCGCGGCGCAGGGCGTCGGCCAGAGACTGCCATTCGCGCCGGGCCCAGCCCAGGCCGAAACGCTGCACGATGTCCTCGCTCAGGCCGCGCTTTTCGATATACTCGCGGCATTCGGCGGCTTCCGGGCTTTGCAGGGCAGCGCTGAAATGCCCGGCGGCCAGCTCATACATGCGCAGCATCTGCTGGCGGCCCGAGCGGCGCTCCCGCTCCTCGCCCTGGCTGCGGGCGTTGCTCCGGCCGCGTTCAATGGTGATCCCGGCCTCGGCGGCCAGTTGCTCCAGACATTCCTTGAAATCCAGGCCGTTGATCCGGCCGTAGAAATCAAAAATGTCCCCGGAGGCGTGGCAGCCGAAGCAGTAGAACATGCCCTGTTCCTCATTGACGGAAAAGGAGGGCTTGGTTTCCTGGTGGAAGGGGCAGGGGGCCACCCAGCGCGGGCCGTTGCGTTTGAGCTCCACAAAGCGGCGCACAATGTCCACGATGTTCAGGCGCTCCTTGATGGCGCGGATGGCGTCTTTGGATTGCATGCAGCCCTGTGCTCCGGTCTAGCGTTGCGGGGGAATGCCGTCAACGCAGCAATGGAAAACGGAAAAGGCACCCACGTGGGGCGCTTGCCGAGTACTGCCGCTTACACTGAGAATTTTTGGCTTTCCGGCAAGGAAAACGCGTTGTTTGTGATGGAAGAGTGCCCTTCCCGTAGCATGCCCGACCGGGGCAAAAAGCGCGTTTGCTTCGGCCGTCGGCGGCGTTGCCGCCTTGCCTTTGCCTCTGCCGCAATGCGGCCTGCAGAGAAGGGCAGCGGCGCTACGGATAAAGGCAACCTCGATGACGCGATCGGCAGTCAAAAAGGTTCATGTAACGACAGTGGTTAACGAAATGTGACGATAGTCATGCCGTCCCCGCCCCTGTCCTCCGGGGCCAGTACGAACCGGTCCACGGCCGGAAAGCCGCGCAGAAATTCGTGAACTTCGCGGCGCAGCGCACCCGTGCCGCGTCCGTGCACGATTTCCACCTCGGAAAAACCGGCCAGCAGGGCCTTGTCCAGAAAACGCTCCACTTCGGCCAGAGCCTGGTCCGCGCGCATGCCGCGCAAATCCAGGCTCAGGGAGGCGTTTTCGTCGGTCCCGCGTTTCACCGCACTGCGCGGCGCTGCCTGGGGGGCTTGGCCGCCGCTTTCTCGCAGGTCCTTCATCTCGGCCCAGAGATTCACGCCGTTCATGTCCAGGCGCACTCGGCCCCGGCGTTCATCCACGTCCGTGATCACGCCGCGCTTGTTGAACACACTGTGCAGCACGTTCTGACCCGGCGTGAAATGCTGCGGTTTGGGCAGCACGGACTGCGTCTCCGGCTCCACAGCCGGGGCCAGGGAGGCGCGCAGGCGGGACATTTCCTTCAGGGCCTGCTTGGACGTGGCCCGTCCTTCCTTCCAGGCCCGCATCAGTTCGGCGGCCTTGCCGCGCACTTCCTCGTGCAGGCGGACGCGTTCCTTTTCCAGGCGCTCGCGGCTTTGCTGCACGGCATGGCGGGCTTTTTCCTGCTCCGCCCGCAAGACGAGCAGTTCTTCCTCGCGCCGGGCGGCCAGATCGTTGAGCCGCCCCAGCAGGGCCGTGGCGTCCTGGCCGTCCTGCAGCAAATAGTGTTCGGCCCGGTGCACAATGGTTTCGGGCAGGCCGTGCTCCCGCGCCACATCCAGAGCTTGGCTGGCCCCTACCTGGCCGTAGGCCAGCTTGAACAGCGGTTTTTTTGTGGCCGGATCAAACAACATGGACGCCGCCCTGGCTCCCTCGCGGGTCAGGGCGTAGGACTTGAGCGACGGAAAATGCGTGGCTGCCAGTACAAAGGTATGTTTGTCCAGCAATTCGTCAAGGACCGCCTGGGCCAATGCCGCGCCCTGCGCCGGGTCCGTGCCCGCGCCGAATTCGTCCAGCAGCACGAGACCGTGCTGGTCCAGATGCTTCCAGGCCTTGGCCAGATGGTCTATCTGGGCCGTGAAGGTGGAAACATTGTCATCCAGGCTCTGCTCGTCGCCGATGAAGGCGTCCATGCGGTTGAACCATGGCAGATGCGACCCCTTGCCCGCGGGCACGGGCAGGCCGCTGAGGGTCATGGCCACCACGAGCCCCAGGGTTTTCAGGCAGACTGTCTTGCCGCCCGCGTTGCCGCCGGTGATAACCAGGGCCCGTTCGCCGGGGCGCAGCAGAATGTCCAGGGGCCGGACCGGCGCGGCGGCGGTCTTGTCCGCGCCCGTGTTTTTGCTCCGGGCCAGAGCCAGCAGGGGATGGCGGGCCTCCAGCAGACTGATGCCTTCCTCCACCGGCGAGAGGCTGATGCAGCGGCCGTCATACAGATCGGCCAGGCGGCGCATGGCCTGCAACACGTCCAGCCGGGCCAGCAGGTCCAGGGCGGCCCAGGCGCCGGGCAGTTCGGCGGCCAGCAGGTCGCGCAGATAGGCCAGTACCTTCTGCTCCTCCTCGCGCTCCTCATGCTTGAGTTCCTGGAGACGGTTGTTGATCTCCACCAGAAACATGGGCTCGAAATAGCAGGTTTCGCCGGTCTGGGACCAGTCGTGGATGATGCCCTGCATGCGGCCCTTGAAATTGGCCTTGAGCGGCAGCACATAGCGGTCCGAGGACAGGGTCATGAACTCGTCCTGCAGATAGGGCAGCATATTGTACTGCAGGGCGAAATCCTTGACCTTGCGCATGCAGCTCTGGTGCAGGCGGCGCAGTTCGCCGCGCAGACGATAGAGTTCCGGCGAGCTTTCGTCCCTGATCAGGCCGTCGTCGGAAATGCAGCGGCTCAACGCCGCCGTGAGCTGCACGGGCATGGGCGCGGCCTGGGCCAGCTCCAGCAGATGCGGCCAGTGGCGCGGGGCCTCGGGCGTATTGATGGCGGCCTGCGCGCTCTGGGCCAGGCGCAGCACTTCGCGCAGAGCCCAGAAGGCGTCGGCGTCGGGCCGGGACTGGGGGCGCTCGGCGGCGTGCAGCAGGCCGCCGACATCGGGAAAGGCGGCCAGGCTGAAGCCCTTGCCGCCGTCGCCCACGGGGCGGGCGGCCCAGGTGGCGGCTTCCTCATAGAGGCGCGCGGCCAGGGTCACGGCCTCGGAGTCCGGCAGGGGAGCAAGGGCCAAGGCGCGTTCGCGGCCCACGCCCGAGCAGCAGAGCCCGGCCAGGTATTCCGTGATCTTGCCGAATTCGAGGGAATTGAGAGTGCGGGTATGAATCATGATTTCTTTGTGCCATAAGGGTTGCGCCAGCACTAGGGCCTGTTAACACTATTTCAGAGCTATAACAATCAACGCAAAGACGACAAAGGCCAGGAACATGACATCGAGCTTATCGAAGCGAGTAAAAACACGGCGGAAGCCTTTGAGCCTCCTGAAAAGCCGTTCTACCTCATTACGTCTTTTGTATAGCTCTTTGTCATACTCCCACGGTTTCAGTCGGTTGGGATTGGGCGGCACCACCGGAGTGAAGCCCAACTCACGTCCCAAGCGAGTCGTTTCATTACCCTCATATGCGCCATCCATAAGCAAGCTGCACGGCGCTGGCATCGGCCCCAACTGGACAAGCAGCCTGCGCCCCTCGGGGGCATCGCCGGCGTTGCCGGGAGTGAGGCTGAAATTCAACGCGCATTCAGCATTCGCGGCAACCATATGAAGCTTGGTCGTCCAGCCGCCTCTGGACTTTCCGATGGACTGCGGACCTGTTTTTTTAAGGCCCCTGTTCCATCGGGATGAACCTTAACAATAGTACTGTCGAGAGAAACTGCTTCTATTTTAAGGCGGAGTATCTGCTCTTGTTGAAGGCGTTCAAATATACGGTCAAGAACTCCGTTCTTGCTCCAGCGGTTCATGCGCGTGTAGATGCTGTGCCAACAGCCAAAATTTTTCGGCAGTCCACGCCATTTACACCCATGCTCCGCAACGTACAGAATCGCATTCAACACCTGGAGATTGTCAAAACGGACATTACCTCTTTGGCGCGGGAAGCAGTCAGCGATTCTCTCATATTGTTCGCGAGTAATTTGCATAAGACATTCTTACGGAATACTCGCTCTTTGTCAAATAGTGTTAACAGGCCCTAGAGCATTTCAACTTTGAAATGCTCTAACGCCGAACACGGTGAGGCGCGCCGCGAAGACCGGCCCGACGGGCGGCCCGTAGGGCCGTGCCTGTAGTCCAAAGGGCGTACAGGCATTGAGAGCAGCGCGGCGTGGATTCCGGAAAAGCGACCGAAGGCAGCCCGAAGGGCTGTCCCCGTTGGCGACAACGGAACCATACGGGGAGCAGTAGCAACGATAACCACATTTTTCGCCGGAATGCCGACTTTGAAATTTGTAAAATTTCAAAGTTAATCCGCTCTAGAAATACCCCCAAGGGGAATTGAAAAATAAAAGAGCTACGGCAAAACGTTTCCCTGAAAACATGGACTTTGTTCTTTGACAGGGAAGACGTCGCTTGCGGACCGAGGGTAGCACTTTCCCGTGCAACCCCGGCCTGCAAACGACATTCTGACGCAGTCCGGAGGACAAAAGGCGCGTTTTCAGCTGAGCCGTTTTTTGACCGCCTCGGACAGCGCCTTGCCGTCCACCCGGCCCTTGTATGAACCCATGACGGCAGAAATCACCCGGCCCATATCCTTGGGCGTGGCGGCCTGAAGCTCGGTGACGGTGGTCTCGATAATCTCCGCCAGTTCCTCGGGGCTGAGGGCTTTGGGCAGGTATTCCTGCAAAATTCGCAGTTCGGCAGCTTCCTTCTCGGCCAGATCGGCGCGGTTGGCGGCGGTGTACTGCTCAATGGAATCCTGACGCTGCTTGCCTTCCTTGATGATGACGTCCAGCATTTCCTCGTCGGAAAGGCTGCCGCCGGGCCGCCGAAGGTCCACCAACTTGTTTTTGACCGCGGTTTTCAGAAGCCGCAACACGGTAAGACGCACGGCATCCTTGGCTTTGTAGGCCTGGATGTATTCTTTCTCGATCTGTTCAGATAGGCTCATGGCGGTGCCGGGGGTAAGAGTGGAAAAGAAGCGGAAACTGCGGGAAATCCCCAAGGGATTTCCCGCAGTGTCTGTCCGAATGCGTGATGGCCTCGGGACAGCGGAACCGCACCGCGCAATGCGCGGCATGGCGCGCTGTGGGGATGGGCTAGGCCATGTTCATTTTTCTGATTTTTTTCATCAACCGCTTGCGGGCGGCGGCCTTCTTCTTTTTGCGCATGACGCTCGGTTTTTCGTAGTGCTGGCGCTTCTTCATTTCAGAAAGAATGCCGGCCTTCTCCACCTGCTTCTTGAAACGGCGCAAGGCAATGTCGAAGTTGTAATCGTCGTCGTTGAGAAAAACTCCGGGCAAGAATATCACCCCCTCCGGCGGACAGGCCGGGCTGTAAAAAGCACGGCGCTGCAAAATATGAAGAGTCTGTATAGTGCTTGGCTGGAAAAAAAGCAAGCACTGGAGCGGTTCAATTTCAAAATTGTTGAACAGCCCTCAAGGTCTGGAAAGGCGCATTTTCCAGTGGACAAGAAAAAAACGGCAAGCCCGTACGGGCTTGCCGTGTCGCCGCATGCGGGGAAAAATTAATTCAAGGCGTCTTTGAGCATTTTGCCGGGGCGGAACTTGACCATTTTGCAGGCGGGAATGGTCAAGGTGGCGCCGGTGCGCGGATTGCGGCCCTGGCGGGCTTTGCGGCTTTCCACGGCGAAGGTGCCGAAACCGGTGAGGGTCAGTTTGGCTTCCTTGCTCAACGAGTCTTCCACGGAAGCCAGAAAGGCATTGAGGGCGCGCTCGGCGGCGGCCTTGGTCAGATTGGCCTTGGCGGCGATTTTTTCAACCAGATCAGCTTTAGTCATCAGCATATCCTCCTGAAGATTTGCCAACAGATACCGCGAGCCTGACTCCCCAAGTCCGTGGCGCAAAACCACCGCACGCAATACCATTATGATAGCGGACTTAACTCAACCTCTTTTAGCGCGGATTGTCAAGATTCAGCGCCAAAAAAGAGGACAGGCGCTGAAAATCATCCGTGCTCAAGGCTTCGGGCCGCAGGCTGGGGGCCAGGCCCGCCTGGTCCAGAGCCCTTTCCATCTGCGGCAGACCGGCCCGGCGGAAGATGCCGCCCAGCTGCTTGCGGCGCTGCTGAAAGCAGATCCGCAACAGGCGGGCCAGGGCCTTGGGATGGGCGGGCTGCGCCTCGGGCGGCAGCGGCTCAAAGGAAAGCACGGCCGAATCCACCTTGGGCGGCGGGCTGAACGCGCCGGGCCCGACCACGAATTCCAGACGCGGGCGGGCGTAGCTCTGAACCCAGACCGAGAGGGCGCCGTAGTGGCCGTTGCCGGGCGCGGCCGCCAGGCGCTGGCCCACTTCCTTCTGGACCATGAACACGGCTCGCTTCAGCCCTTCCGCGCGCGACACAATATCCCAGATCAGGGGCGAGGCCACATTATAGGGCAGATTGCCGATGACTTTCCACGGGTGCTCCGGACTGATGCGCCGCCAGTCGAAGCGCAGGGCGTCGGTCAGCACGGCCTGGGTGCGCGGAGCGGCCTGGCGCTGCCGTTCGGCCGCCCAGTGGCGGTCCTTTTCCAGCAACAGCAGGCAGGCGTGCGGCGCGGCTTCCAGCGCCCTGGTCAGCGCGCCGGGGCCGGGGCCGATTTCCAGTACGCGGTCTTCGGCCTGGGGCAGCAGCAGGGCCGCAATACGGTCGCAGATTTCCTCCCGGCGCAAAAAATGCTGGCCCAGGCTTTTCTTGGCGCGGGGGGCCTGATTTCTGTTTTCCGGCGATGCGGGCATGGCGGCCTCAGGGCAGATCAAAACGGTCAAAGGCCAGCATCAATCCGGCCCGTCCCTGGGTGGCCGAGCGCAAGGAGGTGGAGAAGCCGAACAGACGGCGCAACGGGGCCGTGCCGCGCAGCAGCTTGCGCCCGGCATGGTCCTCCAGGTCTTCCACTTTGCCTCCGGCGGCAGTGAACAGGCTGATGGCCGGGCCCAGAAAATCCTCGGGCACGTTGATTTCCACCCGCATGACGGGCTCCAGGGCCACGGGCGCGGCTTTGGACAGTGCCTCGCGCAAAGCCTGTCCGGCGGCCATGTGACAGCCCGGTATGGTGGTCAGGCCCTCGCGCCGCTCCACATTGGTCAGGGTCACGGCCACGTCCACCAGAGGCCAGCCGGTCAGCTCGCCGCTTTGCAGGCCGTCGCGCACGCCGTCCAAGGCGGCCTGGAGCAGGGCCGGGGGCAGAATTTTACGGGCCTCCTGCGGATCCGCAGGCAGGAAATCGCCCACCGTCACCTGATTGCCCGTATGGCGGGGCAGGGGGGCCACGCGTAGGGCCACCGCTCCCTGGTGATGCTCCTTGCCCAACTCCTTGTCGAAGACGGCTTCAGCCTCGGCTTCCCTGCGCACGGTTTCGCGCAGCACCACCTGCGGCTGTCCGGCGCGCGGGCTGATGCCGTATTCGCGGCGCATGCGCTCCAGCAGCACGTCCAGATGCAGTTCGCCCATGCCGGAAATCATGCGCGTGCCGGAATCATCGTCCAGGCTGACCTGGAAGGTGGGGTCCTCCTCCACATAGCGGGCCAGGGCCTCATCCAGGGTTTTGCCCTCATCGGCGTTGCGCGGCTCCAGCGCTAGAGTGAGCACCGGGGCGTAGGCTTCAATGGATTCCAGCACGAGTTCGCGGGCCCGCGCGGCGTAGGTTTCGCCGGTATGGGCCGTGCGCAGGCCCACCACCGCCGCGATTTCCCCGGCCGAGGCCGATTCGAGCTGTTCGCGCCGGTCGGCATGCAGGCGGAAGATGCGCCCCACGCGGTCGTCGCTCTTCCGCGTCACATTGCGCAGCGAGTCGCCTTCCCTGATTTGCCCGGCATAGAGACGCAGAAAGGAAAGTTTGCGCCCGTTTTCCATAAGCACCTTGAAGACCAGGGCTACGGGCGGCGCGTCCGGGTCCGGCTCCACGGCTTCTTCGCGGCCTTGCGCATCTCGTCCCACAGGCGCGGGCACGTCCAGGGGCGAGGGCAGATAGTCGCAGACAGCGTCCAGTACGGGCTGAACACCCGCATTGCGCAGGGCCGAGCCGCAGAGCACGGGCGTCAGGCCGCGGGAAAGCGTGGCGCGGCGCAGGGCGGCGCGGACATCCTCCCGGCTGAAAGAGCCTTCCATCCAGAGCTCCAGAAATTTGTCGTCGGCCTCGGCCAGTTTTTCCAGCAGGGTTTCGCGCCAGGGCGCGGCCAGCGTAGCCTCGCGCGGGCTGAACGGCACGCGCAGCACGGTGCGGCCCTGGTCCGCCGGATCGAAGGTCAGGGTTTCGCCGCTGATCAGATCCAGCACCCCGGCAAAGGATTCGCCCTGGCCCAAGGGGGCCGTGACGGCCACGGCATTGGTCTGGAGGCGGCGGCGTATGGCCTCCAGCGCGGCTTCGAAATCCGCGCCCAGGCGGTCCATCTTGTTCACAAAGGCGATCTTGGGCACTGCGAAATGCTCGGACTGCCGCCAGACCGTCTCGGACTGCGGCTCCACCCCGCCCACGGCGCAGAAGACGCCCACGGCCCCGTCCAGCACGCGCAGAGAACGCTCCACCTCAATGGTGAAATCCACATGCCCGGGCGTGTCGATGAGATTGATCATTTTCTCCCGCCACTGGCAGGAGGTGCAGGCCGAGGTGATGGTGATGCCGCGTTCCTGTTCCTCGGGCATATAGTCCATGGTGGCCGCACCGTCGTGGACTTCGCCCATACGGTGAATTTTGCGGCTGTAGAACAGCATACGCTCGGAAAGAGTTGTCTTGCCCGCGTCGATATGGGCGATAATACCGATATTACGGATGTCGCTGATTGGGGGCATGGCTGGCTCCGGCTGGGTGGCGTTGCTTCAGTGGTACGGTTTTTTCAGGCCCACGGCAAGGGCGGGCGCGAAACCCCAGGGGCATTTCGCTCTCCTGCCGTGGGCAGAGTGATTTTGTATTTGGAGCAGGTTAACCACGGATGAGGTATTCCGAGTCCCGCGGGCATGCCGTACTAGGGCCTGTTAACACTATTTGACAAAGAGCGAGTATTCCGTAAGAATGTCTTATGCAAATTACTCGCGAACAATATGAGAGAATCGCTGACTGCTTCCCGCGCCAAAGAGGTAATGTCCATTTTGACAATCTCCAGGTGTTGAATGCGATTCTGTACGTTGCGGAGCATGGGTGTAAATGGCGTGGACTGCCGAAAAATTTTGGCTGTTGGCACAGCATCTACACGCGCATGAACCGCTGGAGCAAGAACGGAGTTCTTGACCGTATATTTGAACGCCTTCAACAAGAGCAGATACTCCGCCTTAAAATAGAAGCAGTTTCTCTCGACAGTACTATTGGTAAGGTTCATCCCGATGGAACAGGGGCCTTAAAAAAACAGGTCCGCAGCCCATCGGAAAGTCCAGAGGCGGCTGGACGACCAAGCTTCATATGGTTGCCGCGAATGCTGAATGCGCGTTGAATTTCAGCCTCACTCCCGGCAACGCCGGCGATGCCCCCGAGGGGCGCAGGCTGCTTGTCCAGTTGGGGCCGATGCCAGCGCCGTGCAGCTTGCTTATGGATGGCGCATATGAGGGTAATGAAACGACTCGCTTGGGACGTGAGTTGGGCTTCACTCCGGTGGTGCCGCCCAATCCCAACCGACTGAAACCGTGGGAGTATGACAAAGAGCTATACAAAAGACGTAATGAGGTAGAACGGCTTTTCAGGAGGCTCAAAGGCTTCCGCCGTGTTTTTACTCGGTTCGATAAGCTCGATGTCATGTTCCTGACCTTTGTCGTCTTTGCGTTAATTGTTATAGCTCTGAAATAGTGTTAACAGGACCTAGTCCGCGTCTTCAATCCGCAGCATGTCTTGCGCATCAAATTTCCAGTCCGGGCCATAGGCAACCTCCCAGTAATGGCCGTCCGGATCCCGGAAGTAACCGCTGTAGCCGCCCCAGAAAACGTCCCTTGGCTGTTTGGCGATCACGCCGCCGTGCTCTTGGACCATTTTCATGAAGACGTCGACTTCCTCTCTGGATTTCATATTGCAGGCCAGGGTCATGCCGGCGAAGCCGCCCTGTGAAAGCGGCGGCGGATTTTCGGCATCTATGTCCCGGGCAAGTTCCTCAAGAGGATAGAGTTCCAGCTTGCTGCCCTGGTTGTCGAAAAAAACAACGACCGGTTGGTCCGCTTTTTCATAGGTCTTGAAGCCGATATTTTTGTAAAAGGCCAAAGATTTTTTTATGTCCCGCACGCCGAGACATATCAGATTGATCCTGTTCACAACACATCCTTACTTGACTTGTCGGCCCGGCAGGCCGGTGATTCCCGTGCCGGGGTTCCGGCTGCGGAGTATTTGCCTTGCCGTGCCCTTTGCGGACGCCATGACTTATACTCTTTCAGAATGGTCCAGTTTCAGCCGGAACGCAAGACGTTGTCATTTTCGCGAAAAAGGGGACGGGGAGCCTAATGTTTTGAGGCGGAATGCCGAAAAGAGAAATGGGGAACAGGGAGAAGGAGCGCCTATGGAAGCCATACAGGACAACGGCACCTTCCAGAGCACCGAGGAACTGTTGCGCGACGGCATTGCGCCGCAGCAGGTCATGAGCAACCTGATTATCGGCAAAACCTTGCAGGAATCCACGGAGATGGCCGAACAACTACGCATCGCGGCCACCGGCGTGGGCCAGAAGCTGAATGTGGAGGTATGATCCACAATGCACGCCGGCCTGTGCGCCGTCGTGCGTGCGGCCTGACTGACGCGGGAAAACGTCTGCCGCGTTACGGTCTGTCGCTCGGTGCGCGGGGGGCGGAAAAAGTCTTTTTTCTGCCAGGGTAGGGACAGTGGGAGCTAACTTGAGTTGACATATTGAAAATGAATTTCATTTTATATAGAGTGTGTCTCTACGAAATGCTCAGCCCAAGGAGAACATATGGTCAATCGTTTCGGAAGCACCTCGGACATGGTCATTCAAAGCGTCGAGGAAAACGGCGCGCAGTACCTGCTCGCCATTGACGAGAAAGGGCTTTACCTCACCTCGCAGAAATATCTGGACAGCAGTCTGGCGGATCCCAACCGTTATTCCGCGGCCCGCGTCGGCATGTCCGCTCGGTTGGAGGCCCTGCAACTGGACACGGCGGCCCTGACCAGTGCCAACCAGCATCGGGTGAAGAAAATCGGCGAAGGGGATGCCAAGAAGAAAATCAACCCTCTCAAGGCTTCCAAGCGCGGCATGAAAGCCTGAAAAAGATTCGTGGCTGTAGCGGCGGCAAGTCCGTCTCGGCGGGGCGTTCAAAGCGTCCCGCCTTTTCCTTTTACAGCGGTCCGAAAGCCTGGCGTGAAACCGTGAAAAAGTCCGGCGTGAGATCCTCGTGCAGCCAGAAGCCTTCGCAGCCGGGAGAAAGGGCCAGCGAGCCTGTATAGCGGAAAGGACCGTGGCGGTGGGCCCTGCAGTGGCCGCGCGCGGCCTCGGGCCTGAGGTAAATGGCCGAGGGCAGGGCGGGACGCGCGGGTTCCAGGGCCTGCTCCAGAGCGTCGCCCTGGGCAAAAGACAGAATATCCAGATCAAAGGCTTCGGGCTCGGGCAGGATCAGGGCCGGAGCCCGGCGTTCCTCATAGCAGGGCAGGCCCAGCACGCGGGCCGTGTGCGCCACGCTGTCCAGTTCCCCCTTGTGCAGCAGAACCAGTCGGCCCGGACCGGGCTGGCTTTCTTCCAGCAGGGCGCAGAGTCCGGCTTTGTCCAGGCAGAAAATGTCTTCCACGCCGCTGAGTTCCAGACTGACCAGGGCCGCGCCGTGGGGCGTGCCGCCCACACAGACCGCGCCCACCAGGGGCACGTTGGCCAGCAGGGCGGGCGCACAGGCCGCCGTCAACCGGGCCGCGGCCGCGTATTCGGGCGTAAAGGCCAGAACGGCCCAGGGAGCCGGAAACGAGGCCCTATGCCGCCAGAAGCCCAGATGGCCGTCCCGGCGCTCTTCGCGCAGGCAGCCCTGACTCTGGCCGAAATGCATGTGGGCCAGGGCCAGACCGGTTTTCAGGGCGGCCCGGCAGGAAGGCGGCGTGGCCTCATAGGCCTTGGCCGTCAGTTCGTCGTCCAGACGCGCCTCTTCCGCCCATTCCGGCCAGCGGGCGGTGTCTTCAACCGGCTCAGGCGTCGGCTTCCGGGTCAGTTCCGTCTGAAGGGCGTCGGGCATGATTCTTTCCTTATGGCGTTGGTTGGCAGGTCGCGCGTATGCGTTATGTGCTATAACTCCTAGCGGTCCGCCGTCCGACCGGCACATTCGCGCCAGCGAGTGTTGAGCAGAACGTGGGCGTCGACCCGCACGCCCGCGCCGTTCATCTTTTTGGCGGCAAAGGCGCCCCAGGGCAGGTCGGCGCAGTCATTGGCCGCGCGGCGTACCATATCCGCCAGCAGGCCGTCGCGTTTGTAATCATTATAAACAAGTGCCGAGGCCGCGCAAGCGCCGTCGAAACGGCCCGATCCCATGGCTTCCCTTGCCAGCAGTTCCACCTTGGCGTCTTTCTGGGCGTGCCCGGCAAAGCCGGCGGCGCTGTCCACGAGCAGATTTTTGAAAGATCGGCCCCAGGCGTCGGCCTCAAGGTCGATATGCAGGGCCCGGGCCTGTTCCAGCAGGCCCGGTTCCAGAGTCGGAATCTCCGGGCGGCTCAGATACCGCCAGAGAGCGACAACGCTCACGATCAGAATCACCGTGGCGCAGAACAGTAACGGAATTTTCCAACCCGTGGCCTTGTCGGAGCCGGTCGTGCTCATCGTTGCTCCTGCTCGGCAAGCCACAGTTCAAGCTGTTCCAGCTGACGCGCCACGGAGCGAGGACCCGTGCCGCCCGGCGTTTCCCGGCGGCGCACGGCCGCCGCGTAATCCAGCACCGCGTAGACGTCGCTGTCGATGCGCGGCTCCAGGGCCTGTAATTCGGGCAGGGTGAGGTCTTCCAGGCCCTTGCCTTCGCGTTCGGCGGCGGCCACGGCCTGGCCGGTGACATGATGCGCCTCGCGGAAGGGCAGGCCCCTGCCCACCAGATAGTCGGCCAGTTCCGTGGCGTTGAGAAAGCCCGCCTTGCAGGCTTCGCGCATGCGGTCCGTGCGAAAGGTCAGTTCCTCCAGCATCCCGGCCATGAGCCGCAGGGAGGATTCCACCGTGCGGTCCGCGTCCAGGAAGCCTTCCTTGTCTTCCTGCATGTCGCGGTTATAGGCCAGGGGCAGGCCTTTCATGACCGTGAGCAGGCCCGTGAGCGCGCCGTAGACCCGGCCGGTCTTGCCGCGCATCAGTTCGGCCACGTCCGGATTTTTTTTCTGCGGCATGATGGAGGAGCCCGTGGCGTAGCCGTCGGGCAGCTTCACGAAGCCGAAGGCCGGATTGGCCCAGAGGATGATTTCCTCGCAGAGGCGGGAAAGGTGCATCATGGCGGCGGAGCCGTCGAACAGGGCTTCCAGTACGAAATCCCGGTCGGATACGGCGTCCATGGAATTGCCGTAAATTTCCGCAAAGCCCACCTCGTCGGCCACGCTCTGCGGGTCCAGGGGGTAGGTGGTGCCGGCCAGGGCCGCCGCGCCCAGGGGCGAGATGCGCACCCGCTTGAGCGTGTCGGTCAGGCGCAGGGCGTCGCGCCGGAACATCCAGGCATAGGCCAGCAGATGCTGGGCCAGGCTCACGGGCTGGGCGGGCTGCAGATGCGTGCAGCCGGGCAGGATGTCCCCCTGATGCTCGGCGGCGCGTTTGACCAGCACGGCACAGAGCGCGGCGGCGCGCTGCCGCCAGATGTCCAGCCTGTCGGCTACGAAAAGGCGGAAACTCAGACCCACCTGATCATTGCGGCTGCGGCCGGTGTGCAGCTTTTTGCCCACATCGCCGGTCAGTTCGGTGAGCCGGGCCTCGATGTTCATGTGCACGTCTTCCAGTTCCGGCTTCCAGACAAAGCCGCCTGACTCGATCTCGGCGCGCACCCTGTCCAGGCCGTCCGCCAGAATTTGCGCCTCTTCCGGGGTGATCACGCCCTGGCGGCCCAGCATGCGGGCGTGAGCCCGGGAAGCGCGGATATCCTGGGCGTAGAGCGCCCGGTCGTAGGTCTGGGAATCCGTATAGCGGGCCACGGCCTCTTTGGGGCCTTCGGCGAAACGGCCTCCCCAACTCTGATTGGTTTTCATCGTGCGTTCCTCATTGCTGGAAGCGCTGATTAATGAAGATTTTTGTTCTCTGCCAAGGACGGGAAACTCCGGGCGAAGGGAGTATATTCAAATATATTCGACCTTCGCACGGAGCGAGCCGGGCGCGGGCAGAGGGCAAAAAGACCATTACTCAGCGCTTCCGTTATAAAAAAGCCCCGCCCGTGCCGAAGCGGGAGCGGGGCCTTGCGGTCGTGCCGGCACGGGACTGGACCGGATTATCTTTGAAACGCGTTGCATTTCAAAGTTGGAATGCTCTATTTCGCCATCTTGTTTCTGATGGCCGCGTACATGCCCAGGCGCAGGCCGTTGAGGCGGATGAAGCCCGCCGCGTCCTTGTGGTCGTAGTCGCCGCCTTCGAACGTGGCCAGATCCTCGGAGAAGAGCGAGTAGGGAGAGGTACGGGCCAGGGGCCACACGCCGCCCTTGTAGAGCTTGGCGCGCACGGTGCCGGTGACCGTCTCCTGCGACTTGTCGAAAAAGGCCTGCATGGCTTCGCGCTCGGGCGAGAACCAGTAGCCGTTGTATACGGCGTGGGAATAGGGCACGGCCAGCATGTCGCGGATGCCGAGCAGTTCGCGGTCCATGCAGATGCCTTCCAGGTCGCGGTGCAGCGCGAAGAGCAGGGTGCCCGCCGGATTTTCGTACACGCCGCGGCACTTCATGCCCACATAGCGGTTTTCCACCATGTCGTCGCGGCCGATGCCGTGCTTGCCCGCCAGTTCTGCCAGGGTTTTGATAATGGTGTACGGCGACAGCTTCCGGCCGTTGACGGAAACGGGGTTGCCCGCCTCAAAGCCCACTTCGATAATTTCAGGTTCGTTGGGGGCCTGTTCCACGGGCACGCAGCGGTCGTGGCAGATTTCGTGCGGCGCGTTGCCGGGATTTTCCAGTTCGCTGCCCTCAAACGAAGTGTGCAGCATGTTGGCGTCCATGCTGTAGCGCTTGGCCTCTTTGGAAATGAAGATGCCGTGCTTTTCGGCAAAGGCGGTCAGGGCCGTGCGGGACATGAGATCCCACTCGCGCCAGGGCGCGATGACCCGGATTTCCGGGGCCAGGGCCTTGGCGGAAAATTCGAAGCGCACCTGATCATTGCCCTTGCCCGTGGCACCGTGCGCGATGGCGTCGGCGCCTTCCTTGCGGGCGATGTCGATAAGGGCCTTGGTGATGCAGGGGCGCGCGATAGAGGTGCCCAGCATGTAGCGGTTTTCGTAGCGGGCCGCGCCGCGCATCATGGGGAAGACGAAGTCGCGGGCCATTTCTTCGCGCAGGTCAACCACATAGGCTTTGGAAGCGCCGGTTTTCAGCGCTTTTTCCTCCACGCCGGAAAGATCCTCGGGCTGGCCCAGGTCGGCGGTGCAGGTGATGACCTCGCAATGGTAGGTTTCAATGAGCCATTTGAGAATAACGGATGTATCCAGCCCGCCGGAATAGGCGAGCACGACTTTTTTGACGTCTTGCATGCTAGAGCCCCCTTGTGGATTCGGGGGAGTAGTATTGCCCAAAAAAGACCGGGGCGCAAGTCCCGGCACCGGGCGCGGGAACTGCGGGGAGGCGTTACGGGGCGGCCCTGTCGTCCGTGATTTTTTACTTGCCAGCGGGGAGAGATGGTATTAGGTCTGGCCGGACGTTGTCACGCGTCATAATCTTTTGTTTTTTCTGTAAAAGGAGACTTTCATGTTGCAGTTTTTCGGCAGGATTTCCCTGCTGGTCGCGGCCGCCGTGCTGGCCGTCGCTCTGGCCGCCCCGGCTCAGGCCGCGGAAGTGAAAACCAAATATTTCAGCATTGACCTGCCCGCTGACTGGACCCAGCCCCAGCCCGTGCAGGAAGGCAACGGCGCTTTGATGGCCCTGTTCGTCAGCGGCAAGGACGGCAGCGCCGTGACCATCACGGTGGTGGCCAACGGCATGTCCGCCAAGGACGCGGCCACCCAGACCGTGGCCAATATGAAGAACGGCGGCATGTCGCCCAGCGATCCGGTGGAAAAGAACGGCCTGTATGAGAGTTCGTTCAGCCAGGGGGCCGGCAAGGGCATGTCCTGGTTCGGCTCCAACGGCAAGGAATTTGCCGTGACCACGGTGCTCGGCAGCTCCCTGGACAGCGCCAAGGCTCTGCTCAAGGGCCTGAAGCCGGTGGACGCCAAACTCTTCCCCAAGTTCTAAAGCCGTATCTCCGCCTTCGGGCGTGAGCTGTTTTCCAGGCCGGACGCGATATGACGCGCGTCCGGCCCGTTTTTTTTGCGTCGGGCTGTAGGTCGCCCGGTTTATTCTCTGCCCGGTTTCGTGCATGTTCCGATCATCTCTCCTGTACGGAGAGTTGCATCGCTATTCGAGAATAACGGATTGAACCGTACCCAGTTTGACGATGTCGCTGTCTTTTCTGTCGCCGTGTATGGCGATCTTGCCCAGGGCCTTGTCGATCTCGGCAAGCTCTTCAGGCAACAGGGCAACGTCCGTCGCGCCGAAGTTTTCCGCCAGGCGTTCGTCCTTGCGCATACCGGGAATGGGCACGATAAAGTCTTTTTTGTGCAGCAGCCAGGCCAGGGCGAGTTGCGCGGGCGTGGCCCGCTTCTCCGCGGCATAGGACCGCAGCAGGTCAAGAAGCGACTGGTTGGCTTCCATGTTTTCCCTGCTGTATCGTGTGATGACGCGCCGCACGTCATCGCCCGTAAACTTCGTATCCTTGTCGTATTTGCCGCTGAGAAAACCGCCGCCCATGGGAGAGTAGGCTTCAAAACCGATGCCGAGTTCCTGGCAGGTCGCCAGCACCTCTTTTTCGGGCCGCCGCTGCATGAGGGAATATTCATTCTGCACGGCGGCCAGGGGCGTTACGGCGTGCGCAATGCGGATCTGTTCCGCCGTCGGTTCGGATTGCCCCCAGGCCCTGATTTTGCCCTCCTGAATGAGTTCGCCCATCCAGAAGGCGACTTCCGCGGGATCGCTGTCCTCGGGGACCCGGTGCTCGTAGTAGAGATCGATATACTCGGTTTGCAGGCGTTTCAGAGAGGATTCAAGCGCGTTCCTGAGTCCTTTCCGGCTGAGTTTTCCCTCCGGAATTTCCTGGCCGGGCAGGAAAACGGGCATGAACTTTGTCGTCAGGATCACGTTATCCCGAATGGGCTTCAGCGCCTTGCCCACCAGCTCTTCATTGGCATAGGTCGCATACACTTCGGCTGTGTCGAACAGGGTGCAGCCGTATTCGTCATAGGCTTTGCGCATAAGCCTGATGGATTCCCCTTCGGAGGGCACAGCGCCGTAGCCGTGGCTGAAGCCCATGCAGCCCATGCCGATGGCCGATACTTCCAGGCCGCTTTTTCCCAGCCGTCTTTTTTTCATGATCTGTTTTCTCCTGTGTTCAGGGTTATGTCCGCGATGCGAACGGCGTTTCATGGGATGCGCCAGAGCGGTTGACGCATTTCATGCGTGAGCCGCTCCGCAAGGATTCGCAGACAAATCCTTGCCGCGAAATGCGAGTAGACGGGCTTTGCCCGTCGCAAACGAGCATTTCAAATGCTGCATGCTCTTATAGCTGCGCCCCGGCCCGGGAGATAGAGACATTCCTCTCTGTTTTCTGCCTGTTTCTCTATAGCTGAATGAAAAACACTTGATCCGTGATCCGGATAATTATACGAATATATATGGCTGTCCCTGAAAAGACATGTGCGCGGAGTTTTTCACATCTGCCTGATTCTCCTGGAAAATGTTGCGGCGAGAAACGGCGGCGGAGGAGAGAACGGATCAGGAAGGAGGCGTTGTATGGCGGAAAACAGACGTGTGGATGCGGACAGGAACTGGGCCGTGCTCAGGGCGAAACTGCTTGGCGGGGCGCCGGGGGCGGGAAATTATCCCACAGCGGTCAAAGGTTTCGTGCTGCATTGCAATACAAGCAGCGCCGATCCCTGGCCCAACTTTTATCAGCCGGTGATCATTGTGGTGGCCCAGGGCCGGAAGCTGGTAAGAATCGGCGGGGATGAGTACCATTACGGCGAAAATGTCTGCTTTGTGGCCGGGGTGGACATGCCGGTCACCAGTTGCGTCATGGAGGCCAGCGAGGAAAAGCCGTACCTGTCCATGTCGCTGAATCTGGACGCCGCCCGTATTGCGAACCTTGCGGCCAGGGTGCCGCCGCCGTCCCCCGGCGACGCCGCGCCCAGGGGGGCGGCGGTGCAGGCTGTCGGTCCCGGCTTGCTGGATGCGTTTTTGCGTCTGCTCGAACTGACGGAAACGCCGGAGCACATTCCTGTCATGGAAAACCTCCTGCTGGATGAAATCCACTATCGGTTGCTTGCGGGTCCGTTCGGCGGCATTCTGCGCAGCCTCAATACCCTGGGCTCACAGGGCAACCAGATTTCGCGGGCCATATCCTGGCTGAAAGAGAATTACAAAGAGCCGTTGCGGGTGGAAAAGCTGGCCGGGCAAACCAATATGGCTCCATCGACCTTTCACAAATATTTCAAGCAGATCACCACATTGAGCCCGTTGCAGTACCAAAAGCGCCTGCGCCTCAGCGAAGCCCAGCGCCTCATGCTGTCCGGCGGGCACGATGTGACGCAGGCCGCTTTTGCCGTGGGCTACGAAAGCCCTACGCAATTCATCAGGGAATACAAGCGCCTGTTCGGCAATCCGCCGCGCAGGAATGTCATGCGGATGAAGGGAGCCCTGAGCGCGTGAGCCATATCTGAAGGCCCTGCGCGCCGGCTTGCGTCCGGCCTTTTGCCGGGCCTCTCGACCGCGCGGGGCAAGTCTGGCATGCTGGGCAGGCCGCGCCGGATACGGGCGGCCATGAGAATCAAGGACAGGATACGGCATGCAGTTGTTCAGCGTGAAAATGCGCGCCAGCCGAAAGGTTCGGGGTGAGGAAGAGCATATTTCCGGGGCGGAGCGCATTGTCGGGGCGCAAGGCGTGCCCGCGCTAACCCATGATCTGGTGACCCGCGCCCAGCGCCACGGCAAGGGAAACCCCGATTTCATCAACATCAAGGTGGAGGCCGTGCCGGAATCCGCCTGCCTGCGCCTGTCGGCCCTGCCCGTGCGCGCGCTGGACTGCGCGGACGCCGCCTCCGGGCTGCGTCTGGCGGCCGGACTGCTGCGGCAGGCGGGCGTGCCCGCGCCGGAAGCCGTGCTGGCCCTGATGCGCGCGGCGGGCGGCCTGCGCGGGGCCATGCTGCTGGATGCCGACAGCCTGGAGCGGCTGGAGCCGGACAGGGCGCGCGGCGTCCGCGCCACCTATATGGACAGGGCCGACGCGGCATCTTTTTCCGCGCCTTCCGGCACGTCGGGAAAAAATCACTATCAGGAAGCCCTGGTGCTGGCCACCAAGGTGGCGCATGCGCCCCATATTCTTGCCGAGATCTGCATTTCGGACGATCCGGATTATGTGACCGGCTATGTGGCCTCGCGCGAGCTGGGCTATGTGCGCATCGCCAGGATGAAGGAACCCGGCTCGCCGGAGGGCGGACGCATTTTCCTGTACCGGGGTCCCAGGGAGCGGCTCGCCGCCACGCTGGACTTCATCGAGCGGCGGCCGGTGCTGGTGGAAAGCCTTCCGGACGCGCCCGTTTTTCGCGCGGGCGATTCCGCGGTTGCGGCTGTTTCCGGTCCGCCGGATGATGCGGAGAACATGACGGATAAGGCGGGCAGGGCGGACAAGTGGGCTTTTCTGGACGAACGCCTGGAGCGCCTGCGCGCAAACGGCCTGCGCCGTCATATCCGGGACATGGCTTCGGCCCCCGGTCCGCGCGTGCGCTGTGAAGGCCGGGAGCTGCTTCTGCTGGCCTCCAACGACTATCTGGGCCTGGCCGATGACGCGCGGGTCAAAGCCGGGGCCGCCGAAGCGCTCGTGGCCTGGGGCGCGGGCACGGGCGGCTCCCGCCTGACCACGGGCGGCCTGGAACTGCACAGCGAGCTGGAGCGACGCCTGGCGGCGTTCAAGCATGCGGAGGCCGCGCTGCTGTTCAATACCGGCTACATGGCCAATGTGGGCGTGATCACGGCCCTCTGCGGCCGGGGCGACGTGATTTTCAGCGACGAGCTGAACCATGCCAGCATTATTGACGGCTGCCGCCAGAGCCGGGCGGAGATCGTGGTCTACCGCCACAATGACATGGCGGATCTGGAGGCCAAGGCCCGCCGTTATGCGGGCCGCCGGGGCCTGATCGTCAGCGACGCGGTGTTCAGCATGGACGGGGATGTGGTTCCCTTGCCGGAACTGTTGCGCATCGCGGACCGCTACGGCTTCCTTTCCATGCTCGACGAGGCGCACGCCACCGGCGTTCTTGGGGCCACGGGGCGCGGCACGGCGGAACATTTCGGCCTTGCCGCCGCGCCGGACGTGACCATCGGGACCTTGAGCAAGGCCCTGGGCAGCGAGGGCGGTTTTGTCTGCGGCCAGGCGCGGCTCATCGAATATCTGAAAAACAGCGCGCGCAGTTTCATTTTTTCCACCGCGCTGTCGGCCGCGCCCGTGGCCGCCGCCCTCGCGGCCCTGGATGTCCTCTGCCGGGAGCCTGAGCGCGTGCGGCGTCTGCGGGACAATACGGCCTTTTTCTGCGCCAGTCTGAAGGAGCGGGGCATGGACGCGCATTCCTCAAGCGCCATCGTGCCCCTGCTCGTGGGCGACGAGGGCGTGGCCCTGAACGCGGCGGAGCGGCTCTTTGAGGCCGGATATTTTCTTTCGGCCATCCGCTATCCTTCGGTGGCCAGGGGGCGCGCCCGGCTGCGGGTCACGCTGCGCAGCGATCATACGCCGGAAGATCTGGCGGAAGCCGCCCGTCAGACGGCGCTGGCCCTGGGATCGGCGCGTCGAGGCTGACCCGGTCCTGGCGTCCGGAGGAAAATTCTTGACTGACAGGCCAGGCGTAACGTAGAAATAATCGTTTTGAGCCACAACGGTACGGCTGCACTTTGTCATTATTTCTGACTCTCCTAAAATCCGCAGGAATACCCCATGCCCAAGCGTACGGATTTACACAAAATTCTGGTTATCGGCGCGGGTCCCATCATCATCGGCCAGGGCTGCGAGTTCGACTACTCCGGTTCCCAGGCCGTCAAGGCCCTCAAGGAAGAAGGCTATGAGGTGGTGCTGGTCAACTCCAATCCGGCAACCATCATGACCGATCCGCAGATGGCCGACGCCACCTACGTGGAGCCCATTGAACAGGACACTCTGGCGGCCATCATCCGCAAGGAACGGCCGGACGCCCTTCTGCCCACCCTGGGCGGCCAGACGGCATTGAACGCCGCTCTTGGACTTGCCAAGAGCGGCGTTTTGTCGGAATGCGGGGTGGAGCTCATCGGCGCGCGCGCCGAGGTCATTGAAAAGGCCGAAAGCCGCGAACTCTTCCGCGAGGCCATGGAAAACATCGGCCTGAAAATGCCCGCCAGCGGCATTGCCCGCAATCTGGACGACGTGCGCCGTCTGGGCAATGTGCTGCCCTTCCCGCTCATTGTGCGCCCGGCCTTTACCCTGGGCGGTACGGGCGGCGGCGTGGCCTACAATCTGGAGGATCTGGAGGAGGTGGCCGCGCGCGGCCTTTCCGCCAGCCCCACCTCGGAGGTCATGATCGAGCAGAGCGTGCTGGGCTGGAAGGAAATCGAGATGGAGGTCATGCGCGACCAGAAGGACAACTGCGTGATCATCTGCTCCATCGAGAACTTCGACCCCATGGGCGTGCACACCGGCGACTCCATCACCGTGGCCCCGGTTCAGACCTTGTCCGACATGGAATACCAGAAGATCCGCGACGCTTCCATCGCCATCATGCGTGAGATCGGCGTCGAAACCGGCGGCAGCAACGTGCAGTTCGGCGTCGATCCGGCAAACGGCGACATTGTGGTCATTGAAATGAACCCGCGCGTGTCGCGTTCCTCGGCCCTGGCCTCCAAGGCCACGGGCTTCCCCATCGCCAAGATCGCGGCCAAACTGGCCGTGGGCTATACCCTTGACGAGTTGCGCAACGACATCACCCGCGAGACCGTGGCCAGCTTCGAACCGGCCATCGACTACTGCGTGGTCAAGATCCCGCGCTTCACCTTTGAGAAATTCCCCGGCGCCAAGGATGAGCTGACCACCTCCATGAAGAGCGTGGGCGAGGCCATGAGCATCGGCCGCACGTTCAAGGAAGCCCTGCAAAAAGGTCTGCGCTCCATGGAAATCGGCGCGCCGGGCCTGGGCTACAACTTCCGCGCCGAGCTGCCTTCGCGCGAAGCCATTCTGGAGGCCCTGCACCGGCCCAATTCGCGCCGCGCCTTCACCCTGCGCCAGGCCCTGGTGGCCGGGATCAGCGAGGAGGAGATCTTCGCGGCTTCGGCCATTGATCCCTGGTTTATCCGTCAGGTCAAGGACATCGTGGACATGGAGGCCCATATCCGCGATTTCGGCCTGGCCAATGACATGACCCCGGCCAATGCCGATCTGGCCGTGGTGCTGCGCGAAGCCAAGGAATACGGCTTCTCCGACCGGCAGCTTTCCGAAATGTGGAAGCGGCCCGAAGGCGATATCCGCCGTCTGCGCAAGGAAATGGGCATCGTGCCCACCTATTATCTGGTGGACACCTGCGCCGCGGAATTCGAGGCCTACACCCCCTATTTTTACTCCACCTACGAAACCGGCGACGAGCTGGCGGTCAAGGATTGCCGCAAGGTGCTCATTCTGGGCGGCGGGCCCAACCGCATCGGCCAGGGCATCGAGTTCGACTACTGCTGCTGCCATGCCTCCTTCGCCCTGCGCGATGCCGGGATCATGGCTATCATGGCCAACTCCAACCCGGAAACCGTGTCCACGGACTATGACACTTCGGACCGGCTCTACTTCGAGCCCCTGACCTTCGAGGATGTCATGAACATCGTGGAAAAGGAAAAGCCCGAAGGCGTCATTGTCCAGTTCGGCGGCCAGACCCCGCTGAACCTGGCCGTGCCCCTGATGCGCGCGGGCGTGCCCATTCTGGGCACCTCGCCCGACGCCATTGACCGCGCCGAGGACCGCGAGCGCTTCCAGGCCCTGATTCAGAAACTGGGGCTTTTGCAGCCGCCCAACGGCACGGCCATGGACCTGGAGGAAGCCCTGGAAGTGGCCGAGCGCATCACCTATCCCGTGGTGGTGCGGCCCAGCTACGTGCTGGGCGGCCGGGCCATGGCCGTGGTCTACGATGCCGCCGAACTGGCCGATTACTTCCGCGAACAGGTGCCGGAAAAGCCGGAACATCCCATCCTCATCGACAAATTCCTGGAACACGCCGTGGAAGTGGACGTGGACGCCCTTTCCGACGGCCGGGAAGTTTATGTGGCCGGGATCATGGAACATATCGAGGAAGCGGGCATCCATTCCGGCGACTCGGCCTGCGTGCTGCCTTCCTTCTCGCTCTCCTACGACCATGTGGCGCTCATCGCGGCCCAGGCCGAAGCCCTGGCCCGCGAACTCAGGGTCGTGGGTCTGATGAACATCCAGTTCGCCATCAAGGGCGACGACATCTATATTCTGGAAGTCAATCCGCGCGCCTCGCGCACCGCGCCTTTTGTCTCCAAGGCCACGGGCGTGCCCCTGCCGTATCTGGCAACCCAGGTCATGCTGGGCAAGAGCCTGGACGAACTGGACCCCTGGAGCATGCGCAAGGGCGGTTTCACCTGCGTGAAAGAGGCGGTCATGCCCTTCCAGCGCTTCCCCGGCGTGGACATTATCCTGGGACCGGAAATGCACTCCACCGGCGAAGTCATGGGCATGGGTTCCAACTTCGGCGATGCTTTTCTCAAAAGCCAGCTGGGCGCGGGCCAGGTGTTGCCGCAGGGCGGCAAGATCTTCCTCTCGGTCAACGACCGCGACAAACCCTTCCTGCCCGAAGTGGCGGCCATGTTCGCCAAGCTGGGCTTCCGGCTGCTGGCCACGCAGGGCACGGCAAATGTGCTGCGCGAGCATGGCCTTGAGGTGGAGGAAGTGCGCAAGGTCTATGAAGGGCGGCCCAATATCGTGGACCTGCTCATCAACCATGAGGTGGACCTGGTCATCAACACGGCCTCGGGCAAGCACACGGCCAGGGATTCCAAGGCCATCCGGCGCGCGGCCCTGACCTACAAGGTGCCGTACTGCACCACCATCGCGGCGGCCCGGGCCACGGCCACGGCCATCGGCTCGCGGCGGGACGAAACCCATGTGGAAAGCCTGCAGGAATACTACGCGCGGGAAGCGCGGGGGTAAGTTATGAAAGCATTGCTGGTGCTGGAAGACGGGTTCACGCTGGAAGGCAAATCCTTTACCGGCGATTTTGAAACCGGCGGGGAAGTGATTTTTACCACGGGCATGACCGGCTATCAGGAAGTGCTCACCGACCCTTCCTATTACGGGCAGATGGTCTGCATGACCTATCCGCTCATCGGCAACTACGGCATCGCCCGCGAGGATATGGAGTCCGCCGCAGTGCACGCCGGGGCCTTGCTGGTCAAGGAGTGCTGCAAAAAGCCCTCCAACTGGCGGGCCACCATGTCTCTGCCCGCTTTTCTGAAGCGCTATGAGAAGCCGGGCATGGAGGGGCTGGACACCCGCGCCCTGACCCGCCATCTGCGCATCAACGGGGCCATGCGCGGGGTTATCTCCACCCGCGAGTTCGATCCGCGGGCCCTGCGGGAAAAGGCCCTGGCCCTGCCCGCCATGAAAGGCCGCAACCTGGTGCCCTTTGTGGCGGCCCAAAAGCCCTACGCTTGGTACGACAACGCGCCCCGGGAGGCTGTGTTCGGCCCTGACGGCGCGTATGCCTGGCGAGGCACGGGCCTGCCCCTGCTGGTCTATGATTTCGGCATCAAGTGGAACATCCTGCGGCATCTGTGCGAGGCGGGCTTCGAACCCCTGGCCGTGCCGCCCACCTTCAGCGCGCAGGCGGCCAAGGCCAGCGGCGCGCGGGCGGTCTTTCTCTCCAACGGCCCCGGCGACCCGGCCTCGCTGACCGACGAAATCGCCGTGGTGCGGGATCTGATCAAGATCTTTCCGGTCACGGGCATCTGCCTGGGCCATCAGCTCATCGGCCATGCCCTGGGCGGCACCACGGACAAACTCAAGTTCGGGCACCACGGCTGCAACCATCCTGTCAAGGATCTGACCACCGGCCGCATTGAAATCTCCTCCCAGAACCACGGTTTCCATGTGGTGCTGGACGGCGTGCCCGATGTGGAAGCCACCCACGTCAATCTCAATGACCACACCCTGGAAGGCCTGCGCCACAAGACGCTGCCGGTCATGAGCCTGCAGTACCATCCCGAGGCGGCGGCGGGCCCGCGCGACGGCAATTATCTTTTCAGCCGTTTCCGGGAAATGATCGGCAATGCCGTGGGGGCCTGAGCCTCCGGCACTGGAAATCTCTTGATATGGCCTGGCCGTTGAGGCTATACTGAAATCTACAATGGGATAGCAGGATGCTCCCCCAGCGGCCGCAGGCAGCCGGAGAGCAGGGGCGGCCCCAAGGCCGCCGACGATCGCAACATAAAAGGAGCTTCGCGTGAAAAAATCAATTCTGAGCCTTGGGCTGGCTCTGGTTCTTGCCTTGGCCTGCGTCAACGTGCAGGCGGCCGAAAATAATGCTGCCGCGGGCATGACCGGCAATCCGGTGGACCAGTTCACCGGCGCTGTCTGGGAAAAAACCACCGAGTCCAACAAGGCCGCTTTTCTGTTTGGCGTGGAGTCGGCCATTACCGTGGAATATTTCGTCAACGCCAAGATGACGGAAAAGTCCGCCAAGGCAGGCAAACGTCCCGTGTATACGCTGTCGCCCTTTGAAAAGGGCTGGATGAAGGCCTTCAGGGACGTCAACCGCACTGAGATCATCAAGATGGTGGACGCATGGTACGCGGCCAATCCCAAGAGCCTTGACCGGCCTGTGTTGAGCGTTATCTGGAATGAACTTATCGCGCCGCGCGTTGCCGCCGCGAAGTAGCCGCCTGTAACTGACGTTCGCGTCAGCCTTTTTCAGGAGAAAAGTTATGAAAAAAGTTTTGATTGTGGGTCTGATGGCCATGATGTTCGCCACCGGCATCGGCTGCACAAATATGAGCCGCACCCAGCAGGGCGTCGCCAGCGGCGCGGCCCTGGGCGCGCTGGGCGGTGCGGGCATCGCGGCCATTTCCGGCGGAGCCGCCGGTTGGGGCGCGTTGGCCGGCGCCGGTGTGGGCGCGCTGGCCGGCGGCATTGTGGGACATCAGCAGGATAAAAATTACCGCTGGTAGTTGCGGATACTCGCCAGGGCAACGCCGCGCGGCGTATGCCTGAACAAAACTGAACAGCGGGCCGGATTTTCCGGCCCGTTTGCGTTTTACGGGCGGGAGCGGGGCGGCGTTTCGGCCATTCTTCCCCCCCCATCCCCGCTTCAGCCGCAGGAGGCAGCATGAACAGGACTATTCACACGCTTTTTTTCAGCCCCACCCACAGCAGCCGGGAGATCGCCCGGACCCTGGCGGACGGCCTGGCCGTCTCATTGGGAGGGGAGCAGAAAATCCGGGACCTGACCTTCCCGCCCGAGCGGGAAGAAAGCCTGGGCTGCGCGCCCGGCGATGTGCTGGTCTTCGCTTTTCCGGTCTATGCGGGGCGCGTGCCGCAACTTCTGGAAGCGCCCCTGGCCCGTGTGCGCGGTAACGGTGCGACGGCGGTCGTGGCGGCCGTGTACGGCAACCGGGATTATGACGATGCCCTGCTGGAAGCCGTGGATCTGCTCACGCGGCGGGGCTGTACGGTGGCGGCGGCCGGAGCCTTTATCGCCGAGCATTCCCTGGCCCCCGGCGTGGGCGCGGGTCGTCCCGATGCCGAAGACAAGCGCGTGCTGGCGGATTTCGCCCGGCGCGCCTCCGCCAAAATCGCGGCTGGCAATCCCGCGCCCGTGTCCGTCAAGGGCAACCGGCCTTACAAGGAGCGCGGTCCGGCAACGGATATCCGACCCAAAACCACGGATGCCTGTACCCAATGCATGATCTGCGTTCAGGGCTGCCCCATGGGCGTCATCAGCGAGGATGATCCCCATCAGGTGGCGGCGGGCTGCATCCGCTGTTGCGCCTGTGTCAAATTCTGCCCGGTGGAGGCCAAATATTTTGATGATCCCAATGTGGCGAAGATCCGGGCCATGCTGGAAAGCAGGTGTACCGCCCGCCGGGAGCCGGAGTTATTTCTCTAGAGGCTGTTTGACAAGCACCCGACAGACTGACACGCCCATAACGCCCGGATAGGCCATCGGGTTGGTGCTCCATTTGGGCCGGGTCAACAGACGGTCACGGGCCGGGGATATATATACCACGTATGTCCCCTGCTCCGTGGCCGTTTGTGGTAGCGTGGGCATTTCACACGCTTTCATTTCCGGTCAGAACTCCGCCGCACCAGCCGCGAAGCAGGGCAAAAGCCTGTGTTTCCGTATGGGCGGCCAGCCAGGCCGGGACATCCAACCCGGCCTGGAGAATTTCCTTTTCCGCGCCGTCCAGACAGGCGAGCAGCTCTTTTTTACTGCGGCAGTATTGTCCCGAGGCAAGGTAGTACACGACCTGCATGACGAAAAAGGCGGCCTTGTAGGCGTCTTTCAGAATAGCGGTTCTGGCTTCCGGCTCCGCGTAGAGATAGCTGTGCGTGAGTAGGTGTAGGAGAGCGGATGCGCCGATTTTGGCCCCTGCCCGCGCGTCCTCCTGTGACAAGGGCGGAAGGAAATCCTTCAGCCTGCCGTAATAATCGTCCGTGTCCATGCTGAAAGGCAAAAGCTCATGTCGCGGCCAGTGGAAAAATTCCTCGGTTCCGCTGCAAAAACCGCAGGCCTTATGCCCCTCGGGCAAGGCGTGCACGATGCTCCGGTAGATATCAAGATCGACCGGTTCCACTGTGTCCAGCAGCACGACAAGATCAATGTCGCTTGTTTCGGTGGCCTCTCCCCGGCGGTAGCTGCCCTGCAGCCCCAGATGCGCAAGGCGCGGGCCGAAGGCTTTTTTCATGCGGGCCAGTGCGTCGGCCACCCAGGTTTGTGGTTCGATCATCAGCGACTCTCATTGTTGCGGATACGCGGGTTCAGATTTTCCGGCAGATGAATGTTTGCAGCTTATTATAGAAATCCTGTCCGGAACTCCAGACCTTTTCGCTGAGAATCCGCTGTAAGGGCAGGGCCGCCGACGAGAGCATTTTCGTATAGCTTTCAAGTCGGTAGGCCTGCATGAAAGAAACGTATTGCCGTACTGCTGTGTCGGCTGCGTCAATAATGAAATAGCGCGAAAGCGCACTTGCTTCAGCAGCGTTCCAGCTGTTTTCCCGCAGACAGAGATGTGGTCCGGCGGAAAACAGGCCCGTTGCGTGACGCTGCCATGTGGCCGGGGCTTCATCTATGGCGCGAACCGCGTCATAGATGTGGGCTTCCAGTATGAACAGGCCGTTTTCAGTCAGCATTTCAGCGCAATGCTCAAGCAGGAGTGCGGCATCCTTTCTGATAAAGGCGTTGAACTCGCCAAAGGTCATGATGATGCAGTCAAATTTTTGATTGCTTCTGTAGTTGCGGATATCCCCGAGAATATATTCCGGCTTTGGATCACAGTCCGCGCTCCGTTGCCGGGCGTATTCTATGGAGGCGGGCGAAAAGTCCACGCCGACGCACTGATGTCCCCGTTCGGCCAGGGCCTGGGTATACAGGCCCGGACCGCAACCCATATCCAGTATCCGGGAAGGAACGGACAATTGTTCCGCAATCCAGGCCGCATGCGCGGCAATAATCGGGCCGCGTCTGCTGGCCCAATCGTGTTCCTGGTTCAGATGCTGTTCGAGCATTCTGCGGCTGAAGTCCGGTTCATCCCAGGGGATCTTGGCTCCCGCACCGCTGGCGTCGACATTGGCGCGGGAGGCGTTCCACAGGGTCAGTTCCATGAGGTCCATCAGTGCTCCTGAAAGATGTTGCCGATGATTGTCATGAGCCTGTTGATACTATGCCTTTTTGCCCGCTCGCTGCGCGCGGCAGCCGTTGTCCGAAGGCCTTGCCTTAGCCGTAGGCGAACTTGTGAGCTGTATGGCTAAAGCTCCTGCGTCGCAACGGGAAGCGAGCACCAAAAGAGTACACTCCCGCAAAGCGGGCTTATCTTCCTTGCGAGCGAACAAAAATTTTATAGTGTCGACAGACCCATGGGGATTTGAGGATCGGAAGGCCGGGCGGACACGCGGGATGCGCGAACCCGAAAACAAGGATGCCCACCGTCAGGCAGGCATCTGATATGCCCCCATCAAGGTAGACAAAGTAAAAAAGCCCCTCTAGGCTCAAACTTTAGAACCCTGATGGGGGCTTGCATGGCAAACGGAAAGAAGACGACTTATTTGCCCTCCTTCAAGGAAGAAGCTGTACGGCGCTACCTTGAAGGAGGGCGAAGCTATCAGCAGTTGGCGGATGAGCTTGGCCTGAAAGACAAGAAAATACTCCGTGAATGGGTAACCAAATTTCAGCGAGGCGAATCTCTCGAAGATGGACGCGGCAAGGCAACGGGTTCTCGCAGAGGGAGACCTCGCACTCAATTCGCATCTGTTGAAGAAGAGTTGTCCTATGTGAAGGCGGAACGTGATTACTTAAAAAAGTTATATCGCTCCCGATTCGGGCACGAATGGGGAGCAGACAAAAGTGGCAGCATTTCAGAATAATTGATGAATTGCAAACGCGGCATTCGTTGTCAATTTTGCTGTCTTATTTGGGATTATCCAGGTCTGGATATTATAAATGGAAGAAGAGTGTACCCAAGCAAGACAACAATGAAGATATCGTGGAGTACATTAAAGCGAATCACTCATTACGCCCCTTCTACGGATATCGTCGTATAACGACAACTTTGCATCGTGAAGGGCTTATCGTAAAACATAAGCGAGTTCATCGCTTGATGCAAAAACTTGGCATTCAATCGGTTATCCGTAAAAAACGCCGTTACGTTGGCAAATCGGGCAGTATTGTGTTTCCGAACCTCCTTGGCCGTGACTTCAAAAGCGATGTTCCCGGTAAAAAACTTGCGACAGATATCACCTATCTGCCGACAAGCTCCGGTTTTATTTACTTGTCGGCAGTGCAGGATTTGCACAACAACGAGATTATCGCATACAGCCTCTCAGCCAGAAATGACCTTGAACTGGTGCTTGCCACACTGTCTAGACTTCCGGCCATGCCTGGAGCCGTGCTGCACTCTGATCAGGGCTTTCAGTACACCCACAAGACATATCAGGAACGGCTTGGCAGTTTGCAGATTCTTGGCAGCCATTCCCGTAAGGGGAACTGCCTGGATAACGCCTGTGCGGAGTCATTCTTCTCTCATCTCAAAACAGAATTATTTACAGACAACCAACCGTTACCCAAGGATGAAACTATTGCCTTGGTAGAAGCATATATCCTCTTCTACAACAAGGAACGGTTTCAGAAAAGGCTCGGCCAGCTTTCCCCGGTAGAGTACCGAGAAAAGCTGGCCGCGTAATCGTTGCCCTGGGGGATTTTTACCTGTCTACTTGACAGGGGTCAGACCACATCCCGGAGCATTCTGTTTTTGAGTTTGCCGCCTGTCGACAGCGTGTGGCAGGATCTCTCGCCCGGCACTGCTTTGTCCGTCGGCCCCGCAGGCTCGTTTGCGGCGAACGGGCCGCGGCAATATACTGTGTGACGGTTCCAGAGCAGATTAGCTTTGAAATGCCGCACATTCCCCAATTAAAGATACGCTTACTCCGCCGCTCAGCTATGCTGTCCTCGTCCGTAAAGCTCGAAGATTCGCTAACGGGAGAAGGCAACAGCGCAAATAAATTGCGCTTACGGCATCGTAGCGCGAGGCTGTTCTCGCGGCCTCGTTAGAGCATTTCAACTTTGAAATGCCCTATAAGGGCTCGTCCGCGTTCTTGTCCATATCCACGAATTGGCCGAACCCCTCGGTGGCAAAGGCCGACATGAGCGAATTGGTCAGTTCCGGGTCATAGTGCTGCTGGGCCGCCGCCAGCTCCTTCGCGGCTTCCAGCGGTTCTTTGGCCTGGCCATACGGCTTTTCGCAGATCATGGCCGAGAAGGAGTCGGCAATGGCCGTGATCCGGCCCACCCTGCTGATCTGGGGGCCTTTGAGCTTTTGCGGATAGCCGGAGCCGTCCAGGCGCTCGTGGTGCTCAAAGCAGGCCCGCAACAGTTCTTCAAAGGTCAGGTCCATTTTCTGCATCAGCTTTACGCCCACCAGGGGGTGCAGAATCACTTTTTCCCGCTCTTCGGGTTTCAGGGGACCCTGTTTATTGAGCAGAAAAGCCGGCACCTTGCTCATGCCCACGTCGTGCAGCAGAAGGGCCAGGGCCATGCGGTCCAGATCCTTGCGGCGGAAATCCGAAACAATCTGCAGCCAGAGCCAGAGCCCCACGGACATGGTATTGATGGCGTGGCGGGCGGGCTGGTGGCGGCGGAAGAGGCGGCGCACAAAGGCGTTGACGTGGTGCCTGTCCTGCCAGAGATATTCGGTGACCACCATAATGTCGCGGTACAGCGGCTCAAACACCGCCTTGACCGGCTGGTCGCTGAAATCCGTATAGCGTATGGCCAGCGCGCGGATACAGATATCCGCGATTTCGGATTCCTTGAGGTTGTTGTCCTGGAGCACAAGGTCAAGTTGTTTGACGATGTGGCGGGAATAGATGGGGTGGTCGGAGCGCGACACGAAAAGATCGCCCGCGGCGCAGAGCCGGGCCACTTCCTCCACCTGCTCGTTGCTCAAGCGTACGCCCTTCTTGGAATAGGGGGCCAGGACCTTGATATCCTCACGAAAACTGAACAGATCCACCGGCGGGCGGTATTTGGGGAAACTCGCCAGAATCTCGGTGCTGATCTGATAGTATTCCTCATTGATGTTCTGAGGAATCTCGCGGGCCTGCCGGCTTTGCTGCTCAGCCATGGTTATTTCCAGTAGATTTTGACGAGATTGGTGCCGCGCGGCGTGGACGAGGACCCCTTGAGCTGACCGGCGGTGATCACCGCGCAGTCGTCGGCCTTGAAGTCCGGGCAATTATGAATGAATTCCTCGGCCCGGATCAGGTGGCTGGGCTCCACTTCCGGATTGTCCACGAACACGGGAGTGATGCCCCAGACGAAATTGAGGGCCTTGATGGTCACCGGGTCGGGCGTCAGGGCGTAAATGCGCTGCGGCGGCCTGCGCGCGGAAACCTGGCGGGCCGAACCGCCGGAAAGACTGTGCGAGACAATGGCCTGGGCATGAGCCTTGTCGGCCAGCAGGCAGGCTGAAAAGGCCAGAAATTCGGGGATGCCCTTGTCGGCGTCCGGTTCTTCCAGTTTGCGGTTGTCCAGCAACAGCTTTTCGGCCTCATTGGTGATCTTGCGCATATAGCGCACGGTTTCCACCGGGAAGTTGCCCATGGCCGTTTCTTCGGAAAGCATCACGCAATCGGCGCCGTCCAGTACGGCATTGGCGACGTCCGTGGTTTCGGCGCGGGTGGGCGCGGGGCTGTTGACCATGGAAAGCAGCATCTGCGTGGCCACGATGACCGGCTTAGAGGCCTTGTTGCAGGCGCTGATGATCCGCTTCTGCAGGGCGGGGAGCTGGGGCAGGGGACATTCCACGCCCAGATCGCCGCGCGCCACCATGACAATATCCGTCTCCTGAAGGATTTCGTCCAGGTTGTCCACCGCGCTCTGGCGTTCCAGCTTGACCACCACGGGCACATGGCGTCCGGCGGCCGCGATGAGCGATTTGGCTTCGCGCACGTCGTCGGCGGTCTGCACGTAGGAGATGGCCACAGCGTCCACACCCAGTTGCAGGCCGTCAGCCAGGTCTTTTTTGTCCTTGCCGGTGAGGGCGCGCACCTTGGTGGCCTTGCCGGGCAGGGCCAGGCCCTTGCGCGAGGTCACCAGACCGGCGTTGTCGGCCTCCAGCAGCACCAGTCCGTCGGAGCGGCGCTCCCGCACGATGAACTGCAGGCCGCCGTCGGCCAGCACCATACGGTCGCCGGGCTCCAGGCTTTCCAGAATAACGTCGTGGTCAAAGGGCAGGTAGGGCAGTTCGTCCACGCGCCGGGCGCTGGGGCCCAGCAGCAGCCGCATGCCCTTGCTGACCTGGATGGTGTTTTCCGGCACCACGCCCAAGCGGATCTTGGGGCCGGAAAGATCCTGCATGATGGTGATGGGACGCCCCAGCTCTTTTTCGACCTCGCGGATGTATTTGATGATGTTGACGAAGTCCGAAGCGCCGCCGTGGGAAAAATTAAGCCGGAACACGCTGACGCCCGCCTCGGCCAGCGCTTTGAGTTTTTCTTTACTGTTGGAAGCCGGACCGATGGTGGCGACGATTTTTGTTCTCATGGCGTTCCTTCCCGGGCGTCCCGGCAATGGCTTTTGAAATGGACGCAAAAGGCCCAAGGCGCATTTTTGCAGTAAATCATCCGGGTTTTCCAGGGTATTGTCAAGGGCGCGCGGCGGAATGGCCATCTCTGCATCCTGTATGGATTTTGTACATTTTTTCAATGTGGCGCGGTATGTACCGAACGTTTGAAGCGGGCTTGCTTGACACCCCCGGAGCCTTGGGGCATAAGTGGGAAAAAGTGGGAAAAACAAGTAAGAAAGTGGTAAATTGTGCAAAAACTCTTCACCAAAAGCCTCTCCCGCAGCCTGGACCCCAAAGGCCGGCTGATGCTGCCTCCGGAATACCGCGAGGCGCTCTGCGCGGGTGCGGCGGATGGTGAACAGGGCACTTTCTGGCTGACCTCTTTTTACGGTCGGCTGGTGGCCTATCTGCCCGCCGACTGGGAGGCCGTCACCGAACAGTTGAGCCGTATCCGCTTCCCCTCGCCCAAGCTGTCGCACTTTAAAACCAAGGTCATGGGCCTGGCGCAGGAGCTGGCCCCGGACCCGCAGGGCAGGGTACGCATTCCGCAGTCTCTGATGCGTGAAGCCGGTCTGCAGAAGGACGTCATGCTGGTGGGCATGCTCAGCAAGTTTGAAATCTGGGATCAGAACCGCTTTGACGCTCTGCAGCTTGAGGACGTGTCCGAAGAGCTGGCGGCCAGCGGCGTGGATATTTCTTTGTAAGCCGCGAGGGCGGAATTATGGCGCAGGTCATGCAGGATACGGAAGAGCGCGCGTCGACGCGTCATGTGCCGGTGCTTCCCGCCGAAACACTGGAGGCTCTGGCCCCGCGCGCGGGCGGTCGCTATCTGGACGGCACCCTGGGCATGGGCGGCCATGCCGCCGCCGTGCTGTCCGCCGCGCCCGGGAGCGAACTCTGCGGCCTGGACCGCGACGAGCAGGCTCTGGATCTGGCCCGTGCGCGTCTGGCCCCGTTCGGCGGGCGGGCGCATTTTTTCCACTGCCGCTACAGCCGGTTCGCCGAAGCCCTGAAAGAATTGCAGTGGGACAAGGTGGACGGCGCGCTGCTGGATATCGGCGTGTCCTCCCTGCAATTGGATGAAAACGAACGCGGTTTCAGTTTTTACGGCGACGGCCCGCTGGACATGCGCATGGACCAGCATTCCGGCGAGCTCTCGGCCTGGCACTGGGTCAACCGTGAAAGTTTCGCCCGGCTCAAGGAGTGCATAGCCACCCTGGGCGAGGAGCCGCAGGCCGGGCGCATCGCCAGGGTCATTGTGGAGGCCCGGCAGAAAGCGCCCATCGACAGCACGGCGGAGCTGGCCGCCCTGGTGGAAAAAGCCTATCCGCCCGCCTGGCGGGCCAAGGCCCGGCGGCATCCGGCCACCCGCACTTTTCAGGCTTTGCGCATGGCCGTCAATGATGAGCTGGGCGAACTGCGGCGCTTTCTGGATCAGATTCTGGCCTGGCTGCCCGTGGGCGGTCGCCTGGCGGTCATCACCTTTCATTCCCTGGAGGACCGCATGGTCAAACAGGCCATGCGCCACTGGGCCGAGGGCTGCCGTTGCCCCCGGCACGTACCGGTCTGCGTCTGCCGTCATCAGCCGGAAGTGCGCATTCTGCATAAAAAACCGCTGCAGGCCGGGTCGGAAGAACTCGCGGTCAACCCGCGCGCAGGCAGCGCCAAGCTGCGCGCCGTGGAAAAAATCGCCGAGGCGGCAGTTTGATGCTGAAGAAAAACGCCCCACTCAATCAGCAACGGGGTGGCCGGGGCTGGCTACTGGCTCTGGCCCTGGGCCTTCTGGCCTGCATGGTCATGGGCCTTGTGCTGGTCTGGAGCAATATCGAACGCATGGACACCACGTATTTCATCAATATCGCGCAGAACGAGCTGCGTGAGCGCCGTGCCCTGCGCGCCAAGCTGGAAGTGGAACGCGAACGCCTGCTTTCCCCCTATGAACTGCGCCGCCGGGCCGAGGAATTCGGCATGCGCGAGCCCAGGCCGGGGCAGGTAAGGCGTATGGAAATTCATTAGAGCATTCAAGTGGTAGTGCTCTGGCCGTTTACTGCCCCGTCTCAGGCCTTGTGTCTTCTTTGAGGAAACCATGTTCAAGTTCTCGTCACGCAAACGCAACCGATCCAGTTTTACGCCCCGGCGCGACAAGGCGCCGCGCGTCAACCGCAACGCCGGTGCCGGAAAAGGCCAGCGCACCCGTGCCGCCTGGATGGAAAAGGTGGACTGGGGGCGTCTGCGGATCAACGCGGTGGTCTGCATTTTCTGTCTGCTCTGGTTTGGCCTCTGGGGACGGGCCTGGTATCTGCAGATGGTCGAAGGGCCGCGTCTGGCCGACAGGGCCCGCCGCCAGCACATGGCTTCCGAACTGGTCACCGGCCGCCGGGGCATGATCTACGACCGCAACGGCCAGGTGCTGGCCCGCAGCGTCGAAGCCCGCTCGGTGTATGCCAAGCCGCAGGAAGTCGAGGACTTCCTGGTCATGGCGAATACGTTGGGGCCCATTCTGGGCATGGAGCCCCAGAAGCTCTATGACGAACTTTCCAAGACCAAGCGCCGTTTCGTCTGGCTCAAGCGCAAGGTGGACGACTATACCGCCGAGGCCGTGCGCAAGGCTAATCTCTCGGGCATCGGTCTGTCCAAGGAATACGACCGGGTCTATCCCTTCAAGCATATGGCCGGGCAGTTGCTGGGCTTTGTGGGTCTGGACGACAAGGGTCTGGAAGGCATCGAGCGTTCCCTGGAGGCCCGTCTGGGATGCATTCCCACCCGTCAGATCGTGCAGCGCGACGCCATGGGCCGCCGTTTTTATCTGCATGAGGAAGGTCAGACCGAGCCGCGCGGCCAGGATCTGACCCTGACCCTTGACGTGCAGATGCAGTTCATCGCCGAGGAAGCCGTGGCCCGCGCGGCCCGCGACTATGACGCCCGCTGGAGCGGAGCGCTGGTGGTGGACGTGCCCACGGGCGACATTCTGGCCTGGGCCCAGTATCCCTTCTTCAATCCCAACACCTACCGGGAATCCTCGCCGCTGGTCTACCGCAACCGTCTGGCCGCCGACGCCCTGGAGCCCGGCTCCACCTTCAAGCCTTTTGTGATGGCCGCGGCCCTGCAGGAACGCAAGGTCACGCCCAATACGCTCATCGACTGCGAACGCGGCAAGTGGGTCAGCAAAAACTTCACCATCCGGGATACGTCCAATCAGGGCATGCTGCCGGCCAGCAAGGTGCTGCGCTATTCTTCCAACATCGGCATGGCCAAGATCGGCCTCAGCCTGGGCGCGCCCATGTTTCATAAGTATCTGCACGCCCTGGGCTTCGGCGAGCGCACCAGCGTGCCGGTGTCCGAAAGCCGGGGCATTCTGCGCATCCCCCGCGACTGGAGTGAAGTGGACTTGATGTCCACGGCCTTCGGCCAGAGTATTTCCGTCACGGGCCTGCAAATGGCCCAGGGCTATCTGACCCTGCTGAACGGAGGCGTCTACAAGCCCCTGCAGCTGATCAGGGAAGACGGCAACGTGGAAGAAGCGCATGAACGCGTGTTCAGCGAAAAGACCGTGCGCGAAGTCATGGATATGATGCGCGACGTGGTGGAAGAGAAAGACGGCACGGGCAAACGCGCGCGCATTGAGGGCGTGGAAGTGGCGGGCAAGACCGGCACGGCCCAGAAGGCCGACCACCGCACGGGCACTTACGGCAGCAAGCGTCTGGCCTCCTTTGTGGGCTTTCTGCCCGCCGACAAGCCCCGCTACCTGATCCTGGTCATGGTGGACGAGCCCGCGCGAAACCAGTTCGGCGGCGTGGTGGCCGCGCCCGTGTTCAAGGAAATCGCGGGCCGGGCTCTGACCTATACCGGCATTCTTTCCGAAACCAGGCTGGCGGAAGCCTCCGGCACAAAGGACGCCGGTCCGGTCCGCCGTCAGCGCGGGCTGAAGCTGGCCGGTCTGGAGGTGCCCTATCTGGCCAGGACCGCCGATGCGCCGCAGCGCGCCACGGTCATGCAGCTGCCCGGCCATCTGGCCAAGGCCGCCAGCCGGGTGCCGGACGTCATGGGCAAATCCGTGCGCAACGCGGTGGAGCTGTTCGCCCGTGCGGGCGTGGTGCCCGAACTCAAGGGGTCGGGCAGCCGGGTAGTGCGCCAGAGCCCGGCCGCCGGAACGGCCTGGCCCGAGGACGGACAGAACGTGGACTATATTCTTTGGCTGTCGGAAAGATGAAGCTGTCGTCTTCGGCAAGGATAACGAGGTAAGCATGCAGCGGGATTTTGCGGCTCTTCTGGAGGCATGCCGTCGCGGCGGCGTGGAAGTGCGTTCGGATTCACGCGTCGTGGGGCAGGGCGACATATTTGTGGCCGTGCCCGGCGTCAATGAGGACGGAGCGCGTTTCATTCCCGCCGCCGTGGAGGCCGGGGCCGCCGTAGTGGTCTGCCGCCCCGGCGGGCCGGAGGATGCCGCGCTTCAGGCGTCCGTCCGGGCCGAAGGCTGCCGCGTGGTCTATCATGAAGATCCGCGCGAGGCCCTCTGGCGTCTGGCCGAGGCCCGCTGGCGCACGGGTGCGTCGCGCGTCAAGATTCTGGGCGTCACCGGCACCAACGGCAAGACCACCAGCACCTATCTGCTGGAACGCCTGTTCACGGACGCCGGGCACAAGGTGGGCGTGTTGGGCACGGTGAGCTACCGTTGGCCGGGCCACAGTGAAGCCGCGCCCCTGACCACGCCGGATCCCCTGCGCGTGCATTCCATGCTGGCCCAAATGGAGGCGGCGGGCGTGGACGTGGCCGTGATGGAAGTCTCCTCCCACGCCATCGACCAGCAGCGGGTCTGCGGCGTGCCCTTCGCAGGCGCGGCCTTTACCAACCTGACCCAGGATCATCTTGATTTCCACAAGGACATGGAAAGCTATTTCAAGACCAAGGCCAGGCTGTTTCTGGAGCTGCCCAGGGCGGAAAAGGTCATGGCCGTCAACGCCGACGACCCTTGGGGCCGCCGCCTGCTGGAGCTTTGCCCGCGCGCCCTGTCCTTCGGCCTGCAACAGGGCCCGCCCAGGCGGCGGCACCTCTGGGGCGAACTGTTGTCCGCCGGGACCGAAGGCTGCCGTCTGCGCATGCATCTGGAAGGCCGGACCTGGGAACTGCGCTCGCCCCTGGTGGGCGCGTTCAACGCCTCCAATCTGCTGACTGTGCAGGCCCTGGCTCTGGAAACGGGTCTGGACCCCGGGCAGTTCAAGGCCCTGGAGAGCTTTACCGGCGTCTGCGGCAGGCTGGAGCGGGTGGAAAATTCCCAAGGCCTGAACGTTTTTGTGGATTACGCCCACACTCCGGACGCCCTGGTCAATGTGCTCAAGGCTCTGCGCGGCGCGGGTTTCAAGCGGATTATCACGGTCTTCGGCTGCGGCGGCAACCGCGACAGAACCAAGCGCCCGCTCATGGGCGAGGCTGTGGCGCGCTATGCGGACGTGGCCGTGCTGACCTCGGACAATCCGCGCTTCGAGGAGCCGGAGGCCATTCTGCGGGACGTGCTGCCGGGCCTCAAGGAGGCGCGTGAAGTGCTGGTGGAGGTGGACCGTCACGCGGCCACGGCCAGGGCCCTGGACATGCTGGGCAAGGACGATGCCCTGCTGATCGCCGGCAAGGGCCATGAGGATTATCAGATCATCCAGGGTGTCAAGCATCACTACAGTGATCAGGAAGTGGTGCGGGAGTTGCTGCATTGCGCCTGAGCACTACGGAAATGGCGGCACATTTGGGCCTGATGTCTCCCCCCGGAGATCGGAACGGAGAGACAATGGTGACGTGCGTGGTTACGGACAGCCGTGAGGCCCGTCCCGGCGCGCTCTTTGTCTGCGTGCCGGGCGAACGGGCGGACGGGCATGATTTCGCGGCCAGGGCCGTGGAACAGGGCGCGGCGGCGGTGCTGGCCTCGCGGCCTTTGCCGGATGTGGCTGCGCCCGTGCTGCTGGTGGAAGATACAGTCAGGGCTCTGGGCAGCCTGGCGGCGCTCTGGCGCGGCAAAACCAGGGCCAAGGTGGTGGGCGTCACGGGCACAGCGGGCAAAACCTCGCTCAAGGAAGCCCTGGCCCAGGTGCTGGCCGTGCGCGGCAAAACCGCGCGCAACGCCCTGAACCACAACAATCAGATCGGCATGCCCTGCACCGTGCTGAACACGGACGGGGATGAAGATTTCTGGGTCATTGAGGCGGGCATCAGCCATGCGGGCGACATGGACGAGCTGGCCCCGGTGATTCGCCCGGATCTGGGCCTGATCCTCAATGTGGGCCCCGGTCACACCGAAGGCCTGGGCGACAGGGGCGTGGCCTGGCACAAGGCGCGGCTGCTGGCCCATCTGGCTCAGGGCGGCCTGGGCCTGGTCAGCGCCGACTATCCGGACCTGGTGCGCGAGGCCGGGGCCACGGGCGCGAAACTGCGTTTTTTCAGCGCCGGAGCGCATGAGGTCGAATACCGCGCGGACTATGTTGGCCCCGCGACCGAAGCGGGCGGGGAGGACGCGACCCGCGGCCTGTACCGGCTCTGGCTGGACGGCGTGCGCTGCGACGCGGTCACTCCTTTTCAGGGTGCCTACGGCGCGGAAAACAGCATTGCCGTAGCGGCGGCCGCGCATCTGCTGGGTCTGAGCCCGGCGGAAATAGCCGAGGGGCTCGGCAGGGCACAGTTGCCGCCACAGCGCTTCAACCGTGAGCGTGTGGGCGCGTGGGAGATCATTGACGATACCTACAACGCCAATCCCCTGTCCATGCGGCGCATGTTGGAGACTGCGGCCGGGCAGGCCCGCGGCCGGGCCTTTGTGCCCGTGCTGGGCGAAATGGGCGAGCTGGGCGCGGTGGCCGAAGCCCTGCACGAGGAACTGGGGAGGCTGCTGGCCGATCTCGGACCGTCGGCCGTGTTCTGGAAGGGCGGGCACGCGGACGAGGTGCGCGCCGGGCTCGCGCGCGGGGGCTATGACGGCCCCTGGTTGCCGGTGGACGGCCCCGAGAGTTTTATGGCGGCCTGGCGGGAGCTTGCGGAGCGCAAGCTGGACGGAAAGCGCGGCGGCCTGCTGTTTTTCAAGGGATCGCATTTCAACCGGCTGGAAACTTTGCTGACGGCATTTCGGGAAGGGATGACAACCATGGCGGCAACGGAAGCGCGGGGACGCAAGACAGGGGAGAGCGGACATGTTTTATAATTTTCTGGCCCCTCTCGCTTCGGAATGGACGCTGTTCAACGTCTTCCGCTACATCACCTTCCGCTCCATGGCGGCCCTGATTACGGCTCTGCTGCTTTCCATTCTCATCGGGCCGCGTTTCATCGCCTGGCTGCGGCGTCTGAAATGCGGTCAGTACATCCATGAGGACGTGGCGGCGCATGCGGCCAAGGCCGGTACGCCGACCATGGGCGGCCTGCTCATGCTTTTCACGTTGGGCGTCAGCCTGCTGCTCTGGGCCGACCTGACCAATCCCTATATCTGGCAGACCTTTTTCGTTTTCGCGGGCTTCGGGCTCGTGGGCCTCTGGGACGATCTTTCCAAGCTGCGCCACCACAAGAACAAGGGCATTTCCGCCAAAGCCAAATTCGGCGGCCAGATTCTGGTGGCTTTTGTGGCCATGTGGCTGCTGGCCGACAATCCTTCCTACAGCAGTAAGCTGATCATTCCCTTTTTCAAGGAATGGACGCCGGATCTGGGCTGGTTTTATGTGCCTTTCGGCATCTTCGTGATGGTGGCGGCCTCCAATGCTGTGAACCTCACCGACGGTCTGGACGGCCTGGCCATCGGCCCCTCCATTGTGGCCTGTCTGGTTTTTTCCATTTTCATCTACATCACGGGCAACGCGCGTTTTTCCGGCTATCTGCTGGTGCCCTACATGCCCGGCGTAGGCGAGGTGACGGTCTTCTGCGCGGCCCTGGTGGGCGCAGGTCTGGGCTTTCTGTGGTTCAACGCCTATCCGGCCCAGGTCTTCATGGGCGACGTGGGTTCGCTTTCCATCGGCGGCGTGTTGGGCTACCTGGCCTTGCTCTGCAAGCAGGAACTGGTTCTGGCCGTGGTGGGCGGCATGTTCGTGGCTGAAACCCTTTCCGTGATTCTGCAGGTGGGCTACTTCCGCTGGACGGGCGGCAAACGCATTTTCCGCATGGCCCCTCTGCACCATCATTTTGAACTCAAGGGCGTGCCGGAATCCAAGATCATCATCCGATTCTGGATTACGTCCATTTTGCTGGGCCTGGTGGCATTGTCGGTTTTGAAACTGCGGTAGTACGGCGAGGAAAAAGTCATGGCTCTGGAAAAGACGCGCGGCAGA
This sequence comes from Desulfovibrio sp. 3_1_syn3, assembly GCF_000145315.2. Lineage (NCBI taxonomy): Bacteria > Pseudomonadati > Thermodesulfobacteriota > Desulfovibrionia > Desulfovibrionales > Desulfovibrionaceae > Desulfovibrio > Desulfovibrio sp. 3_1_syn3. The sequence goes on from NZ_ADDR02000002.1 coordinate 308,466, forward strand.
CGCATTCAGATCGGCGAATTGGCGGTGGTTGTGGGGGCCGGACGTTCCGGCCTGGCCGCGGCGCGGCTTTTGAGCCGGGAGGGCGCGCGCGTGCGCCTGCTGGACCGCAACGCCGACGCGCTTTCGACGGAACAGACCGCCGCCCTGCGCAAGCTGGGCGTGGACGTGCGGTTGGGCGAGCACAGCCCGGAACAGTTCGAACACGCGGCCTTTGTGGTGCCCAGCCCCGGCATGCCCGTGGCGAAGCTGGTCCGGTATCTGGGCGATGTCACGCGGCCGGGAGCCCCGGAAGTGCTGGCGGAAATGGAACTGGCCTGGCGCTATCTGGACGACGAGCCCGTGCTGGCCGTCACCGGCACCAGCGGCAAGACCACCACGGCTTCCTTGGCCGCCGCCATGCTCCAGGCGCAGGGCTATACGGTTTTTCTGGGCGGCAATATCGGCACGCCCCTTTCGGAATACGTGCTCTCCGGCCGCAAGGCCGACGTGCTGGTGCTGGAGATTTCCAGCTTCCAGCTCCAGGCCTGCTCCACCTTCTGCCCGCGCGCGGGCGTACTTCTGAACATTACGCCCAATCACCTGGATTATCACAAGGACATGGCCGAATACACGGAAGCCAAATTCCGTCTGTTCCGTTGCCAGGATGAGGGCGACTTGGCCGTACTGGGCGCGGATCTGCATGACCCGGCGCAGGGGTTCAATCTCAGGGCCCGCCGGGTCTGGGTGCGCGCGAGCGAGCGTTTTCCGCAAAGCGGCTTGCCGGGCGCGCACAACAAATTTAATGAGGAGGCGGCCTGGCAGGCCTGCCGCTTTTTCGGCGTCAGCGAAGCCAACGCCGCCCGCGCGGTGGCCCGCTTCAAGCCTTTGCCGCACCGTCTGGAGCTGGTGCGCGAGCGTTGCGGCGTGCTCTATGTCAATGATTCCAAGTGCACCACGGTTTCGTCCCTCAAAGTGGCGTTGCAGGCTTTTGACCGGCCGTTGCGGCTGCTCTGCGGCGGCAAGTTCAAGGGCGGCGATCTGGCGGCCCTGGGCGGCCTGATCAGGGAGCGGGTCAGGGAAGTGGCCCTGTTCGGCGCGAGCCGCGAACACTTTGAAACAGCCTGGCAGGGCCTTGCGCCCATAAGCTGGCATCCGGTTCTGGAAGAGGCCGTGCGCGCCCTGTCCGCGTCCGCCCAAGAGGGCGACGTGGTTCTGCTGGCTCCGGCCACCTCCAGTTTTGACCTTTACGACAATTACATGGCTCGTGGCGACGATTTCAAACGCATTGTGAGCAAACTGGCATGAAAAACAGTTTTACCGAAACCAAGAAGAGCAAAACCCGCAGCGCCTTTGCCAGGGCTACGGAAAAGGGTCCCGGCACCCCCTTTGACTGGTGGCTGTTCACCATCATGCTGACCATCCTGGCCATCGGTCTGGTCATGGTGCTCTCTGCCAGCGGCATTGTGGCCGAGCAGGTCAACGGCGACAAATACTACTTTTTCAAGCGTCAGTTGCTCTTTGCCGCGGGCGGCGGCGTGGCCCTCTGGGGCGCGGCCCTGCTGCCGCGCGAGTGGTTGTACAAATTGCAGTATCCGGCCCTGTTTTTCTCGCTGCTGCTTTTGCTGATCACCCTGTCGCCCTTTGCCCCGGCCATCAACGGCGCCAAGCGCTGGATTCCGCTGGGTCCCGTTTCCGTGCAGCCCATGGAGTTCGTGAAAATCGCCCTGGCGCTCTATCTGGCCTATTTCATGAGCTCCAAGCAGGAGCTGATCAAAACGTTCAGCCGGGGCGTCATTCCGCCTTTCGCGGTGACCGGCCTGTTCTGTTTCCTGCTTCTCCTGCAGCCGGATTTCGGCAGCGCCGTTGTCCTGGCCGGGATTCTCTTTTTCATGTGCGTGGCCGGGGGCACCCGCTTCATCTATCTCTTTTTCTCCCTGGCCCTGGCCTGCGCCGGAGCCATGGCCCTGGCCATTGCCTCTCCCTACCGGCTGCGCCGCCTGCTGGCTTTTCTGGATCCCTTCCAGGACGCCCACAATACGGGCTACCAGTTGGTGCAGTCCCTGCTGGCCATCGGCTCGGGCAGCTTTTTCGGCGTGGGCGTGGGAGCCAGTAAACAGAAGATGTTCTATCTGCCCGAAGCGCACAACGACTTCATCATGGCCGTGCTGGCCGAGGAAATGGGCTTTGTGGGCGTGACCGTGGTCATGATCCTTTTTGCCCTGCTGTTCTGGCGCTGCTACAAGATTATCATGGGACAACACAATCTGCGCGACCGCTTCACGGCCTTCGGCATCACCACCATTCTGGTCATGGGCGCGGTGATGAATCTGGCCGTGGTCATGGGCGTGGCCCCGCCCAAGGGCGTGCCCATGCCGCTGATGAGTTACGGCGGCAGTAACCTGCTGGCTACCATGCTCTGCGTGGGCCTGCTCATGAACTTTTCAAGGACGGCCGACTCGTGGACAAAATCCTCCTGACCACCGGGGGCACCGGCGGCCATATCTTTCCTGCCCTGGCCGTGGCCGAGGAAATCCGGCGGCGGAATCCGCGCGCGGACCTGCTGTTCGTGGGTTCGCTCTATGGGCCCGAGCAGCGTCTGGCCGCCCAGGCCGGGATTCCCTTTGCCGGGCTGCCGGTGCGCGGCTTTCTGGGCCGTGGACTGCGGGCCGTGGGCGCGGGCGCGCGTATGACCCTAGCGGTCTGGAAGGCTCTTGGCATTGTGCGTCGTTTCAGGCCGCAGGCCGTGGCCGGTTTCGGCGGCTACGCGGCCTTCGCGCCCATGCTGGCGGCCCGTCTTCAGGGCGTTCCCGGCATCCTGCACGAACAGAATGCCGTGGCCGGAACCAGCAACCGCACGCTGGCCCGCCTGGCAAGGGTGATCTGCCTGTCCCTGCCCGGCACCCGGGGCTTTGCGCCGGAGAAAAGCGTGCTCACCGGCAATCCGGTACGCCGGGCCGTGAGCGAGGTGGGGCGTCGGCCCCGAGAACGGCGGACGCGGCGGCTGCTGGTCATGGGCGGCTCCCAGGGCGCGCGCGCCCTGAATGCCTTTTTGCCGGAAATTCTGCCCGCACTGCGGGAGGCCGGAGTGGAAATCCGCCACCAGAGCGGCCTCAAGGATAAGGACGCCACGCGTGCGGCCTATGCCCAGGCCGGGTATGATCCGGCCTGCGTGACGGCTTTTATTGACGACATGGCCGAGGCCTATGCCTGGGCGGATCTGGCGTTGTGCCGTTCCGGAGCCAGCACTGTGGCCGAACTCTGCGCCGCCGGTCTGCCCGCTGTACTGGTGCCTTTTCCCCATGCCGTCCACGACCATCAGACCCGCAACGCCCAGGTGCTGGAAAAGGCGGGCGCGGCCCTGCTGGTGCCGGAAGGGGAGTTGCGGGACAAGGATCTGGAGCGCGTGCTGCCGCAAATGCTGGCCGACAGCGAAGGCCGCGCGCGCATGTCCTGCGCGGCGCTGGACGCGGCCCGGCCCGACGCCGCCGCGCGGGTGGCCGATGTGTTGGCCGAGGTGGCCGCCGGGCGAGCTTAGGGCCTGTTGACATTACGTTCTTTTGCCCGCTGGCTTTGTCGAACTTCGCCTTTTATTCCAGTCGAGTACCAGAAGAGTACACTCCTTTCATAAAAGGCTCGTTCTCCTTGCCAGCGAACAAAATCCCAGTAGCGTCAATAGGCCCCGGGGCTGTTTTTAAATAAGGATTTTCATTCTCTGCCAAGGAAGGTGAGTCCTGGGTGGAGGGAGTATATTCAAGCATATTCGACCTTATTACGGGGCGAGTCCGACGCAGGCAGAAGGCGAAAGGACAATTTAGAAATAGCTTCTGGAGTATTTTGACCGTTGCAGTTTGCCTGAAACATTTTTGAAGGCGGAGGTATCTCCGCAAAATATCTAGATTTTTTCTAAAGGCTTAAGATATGAACAGCAAAATCCGGCACATTCACATGGTGGGCATCGGCGGCGCGGGCATGAGCGGCATTGCCGAGGTGCTGCTCAATCAGGGCTACGAGATTTCCGGCTCGGATCTGAGCGATTCGGCGGTGGTCAGGCATCTGCGCGAGCTGGGCGCGCGCGTGGCCGTGGGCCACGCCGCCGAAAACGTGGGCGACGTGCAGGTGCTGGTCAAATCCACAGCCATCGGCGACGACAATCCCGAACTGGTGGAAGGCCGCCGCAGGAACATCGCCATCATCCCGCGCGCCGAAATGCTGGCCGAACTCATGCGCCTGCGGCAGGGCATAGCCATTGCGGGGACCCACGGCAAGACCACCACCACCTCGCTGACCGCCTCCATCTTTGACACCGCCGGGCTGGACCCCACGGTGATCATCGGCGGCCGCCTCAATGTCTACGGCACCAATGCCCATCTGGGCCACGGAGACTACCTTATCGCCGAGGCCGACGAATCCGACGGCTCCTTTCTCTGTCTGCTGCCCATCATCAATGTGGTCACCAATGTGGACGAGGATCATCTGGATCATTACAAAAGCCGCGAGGCCATTGACGCGGCCTTTGTGCAGTTCATGAACAATGTGCCTTTCTACGGCATCAATGTGGTCTGCGGCGACGATCCGGGCGTGCGCGCCCTGTTGCCGCGCGTCAAGCGTCCGGTGCTGACCTACGGCTTCGCAGCGGACAACCATTTGCGCGCCGTGCCCCTGGAAAGCGGGCTGCGCAGCCGCTTCGAGGTCTGGCGCGAAGACGAAAAACTGGGCGAGGTGAGCCTGCCCCAGCCGGGCCGCCACAACATCCTGAACGCCCTGGCCGCCATCGGCGCGGCCATGGAGGCGGACATCGCTTTTGAACGCTGCGCCCGGGGCCTGGGCGGTTTCGGGGGCGTGGGACGGCGTTTTGAGTTCAAGGGCGAAAAGGACGGCGTGACCGTGGTGGACGATTACGGCCACCATCCGGCGGAAATCGCGGCCACCCTGGCCACGGCCCGCCAGGTTTTTCCCGGCAGGCGCATTGTGGCGGCCTTCCAGCCGCACCGCTTCAGCCGTACGCAGGCCCATTTCGGCGAGTTCTGCAAGGTCTTTGATCAGGTGGATGAAGTTCTGCTGACCGAAATTTACGCGGCTTCGGAAAAACCCATTCCCGGCGTTTCCGGCCAGAGTTTGGCGCAGGGCGTGCAGCAGGTTTCCACCACGCCGGTACGGTATTTCCAGACGCTGGACGCCCTGGCCCAGGCCCTGCCGGAAGTGCTGCGGCCCGGCGACGTGCTGCTGACCCTGGGCGCGGGTTCCATCACCCGTCTCGGCCCGGCCTGGCTGGAGGGGCGCGGCCATGCGTGAAGTCATGCGCCCCAGCCTGGCGGAGCGGACCACCCTGCGTCTGGGCGGCACGGCCATTGCCGAGCTGGTCCTGGAAGATGCGGCGGATCTGGCGGCTCTGCCCGAACGGCTGCGCGCCCTGGGCGGCAGTCCGTTGATCCTGGGCGCGGGCAGCAACATTCTGGCCCGGGACGGTGACCTGCCTCTGGTGTTGCTGCGTCCGCGCTTTATGCGCGGGCCGGAAATCGCGGGTGAGAAGGATGGTAAAATTCTGGTGCGGGTCGGCGCGGGCGTGCCCTTGCCGCGCCTGTTGCGTTTTTGCGCCGGACAAGGCCTGAGCGGCCTGGAAGGGCTGGTGGGCATACCCGGCAGCGTGGGCGGGGCCGTGGCCATGAACGCCGGTTCCTTTGGTACGGAAACATGTAAAAATATCGAATCCATTCAGATAGTTAGCAATGAAGCAGTGCGACGGGTCACTGTTGATGCACTGCAATACGGCTATCGTAGGCTCTCCATTTCAGAAGAAAAAGAGGGATTCATGGTAGTTGAAGCCACTTTTGGCTTGACCGAAGACGCAAGGGATGGCATCTCTAAACGCATGCGTCACAACTTTTTTGAGAAAAAGTCTAAACAACCTGTGACGGCCTGGAGCGCGGGTTGCGTATTTAAAAATCCCGCACAGGATATGCCCGCCGGAAAGCTTTTGGAACTGACCGGCTACAAGGGAAAGAAGCTGGGCGGCATGGCCTTTTCAACCTTGCACGCCAATTTTTTGATCAATGAAGGCAGGGGCAGCGCGGAAGCGGCTTTGACCCTGCTGCATGAAGCCAAAGAGGCTGTGCGGCAACGTTTCGGCTATGCGCTTGAGCCGGAGGTCAGGATAGTGCCGTGCCGCTTGCCTTGAAGAAAAACGGCCGCAAGGCCCGCAATGCCTACACGAAGGAAAAGCCCTCAAAGGCGAAAGGAAGCCTGTTTCCTTCGGTCCACCTCCCGAAATTCCTTGCCGGGATGTTCGGCTGGCTCAAGCGCTTGGGCGGCCTGAAAAGCCTCGCGGTTCTGACGGGCCTGCTGCTGGCGGCGATGCTGGTACTGGCAGGAGTGGGCACGGCCTCCCTCTGGCTCTATAACAAAGCGGTCACCAGCGACTTTTTCATCACCAGGCATGTGGATGTGACCGGCAATGTGCGGCTTTCCCGCGAGATGGTGCTGCAATACGGCGGCATCAAAGAGGGCGACAACAGTCTGGCCGTGAGCATCGCCAAAGTGGAGCGGAATCTGCGCCAGACACCTTGGGTGGAGGAAGTTTCGGTCAAGCGCCTGCTGCCCGACAGGTTCGTGATCAAATTGAAGGAGCGCATGCCCTCCTTCTGGGTGCACAAGGACGGCGTCTTGTACTACGCCAATGAGCGCGGCGGGATTATCGCGCCGGTGGAGAGCAAAAATTTTCTCTCCCTGCCCACCCTGCGCATCGAACCGGGAGCCGAGGACGCCGCGCCCTACCTCTCGCGCCTGATGAAAGACATGCAGAGCGGCGCGCTGCCCATAGAGGCCGGGGCCATTGCCTCGCTGACCGTGAGCCCGGGCAGGGGCTTGGAGATTTATCTGGAAGACCGGGAAATGCGCCTTTCCATCGCCACTGACGACTGGAGCGGCAATCTGGCCCGGATGAGCGTGACGCTCGGCGACTTGGCGCGGCGGCACGAGCTGAAAAACGTGCGCGAAGTGCGCGCCGTCAACGGCAATGTCTGGGTCATTCTTAATCAGTCCGCGCAAAACTGAGCCGGCGCGTGACGGGCGGTTGTGAGGAGAACATAATGAATAAGTCCGAGCTCATCGTAGGCCTTGACATCGGCACCACAAAGATCTGCGCCGTGGTGGGCGAACTTTCGGAGTCGGGTCTGGTGGATGTGGTGGGCATCGGCACAAGCGTTTCCACCGGTCTGCGCAAGGGCGTGGTGGTCAACATCGAGCAGACCGTGCAGTCCATCCGCAAGGCAGTGGAAGACGCGGAGCTCATGGCCGGCTGCGAGATCCACTCGGTCTACGTGGGCATTGCCGGCAGCCATATCATGGGCATCAACAGCCACGGCGTCATTGCCGTCAAGGGCGGCGAAGTTGCCCAGCGCGACGTCGAGCGCGCTCTGGACGCGGCGCGGGCCGTGGCCATTCCGGCGGACCGCGAGGTGATCCACATCCTGCCGCAGGAATACATTGTGGACAACCAGCGCGGCATTGCCGACCCCTTGGGCATGGCCGGGGTGCGCCTGGAGGTCAAGGTGCATATCGTCACCGGGGCCGTGTCTTCGGCGCAGAATATCGTGCGCTCCTGCCATCGCAGCCAGTTAGAAGTGTCGGATATCGCCCTGGAATCCCTGGCTTCGGCCAAGGCCGTGCTCACCGAGGAGGAACGTGAGATCGGCGTGGCCCTGGTGGATCTGGGCGGCGGCACCACGGATATCGCGGTCTTTGCCAACGACGCTATCAAGCACACGGCGGTGCTGGCTCTGGGCGGGCAGAACCTTTCCAACGACATCGCCTTCGGCCTGCGCACGCCCATTGCCTCGGCGGAAAAGATCAAGATCAAGTACGGCTGCGCTCTCGCCGATCTGGTGCGCCACGACGAATTTATTGAAGTGCCCAGCGTGGGCGGACGCGAGCCGCGCCGCCTTTCGCGCCAGGTGCTGGCCGAAATCTGCGAGCCGCGCATGGAGGAGATCCTTTATCTGGTGGACCAGACGCTGGTGCGCTCCGGCTACAAGGACATGATCGGCGCGGGCGTGGTGCTGACCGGCGGCACGGCCCTGATGGAAGGTTGCCAGGAACTGGGCGAACAAATTTTCAATCTGCCCACTCGCATTGGTTATCCGCGCAATGTGGGCGGTCTCAAAGATGTGGTCAACAGCCCCAAGTTTTCAACGGCTGTGGGTCTGTTGCGCTACGGAGCGGAAAAGGAAATGTCCGGTCAGAAAAAGTTCACCACGCGCAGCGAGTCCGGCGTCTTTGACGGCGTACTCGCACGCATGAAGAAATGGTTCGCGGATATCTCATAAATCTCAAGCGGGCATTTGGGGACAGCAAAAACAGGAGAGGAAACATGGCTCAGTCAATCGTTGACGATATTGACACCTCCTTGGCCGGAAGCGCCAAAATCAAGGTTATCGGCGTAGGCGGCGGCGGTGGTAATGCCGTGAAAAACATGATTGATTCCGGCTTGCGCGGTGTGCAGTTCGTCTGCGCCAACACCGACGTGCAGGCTTTGAAAAAAAATACCGCCCCGCTCAAGGTGCAGTTGGGCGAAAAATTGACCAAAGGCCTGGGCGCTGGCGCCAATCCGTCCATCGGGCGTGAGGCCGCCGTGGAAAGCGTGAACGCCATCCGCGAGGCCATCGGCGATGCGGACATGGTTTTCGTCACCGCCGGTATGGGCGGCGGCACGGGCACGGGCGCGGCCCCGGTGGTGGCGCAGGCCGCCAAGGAAATGGGCGCGCTGACCGTGGGCGTGGTCACCAAGCCCTTCAGCTTTGAAGGCGTCAAACGCAAACGCGCGGCCGAGGCCGGTCTGGAGGAATTCAAGCAGCATGTGGACTGCCTGATCACCATCCCCAACGACCGCCTGCTGGCTTTTGCGCCCAAAAAAGCGCCGTTCTCCGAAATGCTGCAAAAGGCCAACGACGTGCTGTACTACGCCGTCAAGGGTATTTCCGACGTGATTGTGGGCGACGGCCTGATCAACCTTGACTTTGCCGATGTACGCACCACTATGGCAGAAGCGGGTCTGGCCCTCATGGGCACGGGCATGGCCTCGGGCGAGAACCGCGCCCGCGAGGCGGCCCAACGTGCCATCATGAGTCCGCTGCTGGAAGACGTCTCCCTGGAGAGCGCCAAGGCAGTGCTCTATAACATCACCGCACCCATGGACATCACGGCCGAGGAAATCGCCGAAATCGGCGACATTATCGCCGATGCCACGCCCGAGGACGCCAACATCATCTTCGGTGTGGTCTTTGACGACAACATCGGCGACGAAATTCGTCTGACGGTCATTGCCACCGGCATTGAGTCGCCCCAGGCCATGCAGCCCGTGCAGGCTCCCGCCGCCACGGTGACCAATTTCCGCCAGCCCGGCCCGGACGCCGTCATGGCCGAACCGCGCCGCCGCCAGCTCGGGCGCTCGCAGCAGGGCAACCTGGTGCAGGAGTCGCAGGAAGAGACGGAAATGCGCCTGCCCCGCGCCACTCGCCGTTCGGAAGTGGAGCGCTGGTACGACGAAAAGAGCAATCGTCCTCCCTATCTGCTCAAGCGCGAAGCCATGGGCCAGAGCCGCCGTCGGCCGCACAACCCCGGTCAGGACGACTTCACCTATGACGAGGACGATTTTGAAATTCCGACCTTTATCCGGACCCAGGCCGATTAGAGCAGTTTGCGTTTGAAATTATCGCTTACCGGCGAAGTAAATTCGCCTTGCGATAATTTCGCGGTGCGGATTTTCACGGAAAATCCGCACAGGGCGTTGAGATATTTTCAATATTAAAACGCTCTGGAAACAGCTCCTGGGGCGGCATAGTTTTTCTGTTTCACAATTTTCAGGGCTTGCCTCTTCGGCCCTGAAATGCCCGCCGGGAGCCCCATTGGGGGGCTCCCAGTGCGGGGCGTAAAATTTGTCAGATCAGAGCAGTTTCAGAATGAAATTACTCTGGCGGCTGCGAAAGCGACCGTCCGCCGCGAAGGCATAAGCGCAATTTATTTGCGCTGTTACATGCCGGAGCGGGCGTCCTCAATATTTTGAGATTGTAAAATCTCAAAGTTAATTTGCTCTAAAGTCCGCGATGCCGTTGGCAAAGCGGACTTTTACTAAAGGGCTTTAGCCAGTTGAGCGAGCGTTGCGAGCGAAACAGAAATCCACCCGCTATTGATATGCCCCCATCAAGGTAGACAAAGTAAAAAAGCCCCTCTAGGTTCAAACTTTAGAACCCTGATGGGGGCATATCAGGTCAGACCATATGCCGGGGGTTTCTTTGTGTGTATATGGAACCCTTTCCGCATGACGCGCGAGGATGGCTTGATTGTCCGGCTTTCGCCGGCCTGTTGTTCCGCCGGCCTTCCTTGGCGCGGACATACAGGGCGCGGCGGACGCCTTTCCTGCCGCGAGCGTCTCAATTTCGAGCCGGGTTTATAATCAGGTTGGGCGGAAAGCGTTTGGTCTCGTCCGGGTCCATGCGTAAACGTTCTCCTCCGCTCTGGAGCAGGGAGCGGGATCGACAACTATGGCGTGACTTGTAATCAAAAATGCTATGTATTAGACTTTATATCCGGATAAACCTGTAACCCTCTGTTTTATACAGACCATCTGAACAAGAGACTTACAATGAAGCATATATTCTGCCTGTTGCTGGCATTTTTTATACTCGCCGCAAACGCCTATGCGGCCGAAAAAGCCCCAAGTGCACCTGCCGCTCTGAATCCTTATGAACAAATAATGGTCGGAAAGGTGTGGATTACAACGGACGCCGTGGATCAGAAGGGTGCCAGCGTACCCGCCGAGGATGAAAAGGTGGCGGCATTCTTCGGTAAAGCGGAATATTTTCCCGACCACGCCTTCAAGATGGTCACTCTGGACGGCAAACCGAAGATGCACGGACTTTGGAACATGACGGCGGACGGGAAAACCAGGAATCTCACGGTGCGGGATGACACGGGCAAGACCCGTTTCGCCCGGGAAGTGGAAAACGTAAAAGTGACCGACGGCGAATACACCTACCGTATTTACCCGAACAGCGAGAATAAAGCCGAACACATCGATATCATACATAAGCCGCGATGATGCCGCTGCGTTAAGGGGCCGGGTCGGAAAACGCCGCAAAGTGCTTTTCCGGCCCGGCCACAGCCGCTTCATGCCCGGTTTCGACCGTGAACATGGAGCGTTTTTTTGCATGCAAAAAATCTCCAGGCGGGCGCGGACACGGTTACGGAAGGCATGATTACGGATCCTGTTTCAGCCCCGCCATCTGCGGTATGGTGTTCAGCTTCCATTTCCGTCATCTTTCACAATCGTCATTGCGGCTGCCATGGATCGTTGAGCGTTGGCGCTGGCTTTTCAGAGCGTCCTTTTCCGGGTACTCACGACGGCACTCTTGCCGTCGTGTCCTATCAAGAACAAATACTTTAATTTGAACCAGTTACAGCCGACAACAGCAAACAGCGCCGGAAAGCGAGGAAGAGAAGGGAACACGGTAAGGAAAACGGTTTTTTATTGATAATTTCACACAATAAAGAGGATAGAGAGCACCGAGACTATATAAAAATTTATATAATCGCGGCGTTCTGCATTCAGAAATTATGTTTACTGAGCACAAGTTGTCTTGTGTCAGAGCATTTACAAATTTTCAATGTGAAAATGCTCCGGTGGTAGCATGAGTTGACGCCCGCGCCCACAGCCTGCGGGCAATGCGAGAATGTCAATTCTCAAAGTTACTCTGTTCAGGAAGTGCTGCTCTTCTCGCCGAGAAGGATACGGATTTCCCGTAAACATCATCTGCCGCGCGGATTTTTTTCAGCACATCGCCCTTAAGTACATGCCCCTGTGACAGCGTGAATATCGTCAATCGTCTTGGCTCCCTGTTGAATGGCACGCAACACTTCTCCTTTGTTGATGCAGGAACACCAGCATACATATTCATCGTCTGGCGCGAATCAGATGTCACTTGTAAATTTCATAGATTATCCCCTTAGATGATACCTCATGCCCATACCCATGCAATAGCTGTTTGCGCGGCCGTGTGGGGATGGCGTACCGCTCCCACCTTGCTCACTGGCTCGGCTGGATACGATATGGTCATGTGCCCTAACCATATTATTCTGAACAATGTCCGACGCCGCGCTGCTCCGCCCATGATCGCGCAGAAACAAGCCCCTCAAAATCCGGGACCTGGCTGCCCATGAACGCAATAGTTCCGGGTACGCGCCGCACTGCCCGACAAAGCGTTGCCGGGCACGGTGAATGCGGGTATAAGGAACGGGCACGGCTACCCCCTTCCTGATCTGCGTCCGGCACGGCGCAAACCATCAAAGGGGGTGCCGCATGAGACGCTTTGTCGTCTTGGTGTTGCTGGTACTCCTCGCCCTGCTGCTGCGGGGCGATAGTCAGCCTTAAATGAGGTTGGCCCCGTGTCAGCTTACACCTGATACGGGGCCGAGAAGCGGGTTGCTGGTTCGGTAGCCGTGCACGGGGGCGCTAACCGCGCCGTGCCAGCCCCGGTTCCTGTTTGCGCAGGGGCCGGGGTTCCCTTTTTAGGTAACCCCTTCATGCCTGATTGGCAAGTGTCAGGGTCGAGCGCGGAGCAACTTTTAAGGCTCTTGCCAGACTGAGGACTCAGGATGTGAGGACAAAGCCACTTTTCAATGATACTGGATTGCACAACTTGAATCGTATCATCTCTGGGCCGCTGATGCCGCATGAAGCCTCGAAGCATAAGGTAGCTAAGATCGACGCTATGAACGGTTGCTGCGGGTGGGGTATGGCTGCAGGTGCAGGTAGAATATAAGTTTGATAAGAAAAGGTAGTTATGATTGACTTAACTAGTAGATATACTGTTTCAGGCTTTTGTAAAATAGAATTTGAGAATGGTAAAGAGTATAGCGATAATTTTGGAACATTACAATATATTCCAGATGATGGCTGCACATTAACCATCACATTCAAAAATAGAGATATACCTGAAGAATTACGTACGAGAAAAGGCCGTGTAATTGAAATAAGTAGGGTTGTTGGCTTAACTAATCTTGGTATTTGTTGTCTTTATGATGCTTTTAGCTTAGACTCAAGTCGTGGGTCAGAACTTGTGGAGTATCGTATCTACGCGAATTTAGTCTCATTTGCTACTAAATCTGACCAATTACTTGGTGAAACATATACGGTTTATGATCTTAAATCACCTAATGAAAAAATTTTTTATGAAGCTAATGTTCATTTCAGCGAATTGTTTCAATGGATTGAAGCCATGACAGTTAATTCTATGGTGAACGTAGAGGGGTATTCATTTTACAAGAAGTGTGAAAAGTGCGGAAACGTACGCTTAAAAGACTGTTATCAAAATTGGACAAGCCTTAAGCTTACACCTGATATCACTATCCATTTTGATATTTTTTCGATAACTCAATTTAAAAAATCAGGAAGAAAAGATGAAAAACCGAATATAAAGATTAGAATTGAGTCACAAAAGAAAAGCTTGAATGATTTCAAAATTATTGCATGGAGACTTCAAAATATTTTTTCAATATTTTTGGATAGTTCTGCAACGATTACTAGGCTCTGTCGACATTCATTTTAGCCAAAGTGAAATTGCTGCAAGCTGAACAAAAGCCAAAAATGAAACTGCCGTTTTACTGTATCTCGTGGCAATCCCACGAAAATGCTTCATCTTGCCAAACATTCTTTCAATAACATTCCGTTCTTTATACAAAAAAACATCGTAATTGCGAGGCGTGTTACGATTTAACTTTGGAGGAATAACCGCTTCGGCTCCCATTGCTTGTATAGCGTCGACTATATAGCCAGCATCATAGCCTTTATCCGCAAGAACGGCCTCGGCTCTTTGCTCTTCAAGCAGAGGGCATGCTTGAAGAAAGTCTGACTTTTCCCCGCCTGTCAGAATGAACCTCATCGGATTGCCCAAGGCGTCTGAAACTGCATGAATTTTTGTTCCAAAACCACCTCGTGACCGCCCTAACGCTTGGCATTGCTGCCCCCCCTAGCCCCGGCTGCATGCTGGTGCGCCCGGACTATGGTGCTGTCAATCATAAGCCACTCAGTGTCTGCATCGACGGCCAGAGTATTAAAAATCATTTGCCACACGCCATTTTTAGCCCAACGCATAAATCGTTTGTGGACATTTGACCACTTGCCGTACTCCGGCGGGAGGTCACGCCACGGGGCGCCTGTTTTAGCAATCCACATAACAGCTTCAATAAAAAGGCGATTGTCTTTGCTCGTTTGACCAGGATCGGTATCCTTGCCTGGCAAGGCTTCGCATATCCTCTCCCATTGATCATCTCGCAAGGCATGACGTTTTTGCACAACAACCTCCTGTGCTGCGCAAGTTTAACACACGTCAGCTTGAATGTCGACAGAACCTAGCATTACATGTATAACAGACTTGTATAATGAAACTCCCGCGAATAACTATTCTTATGAAGAATACCAACTTTTATTCTTGAAAAGTGAGAATAATAAAAAACTTAATAATTTTTTTGATGCTCCAGCAAAATTTACGAGTAGAGAGCAATTCAATTCTATGCTGATTAACAGCTATTCATTTTTTGATTTGATACCAGACTTTTTTGTTGGAATGCAAAAAATTGATAATGACGATTATGTCATTGGTTTGATTTCACTCTTAAAAATAATTGATAGCTCATACAAAATTTTATTTGACAAAAAAATATGCAACTACATAAAAATGAAGATTTAAAATGTAGGTTGGAATCTGTTTTAACAATTCCAACGTTTACTGAAGAAGAAATAAAAAACATCATACATGGTGCATGTTCCCCAACTATGAAAGAAAAAGTTATGCTTATAGTCGATAGTGCTATCGTAAATTTTTCACTTGAGCATCCTAAAAATTACGAAGAAATTATCGCCAAAGCAGTAAAATTGCGAAACAAAGAAAGCCACGGTGAGATTAGAAAAATGTTTAAAGACATAGGTATTACTTATGAAGAAATCGAAATAATCTATATGATATGCCGGACTGCAATATACGCTCAATTCCTAAAAATAATTGGCATGAACTCTGATTTAATCTCAAAAACGGTATATTCTTATTTTATGAATGGATTAATAGGGCGTTGTGACCCTATAGACTAGACAAAATTGTAATTACTATTTCTTTGCCGCGTTTGCAAGATTGGCTTTTGTTGGTGCACTATGTTCTGTCTTTATAGAAATAACAGAACTAAATTTGTCGCTCAAAAATCTTGCCACTGCGGCCATGAATCGTTTTCCGTTTTCCCTCGGCATGGGCTTCCTTCAAATTCGTGCTACCGGTCAAAATCGCCGCTCTGTGAAAATTCAGCACCTTAGCAATGTGGCCAACTTGGTTGCCGGCGTGATCCGAAAAGGTCATTCGTGTCGTAGGTCCGCGTCCGAATGTCTATTTATGGCCGGGCGCGGATCAAGAAGCGCGTAGCCATATTTACCGGGCGATTTTCGTTGTCCGTAGGCACGACGCGACTGGTATCAAGCCGTGTCCCCATGCTTCCTCCTCCGCCTACTCCCCGCTGATCTGAGTATCCCCGTGTCTCAAAGGCACCTCCACCATTGGAGCCAAAATGGTGAATCCCTCCACTTGTGATAGGGCGCAGGGCATCGCCCTGTACTTGCCCCAACGCCCCGGAGCTATGCGTGGTGGACGTAATGCCCACGGTGGAACCGTTGTTCTGGGCGTGGGTCTGCGAACCGTACCTCCGCAGAAAGAGCCCCCTCAGATCGGGCACATGGCCGCCGAGAAGCGCGGACAGTTCCGGGTAAGCGCGGCTCTGGCCAGAAAACGGCTTATGAGTGAGCGTGACCAGGACATGCATGGTCAATGCATCGTGTCGGGTACAGATGCATCAGGGGCAATCGTGCCGAAGGGATATAACAGGACAGCCCATAATCCAGAACCGTTTGCAGTTCCCGGCGGCAAGATGCCCCCCACGCAACCTACATTCACGACAGAGGGTAAAGACCTGTTGCCGAGAAGCTGAAATGACTCCCACAGGAGTTTCAGGTATAGACAGCTTATGAAGTAGGCTAAGTATGGCTGGGAAAAATTCAATATGGGGTCGGATTGAACTCGTCGATGTTGGTTTCGTATGAGTAACCAGTATACCGGGAACTATTTTGGGAACATGGTCTGCACCTACCTTGAGATATACTAGAACTCATTTCATAAATCGTTCATTGAACGATTTATGAAGACCACTTCGTCGAAAAACGTCGTTTTCGGCTCGTTCCCGGCGGCATTGCCGCCGTGTCAGACTTGCACCTGCCGTTAGAAGTCATTTATGAAATGACTTCTAGTCTAATGCGTAGATCAAAAGCTAAGGATATGTCAGCATATTTATCTGCTTTTTGGCATTTCTTGTTTTATATCTTTTAGTTGAATTTCAGTGATACGCCTTCCTGGCTATAGGGAAATAAGTATGAATATTTTTGAATATCCAAGGAAATATAGAAAATTGATTTTAAAGCACACTCATGTGCATCAGAATTTGAGGTTTGATGGAAAAGGATTTATATGTGCATTACTTACGTCATGATGTCACGTAGGATGTAGTCGTTGTATGTTTAGTGCAAATATGGATGAAGAAAAAAATGCATTTAATACAATGACAAAAGAAAGAGTGGATCGATTAATGGATCTTGTTACTGATTCAAATACCGGTTACTTACTCATCTCTGGAGGAGGGGAAATTTTTTTAGAACCAGAATTAATCTATCAAATTGTAGAAAAGACATCAGCTGATATCACATGGCTTGCAACAAGTGCATTCTGGGCTAAAAATTACATATCTGCAAGAAGTATATTAAAAAATATATATAATTCATATATAAAAGGTATTAAAAATAACTATAATAAAAAAATATATATTAGAGTAAGTGTTGATTCACAGCATATAAAACAAATTTCTAATTCTTCCTGTGATAAGTTTTTATACCTTATGAATGTAATTCATATATTTGAAAATGACTATAGCCAAAGTGAAAATTTTTTATTACAATTTCACTGTATTGGTGGTTCCGAATTTCAAAGTGCTGATAAACGCCCGACGCCGCGCTATTCCCCCCGACGCCGCGCAAATGCAACCCCCGGTAATCCGGCACTGTTGGCCCCACAAGAGCAACAGCTCCGGGTACGCGCGTTGACGGAGCTTTGACCTCCGTAAAGCGGGAATCTCAAGCGTAACATGCTCTAAAAAAGAGGGGCGGCCACCGGAGATAACCGGCGGCCGCAAAGAGGGGGATGTTCCGATGGTTAGAGGATTCTATTCAACGGAGGAGGTTTTTCGGGGGCTCCGCGCCGCCCCTGATGGGGGCTGGGGCGGTACGGAAATTTGTTTTATTCTTTCGTATATATTGACCGCCTGTCGGCAGATATTTTTTTACCCGGTGCCCTTATTGGGACGTCATTGCCTTTCTTACAGCAATGCTCGTGCCAAAGTTGGATAGTATAGTTAATATACTGTAATTTAATAGGATTTTTGACTGGAAGCCTGAAATGGAAGTGTATATTTTTTATGCAGGCCTGTACCAAGCCAGTATAAAATTTACACAGATGACTATATTTCACACAGAGGGCGATTGACGAGCAAGGCTTGTACCCACACTAAGGCCGGGCGCGGATCAGATGGCGGACGGCCTTAGTGACGGGGCGGTTTTCAATGCCTCCCTCTTCCACAGGGCCAGTCCTTGCGGGCGCATATTCCAACACTCCCCCGGTTGTAAGATAGCCTGATCCATCCGAAGCTCGATCCGTGTGATAGGATATGTGCACATGGTCTTTGATAAGATCGGCTTGAATTGTACCCCACTCAGCCGAATTCCCCCCGTGACCACGCAGAAACAGCCCACGAAGATCGGGCACCTGGCCGCCGACAAGCGCGAATAGTTCCGGGTAGGCACGGTGCCGGCGGAGCTTTGTCCGCCGTAAAGTGGAAATTTCAAGCGCAGCCTGCTTAAAAAAGAGAGGCGGCCGCCGGGGGCAACCGGCGGCCGTAGAGAGGGAGGATGTTCCGATGGTTAGAGAATTTTGTTCAAAGGAGGAGGTTTTTCGAGGGGGGGCTCCGCGCCGCCCCTGATGGGGGCTGGGGACGGCGCGGAAATCTGTTTTATTCTTTTTCGTATATATTGACCGCCCGTCGGCGGATAAACAAGTTGATGATGAAGCGGGTTGAAAATTCTGTTTTAGTCTTGGCCCATGCCATACCCTAACAACCTTGCCATTAGGATTAGTAGCATTTCTCTGGGGTCGTAGTTCTGTCGTTTCCGGTACACGGTATTTCGTGTGCTGTTGCCTTTAGCTGAAGCAATGCCCGTGCCAAAGTTGGATAGAACAGCTAATACTTTATAATTCAATAGGATTTTATTTTTCGAAACGATGAAATCCGAAATAAAGGCGTATATTTTTTATACAGATATGCTCCAGGCCTGTATAAAATTTGCATAGGTGGTCATATTCCACACAGGTGCGGTTGGCATGGAAAGCCTGTGCCCGTGCGGCGAAAAGCAGGCCGACGCGAGTGGGTGTTTCAGGGGCTGCATGGGCCAGTGAGTGCGTGAAAAGCGGGATGGCCCGTTTCCCCCCCTGGCGCATGCGTTCTTCCACATCCAGAAGCGTCATCCGCAGGACGTAGCGCGGTTGTTGCGGCTCCCGCCCAGACGGGGCAGCGTGTCCGAGGAGGTTCTGATCATATGAGGCGTTTCAGCTCCGCCATTTTCCCCGAGTTCCAGATATGCGCGGGGCCGGGCGCGAAGGAGCCTACGGCAAGGCCGGATGAGATATCGCACAGCACGGTTTGCAGGACGAGTCTCTAAGTTAGGGGCTTATGCATTTCAAGGGCGAACATATAACTTCGCGTGATTGCGTGTTGCATCTAAAAAGAGGGGCGGCCGCCGGGGGGACCGGCGGCCGCAAAGAGGGAGGATGTTCTGATGGTTAGAATTGTTCTATTCAGTGGAGGAGGTTTTTCGGGGGTTCCGCGCCATCCCTGATGGGGGCTGGGAGCGGCACGGAAAATCTGTTTTATCTTTTCGTATATATTTAACCGCCAGTCGGCAGATATTTTCTTTTGTTAACCAGTGCCCGATATTTCGTGCACCATGTCTTGAATATAGCAATGCTCGTGCCAAAGCTGGATAAAATAGGTAATATATTATAATTCAAGAGAATTTTATTCTTCTCGCGGAGTGGAGCCTTGAATGACAGTGTCTATCTTTTATACATACGTACTCCAGGCTTGTATAAAATTTGCACAGGCAACTCTATTTCACACAGAGTGCGGCTGGCGAGCAAAGTCTATGCCCGCACGGTGGAAAGTAGACCGCGATGGGAGGGGCGTTTCAGATATCCATGCGTCAGTGATCGGAGAAAGCGGAAAAGCGAGGCAGGCCATGAATCCTCCGTATTCGGTCCTTGGCCAGGGGCCGGATGCAATCAAGGTCCAGCGCTCTGAATCTCCGTGCTAAGCGGCGGAAAACAGCCTAATCCGTCCAGACGAAGCGTTTTCGGTCGATCCCTTGACAGGGGAAGGGGTGCTGCCTATATATGAAATATATTTCAAAACAAAACCGCATTGCCGCATGGAATAAAGAATGAGACCACAGAAAATCCGTATTATTGACGCCGTTCCCGGATGGCGGCGTTATCTGCCCGAAGGCCGCCCGAACGCGGCGGAAATAGTGGTGAGTCTTGATATGTTCGAGGCCATGCGCCTGGTAGACGCCGAGGGGCTGCCGCAGGACGCGGCGGCGCGCAGTATGGGGATTTCCACGCCGACCCTCTGTCGTCTGCTGGGCGAGGCCAGGCGGCGTATAGCCATGGCTCTGCGCGACGGCTGGGCTCTGCGCTGTGACGGCGGCAATGTGACGGTGCGCCCCTGCGGGCAACTCTGGTCCGGTGGGCCACTCGGTCACGGATGCCATGGGCGCGGGCAGGGGGGACCGGGTTCCGTCGCGGTGCTGGGCCGGGATGCGGCTCTTGCCGTGGAACACGATAGCATGCCGGACCCCTGCGCGACGGAGATGGGGATCACGGACGGCCGGGACGGGGCCGACTCCTGTGTACGCCCCGAGCATACCGGACGACGGCGCGGGCACGACAGTGGCCGGGGGCACGGCGCGGGACGTGCGGGAACCGGTTCGGAACAGGGAGTGCGAAGCCGCCGTGACGCCATGGAGGACATACAATGATGGGCAAAATGGGGTTGGGGCTGTTGGGTTTTGTGGGCAAGAGCCTGTTGAGCGGCGGCGGAGCGGCCGGGTCGGTGCTGTCGGCCGTGGGCAAAAAGTGTGCGGGCGGTGCCGGCAAGGGAGGCGGCGGCTCTTCCGTGCTTTCCCTGCTGGGCGGTAAGTCCGGCGGCGGTCAGGGATGCGGCGGAGGCCGTGGCGGGCAGGGCGGCAAGGGACGCGGCCGCAACCAGAACGCAGCCCCCCTGGAAGAGGCTTTTGCCGCCTTGCTGGACAAAGACCGGGCTGCAACCGGAGCGCGGCTGGAAACCGCCTCCCGCCCGGAGCTTGCGCCGTTCACCCCCAGTGCTGATCAAATCAGCGACGTGCGCGCCGAGGAAGCTTCCGTTGCCGGAGAAGGCCCGCTTGACGCCCGACGTGAAGCGGCACTGGAGGCGCTCATGCGGCATATCGCAAGCTTTACGGACGGGCGCGTGCGCCTGCGGCACGAAGCCTTCAAGGAACAGGCCATTCATGCGGCCTTGCGCCAGGCCCTGGAGCAAACGGGGCAGTTTACTGCGGTGGAATTCAAGGCGGCCACCGGCTCGGTACTTTTGCGCTATGACGCCGGACGTCTGAGCCGCGCCGATTTTTTGGAAGCGGCCATGCCGCTGGGGCTTTTCCTGGCGACGTGCTGAGGCTGTGAGCCCCTGCCGGGAGGCAGTATGCCCATCCCGGCTTTTCTTGAACAAGAATATGAAATATATTCCAAAAAGGAGCAATCTCGTGGAAGAACACATGGAAACCAAGCTGAATGGGAATGGCTGTGGACAGGCTGCGGATGAACTGACGGGACATCAGCGGCACGGCAAGCGACATGGCCGGACCGACGTCCGGAAATGCGGGCGCGTGCATGAGCGGCAACACGGCCCGGATGACAAGCGGGAAAGCGGTTGCGGACACGCGGCCGGGCATGGGCAGAAGAAGGCCCCGGGCAACGGCAATGCCCACGGTCATCAGGGCGGCCACGCCTGCAACGGCGGCCCTGGCCGCGACCTTCCGGATCAATGGGCGCGGCCCCGTACGGCAGGCATGAGCCCGGCCCACAGAGGCGGGATGCGGGGCCACTGCCATTGCCGCGGACCGGCCCGCAGGCAGGGGTAAGGCAAAGCCCCGCGCCATATGACGCGGGGCTTTGCCTTACGGACGTATCGCGTTCCGGCCTGTCAGGCCTTGCGTACGCGCACCTTGTATTTACGCAGAAAATCCGTGGGCATGTAGGTCATCTTGGCTTGGCGCAGCCCTTCCTCATCCAGATCCTGGGCCCGGTTGATATAGGTGAAGCCCGCGCCCGCATGCCGGGCGAATTCGCAGTTGATGGTCTGGTATACGCCCCGGAAGCCGTTGAGGCCTTTCTCGTAGTGCACGCCCAGGCTCAGTTCGTCCAGCTTTTCACCCACGCTGAAGGCTATCATCCGGCCATCCACATAGAGGGAACCGCCGTGGAGCCCGCTGAACCTGTCCCAGTGCGAGAGCACGCGGTTGATGGCGTCATTTTCCGCCTGCAGCGACGGAGAATCCTCGCACTCGTGCCATTGGCACCAGTCATCCTGCACGGCCAGCACATCCTCCACCATGGCGTCGTCCAGCGGGCGGTAGTCCGGTTTGCCGTAGGCCTTGATATAGCTGTTGATGTGATTTCTTTTCTTGTGGAAACGGTTGCCGGGCAGATCGGCCAGTTCCTCCTGCTTGTAGAGATATTCCCACTGGCCGCGATCTTCCTCGGGGTCCACCAGGCCGGGCAGGGCCTCTTGCCAGATGCGCAGCAGTTCCTCGGGCACGCGCACGAAATCATGCGCCGCCTCGCTGAACGCGGCGGGCAGGACGCGGCTCCAGTCCACGGCGCTCCAGTCGCCCACCGGAGCCCAGCAGACCAGCCGGGGACGGGTCTGGCGAATCCAGCAGAGCGCGTCGTCAAAGCACCATTCCAGGCCGTAATATTCCTGCCAGCCCCAGAGATTGGGCAGGGTGTAGTCCAGGGAGCGGCGCGGCGTGCGCTGCCAGAGACTGTAAAAATCCCGGCTGCCGTCCAGGCTTACCGGCGTGAAATTCTTGTCCATGAAGATGTTCTCCTTTTCAGGCCCCGCCGCGTAAGCGGGCGACGGCGTCCGGCCCGTCAGGCGGGCTTGCGTTCCGTGTGGTGCTCCCGCCAGCGCCTCATGGCGAAACGCGCCCAGTCGCGGTAAAGCACCACATAGAGCATGATGCAGGTTTGCAGACATTGTGAAAACAGCATGGCCGCGAAAACCCCCGAGGCCGTGCCCCAGAGCAGATGCCCCAGCAGCCAGCCCAGGGGCAGGCGTACCAGCCAGAAGGTGCCGCCGTAGACCATCAGATTGTACTGGGTGGCCCCGGCGCCCACCATGATGCCGCCCATGACCGTGCTGGCGATGGAAAAGGGCGTGGAGATCAGGTTGTAGGTCAGATAACTGATGATCTGGGCCTGGGTGCCGGGTTCCTGGGAAAGCAGTTCCGCCAGCTCCCGGCGGAAGGGCCAGAGCAGGGCCGCCACCAGACTCATGGCCAGGGCGGCCAGGCCCACCAGATTCAGGGCCAGGCGTTTGGCTTCCTCCGGTTTGCCCGCGCCCAGGCTGTTGCCCACCAGCACGGCCACGGTCATGTTGAAGGCCATGCCCGGCAGAAAAAGCAGGGCTTCCACCCTGAGTCCGGCGGTCAGTCCGGCCAGGGCGTTGACGCTGTCCGTGGGCAGCGAGGCCACCAGCACGAACAGGGTGAGATAGCCGGATTGCCAGACGATCTGGGCCGCGCCCGCAGGCAGGGCCACCCGCAACAGATAGGGCAGACCGGACTTGAGCCAGCGCAACGTGGGCAGGGCTCGGCGTTGCAGATAGCCGGAGTTGGCCAGCAGCAGGCAGTTGCAGAGGGCCCCCAGGCATTGCGCGCCCAGGTTGGCCCAGACCAGGCCCATGTAGCCGAAGGCGGGCAGGCCGAACCAGCCCAGACCGAAGCCCAGGCAGGCCAGCAGGTTGACCACGCAGACCAGGGCGGCCACCCAGAGCGGCGGCAATACCTGGCGCGTGGCACGAAACATGACCCCGGTGGCGGAATAGATGTACTGGGCGGGCAGGGCCAACATGGTGACCTGCCAGAGTTCGCGGGCGATGGGCAGAATTCTTTCCGGCACCATGA
Source organism: Desulfovibrio sp. 3_1_syn3 (assembly GCF_000145315.2). Classification (NCBI taxonomy): domain Bacteria; kingdom Pseudomonadati; phylum Thermodesulfobacteriota; class Desulfovibrionia; order Desulfovibrionales; family Desulfovibrionaceae; genus Desulfovibrio; species Desulfovibrio sp. 3_1_syn3. The sequence continues at coordinate 331,852 of NZ_ADDR02000002.1, forward strand.
GCAGGCGCAATATGCCGTCGCCGAAAAACCAGCCGCCCACGGCCACCAGCAGGCCCAGACCCAGGCTGCCAAGCACGGTGGTGCCCACATAACGCTGGGCGCGGCGCATTTTGCGCGCGCCCAGAGACTGGCTGACCGCGGCCGTGGCCCCGCTGGACACGGCCATGATCACCACCATCAGGAAAATGGCGCACTGGGTCACCATGCCCAGGGCGGCCTGCACGTCGGCGCTGATCTGCCCGGCCACCCAGACCGTGTTGAAGCCCATGAAGAACACAAGGTACATCATGAGCATCTGGGGCCAGGTCAGCCGCCAGATGGCGCGCGGAGAAGTGCTCAGATCAGGCGTGGGCATGCGAACCGTCCCTGCGTTCTGACGCGACGCCCGTCGAGCTACAGCAGGCCGTCAAGGCAACGGGCCAGATCTTCCAGGGTTTCGCGGCGGCGAATCAGGCGGGCCGTGCCGTCACTCTGGATCAGCACTTCGGCGGGGCGACGGCGCTGATTGTAATTGGAAGCCATGGTGAAGCCGTAGGCTCCGGCATCAAGAATGCCCAGCACGTCCCCTTCGCGCATGACCGGCAGCAGGCGGTCTTTGGCGAGAATATCGCCGCTTTCGCAGATATTGCCCACAATGGTCTGGCGCATGGGTTCGGCATCCGCCGCGCCCTTCTCGCCACGGTAGATCTCCACATCATGGAAGGAATCGTACATGGCCGGGCGCACCAGCACGTTGAAGCCCAGGTCCGTGCCCACATAGCGCTTGTCGCCGTTGTTTTTCACGGCATGGACCCGGCCCAGCAGCACGCCGCATTCGGCGGCCACATAGCGGCCCGGCTCCACCAGAAAGCGCCCCTTGTAACCGGCGCTGGCGGCCCAGCCGCTGATCATGGCATGCAGGCGACGGCCCAGATCGGCCATGTCCAGACGCGCCTCGCCCTCATACTTGTGGTAGGGAATGCCGAAGCCGCCTCCGAAGTCGATGATTTCCAGTCTGTCCAGCGCGCCGTCGGGCAGGGTTTCGGCCAGATCCAGCAGCACCCGGGCCGCGTTCAGATAACCGTCGGGCTCCATGAACAGCGAGCCGATATGCTGATTGATGCCGGCCAGGGTCAGCTCATGCCTGGCGAGCAGGGCGAAGACTTCGTCCATTTTGTCCGGCGTGACGCCGAACTTGGTTTCCTTGCCTGCGGTGACCACCTTGGCGTGATGCCCGGCCCCGATGCCGGGATTGAAGCGCACCATGACCTTGCCGCCGCGATTGAGGCGGCCCAAGGTATCCAGCTGGGAAAGGGAGTCCACGCTGACCAGCAGGCCGTGCACCAGGGCGTTCTGCAATTCCGTGTCGGAATTGTTGTTGGAGATGTACAGGATTTCGGCGGGCGTAAAACCGGCCAGATCGTTCATGAACAGCTCGCCCGGGCTCATGGCGTCCACCACCAGGCCTTCTTCGCGGATCATCCGCAGCAGCACGGGGTTGGCGTTGGCCTTGATCGAATAGTTGACCCCGAAGCCGGGCTGGCCGGAAAGGGCCGTCAGGTCGCGGCAGCGCTGGCGCAGGACATTTTCATTGTAGACGTAGAGCGGCGTGCCGTAGGTCTCGGCCAACTCGCGGGGAGTGTGCCTGCCGTAGAAATGGAGGCTGTCGGTGTAAGCGGAGCGGATGTCGGACATGTGTACCTCGAAATAAGATTACTGCGGCCTTCGCTCTGCAAAGGCCGATGTGTGCGTGTAAAACGCCGTTCCGGCTGGCGCCGGGCGGCGGCGTGTTTAATCCCTGCCCTGACGTCAATATGGCGTTAGGAACAGTTTTCAATTATCCTTGGCAAAGCCTTTGCTGTCAAGCCGGACACGCTCCGGAGCAGGGCCGTGTCCGCTTAGGGCAGACGCATCTAAAAAGTCTTTATTTCCCGATAGATCGGGGAACAAGCAGAAAAGAGGAGAAGCCACCTACGGCTAAAGCTCCTGCGTCGCAACGGCTGAAGCAGGATTTTTGCGTGCCGGCAAGGAAAACGGCACTTTTTGCGCGGAAACCGACCGAAAGGCGGCCCAAAGGGCCGTGCCCGTTGGCGAGCCGTGCGAGCCTTACGGGCATCAAGAGCAGGGCTGTACTCAAGTACATGAGCGGCAAAAAGCGCCGGATGACGCAGCCGGCACACAAAAGGCTGGTTTTGACGGACCATCACGGCAAATAAAAGGCCTGTAAAGTCTGTAATTAGATGCGTTTGCCCTGCGCGTCCGCCGAAGGCGCATTGACATCAGCACCGCGCCGTGTTTTGCTTTCTTTTTATGCGACTGGCGGTTTTCCCCTCCTGACCTCATTCGACGCCAGGCCGGAACACGCCCCCACCTCACTAAAAATAAAGGAAGCACTGATTAATGAGGATTTTTGTTCTCTGCCAAGGGCGCTAGCCGTTGCCGCGCCGGCAGCTTGCTTTATTCGTACGGCTCACAAGTTCGCCTACGACTAAAGTTCCTGCGTCGCAACGGCTAAAGCAAGGTGAGCTGCGGGCGGAGGGGGGATATCCAAACCCGACCTTCGTACAGAGTGAGCCTGACGCGGGCAGAGGGCAAAAAGACCATTTCAGTGCTTCCTAAACAGCCCGCCACGCGGGTTTCAGGGAGTTCTCCATGCCCATTAAAAAAGGCGACACGGTGCGTGTGCACTACACCGGTACACTGGCTGACGGCACGGTTTTCGATTCCTCCAGGGAGCGCGACCCCCTGGAATTCACCCTGGGCAAGGGCATGCTGATCCCGGGTTTCGAGGCCGCTGTGGAAGGCCATGAAGCCGGGGAAACCGTCACCGTGACCATTCCGCCTGACCAGGCTTACGGCGACGCCGACCCTGAACTGGTCTTCACCGTGGCCCGCGCCCAGGTGCCGTCGCACATTCCCCTGGAAGCGGGCGTGCCCTTGCAGCTTTCCAACGAGCAGGGCCAGATGGACGTGACCATCACTGAAGTGGGCGCAGATGAAATCACGCTTGACGCCAACCACCCGCTGGCGGGCAAGGAATTGACCTTCGAGATTGAGATCGTCGAGGTAAAGTAAGCCGTTTTCGCCTTGACTTGCGAGGAGCACGCATGAGCAGCAATACCGCCCGTCACAGCGCCATCCAGGCCATTACCACCTACAAGCCGGACGCGGCTCCGCTCAATTTCGCGGACACCAGACCCACGGACATTTTCGGCAGCAATGTCTTCAATGACCGCGTCATGCGCGAGCGCCTGCCCAAAGACGTGTACAAGTCGCTGCACAAGACCATTGCCTTCGGCGAACGCATGGATCCCTCCATTGCCGACACCGTGGCAGCGGTGATGAAAGACTGGGCCATTGAAAAAGGGGCCACCCATTTCACGCACGTCTTTTATCCGCTTACCGGCCAGACCGCCGAAAAGCATGACAGCTTCCTGATGCCCGACGGCACGGGCGGCGTGATTGCCGAGTTTTCCGGCTCCATGCTGATCCGGGGCGAACCCGACGCCTCCTCCTTCCCCTCCGGGGGGCTGCGCTCCACTTTTGAGGCGCGCGGCTACACGGCCTGGGATGTGACCAGCCCGGCCTACATCATGGAAAATCCCAACGGCACCTTTCTGTGCATCCCGACCATGTTCCTGTCCTGGACGGGCGTGGCCCTGGACAAAAAGACGCCGCTGCTGCGCTCCGGCCAGGCCCTGAACCGCGAGGCCCAGCGGGTGCTGGCCCTGTTCAACATCCATACGGATCTACCGGTGATTTCCTATGCCGGTCTGGAGCAGGAATATTTTCTCATCGACCACAACTTCAACTTCGCCCGCCCCGATCTGCAAATCGCCGGGCGTTCGCTGTTCGGCGCGCGCCCGGCCAAGGGGCAGGAATTCAGCGACCAGTATTTCGGGGTCATTCCGCAGCGCGTCCTGTCCTGCATGATGGAAGTGGAGCGCGAACTCTACAAGCTGGGCGTGCCCGTGCGCACCCGCCACAACGAGGCGGCCCCCAGCCAGTACGAGATCGCGCCGCTCTACGAGCCCAGCAACCTGGCCGTGGACCACAACCACATCATCATGGCCACCCTGCGCAACGTGGCCAAGCGCTACGGCCTGAAATGCCTGCTGCACGAAAAACCCTTCAGCGGCATCAACGGCTCGGGCAAGCACGTCAATTATTCCATCGGCAACGCGGAGCTGGGCACGCTTTTTGATCCCGGCGAAACCCCGCACGCCAATGCCAAGTTCCTGGTTTTCTGCGCGGCCATGATCCGCGCCGTGCATAAGTTCGGCGGCCTGTTGCGGGCCACTGTGGCCAGCGCCGGCAACGATCACCGTTTGGGCGCGCATGAGGCCCCTCCGGCCATCATGTCCATCTTTTTGGGCGATCAGCTCACCGAGGTCTTTGAGGCTTTCCGGGCCGGACGCATCGGTGACGCGGCCAACGGCAAAAGCGGACGGGTCATGAATGTGGGGGTGGATACCCTGCCGCCCCTGCCCACGGACCCCGGCGACCGCAACCGCACCAGCCCCGTGGCCTTTACCGGCAACCGCTTTGAATTCCGGGCCGTGGGCTCCAGCCAGTCCGCCGCCGGTTCCATCACCGCGCTCAACGCCATGATGGCCGATTCCCTGGGCTTCGCCGCCGACTGGCTGGAACGGGAAATCAAGTCCGGCACGGCTTTCAATGCCGCCGTGGAATCCTTTATCAGCCACGTCATTGAGGAACACAGCGCCGTGATCTTCAACGGCGACGGCTATTCGGAAGTCTGGCACAACGAGGCCCGGCGGCGCGGTCTGCCCAACCTGCGCAACACGCCCGAGGCCCTGCCGGAACTCACCCGGCCCGAGGTCATTGCCCTGTACGAAGGGCAGGGCGTGCTGAACCGGGCCGAGCTCAAGGCCCGCCAGGACATCTATCTGGAGCAGTACTGCAAGACCGTGCGTACCGAGGCCAATCTGGCCATCCGCATGGCCCGCACCATCATTTTCCCGGCGGGCATGCGCTACCAGGGCGAACTGGCGGGCACGGCCGCGCAGATGCAGGCCATCGGCAAGGATTACAAAACCATGACCCTGGACGAGGTCACCGCGCATCTGCGCGGCCTGCAGACGGCCACGGCCCGGCTGGAGGACGTGCTGGCCGACGTGGGCCAACTGGGCGAAAGCCTGGACGCCGCCCAGCGCTACTGTGAAGAGGTGCTGCCTCTCATGAAAGAGGTGCGTCACTATGCGGACCTGCTGGAAACCCGCGTGGCCGACGATTTGTGGGCTTTGCCCAACTACCAGGAAATTCTGTTCGGCAAATAGCGGGCGTCCATGCCCTGAGTAGAGCGGTTCACGCATGAAATGCGTCACTGCACCAGCTGCGGAATAAAGAATAGAGCGTTTTGATATTGAAAATATCTCAACGTGAATTTACTTCGCCGTTAAGCGATAATTCTATGTGTAAACTGCTCTAGAAGGCGGCCCCGGAGATTTTCCGGGACCGCCTTTATCTTATGCGGTCGGAATCCGCCGCACATGCATCAAGTTATAATCGGCCAGGACGGAACCGGTTTGGCTCAACATCCCCAGCGAACGCGACAGCAGTTCTCCAATCTGGTAAAGAGTGAAGTTGGTTATCTTGCTGTCGGCGTCATAGCCCTTCATAAGAAAGACCGTGGCGAAAAACTCGTTGTAAATGGCGTCCAGGGCGGCGGCGATATTCTCGGCCTTATACTGCTCAAGAAGCTCGCCTTTTTCCGTGAGGGCATACGGCGGCAAGTGGTACTGACAGTATTCTCCCGGCTTATGGCCGTGCCCGGTGAGTTTCGCGCCGTCTTCCGTTTTTGCTGAATCCTTTTCAGTGCTCGCGTAACGGCAAAAGGCAGCATGGCTTCCGCCGTTTCCTGTCGCTTGCCGACCAGAGCGGTAATAGTGTCGATGGGGATGCCGATAGAATGAGGGGTTGGACCTGATATAAAAACTCTATGTAGTTAGTTGCGTCGGCATTTTTAAATGAGAAATGCCGGGACTCAACTACGCTACATGGAGCGCTGCTCTTATTTCCCCGAGGGGTTTTGTATTAGGAGCTATCGACCCGGCAATAATGCTGATATGGGTGCAAACCCAAAAAGAAACCCGGCATAAAGCCGGGCAGAGCACACCACTCCGTTGCCGTTTTGGGCGTCTATCGTTGCTGTCGGCATCCATAATGCGGCAAGCCGCAAACGGCTTCCGCCTCCCTCCGCGTCGCGCAATGCCATCCGCTGACGGTCGTTGAGAAGGAGATGTTCAGCCGCTGAATGTTGGTACGCGGCGATTTCGGGGCGCAGCGAGCCACGCGAGCAAGACCCGTGGGACGCCGCGTTCAAGCATTACAATGCCCAGCGGGGGCAGGGGCTTGTAGGGGGTCTGGGGGCAGCTTCGCCCCCGGCCCCCTGCCGCGCGCCTCGAGCTTTAGCCGTAGGCGAGCTTGCGAGCCGTACGGATAAAGACAGCAACGATAACGATAGGCGGCCCAGACGCCGGAAGGCATAAAGTCTACTTGCCGAAGGGCACACAAAACCTCATCCATGCGACAAGCCCACTAAAATAATTACCGAGGAAGCGTTTGCCGGAATGCCCCTGATAAACATCGCCCGGTCTTGACAAGCTCCGGCACTTTGTGTAGAGCCTGAAAACACAACGGATTTTGAAAACAGCCAAGGATTTTGCGATGCACGCTTTCCCGACCACCTTCTTTGCTGACAGCTTTATGGGCTGGTGGTGGCGCATCAACATGCGGGGGGGAGACGTGCGGGCATAAGAGTTCCGTTCGTTCAGGTCAGCTATTGTGAGCGCCGTCTCCCCGTGAGACGGCGCTTTTTTTGTTTCCACCACACACAAGGACAAGGAAGATGAAAGACACAGGGAATGCGCGGCCGCCGCTGAAAGTGCGGCAATCCGCACGCTGGCTGCCGGCGGATATGGACACGCCCATCAGCCTGTTTATGGGCATGGTAGGCGCGGGCAACGGCATCTTGCTGGAAAGCGCCGAAGTGGACGGACGCTGGGGCCGGTACAGCATTCTGGCCTGCGACATGGCCCTGTTCATCTCCTGCCGGGAGGGCAGGCTGGCCCTGCGCGTGGAGGACCAGCGCTTCGCGCCGCTCGGCGACCTGGAGGGGCAGCCCTTTGTGGAAGGCCTGCGCGCGCTCATGCGTCGCCTGGAGATCACGCCGCCGGAAAACATCGCCGGTCTGCCGCCTATCACCCGTGCCCTGTACGGCTATCTGGGCTTCGGCATGGCCGGGCTGTTCAACGCCAAGCTGGCCTCCGTCATGCCCCCGGAAGAGGCGGACTGCCTGCTGACCCTGCCCGGCACGGTGCTGGTTTTCGACCATCTCTACAATCGCCTCTGCCAGATCAGCCTGGGCGAGCATCGTCCCCTGCGCAGCGCCCATGAGGCGGTCGAGTCCGCCGCCAACGGAAACAGCGGCACGGGGCTTGATCCGGACGCAATCAGAGCGGAACCCGGCGAGGCGGGCTACAAGGCCTATGTGGAGCGGATCAGGGAGATGCTGCGCCGGGGCGAAGCCATTCAGGTCGTGCCGTCGGTGCGGTTTTTCACGCCTTTCGCGGGCAATCCCTTTGAGCTTTACCGGCGCATGCGCCGCTTCAATGCCTCTCCCTACATGTTTTACATGCGCTTCCCGGATCTGACCCTGTTTGGCTCCTCGCCGGAGGTCATGGTCCGCTGCACGGAAGGGCGTTTGCAGCTCTCGCCCATCGCGGGCACACGGCGGCGGGGCAGGGACGATCTGGAAGACGCCCGGCTGGCCGCCGAATTGCGCGACGACCCCAAGGAGCGGGCCGAGCATGTCATGCTGGTGGATCTGGGCCGCAACGACCTGGGCCGCGTGGCCCGGCCGGGCAGCGTCAATCTGGAACGCTACATGGAAGTGGAACGCTACTCCCACGTCATGCACCTGACCAGCCGGGTCACGGCGCGTCTGGCCGACGGACTGGACGCTTTGGACGTGCTGGCCGCTTCCTTTCCGGCGGGCACGGTTTCCGGCGCACCCAAGGTGCGGGCCATGGAAATCATCCGCACACTGGAAGGCCGGGCGCGCGGGCCCTACGCGGGCTGCATCGGCTGGCTGGGCCTGGACCGGGGGAGCGTCAACCTGGACACGGGCATCACCATCCGCAGCATGTGGGTGCGCGACGGCAAGCTCTTCTGGCAGGCGGGCGGCGGCATTGTCCATGATTCCGACCCGGAACTGGAATGGAAGGAAGTGTGCAACAAATCAGCCATCATGCGCCTGGTCTTGCGGGCGGAGGACGAAGAATATGTTTCTGCTCATCGATAATTATGATTCCTTCACCTACAATCTGGTGCAGGCTTTTTACGCCCTGGGGCATACGCCGCGCGTGCTGCGCAACGATGACCCCGCCGTGCTGGAGGCGGCCTCGGACCCGGGGTTGAGCATGGTCTGCATCTCGCCGGGGCCGGGACATCCCGCCGACGCGGGCCTCTGCCCGGAATTCCTCAAGCGCGTCGATCCGCGCGTACCGGTGCTCGGCGTCTGCCTGGGGCATCAGCTTCTGGGTCTGCACGCCGGGGCCGGAGTGGAAGTGGGCCCCTGCATCATGCACGGCAAACAGTCGGAAATCGTGCACGACGGCACGGGCCTGTTCAGCGGCCTGCCCAATCCCATGAAGGTGGGGCGCTATCACTCTCTGGTGGTCCGCGCCGACGAGGACGCTGCCAATCCCCGCTTCACGGTCACCGCGCGGGCCCCGGAAGGCGAGGTCATGGCCCTGCGCTACAATGACCGGCCCTGGGTCGGCGTGCAGTTTCATCCCGAATCCGTGCTCACGCCCGAGGGGCTGCGCCTGCTGGGCAATTTCCCGCGGGCCGTCCTGAGCAAGGATAACGAGGCCGCCAGCCTCACCGCCATACTGGAGTGCCTGGCCCGCAAGGAGGATCTCACGGCTGAAATGGCCGCCACGGGGTTTTCTTCGCTCATGGACGGCAAGATGAGTCCGGCCCAGGCGGGCAGCTTTCTCATGGGCCTGCGCATGAAGGGCGAAAGCGCCCTGGAGCTGGCCCACGCCACCCGCGCTGCCCTGGCCCGCGCCGTGCGGGTGGACGGCATTTCCGGTACGAGCATCGACGTGGTGGGCACGGGCGGCGACGGGCGCAATTCCTTTAATTGTTCCACAGCCACCTCCCTGGTGCTGGCGGGCATGGGCTACAAGGTGGTCAAGCACGGCAACCGGGCCGTGTCCTCCAAGTGCGGCAGCGCCGACGCGCTGGAAGCCCTGGGCATCGCCCTGGACGAAAATCCGGCTTCCGTGGCCGAAATGGTGCGGCGGCGCAATTTCGCTTTTCTCTTTGCCCCGCATTTCCATCCGGCTTTCAGGAACATCGGCCCGTTGCGCAAGGAACTGGGCGTTCGCACGCTCTTCAACATCCTGGGCCCCATGATCAACCCGGCCCGGCCCAGCCATCTGCTGATGGGCGTGGCCCGTCCGGAACTGGTGCCCCTGGTGGCGGAAACCCTGCTTCAGTCGCCGCTCTACCGGGCCGCCGTGGTCTGCGGCGCGGGCGGCTACGATGAGCTGACGCCCATGGGTCCGGCTGAAATCTCCCTGCTGCATAACGGCACAATCAAGCCCCTGGCCCTGGACCCGGCGGATTTCGGCATCCGCTCCTGCACGCCCGAGGATCTGGCCGTGCACAGCAAGGAGGAAGCCGTGGATGTGCTCAAGGAACTGCTGGAGGGCAACGGCTCCCGCGCCATGCTGGACATGGTGGCGCTGAACGTGGGCCTGGCCGTCTACCTGCTGGAGGAAAACATGGATATGGCCCTGTGTATGGCCCGCGCCCGCGAAGCGGTCAGCGCCGGTCTGGGCAGGAAGGTGCTGCATGCGGCTTGAACGTTTTCATCAGGCCAAGCAGGCCGAAGTGGCGGCCCTGCGGCTGGCGGCGGAGAGGGGGACCCTGCCCGAACCGCTGACGTCCCCCCGGCCGGATTTTGCAGCGGCTCTGAGCCTGCCCGCCTCGGGAGCTCCCCTGGCCGTGGTGGCCGAGTACAAGCGGGCCTCGCCCTCGCGCGGGGGCATCCGCGAGGATCTGGACGTGGAAGAGGTGGTCCGCCAGTACGCGGCGGCCGGGGCCGACGCCCTGTCCATCCTCACGGAAGAAATCTGGTTTCACGGCAGGCTGGATTTTCTGACGCGGGCGGCCGCGCCCGGCCTGTATCCGGCCGCGCCTCTGCCGCTGCTGCGCAAGGACTTTATCTTTGATTCCCTGCAGGTCCGGGCCACGGCGGCCACCCCGGCTTCAGCCCTGCTGCTTATCGTGCGGCTCACGCCAGAGGCCCGCCTGCTGCGGCAATTGCGGGAAGAGGCCGAAGGCTTCGGTCTGCACGCCGTGGTGGAAATCTTTGACGCGGCGGATCTGCGCCTGGCCCGCGAGAGCGGGGCGCGCATCATCCAGGTCAATGCCAGGGATCTGCAGACTTTTGCCGTGGACCGCGCGGCCTGCCTGTCTCTGGCCCGTTCCTGCCCGCCGGAAAACGGCGAAATCTGGGTGGCGGCCAGCGGCATCAGCCACGCGGAACATCTGGTCCAGGCCGCCGAAGCGGGCTACCAGGCCGCCCTGGTGGGTACGGCTCTGATGGAGAAGGGGAAGCCCGGCGCGGCCCTGGCGGCCCTGTCGGACCGTCCCCTGTCCGGCGACAAACTGGGCCATTGTTCTGTGTCGGAGGCAGTGGACAGCGACGAACTTAGGGGAGAGAATAGTCATGCTGAGTAAAATCTGCGGCCTGACCCGTCAGGAGGATGTGGATGAAGCCGCGCGTCTGGGCGCGCGTTTCTGCGGTTTTATTTTTCACCCCAAAAGTCCGCGCTCCATCGCTCCGGAACAGGCCGCGCGCCTGCAAAGCGGCTCCATGCAGCGGGTGGGCGTGTTTGTGGAGCAGAACGCCGGTGAGATCGCGCGCATCATGCGCGAAGCCCGGCTGGATCTGGCCCAGCTGCACGGCGGACAGAGCGTGGCCTGCGCGCGGGACGTGGGCGCGGAGCGGGTCATCCGGGTGCTCTGGCCGGACCGCTACATGCATCGGGCCCTGCTGCACAATGAGCTGCAAAAGTATGCCGAAACCTGCGCCTGGTATCTGCTGGACGCGGGCCTGGCCGGGGGCGGCAGCGGCAGGCGTCTGGAATGGCAGGACCTGTACGGGCTCAGAGCTCCGCATCCCTGGCTGCTGGCCGGAGGGCTTAACGCGGACAATGTGGAACGGGCGTTGAAGCAGTGCGCGCCTGACGGCGTGGATTTCAATTCCGGCATCGAGGATGCGCCGGGCCGGAAAAATTTGCGGAAAATGGCGGCGGCGGTGAGAGCCGCGGCACAACCAAAGGCAACGGGTAAGTGAAATGAAAGACAGTTATTTCGGTGAATTCGGGGGCTGCTTTGTGCCCGAGCTGCTCATGCCGCCGCTGCTGGAAGTGGAAGCGGCCATGCGCGAGATCATGCCCACGCCCGAATTTCAGGCGGAGCTGGACGACCTTCTGCGCAATTACGCCGGTCGGGCCACGCCTCTGACCCTTTGCCCCACGCTTTCGGAGGAACTGGGTTTCAACCTCTGGCTCAAGCGCGAGGATTTGCTGCATACCGGCGCGCACAAGGTCAACAATACCCTGGGCCAGGCCCTGCTGGCGAAATACATGGGCAAGACGGCCCTGGTGGCGGAAACCGGCGCGGGCCAGCACGGCGTGGCCACGGCGGCGGCCGCCGCGCGTCTGGGCATGGATTGCGTCATCTACATGGGCGGCGAGGATGTGGAGCGTCAGTCCGCCAATGTCCGGCGCATGAAACTGCTGGGCGCCGAGGTGCACGCCGTGCAGAGCGGCACCCGCACGCTCAAGGACGCCATCAACGAGGCCCTGCGGGCCTGGATCGCCAGCCAGCAGACAACCCATTACTGTTTCGGCACGGCCGCCGGGCCGCACCCTTTCCCTACCCTGGTACGCAGGCTGCAAAGCGTCATCGGCCGGGAAACCCGCGCCCAGATGCTGGAAAAGACCGGCAGGCTGCCGGATGCCGTGGTGGCCTGCGTGGGCGGCGGCTCCAATGCCATCGGCATGTTTCATCCTTTCCTGGAGGATGCCGACGTGCGGCTTGTCGGCGTGGAGGCAGCGGGCACCGGCGAGACGGGCTGCTTCAATTCCGCGCCGCTGAACCTGGGCACGCCCGGCGTGCTGCACGGCAATTACAGCATGCTGTTGCAGAACAATGACGGCCAGATCGAGCCTTCGCACTCCATTTCCGCCGGTCTGGACTATCCCGGCGTGGGGCCGGAACACGCCTTCCTGCACAAAAGCGGCCGCGTGCATTACGGCATGGTCAAGGACGCCAACGCCCTGGCCGCCTTTTTGCGGCTCTGCCGGAGCGAGGGCATACTGCCCGCCCTGGAATCCTCGCACGCGCTGGCCTGGGTGCTGGACCATCCGCAGGAATTCACGCCCGGCAGCCACGTGGTGGTCAATCTCTCGGGCCGGGGCGACAAGGACATGGACATCATTCGCGCGGCGCTTGCCGAAAAAGAGGTATAGTCATGCATGTGCTTGAAGAAAAAATCCGCAAGGCCACGGCCGCCGGACGTCCGGCGCTGGTCCCCTTTCTGACCGCGGGCTTTCCCGACAGCGCCCGCTTCTGGCCCACGCTGATGGAACTGGATGAAAACGGCGCGGACGTCATTGAAATCGGCGTGCCCTTTTCCGATCCCGTGGCCGACGGCCCGGTGGTGGAGGAGGCCTCGCGCCGCGCCTTGAGCGACGGCGTCAACCTGCGCGACCTTCTGAAGGAGATGGCCCGGCGCAAGGGTCTGATCAAGGCGGGCGTGGTGCTTATGGGCTATCTCAATCCCTTTTTGCAGTATGGTCTGGAAGAACTGGGCCGCGACGCGGAAAAAGCCGGGGTGCACGGCCTGATCGTGCCGGACCTGCCGCATGAGGAGTCCGCGCCCATGCGGGCCGCGCTGGGCAAATACGGCATCGCCCTGATTCCTCTGGTGGGGCCCAATACCAGCGAGGAGCGCATGGCTCTCTATGCCGCCGAAGGCCAGGGCTATGTCTATGTGGTTTCGGTCATGGGCATAACGGGCGAACGCGGCGGCCTGGCTCCACAGGTGGCGGCCACCATGAAACGGGCGCGCAAGGTTTTTTCCCTGCCGCTGGCCTTGGGCTTCGGCCTGCGCGAGCCCTCGCAGCTTTCGGAACTGCCCACCGAGGCCTGGCCCGACGCCGTGGTCTTCGGCAGCGCTTTGCTGAAACACGTGGATGCCGGTGAAAGCGCGGCGGATTTCCTGGCCCGCTGGAAATAGGGGAGGGCTTTTGTGAGGCGTTGACGGACCCGGCCAGCCATTATGGCGGCCGGGTCCTAACAGCGGCCTGATGCTGGTGGAGGACAATGAAGCGGTTGGGTAAAAAGTGATTGTCGGCCTGCTTGCTCTTGAAGGCTTGCGACGGGTTGCGATTCAGCCTGTCCACTGGTCGGGATTATCACGCACAGTAATTTCTTCCTTTGCTGCCACCGTGGAAAAAGGTATTTTATATAAATATATTATTATATAAAAATAAACTTATGTTATGACCGCTTCCTGCAAAATTACCGCCCTCTACAAAATGAGCAAGGCCTCCCTTCGCCGGGAGGCCTTGCTCATTTGCGCACTATTTGTGGACCAACTCGCTGATCTTTTCTACAAGGCATTCCCTGATCTTCCCCTTGCTGTCCGTGGTAAAATTCAGCGCAATGGCAAAGCGTTCCGTAATCAACATGAACGTGTCGCCATAGTAGTAATAAATCTGGGCATAACGCATATCTCCATCTTGCAACTGTTTGACAGCGAAAGCTCTCTCTTTATCAAATGCCGGATCGGTTATGGCCGTGCCGACATCTTTTTGCCCCAGGCAACGTGAAATCTCCGTGGCCGCCTGTTCCGGGCTTATCTCACTCTGCGGCGCATCCTGTGGAGCCCAAGCCACAGCAAACAATTTATTGTCCACAGTCTTTCCGCCACATGCAGCAAGGAGACAGCAAAGTGCTATGCTGAAAAAAATTCTCATCTTTTTTCCCTGGATCATCTATATTAAACATATAGTTTCTTTCAAACTAAAACTTCAATACGCATACCCCATTGTCCTCTGTGCCTTACATCCATATACAACACCCTGTGAATTATATTTTATATTAAAGACTGCAATCCATGGAATATTATTTCCACCTCCATCGTCTAATTCATATTCATAATAATATGCACACATTGTTTTTCCATCTTCTATTGATTTACAAGTTTGTAGTTTTCTTCCATCCATATTATGGATTGAAAATCCGATATAATATCCATCCCGACAACGTTTCCATTCTGTAAGTGCCCGTATATCTCTTTCACCATACATACCTCTTGTTTCAGGAGGAAACCATATTTTTGCAAAATCTTGCTGGGTAACGCTTCCTATGCTGCGGCAACCGCAAAGCAAAGCAAAGCAAAGAAAAGCAAAATGGTGTCAAAAACATGCGCATGTCTAGCCTCCCTTGCCCTGCTGTTGCGGATTATTGCCAATAGGCGGCGTTGGTTGGGAAGGCTCCAACTGTTCCTTTTTTCCACTCAGTTTATCCCAAAGCTGGCTGAAAGAAGTTTTTAGGCCAGTAAAGGCATTCTGGACGTTCACCCACTGGTTCCCCAAAAAATTCTTGGGATCCTCCCACATTTCATTGGCATCCTTCAGGGCATAGGGAATGCCTTGCATGGCAATAACATCATCTACATAGGTGAAGGCTGCTTTGTAATTGATATTGGTCACGCTCTGGCTTTCACTGGTGGTCTTGTTCTGATCGCGGTTCAGTCCACCCAGAGATTGGCCGGGATTGTCACGCACAATGATTTCACCCTTGCCGATGGTGGCATAGGCGATCTGAGTTTTCTCCGTGCTCTGGTGGCTGTATGCACCAGGCGAGAACATGAGTTTTTCTTTTACCTTTTTCCAGCCACTTTGCAACGCATCTTGACCATTTAATATTCCATCTACCCATGCAAAATGCGGAATTTCTATCTTACCATCATTACTTTCTGAATTTTTTTGCGGATTCAAAGTTGCAGATCCATCTTCCTTTCCTACATCTTCAGATTGTCCATTCTTTTCATTCCACTTGAACTGGTTCACCCAATTGACCCCCCACGAGGTGTTGGACGAATTATCCACACCGTGGAGGTTCGCATAACTCAGGGTACCGGTATCCAACTTGAGGTTGTCATTAAGCGCGGCAATGATGGCGCCCGCCACATGGGTATTTTTTTCCGTGCGGATAGTTACGCTGTCCGTGCCCAGAATGGAGGACTGCTCCGTGACCCAACGCTTTTCGGCGCTGCCGTTGCCGACAGTGAGTCCGGCTTTGGGGGTGATGGATTTGGCCGCATCGACGGCATTGGAAAGGCCGGGCAGCTTCAGATCGGCCCCATAGCCAACAGTAGCCCCGGCGCTGACAGTAAACTGGCCGGACGAGCCTTCGCCGGTGTCCTGCTTGCTGGCCACTGTGAGATTGCGGCCCACGGTCATGTCCACGTCCTTGCCCGTAAGATTGCCCCCGGCCACAGTGGTGTCCTGACCGGAGACCGTCGTCAGCTTTTCCCCGGCGGTCACCTTGGCGTTGTGATAGAACGTTCCCTCATTGTCGCTCCAGCCCATGCCCAACTGGCCGTCGGCACTGAGACCAAAATCCGGGCCGTTTTTACTGACGGTGGCTTTCAGCCCCACGCTCGCGCCCCAGGAACTGTTCTGAGAGTCACTGTCCGCCGTGGAGACGGCGGCGTGGATATTCAGATCTCGCCCGGCGACCAAGGTCATCTCCTTGCCCGCCTGGGCCTGGGTGCCCTGCATGGTCAGGTCCTGCCCGGCGGTGAGGTTCATATCCTGTCCGGCGGCAAGTTCTGTCGGCACTGCTGTAGTGGCATGGCTTTCGCTGCTGCTCTGGCTGGCATTCACACCCAGCGTCAGACTGGCGGAAGCGCTGGAGTTGGTCAGAGTCTGGCCCACCCCGTTGACGGCCTTGAAGCCGCTCTGCGCCGAATCCAAAAGGCCGTTAGCCTCTACGGCGGTCTTGGCATTCTGGTAGACCTGCTGGGCGTTGCTGGTCAGATTCTGTTCCAGGGTCAGGCTCAGGCCCGCGCGCAGTGTTTTTTCATAGGCGCTGGCGCTGGCCGTGTCCGTGGCTTGGAGGAGGTTGATATCCTTGCCCGCGGCCATGTTCAAATCCTGGGCCGCAGCCAGCCGGGAACCGGACATGTTGACGTTCTGCCCGGCATTGACCGTGATGTTGTTATTGGCCGTGATCTGGCTGGCCGCATTTTGCGTGTTGGCCTTGGCGTTGCCCTTGGCCGTTTCCTGATAACCCATGAAGAAGCTGGTCTTGTCCAGGCCCAGGATGCCTTCCACGCCGAAGCCGGAGGCAAACTTCTCCTTGCTGTGGGAGGAGGTGTTGGCGCCGCCGAGAATGTTGGCATCCCGTCCGGCATTGATGGTCACGTTATTGCCCGCGTTGAGGCTGGAACCCACAATGGCCGCGTCGCGTGAGGCCGTGAGCGTGATGTCCTGTCCGGCGGCCAGTGCCGAGCCCTTGCTGGTGCTGCCCGCGCTTTGCTCCTTTTTGCCCTCGGTGCCGTAGAAGCTCGTAAAGGAGCCGCCCCCGCCCAGGCCGAAGCCGGTCTGCTTTTTGTGATACCAGGACGTGGACTGGTTTTTGCCGTCCACAACGGCCACGTCGCCGTCGCGGGCCGTGAGGTTGATATTGTCCACGGCGGCCAGGTTGGAGGCCGTGACGCTGACGCTCTTGCCTGCGTCCAGGGTGACATTCCGGCCGATGAGGTTGGATTCCACCTGAGTCACGGTGGCCTTACCTTCCTTTTTGGACGAGGAACTCAGTCCCAGCGCGCCGGTGGAGGATTTGGAATAACTGTAAAAGTAGGTGTCCTGGGCCGAGGCCACGTTGACGTTGCCGCTGGCGGCCACGGTAAGGTCCTTGCCGCTGACCAGATTGGAGCCCACCACCGAGGCGTGGCCGGTCTGCGTGGATGCGCCGGGCGTCAGGCCCGAAACTCCGGCCAGCAGGCTGAGATTGCCCTCGGCGGCCACAGTGGAGGATTTACTGGTGACGCGCTCCCCATTGCGGTGCAAGGAATGCCATTCCTATTCCCATTTCGAGCATAGCCAACAATCAACAACTTTTTCTCCAATGCTGTTTTGAGTCATGCCTTGAGCATTCACCGTAACATTAAAACCAAGAGATTTTTTACAACAAGTAAAGGCACTAACCCATTCGCAATAATATTCCGCATAGTATAGCTTCTCTCCATTTTCAAAATCAAGAAAGGAGAGGTTTTTCCCTTCAAATTTCTCATCCGTTATTTTTATGTTATTATAATATCCATTCAGGCAACGATCTACCTCCACATCAATTTGAGCGCAAGGCATTTGTTGCTTTTGCACGCTTGCAGGCAAGTGCGCAGCATAGAATTGACTTTGTATTGCCTCACCACATCCAGCAAGGAGGCAATAGCATATAAGCGCAAAAAATATTTTTTTCATATCTACTTAATGGATGTACTATATCATGTGTATTGGGGCAATAAAAATTATCCTAGCGGCCACGAGGCTGCATCGTGCGTCTAAATTCAATTTATTGCAGGATAAAATAGAATTGGCGTTGAAAGTTGACACAATTTCAACACAATTTGTTTGAATATTTCAAAATTTGAATTCTCTAGTCAATTATGGGTAGCCTATTGTTCTTTGCCCCTTGCACCAATAGACAATTTTTTGTGAATTATATTTTATATTAAATACAGCAGTCCATGGTATGGAATTTTCATACGCATCATCTATTTTATACCAATAATAGTATGTGCATATTGTATCTCCATTTTCTATTTGTTTACATTTTTTTGTTTTTCTATGATCCATATTATTGATTGAAAATCCTATATAATGTCCATTTCCGCATAGCCTCCATTCTCTATTTGCATCAAGATCGCTCTCGCCATACATGCTTTCTGCCTCTGGTGGAAACCATACACCTGGAAAATCTTGCTGGGTAACTGTTCCAACGGGACGGCAGCTGCAAAGTAATACAAAACAAAGGACAAGGGCGTTAACTATGCGCATGACTGACTCTTCTTGCTTTACTGTTGAGGAGTATTGTCAACAGGCGGCATCGCTTTGGGTTGCTCCGACTGCTTTTCTTTGCCGCTCAAGGTATCCCAAAGCTGGCTGAAAGAACTTTTTAGACCAGCAAAGGCATCTTGGACATTTATCCACTGATTCCCCAAAAAACCTTTAGGGTCTTCCCATATTTCATTGGCATCCTTCAGAGCATAGGGGATGCCCTGCATCGCCACGACCTCATCCACATAAGTAAAGGCCGCTTTGTAGTTGATATTGGTGACGCTCTGGCTTTCACTGGTAGTCTTGTTCTGGTTGCGATTCAGGCCATCCAGGGACTGGCTGGGATTGTCGCGCACAATAATCTCGCCCTTGCCGATGGTCGCGTAGGCAGTGACAATAATATAAATTATCTGTTTTTCCTTTCCTGAAAATTATCGCTCCCCTATAAAATGAGCAAGGCCTCCCGCGATGGGAGGCCTTGCAAGAATAGGTTGTATTTTTCAACGCGGTGGATGAATATTCGGATTAATTCCATCGGATGTACTATATTTTGATCGATAGCTACTTGGATATTTATCCCAGACACAGCCATAAATTTCCCCATTGGAGTGCGCATAAATATTAAAAACTGTTATATACCATTTTGTTGTTGTAAATCCAGGAATATCTTCCCCGTAATAATAATAGGCCCATATTCTATCACTATTTGGCAATATTTTATAAATACTACGTTGGCTGGGGAAAAGTTCCCAATCATTTTTACCCAAGTAGTGCCCGTTGGAGCAGCGTGCTTCCTCGCCTCTAGCCTGAAATGGCCAAGCAGCAGTTTGGCGCATATCGTCAGGCATCCATATTTTAACCACTTCCCCTGTTACAGGATTGTGCAAAGCGTCCTGCTCTGTCCTAGGGCCTGTTAACACTATTTGACAAAGAGCGAGTATTCCGTAAGAATGTCTTATGCAAATTACTCGCGAACAATATGAGAGAATCGCTGACTGCTTCCCGCGCCAAAGAGGTAATGTCCGTTTTGACAATCTCCAGGTGTTGAATGCGATTCTGTACGTTGCGGAGCATGGGTGTAAATGGCGTGGACTGCCGAAAAATTTTGGCTGTTGGCACAGCATCTACACGCGCATGAACCGCTGGAGCAAGAACGGAGTTCTTGACCGTATATTTGAACGCCTTCAACAAGAGCAGATACTCCGCCTTAAAATAGAAGCAGTTTCTCTCGACAGTACTATTGTTAAGGTTCATCCCGATGGAACAGGGGCCTTAAAAAAACAGGTCCGCAGTCCATCGGAAAGTCCAGAGGCGGCTGGACGACCAAGCTTCATATGGTTGCCGCGAATGCTGAATGCGCGTTGAATTTCAGCCTCACTCCCGGCAACGCCGGCGATGCCCCCGAGGGGCGCAGGCTGCTTGTCCAGTTGGGGCCGATGCCAGCGCCGTGCAGCTTGCTTATGGATGGCGCATATGAGGGTAATGAAACGACTCGCTTGGGACGTGAGTTGGGCTTCACTCCGGTGGTGCCGCCCAATCCCAACCGACTGAAACCGTGGGAGTATGACAAAGAGCTATACAAAAGACGTAATGAGGTAGAACGGCTTTTCAGGAGGCTCAAAGGCTTCCGCCGTGTTTTTACTCGCTTCGATAAGCTCGATGTCATGTTCCTGGCCTTTGTCGTCTTTGCGTTGATTGTTATAGCTCTGAAATAGTGTTAACAGGCCCTAGGGGAAGCGGTTTTGTCGCTTCCAAATATAACCTCTTTCAAGCAACCAGAAAGTAGACCGCAGACAGCCAGCAACAAAAGAAGGTTACGCATATAAGTCTACCTTTGTACGGCGCCCGGCGCTGCGGGAACAGACGGCGTTGCCTCGGAATTTGGCGCTTGGGCCGTGGGCGTTGATGGGCTTTCCTTTTTCTGTTCTGGTCGTTTCAATAAAGGAATACTTTTAGCTAAGTTATCCTGAATATCATTCAAAAAGCCCTTGGGATCGGCAAAGAAATCAAAAGTGCCAGTAGTCAGAGACGGGACGCCCCAACCGTCCAGCATGGTTTTCACATAGTTGAAGGCTGGTTGCCAGTCGATGTTGACATTGGCGGTCTGCTCAGTTTTCAATGCCTGGGATGGATCGCGGTTCAGACCGTCCAAAGACTGGCCGGGGGTGTCGCGCATAATGATCTCCCCCTTGCCGATGGTGGCATAGGCAGTGGCAATAATATAAATTATCTCTCCCCTATAAAACGAGCAAGGCCTCTCCGTGAAGAGAGGCCTTGCGGTCATGGCCGAATGCCGTCAGATGTTCCGTGCTCCAGGCGATATTCACTCGGAAATTTTGCCCAATAACAAGCATAAATCTCTCCATGCGGATAGGTATAAATATTAAATACAGTTAGATACAAATCTATTGTGTCAAATTCCGGCATATCCTCTCCATAATAATATGCCTCAATTTTATCTCCATGACTGGGATACCAGTTCCCAATCTTTTTTATCCCAATAATGGCCGCTGGAGCAGCGAACCTCTTCGCCTCTGGCCTGGAATTCCCACGATTAGGTAGGGTTTCACATATTAGCCCAGAACAAATTCATATGAATATGCATGATTTTTTAAATTCGTATTCTCATGCATTTACATCCTGTTACTATGCCGTTTTTGTCGACAGTTATATTAAAAATAACCTTATAATATACTTTTATCTGTGTTGGTGTTAAATTAAATGCAGGAGCATTAACGCCAACATCTACATCCTCGTCATAATAATAATATGCATATACGCGTGAGCCATTAGGAAGATTTTTATATACATCACCCACTTCTTCATATTTCCCTCCTTTGAAGTCGCCATTTCCACAATAATTCATTTGACGTTCGACGACATAGGCATACATCCCTTGCCTTGCATGCATGTTTTTGGGCATCCAGAGAGTAAATCCATCTGTATCTACAAAATTTTCTGGGAATCGGCCAAAAAGGCCACTTTCATTCCGCACTGGTAAAGGACCGCAGGCACAGAGCAGTACAAATACACAGAGCAAGGCAATATTTTTGTACATATTGTCTCCTACCTTCCGGCATTAGATGTCGGCGTTGCAGGAGCGCCCTTTTGGGCCGGAGGTGTGACAAACATATAACCTAAGGCTTCATGAAGAAAAGCCATGGGGTCATTGCCTAGCCCCTGCAAGGCTTGTTCAGCCGCTGTGGGTTTCTTCTCTCCAGTCGGTTGGGAAGCCCCGTCTTCCTTTTTATCTTTGCCTTTGTTCTTGTCGCCGCCGAACAGACCCGTAAAGATTCTTTTAAAGAAGCCGCCGGGGTCTGTGGAGAGTTCATTCAAGGTATTCAACACATTGGTTGTCCTATTCGGGTTTAGTATGGTGTCCACATAGGTAAAGGCCGGATCCAGATTGATGTTTACATTAGTTGTCTGCTCAGTTTTCAAGGCTTGGGACGGATCGCGGTTCAGACCGTCCAAGGACTGGCTGGGATTATCGCGCACTATGATTTCCCCGTTGCCGATGGTGGCATAGGCAAAGACAATAATATAAATTATCTGTTTTTTTCTTTCTTGAAAATTATCTCTCCCCTATAAAACGAGTAAGGCCTCTCCGTACGGAGAGGCCTTGCGGTCATGGCCGGATGCCGTCAGATGTACCGTGTTTTACACGATAATCGCCTGGAAACTTCCCCCAATAACAACCATAAATACGGCCATTTTTATCTGCGTAAATGTTAAATACTGTTATATACCAATCTGTAGTATCAAAACCAGGCATATCTTCTCCATAGTAATAATAATACGCCCATATTCGATTCCCATAATTAGGTAGAACCTTATAAATACCGCGCTGTGTGGGGAAAAGATCAGCGATATTTTTCCCTATATAATACCCATTAGAGCATCTATCTTCTTCGCCTCTGGCTTGAAACGGCCAAGTGGACAAGCTGATCATCTTTCGGGGAACCCACATTTTAATAATTTCCCCTGTCTCTGTGTCACGCAGAGGCTCGCGTGGAGGGCTAGGAGGAGGGCCGTTGACGCATTTATCCACGAACCCTCCAAAACCACAGCCAAAAAGTAGGCAATAGACAACAGCCAAGAAAAAAATATTGCGCATGATTATTTCCTAAAGTTGTGTTCTAGCTTGCGCATCGGGAGTCGGCGGCATTGACGTGGGGGATGGCGTTTGTGTATCTGGTAGCGCCGTATTGTCCCCATTTTGCTTCGGCCGTTTCAGCAACGGAATACTCTTGGCCAAATTGTCCTGTAGCTTATTCAAAAAGATTTTAGGATCGTCAAAGAAGTTTTAAATGTCCCTGTAAGGATAGAGGGGACGCCCCAACCGTCCAGCACGGTATTCACATAACTGAATGCTGGTTTCCAATCGATATTGACATTGGCGGTCTGCTCAGTTTTCAATGCCTGGGATGGATCGCGGTTCAGACCGTCCAATGAGTGGCCGGGGTTATCGCGTACGATGATCTCGCCCTTGCCGATGGTGGCATGGTTATTTATATAATATTCTATATAAGTTATTTTTTCTCTAAAAACTATCTCTTCCCTATAAAACGAGCAAGGCCTATCCGTGCAGAGAAATTATACTCAATTTCTTATTCGCATATACTTACACCTAGTAATTTTTTCATCTTTATCTACATAAATATTGAACACAACATCATATCCAATATTCATCTGCATTGGCGTTAAATTGAATGCTAGTGCATTAACTCCAACATCTGTATCTTCGTCATAATAATATGCATATATTTTTGTTCCATCTTTGAGTATTTTGTAAACGTCTCCAGATGGTTCATATTTCCCTCCAATATAATCTCCATTCATACATTCATCTATATATCGTTGAACAACATATGCATACATTCCTTGTCTGGCATGCATATTTGAGGGCATCCAAAGTGTAAAACCATCTGAATCAACAAAATTTTCTGGATATTTACCCCATAATCCACTTTTATTATATTTCGGTAAAGGGCCGCAGGCACAGAGCAGTACAAATACACAGAGCAAGGCAATATTTTTGTACATATTGTCTCCTACCTTCCGGCATTAGATGTCGGCGTTGCAGGAGCGCCCTTTTGGGCCGGAGGTGTGACAAACATATTACCCAATGCTTCATGGAGAAAAGCCATCGGATCATTACCTAGCCCCTGCAAGGCTTGTTCAGCCGCTGTGGGTTTCTTCTCTCCAGTCGGTTGGGAAGCCCCGTCTTCCTTTTTATCTTTGCCTTTGTTCTTGTCGCCGCCGAACAGACCCGTAAAGATTCTTTTAAAGAAGCCGCCGGGGTCTGTGGAGAGTTCATTCAAGGTATTCAACACATTGGTTGTCCTATTCGGGTTTAGTATGGTGTCCACATAGGTAAAGGCTGGATTTAGATTGATATTTACATTAGTTGTCTGTTCAGTCTGCATGGCCTGAGAAGGATCACGATTCAGGCCGTCTAAAGATTGGCCGGGATTGTCGCGCACGATGATCTCGCCCTTGCCGATGGTCGCGTAGGCGGTCTGGGTCGTTTTCTTGTAACTGTAAGAAAACTTGTCCGGTGAGATATTGTGCAAGCTTTCTTCCTTAAACCCCTTCCACCACGTTTGCAGGTTCTTTTGCGTTTCCACTAAATTTTTCATCCAAGGCTTAGCATCAGGATACAACTCATTATTAGGCAAATTACTAGGATTTTTTCCCCCTTGAGATAAGGTATTATTATCCCCCTTATCAATCGGAGCAGATGATGTCCCTCCGGGCTTAAATGTCTGTCCCCATTTGATACCCGCGCTCATGCTGGTTTCCGTAGTCTTGCTGACGATATTCTCATAGCTCAGAGTGCCGGTATCCAGTTTGAGATTGTCGTTGAGAGCGGCAATGATGGCTCCGGCCACATGCGTATTATTTTCCGTGTAGATATTCACGCTGTCGCTGCCCAGGATGGAAGTCTGCTCGCCCACGGCCTTGCCGTTGCTGTTCTGGAAGCCAAAGCCCAAGTTGGCTCCCTGAGTCACGCTGACGTCGGCCCCGTAGCCCACTGTAGCGCTGGCCCCGGCGTTGTAGCTGTTGGTATGGGACGAGCTGGAATCCTGTAAGCTGGCCACGATAAGATCGCGACCCACAGTCATGTCCACATCCTTGGCGGTGAGGTTGGCTCCTGCCACGGTAGTGTCCTGCCCGGACACGGTGGTCAGCTTTTCTCCGGCCACCAGTGTGGCATTGTCATGCTTGAGCCCGCTGCTGTCCCCTTGCTCGCCGTTCAGGGCAAGGGAACCATTAACGCCCAACGTATAGCCGCTTTTATTTACTGATGCGCTTACACCCAGACCGGCATTAATACCGCCCTTGTCGCTGGATGAACTTTGCGAGGAATGTGCGGCGTGAATGTTCAGGTCGTGCCCGGCGACCAAGGTCATGTCCTTGCCCGCCTGGGCCTGGGTGCCCTGCATGGTCAGGTCCTGCCCGGCAGTGAGGTTCATATCCTGTCCGGCGGCAAGTTCTGTCGGCACTGCTGTAGTGGCATGGCTTTCGCTGCTGCTCTGGCTGGCATTCACACCCAGTGTCAGACTGGCGGAAGCGCTGGAGTTGGTCAGAGTCTGGCCCACCCCGTTGACGGCCTTGAAGCCGCTCTGCGCCGAATCCAAAAGGCCGTTAGCCTCTACGGCGGTCTTGGCATTCTGGTAGACCTGCTGGGCGTTGCTGGTCAGATTCTGTTCCAGGGTCAGGCTCAGGCCCGCGCGCAGGGTTTTTTCATAAGCGCTGGCGCTGGCCGTGTCCGTGGCTTGGAGGAGGTTGATATCCTTGCCCGCGGCCATGTTCAAATCCTGGGCCGCGGCCAGCCGGGAACCGGCCATGTTGACGTTTTGCCCGGCATTGACCGTGATGTCGTTATTGGCCGTGATCTGGCTGGCCGCATTTTGCGTGTTGGCCTTGGCGTTGCCCTTGGCCGTTTCCTGATAGCCCATGAAGAAGCTGGTCTTGTCCAGGCCCAGGATGCCTTCCACGCCGAAGCCGGAGGCAAATTTTTCCTTGCTGTGGGAGGAGGTGCTGGTGCCGCCGAGAATGTTGGCATCCCGTCCGGCATTGATGGTCACGTTATTGCCCGCGCTGAGGCTGGAACCCACAATGGCCGCGTCGCGCGAGGCCGTGAGCGTGATGTCCTGCCCGGCGGCCAGTGCCGAGCCCTTGCTGGTGCTGCCCGCGCTTTGCTCCTTCTTGCCCTCGGTGCCGTAGAAGCTGGCAAAGGAGCCGCCCCCGCCCAGGCCGAAGCCGGTCTGCTTTTTGTAATACCAGGACGTGGACTGGTTTTTGCCGTCCACAACGGCCACGTCGCCGTCGCGGGCCGTGAGGTTGATATTGCCCACGGCGTTCAGGTTGGAGGCCGTGAGGCTGACGCTCTTGCCCGCGTCCAGGGTGACGTTCTGGCCGACGAGGTTGGAGGCCACCTGGGTCACGGTGGCCTTACCTTCCTTTTTGGACGAGGAACTCAGTCCCAGCGCGCCGGTGGAGGATTTGGAATAACTGTAAAAGTAGGTGTTCTGGGCAGAGGCCACATTGATGTTGCCGCTGGCGGCCACGGTGAGGTCTTTGCCGCTGACCAGATTGGAGCCCACCACAGAGGCGTGGCCGGTCTGCGTGGGGATGCCGGGCGTCAGGCCCGAAACCCCGGCCAGCAGGCTGAGATTGCCCCCGGCGGCCACAGTGGAGGATTTACTGGTGCGGTAGTCCTGGGTATAGGTGGACTTGGAGCTGGAGGAGAACAGGCCGCCCTTGCCGGACTCGGCCTTGACAAAGGAGCTGAACGTATCCTGCACGGCCACCACGGACAGATCGCCGCCCGCCGCGAGTTGGGCGTCGCCGCCCGCGCCCACCTGGGAACCGGCCACGGTCATGTCCCGCCCGGCGGTCATGTTCAGGTTGCCGCCCGCCGCCACGTTGGAGCCGGTGTGGGTGACGCGGTGCTCCCAACTGCGCGAGCCGCCGTCAAGGTGAAACTCCTCGGTAACGGTGCCCACAGTCATGTCCCGCCCAGCGGCCAGGGTCACGTCGCCGCCCGCGCTGAGCGTGGAGCCCCGGATGGCCAGGTCGTTGCCCGCCACGGCCGTCACAGTGCCCGTGGCCTCGATGCCGCCCTGGGCCAGCACGTGCTGGTGGGCGGCATTGCCCGCGTCGGGGCGGGTCAGGGTTTGCGAGACGATGTTGCCCCCGGCCTTCAGGCTGATGTCCCCGCCCTGGAGGAAGCCGCTGTTGTTGGCAATGTCGTTCAGGGCCGTGAGGTTCAGGCTGCCGCCGCGCAGCAGGCCGCCGGTGTTTTCGATATTGACCGAGGCCAGGTTCACGTTTTCGCCGTTGATGCGGCCTTCGTTCAGAATGCCTTTACCGGCATTGATGTAGACGTTTTTGGCCTGCACGCCGCCGCCGGGCGCGATGTCCTGCTGGGTGGCCGAGGCCAGGTAGAGGTGGGGCACAAGCACCTTCCGGCCCATGTGCTCTTCTTCTTCCAGCCAGATGATGTCCTGGGTCAGGGCCGCCACCTGGGTCGGGGTGAGGGCCATATAAGATAGAAATCCTTATTGGAATTATTTATTGTACTAAGACAAAAAAATCTGTTTCCTCAAAATATTAAACTCCCCATTTATATCCGCAGAATGAAGTATTTTCATGACATTTTCCTTATCTTCAACTAAAAAAATTGGTATAAACATATGCCGATAAGAATGTTTTTCCCATGTTAATACAGCGGTAACCAGGCATGATAAATATATAGATAATATTTTATCATCTATTTCAATTTTATCATGCATAACTATAATTTTTTTTGTTTAATATGTTCTAGATCGCATACTATGCATCATTTAAAGCATCCCAATTCTGGGAATTTAAATTGCTTGTTAAGGAAATAAAATAAATTCTTCTTAGTTTTCATAGTATTTTGTACAAAACAAAATGCTATTGATGCATACGACAGTTTTTGGGGATGTTGTACGAAATAAAAAAATTCTCTATTTTCATGTATCTCACTATCTAATATTGCAAAAAATGTATTTCATGAAATATGCCTCACAGTAAGATTATCTACAAATTATATATAGTTAGATATATTTTTTGTTTTGGATCTTTCGCGCCTTTTAGTATTTTTAATTTCACGATTTTCGTGTTTTGTCTTTGTAATCATCCAGCTAAGTAAAGGAATATCAAATGTGCTAAATCGCCAATACATAGATTTTTTGCAGTATGGCGGACTATTTTTATACCAATAAAGATCTTTAGCACCATCAGCACAAGGGCTGTAAAAATAAAAGGAAACTCTTGATCCTGGATCTGTTGTCCGTATAGGCTCTGGAGCCGGATATGTTATTAATTGCGCCTGTATTAGCGCTACAAGAATATATTCTGGATATTCTTTTGAAAATCCACAAAGTATCCTATATGCAAATGTAAATGCAGCAGGTAGATAATTTTTCTTGCGCATTCCCTTCCAAACAATATGCTCATGCGTATCAAGGTCCATATTAAATTGGAATTCACTTATCTCTTCATAACTTTTCGAAGAAAAAAATCCCCTACTCTTTAGGTAATGGATATTTTTAGAGAAGTTAAACACTCCTTTTTTTTTAATAAATGCATCCTCTATATATTTTTCATATTCAATTGGTAGATCAAATGGATATGTACATAGGGTATAGTCAAGTTGTTCAATAACATTTTCTGACATATCCATGCTATTCTCCTAAATAATGAAGTGCTTTTTTGATTGCACTTAACATTTCTGAATTATTCAAAAAATTTCTATTTTTCGATGCAGATACAGGTATAAACATACCTGTATCTGCATCTCTAGTATAAAAATAATTATTTGTTGGATTAAAGAAATATTGTTGCTATCCCCAGTTAGTTGAAGATGGAGTCTTGCTGGCCGTTCTCCGGGATTAGTATTTTCAATATCAATACGCCAGTTACCTTTTTGCATGATTGTTTTTGATTCCGGTAGATACACTCCATTGGCTCCCAGCAAGCGCCCTTCAGTTAAGCCCGGAATCGTTGGGATGGGATCAACTTTGACAGACTTAATCCCCCCGGCCAGAACTCCTACCCCGACACCGAGGCCGAGATCAAGAAAGAGTTGCGTGGCTTTGATCTCTGTCGCCAAGCCTTCCGGGGTTGTTTCTATTTGGGCGCTCTGCGACCCGCCATGGAACTTGTCGACTATAAGATATGAAGCCAGTTCCTGGGTCGCGGCCCCCATCAGCTCGCCACCAACCACATTTCCGTATATTATTCATTCAAATGCAGATCCTTACCAATAATTTCAAAACGCCCCTGCAATTTATCAGAATAAAGAATTTTTATAATTTTTTCTTTATCATTTTCTGAAAAAATAGGTAAAAATACATGTTCATTTGAGTATTTTTTCCATGTCAATGCTGCCGCCATAAGGCAAGACAGATAATAAAAAAGTATATTATTATTCATAGATGTAGTTTCGTGCATTATGATAATATATTTTTTTTTTACATCTTCAAAATCACATAATGTATCCATCAATGCATCCCAATTCCCTTCAAAGACCTGCAAGCTTAGTTGTTGATTAAGGGAATGAAATAGCTCATCAGTCGTTTTTATATTCTTTTTTATAAGGCAAGATGCTATTGATGCATACGACAGTTTTTTGGGGCGCTGTACGAAATAAAAAAGATTCTTCACTTTCATATCTGTATTTTTTCGTTTTTACTAGCTATAGTGTAATAATGAATTACATGATACATTTATATTTTTATCAAAAATGAAAAATAAGAATAGATGATGTTTTTAAATAGAATGCCAATTGTTAGAGGTTAGGTATGCTGCATGATTATTTATATATAATTTCTAAATTGATTCTCCTTTTTTAATAAGAAGTTCCCAATCTTTACACATCAATACAAGCTTGTTTGAGGTTTCAAAGAAATTATATACTATTTCTCCATTTTCGAGTTTTTTTATTAAAACAATAGGTAGATTTTCATGTTTAAATGCTATTATATAAGGTTTACCTACTTCATCAATGAACCTATTGAATTTTAGTTGTAGATATCTATCTGAGCTCATATTTCCTCCTCCGTTGGTGACCATTGCCAAGACTGAGAGAACTTCTTAACTATAGGAAGTATATAATATAAATTTTTATATATCTATATACGATCCTTCTTCTTCAGGAAAGTTTTTTTCATCTTCTGAAGCTACAAGTAGTTCTTTTTCATAGAATTCGAATGCATTTTTTAAAGATGTTTTCATGTCTGATAAGTTGAGAACAAATTTACTTCTAGGCCATATAATAAAAACAAGCTCTTTTTTTAATGTTATAGTGATTTCAAATAAATCATCTCCTTTATCTCTGTATACTGGCATGTATTTATATTTTGATCTAATATCAGAGGCTAAATCAAATAATAATTTTTTCGTTCCATTCATTTTTGAACTCCTCTAAATCCAATAAATTCTCCAGAACTTGTCCAGCTTGCTGCTCTACCATCAGGCAGAGTATAAGTTACCCATCCTTCTTTCCATCTTCCACCTGCTCCTGTAGTCATACTGCCACTCTCTAGTATTTCTTTAATAAATGATTCTCCAAGTGCATTTCTCTGTGCCTCAGTCCTATATACCGCTTGTAACTCTGTTTGAGAGCTAAAACCGAAATATTCAGGATGCTTCATTACAGCTCGCCCCGCAGCACTCATTCCCTGCCCGTTATAAGGCTTGCTCGCTGAAGCAAACAATTCGTTTGGAGAAAAATCCACTGGTTTAGCAGGATCTTTACCAACAGACTTAATCCCCCCGGCCAGAACTCCTACCCCGACACCGAGGCCGAGATCAAGAAAGAGTTGCGTGGCTTTGATCTCTGTCGCCAAGCCTTCCGGGGTTGTTTCTATTTGGGCGCTCTGCGACCCGCCATGGAACTTGTCGACTATAAGATATGAAGCCAGTTCCTGGGTCGCAGCCCCCATCAGCTCGCCACCAACCACATTTTTGATGATGCTTATCGGGCCCGCGCATATCGCCTGTAGCCCCATGAGGGCAACGGAAACTGTATCTTTATATGGAATAGTTTCTAAGTACTCGTAAACTTGCACCATCTGGCCAACCAAATATGACGCGTCACCGGGGGTTATGTTAACCCTCCAGACTCCATTTTCTCCTTTCTGAATCTGTCCAGGAGCAGAATCAGAACCTTCAGGGCGTGCAGATCCGAGGCCCGTGATAAGCCTTTGAAACTCCGGATCGCTCATTAACTGCTCCACCTGTTCGGAAGACGCGCCGCCGCGGAGCATGGCCTGCATTGCGTCCAGGCCCGCCTGACCAAGGCCTTTGGCGTTCTCGGGCAAGGCGGCGGTAATGGCTTTCCATTCCCTGACGATCTGCTGGAGGTTTTCCCCCAACTTTTCGACGCCTTCTATGGTTCCTTCAAAGCCGCTTGCCAGTTCTTTGATCGACGTGCTGTCCACATAGACCGTGACGCTGACTTTTTCGTTTTTAGTCAGTTCCTGGGCCTTGGCGATATCTCTGTTCAGGCCCTCCAATCCCTGGGTGGGATCAGAGCGGATAATCACCGTCCCCTGACCCACTGTGGCGCGGTTGATCTGCTCCTGATCCGTTTTGCCGTAGTCTCCCGAAAGAGAAGCGTTCTCCAATTGACCACCGAGGCCGATATTGGCGGAGATATTTTCCTGCTTGTTTTTGTCCTGAATATCGGAATACGTCAGGCTGCCGGTGTTCAACGTCAGATTGCCGTTGTCCGCCGCGATGACCGCGCCCTTGATGTCCGTATTTTTTTCAGTGTAGATATCCAGGTCTTCTTTGGCCGTAATGCTGGTCTGGCCGTTGACCCAGGCCATGGAACCGCTGCTGGTGCCGCCGCCGATGTTCAATCCGGAGCCGTTGCTTCCGGTCACCGGTATTCCCATGATTTTGTCGGGTACAAGACCCGTAGCGTCAAAGCCGATGCTGCCGCCCAGGGACCAGGAGTTGCCGGAGCTCTGGGCCGTGTCTTGCAGACTGTGCACATTCAGATCGCGACCCACGGCCATGTCCACCGTGTTGCCCTGCACCTGCGCGCCCTTGACGTTGGTATCGCGTCCGGAAGTGGTTTCCAGATGATTGCCCGCCGCTACCAGGGCATTGGTGTAGCTTGTGCCGCTGCTCTTGCCCTGGCTGCCGGACGCGGAGGCGGACACGCTGCCGGAAACGGCCATGCCGCTGGAGCCAAAGCCCAAGCTCACGCTCACGCCGCCCGAGGCGGATGAGGCGGATTGTTTGCTGTCGTAGGTATTGGTGGCTGCGACGATGTTCAGGTCACGGCCAGCCCCCAAGGCCATGTCATGACCGGCCTGCACGCGGCCGCCTTCAATGGTGATGTCCCGCCCGCTGACGGCCTCAAGGTCGCGCCCGGCCAGCAACGTGGAGGGGGAAGCCGTGCTTGAGGATGAGGAAGACTTTTGCTGGGACGTGGAACCGCCGACAGACAATGACGCGCTGACCACCTGAAAGATGGAATTATAGACGCTGGTGACGGCTTTCAGCCCGGCGCTGGCGGCGGTGACGCCCTGATATCCCAGACCGCCCTGACCGCTGCCCATGGCTTGCGGCAGATCGGCCACAGCCTGCACGGCGGAAGAAACATTCTGCTGCAAGGAAAGCGCGATTCCGGCCTGCACATCCTTCCGCCAGGCCGATGCGCTCTGGGAATCCTGACCGGCAAGCATGTTCCAGTCGCGCCCGATGTTCAGGTTCACATCGCGTGCGGCTTCAATGTGCGATGCTATCTGGTTGATGTCGCGCCCGGTCGTTATGGAGATATCGTTGCCTGCCTGTACCAGGCTACCGGCATTCTGGGCCGCGTTCTGTTTGCTGCCCTTGGCCGTGCTCTGGTAGCCGAGACTGAGACTGGCCCCGCTGGAACTCAGCGCCGCGCCTATGCCGACTTCGCTCTTTTTGCTGGACTCAAACGCATATGACGTATCATTGCCGGGAAGCAGATTGACGTCGCGCCCGGATTGTATCTGGACGTTGTTGCCGGCGGAAATCAACGACCCCACAGAGGTAACGTCATTTTGGGCCGTCATTGTGATATCTTCGCCCGCCATGATGGCGGAACCAATATTTTTACCGACGCCTGCGCCTTTTTGCTTTTGTTTGCTGCTGGCAAATGAAATTCCCGAGCTGCCGCCAAAAATTCCTGCCCGAGATGAACTGGATTTATAGTATGACGATTGCGTATTCTGCGCGGCATCAAGAAGAATATTCCCCTTTGCAGCGTTCAGTTGCACATTTTGCGCGGCAAAAATATTGCTTGCTGTGGCAGTAATATCGTTACCGGCAGAGATTTTTACATTTTCTCCACTCAGGGTGGATCCGACCTGGGTAACAGAGGATTTTTCCTCCCTTTTGGAAGAGGAACTGAGGCCCAGCGCGCCCACAGTGGACTTGGTGTGGCTGAAATAGGAGCTGTTCTGTGCCGAGGAGACGTTGACGTTGCCGCTGGCGGCCACGGTGAGGTCTTTGCCGCTGACCAGATTGGAGCCCACCACCGAGGCGTGGCCGGTCTGCGTGGATGCGCCGGGCGTCAGGCCCGAAACTCCGGCCAGCAGGCTGAGATTGCCCCCGGCGGCCACAGTGGAGGATTTGCTGGTGCGGTAGTCCTGGGTATAGGTGGACTTGGAGCTGGAGGAGAACAGGCCGCCCTTGCCGGACTCGGCCTTGACAAAGGAGCTGAACGTATCCTGCACGGCCACCACGGACAGATCGCCGCCCGCCGCGAGTTGGGCGTCGCCGCCCGCGCCCACCTGGGAACCGGCCACAGTCATGTCCCGCCCGGCGGTCATGTTCAGGTTGCCGCCCGCCGCCACAGTGGAGCCGGTGTGGGTGACGCGGTGCTCCCAACTGCGTGAGCCGCCGTCAAGGTGAAACTCCTCGGTGACGGTGCCCACGGTCATGTCCCGGCCAGCGGCCAGGGTCACGTCGCCGCCCGCGCTGAGCGTGGAGCCCCGGATGGCCAGGTCGTTGCCCGCCACGGCCGTCACAGTGCCCGTGGCCTCGATGCCGCCCTGGGCCAGCACGTGCTGGTGGGCGGCATTGCCCGCGTCGGGGCGGGTCAGGGTTTGCGAGACGATGTTGCCCCCGGCCTTCAGGCTGATGTCCCCGCCCTGGAGGAAGCCGCTGTTGTTGGCAATGTCGTTCAGGGCCGTGAGGTTCAGGCTGCCGCCGCGCAGCAGGCCGCCGGTGTTTTCGATATTGACCGAGGCCAGGTTCACGTTTTCGCCGTTGATGCGGCCTTCGTTCAGAATGCCTTTACCGGCATTGATGTAGACGTTTTTGGCCTGCACGCCGCCGCCGGGCGCGATGTCCTGCTGGGTGGCCGAGGCCAGGTAGAGGTGGGGCACAAGCACCTTCTGGCCCATGTGCTCTTCCTCTTCCAGCCAGATGATGTCCTGGGTCAGGGCCGCCACCTGGGTCGGGGTGAGGGCCACGCCGACGCTGAGATCAAGCCCCTGGGCCTGGGCCGCCGCCGCGTCCATGAGCCCGCGCATCTGGTCCGCGTCCGAACTGTAGCCGTTGAGGAAGCGCTGACCCGTGGCGGCCAGAATCTGCTGCTGCACAAGGCGCGTTTCATAAAAGGCGTCGCCCAGCAGGACCACCTGCTGGCGGTCCTGGTCCAGGCCGATGCGGCTCAGGAAATAATCCGAACCGTAAAAAAGGCCCATATTCGTGAACATGGGGTTGGTTTCAATGAGGTAATGATGGCCCGGCGACGTGGACGGGCGGAACATGGGACTGCCCGCAAAAGGATAGCCCGCGCTCTCCGAATTGCCGTTGGGCAGCGAAATGCCCTGGCGGTCGCTGTAATTGTTGAAGGTATCCGCAACGTCCATATACAACCCGGACTTGGCGGAAAGCACGACGGGGGAACGTCCGATCTCTTCGTAGGTTTCATTGTAGGACCGGAAATATTCGCCGGTGAAGTCATCATCGGAGTCCCAGCCCTTCATGGTTTCCCTGACCGTGCGCGTCCGTTGCAGCACGGCGTCCTTGTTGTCGACGTTGGTCGCCTTGACGGCGAGATTATTTCCGGCGGCAATGGTGCTGTAGTGGTTTTCAAGCAGATCCGCGTTGATGAGAATGTCTCCGCCCGCAAGCATCTGGGCGGACGGCGAATCCTTCAGGATGTAGTCTTCATAGACGTTGACGTAATACCACAATTGCCTTCTGTCGCAACCGTGACCGAGCAACGGCTTGTTGCATTCATACCATTCGTTGTATGAAATGTGCTTGCCTCGTTCCGCCACTTCAAATTCGCGTTTTTTGTTTTCCACGGTTTTTGCGCTGATGGAAAGCTCGTTCCCGGCGGAGATCGTGCCCGAGAGATTGCGCACGGCGTTCTCTCCCTTGCCGTCGGCGTCGGCGATCAGAATGTCGCGCCCGGCGTAAATTTCGCCGCCGTCGTTGAGCAGCAGGCCGGATGTGTACAGGCGCTGGTCCCGCGCCGCGTACAGGACGCCGTTCATATTGCTCAGGCTTTCGCCGGAATATTCAAGGTCCTGCCCGGCCGCCAGAAATGCGCCGTTCAGGGTTACATCCGTGCCGCGCAGGGTCAGGTCATTGCCGGAAGAAAGGCTGCTTTGAACGTCAAAGAGGGCTTTTCCCACATCCAGAAGCAAGTCGGAACCGGCGCTCAGGCTTGCGTCGTTCAGCTCCGCTTGGGCCACCCGGAAGGCCAGATCCGTGACGGCTTCCGCCTTGGATTTTTCCGTCAGTTTCACGTGCTCCAGGTCCAGCCCCACGCGTCCGCCCTGTACCAGGGTGTTCAGAAGGGCGAGCTCCCCGCCGGACAACACAACGTCGCCCCGGCCCGCAATGGTTGAAGAGGCGGCATCGGCCGTGGCGGCCGCGATGTTGATCGATCCGCCGGACAAGACTTTGGCCCGCTTCGCCTCCATTGTACCGGCGGCGATAGTTGTGTTGCCGTCTTTTGTCAGGCCGCCGGAACTGTCCACCCCGGACGCCGCCTGCGCGTCTTCGCCGAGAACCAGGGTATTGGCTTTGATCGACAGATTGCCGCCCGCATAAAGTCCGGAGGATTTTTCCGGTTCCGGCACCGGCGTCGGGTCTGTCAGACCCGACGCCGGTGCGGAAGCCGCACCGGCGGTTACGCTTCCGGCTTGTTTTTTGGCCTTGCGGGCTTCATATTGCGGTTCAAATACGCCCTTTTCCAGGCGCAGGTTGTCAGCCGTCACCGACAGGTCACGCGCCGCCGTGACGGTGGCTCCGGTCAGTTCGATATCCCCCTTGCCGACCAGCACCGCGTCGCCGCCCGAGATGGCCTCGCGCAGGCGCAGCTTGCCGTCGGCGGTGATCACCATCTGGTCCGCGCTCTGTACCGTGCCTTCCAGGTTCACGCCCACGCCCTTTTCCGTGGCGATAAGGGTAATGCGGTTGGCGTACATGCCGCCCAGGGCCGAGGAGTCAATGCCCACTTCCGGTTTTTCCTCGGCGGCGGGGGGCAGGGAGGGATCGCCGGGATCAGCCGGGGCAGGGGAGGGATCGGCCAGGGGCGTCACCGTGCCGTCGGCGGCCACGCTGTTTTTGCCCGTGACCACGGCCAGGCTGCTGGCGCGTACCTGGGCCTCCACATGGGCCGTGCGCGCCAGCAGGGTAAAGGCGTCCGTGTTGTCGGCGTTGATGCCCGCACCTTCAATGCGGATGTCGCCCTGGCGCACCTCATAGCCGCGCAACGCGCCGCCGGGGTCCACCTCCGGCTTGCCCGTGGTGATGGTGGCGCGCGGCACGTTGATGAAGCCGCCGCCGTTGACCGTCACGCCGTTGGGGTTGGCCAGAATCACGTCCGCCGCCCGGCCGTTGACTTCGATATAGCCTTCAATACGCGAGCGGTTGGCGCTGGTCACCTCATTGAGGATGGTGCGCGCCTCGGCCCCACGGTTGCCGTGGAAGTTGGGATTGCCCGCCACAATGCCGCCGAGCTGCGAATTGGCGGCCCCGCTGCTGTTGTTCAGGATCAGGCCCTGCTGGTGGACGTTGAAATCATGGTACTGGTTGTGCGACAGCCCCGAGCCGTTGGCCGCCGTGATGTTGACCACCGGCACGCCGTTGGGCGCGGTCTCCATGCTCGGGCGCTTGTTGGCCGCCGCGTTGGGGTCCGGCGTCACACCGGCGGCCCGGACGTTGGCTCCCAGTACGGGCAAAAGGATCAACTGCGCCGCAAGCACGGCACACAGCAGGACATTGCGCGCTTCCCCTTTCCTCTTCATGATTCCCTCCCTTGAGCCCGGCAAAACGCGCTCCTTGCCCTGAGCGCTTTACGCCCCGCGCGCCGGAATTGGGGGCCGACGCGGCGGAAGATTGTGTGTCAGAATGTGTATCGCAGGGTCAGGTACCAGACATCGTCCCGCTCCTTGACATAATCCGGCGCGCCCAACGGGTGCGACCAGGCCGCCTGCACCGAAAAATCCCCGCTGGTGCGCAGCCCCAGCGCCATGCCGTGCATTTCGCCCCATTCGTAGGGATCTTTGCCGTCACGGGCGATGCCGCCGTAATCATAGGCCGCGAAAAGCCGCACCTGGCCGAGAGGCGCTTTTTTGAGCGGGCCCAGCCATTGTTCCGGCACGGTCCAGGCCAGCTCATTGCGCACGTAACCGCCGCAATCCCCGCCCACGGGCGTCTCCTTGAAGCCGCGTACCGTGTAGGAAGAGCCCAGGTACAACCGCTCGGAGCCGTACATGGTCTGTTCGCTGGTCTGCCCGTATGCCGAGAGCGACCAGGCCCACTGCTGTTCTCCCACGTTGAACGGGCGGTACCAGCCCAGCGTGCCCGTGGTTTTGCTGAAATTGGTGTGCGGCGTGGTGGAGCCGATGGGGCCGGGCACGCTCCAGGACATGGTGGGCAGGCCCCAGATCTGCTCGGCCTGGAGGGTCAGCACGCCGCCCAGCATCCGGCGCACGTAGCTGGCGGCCAGGCCGCTGGTGGTCAGGCGGTAGCTGCTGGCCGCCAGGCGCACGTCCTCAAAACGGTTGACCACGTCCCGGTACTGAATGAATGTTCCCAGCGAAAGTTTGCTCGCCGCATCGCGCCAGATCACCCTGTCCAGGGCCAGGCGGGCCGCCGTGGTGGTGCCGCTGCTGGTGTAGGCCTGATTCAGGCCGTAAATCTGCGTGGTGTAATTGAAACGGCTGACGCTGCCGCTCAGCAGCCAGTAGCCGAACGGCACGGAAAACAGGCCGGAAATGCTGTCGCTGTACCCCTCCCAGGGATTGCCGAACTGCCCGGCAATGCGCGGCATGGAACTTGTCCAGTACAGGGCGAACTGGTCGTTGCAGCCCAGGAAGTTGTCTTTTTCAAAACCGAGGGTGTACTCGGTAAGGCCCGTGGTTTCCTGCCCCAGGTTGTCCACCCCGGCGGAAAGCCGCCAGGTGCGTTTCTGCACGTTGTTGATCAGTACCCGGCTGGAGCCCGCTTCCGCGCCGGGTTCGATGCGCATGGTGGCGTTGTTGGAGGGCAGGCGGTTGAGCTGGTCCAGGCCCTGCTCGATATCGCGCAATTGCAGCACCGAGCCCTTGACGCCGGGAAAGATGGTCAGAAACTGTTTTGGCTGCATGGTGGAGGCCGCGTCCGGCCCCACGCTTTCCACCCGGCCCTCGATAATTTTGATGACCAGCACGCCCCGGCTGAGATCCTGCGGGCCCAGAACCGCCCGGGAGGTGACGTAGCCGCGCTCCACATAGGCGTTGGTCAGGCTTTGCAGCACCGCGTTGATGCCGTCCAGGTTCAGGCACTGGCCCTCATACGGGGACACCAGTTTGCGCGTTTGCGCGTCGGACAGCAGGCGCGCGCCCTCCACCCGGATAGAGCGTATCGTCACGCAGGGGCCACCGGGACGCAGCGTCTCGGTTCCTTTGGGCGCGCTCTCCGTTTCCGGCGGCGGCGTCAGCAATTGTTGACGCTGCCGGGCCTCCTGTTCACGCAGGCGCTGCTCATATGGCTGGGCCGCGCGGGCGGGCAGATCGAACGGCGCAACGGGTCCGGCGGCCTGGATAGCTGATGCCGGGAAAAGCTGCGACGCCAGCGCTGCCAAAACAGCTGCGGCAAGCAGAATTTTATTCATGATTCTATTTAATGGGTATGAAAATAAATGTAAATATAGGTGAATAATTTTGGTTTTTCATGCTGTAAAATCTAATTATCATGACAGGTTACAAGGCCACCTCGACTACTGTTGTCTGAGAGCAGGCGCGGGGCGTTGTTCTTTTTCCAGCCGTGAAGAGGCTCTGGAAAACAGGGAACATCGCGAAATAACGGGTGATTTTACTATGCAATGGAAGGAAGTGCGTCAGAAAGCCCGGCAAAAAGGCCGGGCTCTTGCGACGGATTGAGGACGCGGCGGGGCTGGCGGCCCCGCCTGCGCATCCGGCAGGCGTGAGAAATAAAAAAAGACACAGCATGCGGCCATTCGTTTTACGGCGGCGCTGCGGGGCGGAAAAATCCGAAAAAGAGGGGAGGCCGGGCTAGCTCTTCAGATGGCTCTGGGGCGTCATGCGCTCCTTGGACAGAGAGGCCAGATCGTTTTCCTGGGCCAGGTTGCGGTTCCAGGCGCGGATGGCCGCTCCTTGGGAAACCGACCACTGCTGCGAAGTCTGGCCGCAGGCGCAGACCACGCGCCAGACTTCCTGCCGACGGCCCGGCGGCAACATGGATTCCAGATGGGCATTGGTGCCCCCGCAGGCGAGGCAGGGACGGATAGTATGCGGATCAAGCTCTTTCATGCCGGGACGATAGCAGTTTTGCCCCGGCTCCACAAGGGCGCATTCCCGCCTCGGGACGCCGCGTGCTGACGCTTTGCTGACGCCTGCCGGAGCAGAGTATTTTCGCGGGCGGCAACGGATGTTGCCGAGAAGCAAGCCCGCACCGCAGGAGGAAACTATGCGTTATCTACTTTTCCTGGCGCTGGCGGTCATGCTGGCGGTTCCCGTATACGCGGCTGAGACGGCGGCCCCGGCCCTGCCCGGCGGCGGCTTTCAGGGCCCCGGCGGGACCGTGAGCACAGACACTGTTGCCAAGGCCCTGGTTGCTCCCAACAAAACTCCGGTGGTGCTGACCGGACATGTTGTGGAACGCGTGGCCGGCAAGGACGACAAATACCTGTTTCAGGACGAAAGCGGCAAGATCATGGTGGAGATTGACCACAAGGTTTTCGCCGGGCGGGACATCACCCCCGAGAGTAATGTCCGTCTGTTCGGCAAGCTGAAGAAGTATCCCAACAAACCGTTGCGGGTGGACGTGAAGGTGCTGCAACTGTTGCAGTAGGCTCTCTCCCCGCCGACAATATACTTAAAACCTGTCAAACAAAATATGGAGGAAACTATGCGTTATCTGCTTACCTTCGTCATGCTGGCCGTGCTTGCCGTTCCCGCCTATGCGGCGTTCGAAGGCCCTAATTCCGGCGGTCAGAGCATGGGCGGCTTCCAGGGTCCCACCGGCGGCGTGCAGGCCGATACGGTGAAAAAGGCTCAGAGTTCCTGGGACGACGCGCCCGTGGTGCTCACCGGCAACATTGTGGAACGCCTGGCCGGCAGCGACGACAAATATCTGTTCAAGGACGCCACGGGCCAGATCATCGTGGATATCGACCACGAGATTTTCGCGGGCCGTACCGTGACCCCGCAGACCAAGGTGCGCCTTTCCGGCAAGGTGGACAAGGACATGATGGAGCCCGTCAAGATTGACGTGAAGGTTCTGGAAATCCTGAAGTAAAGCATTTCAACTTTGAAATTGGCACAACTTCAAAGTAAATCTGCTCTAAAAGAACGGCGGAACGCGGGGCGGGCTTATCCCGCCCCGGCTTTGCCCGGAGTATGCCCATGCGTGTATTGGCATTGCTGCTTTTCTTCCTGTGCGTTGCCGTTCCTGTGCGCGCCGCCGGTTTTGAGGGGCCGGGCGTCTCGCCCACGGTGACCCGGGCCGCGGATGTGCTGGACGCCCAGGACGATGCCCCCTGCGTGCTGGAAGGGCATATTTTGGAAAAAATCCCCTTCCGCAAAAACAGGTACCTGTTCGGTGACGGAAGCGGCCGCGTGGTGGTGGAGATCGAGAATGACATTTTCGGCCACCTCACGATCACGCCGCACGACCGGGTGCGTCTTATGGGCCATGTGAATTGGAGCCGCAAGCGCTCCAATGAAGTGGAAGTGGACGCCCTGGCCCTCATCGACTAAGCTGACGGTCCGGAGCGGATTAACTTTGAAAAGTTACCTTGCTCTAACTTCGCCGCAGGTGCGTCATGCCCGTCTCCCTTCTGCTCATTGAAGACAATGAGGACATCCTGGCCAATCTCTATGCCTACCTGGAACCCCTGGGCTATGAGCTGGATTGCGCCCGTCACGGCCGGACCGGCCTGAGCATGGCCCTGGAAGGGCGTTTTGACTGCATTGTGCTGGACGTCATGCTGCCCGGACTGGACGGCGTGAGCCTGTGCCGGAACCTGCGCGAGGAACACCATTCCGCTGTGCCCGTGCTGATGCTCACGGCCCGCGACACCGTGGCCGACCGGGTACGCGGCCTGGAGGCCGGGGCCGATGATTACCTGGTCAAGCCTTTTGCCCTCAAGGAACTTGAGGCCCGCATCCGGGCCCTGCTGCGGCGGGGCCGTCTGAACGCCGTGGGCGGCGGTCCGGCGGCGGAAGCGGGCGTCTGGACCTTTGCCGATCTCAGTCTGAACAATGCCGAGCACCGGGCCGTGCGCCAGGGCCGTGAGCTGCGCCTGAGCCCTTCGGGCTTCCGCATCCTGGCCGAACTGATCCGCTCGGCCCCGGCCCTGGTCCGGCGCGAGACCCTGGAACACCTGCTCTGGGGCGACGAAGCGCCGGAAGGCAGCGCGTTGCGCACCCATATCCATGAGCTGCGGCGCGAGCTGGACAAGCCCTTTGCCGTGCCCCTGCTGCAAACCGTGCCGCATGTGGGTTACCGCCTGAGCCTCGCCGGGGAGACTCAGGCGTGAGGCAGGGGGCCAGCATCCGTCGGCGCATGCTGGCGGCCTTTGTGCTGCTGGCGCTGGGCATGGGCCTGACCCTGGGCCTGGTGGGCCTGTTTTCCTATGACCGGCTGGGTGCGTATCTGGTGAGCTGGCATGCCCGGCCCGTCATGGAGGCGCTTATCGAAGCCGAACGGCGCGCCTGGGAAGCCGAGGACCGGGGCCGCCGCAATCTCT
This sequence comes from Desulfovibrio sp. 3_1_syn3, assembly GCF_000145315.2. Classification (NCBI taxonomy): domain Bacteria; kingdom Pseudomonadati; phylum Thermodesulfobacteriota; class Desulfovibrionia; order Desulfovibrionales; family Desulfovibrionaceae; genus Desulfovibrio; species Desulfovibrio sp. 3_1_syn3. The sequence continues at coordinate 373,261 of NZ_ADDR02000002.1, forward strand.
ATTACGGCGAGGATCTGGCAGCGGCCATGCACTGGCGTTTTCTGGTGGGCAAGCAGATTCCCCCGGCCTGGGAGGAATTGCCCGACGGCCTGCATTTCTTCAAACAGATGGAGGAATTTGTCCTCCTGGTCCGGCGCAACGGCGTGGTCTACGCCCTGAGCGGCCGGACCGGCGCGTTCCAGGCCCTGAAGGCCCGTCTGGGCGGGCTGCTGCTGCTCTGCGCAGCCGCCGGGCTGGCCGTGGCCGTGCTGCTGGCCGTGCTGCTTTCCCGCAGGCTCACCCGTCCGCTCAGTCGCCTGACCGGCGCGGTGGAGAGCCGCGATCCTCGGGACCCCGCCGCGGTCACGCCCGTGCCGCCGGATATCCTGGGGCTGGAGGACGAGGTAGGCGTGCTGGCCCGCGCTCTGGCCGCGCGGGAGGCGGATTTGCAGCGTTTCGTGCGGCGGGAGAGTTTTTTCACCGGCGACGTAAGCCATGAACTGCGCACGCCGCTCACGGTCATGCAGGGCGGTCTGGAAATTCTGGAACTGCGTCTGGCGGCTCTGTCCGAGACATCCGGCAACGCGGAACTCATGGCCGTGGTGGAGCGGCTTTCGCGCACCACGGCGCGCATGTCCGCCACGGTGCGCACGCTCTTGCTGCTGGCCCGGCGGCCCGAAGATATTGAACGCGGGCCCCTGGATCTCAGCGGGCAGATGCGGGGCCTGATCCGGGGGGGCGAGCGCGGCGGGCTGCTGCGTTTGGCCGGGCCGGAGGCGGACGGGCCGGAAAAAGGCGGGGGCGAGCGGGGTGCCGCGTCCCTGCCGGTGGACGGTGGTCCGGCGTTGCTTTTCGCGGATGTGGCGGACGGCGTCCAGGCCGTGGGCCAGAAGGAACTGGCGGCCATTGTGTTCAAGAATTTGCTGGACAATGCTTGTCGCTATACGGAAAATGGCCGCGTTTATCTGCGTTTGACGCCGGAAATGCTGGAGGTCCGCAACAGCGGGCGCATTCCCGGAGATCTGGATATTTTCGCGCGCGGCGTGCGCGGCCCGCAAGCGAACTGTGCCGGTGATCCGGCCCGGTCCGGGCACGAACGCGCCGCCGGTTCGGCGGGCAGCGGCCTGGGGCTCTCCCTGGCGTTGCGGGCCTGCGAGCATCTGGGCTGGCGGCTGGAACGGGACAGGGTCGCGCCAAAGGAAGAAAGCATGTTTCGTGTGTTTTTTCCGCCGTTGCGCGCTGAAGAAGGAGACAGAAAGTGAAGGCATGGGCTCAACGCACTACGGGCCGCCGTCGCATATACATCTGGCTGGCGCTGGCCCTGGCGGCCGCGCTGATCATCTGGCGTCTGTTTTTCGCGGGCGGCGGCGCCCGGCCCGGCATGAGCATGGACGCGCCGCCGGTGCGCGTGGCCACGGCTCTGGCCCAGAACGTGCCGCATTTTCTCAACGGTCTGGGCACGGTGATCCCTTCCAGTGACGTGCTGGTCAAAAGCCGGGTGGACGGGCAACTGGTCCGCCTGCACTTTCAGGAAGGGCAGCGCGTGAAGGCCGGGGATTTGCTGGCGGAAATCGACCCCCGGCCCTTCCAGGCCGCGCTGGACGAGGCCCAGGGCAATCTTGCCAAGGACCAGGCCCAGTTGGACAACGCCCGCCGCGACCTGGCGCGCTATGCCAAGCTGGCCAAGGGCGACTTTATCGCGGCCCAGCAGTATGAGACCCAGCGCGCCCTGGTGCGCCAGTATGAAGGCACGGTGGAGGCGGACAAGGCCGCGGTGGACTCGGCCCGCCTGCAACTGGACTACAGCCGGATCACCGCGCCCGTGGGCGGGCGGCTGGGCCTGCGCAACGTGGACGAGGGCAATCAGATCAAGAGTTCGGACAGCGACGGCCTGGTGCGCATCACCGAGGTCAGCCCCTGTGACGTGCTTTTCACGCTGCCCGAGAGCCAGGTGCCCCTGGTGGCGCGGGCCCTGCGCGAGCGTGAGGAAAATCCCTCTCTGCCGCCCCTGCCCGTGCAGGCCTGGGACAGGGAGCAGAAACATCTGTTGGCCGTGGGCAGCCTGCTGTCCCTGGACAACCAGATCGACGCGGCCACGGGCACGGTCAAGCTCAAGGCCCGTTTTCCCAATCAGGACGGCGCGCTCTATCCCAACCAGTTCGTCAATGCCCGGCTGATGGTCCGGATGCTCAAGGACGCCGTGACCATTCCGGCTTCGGCGGTGCAACTGGGCTCGCGCGGCTCGTATGTCTATGTGGTGAGCAAGGACGACAAGGGCGACAAAATCGCCCATGTGCGCGAGGTGACGCCGGGCATCAGCACGGACCGGCTCACGGTCATCGACAAGGGCCTGAAGGCCGGGGAAGTGGTGGTGGTGGACGGCCTGGACCGCCTGCGCGACGGTATCACGGTCAAGGTGGCGGCGACCGTGGAGACGCCGAAGGCGGAAGCCGTGGAGTAGCTTGCGGCTGTCGCTGATCAGTTTTTAGGGGCTTGTCACACGGGTGACGTTTTGTGTGCCCTGCGGGCATAGAGACTTAACGCCTCCCGGCGTTTTGGCCGCCTTACGGATGAAGACAGCAACGATAGGCGGCCCAAGCTCAAGCGGAGCGGAGAATCCCGTGCCCGCAGGGCGGAAGGAAGACTATCTGAACGACAAGCCCGTTCTTCTTTTGAGCGGGCAAGGTGCATATACCATGAACCTCTCCCGCATCTTCATTCTCCGCCCCATCGCCACCTCCCTGTTGATGGTGGCCCTGCTGCTCTCGGGCCTGCTGGCCTACCGTTCCCTGCCGGTGGCGGCCCTGCCGCAGATCGACTACCCCACCATTCAGGTGCAGACCCTCTATCCCGGCGCGTCGCCGGACGTCATCGCGGCGGTGGTCACGGCCCCGCTGGAACGCCAGTTCGGGATCATGCCCGGCCTGGTGCAGATGAGTTCCCTGTCCTCGGCCGGGGCCTCGGTCATCACCCTGCAATTCGACCTTTCCATCGCCCTGGACGTGGCCGAGCAGGAGGTGCAGGCGGCCATCAACGCGGCGGACAATCTGCTGCCCAACGACCTGCCCAATCCGCCGGTCTACAACAAGGTCAATCCGGCGGACCCGCCCATCGTCACCCTGGCCGTGACCAGCGACGCCATGCCCCTGACCCGCCTGGAAGACCTGGTGGACACCCGTCTGGCCCAGAAGATTTCGCAACTGCCCGGCGTGGGCCTGGTCACGCTGTCCGGCGGGCAGCGCCCGGCCGTGCGCGTGCAGGTCAATCCCAAGGCCCTGGCCGGGGCGGGCCTGACCCTGGCCGACGTGCGCTCGGCCATTGCCTCGGCCAACGTCAACGACGCCAAGGGGAGTTTTGACGGGCCGGAGCGGGCCAGCACCATTGACGCCAACGACCAGCTCTCCTCGGCGCAGGAATATGCCCGGACCATCATCGGTTACAAGGACGGCGCGCCGCTGCGCCTCAAGGATGTGGCCGACGTGCTGGAAGGCGCGGAAAACGCGCGCCTGGCCGCCTATGTGGCCTCGGCGGGCGCGGACGGCAAAGACGCCTTTCGCCCGGCCATAGTGCTCTCGGTGCAGCGCCAGCCCGGGGCTAACGTCATCAATGTGGCCGACAGCGTGACCCGCCTGCTGCCCGTGCTGCAACAGACCCTGCCCGGCAATGTGGAAGTGCGCGTGGTCACGGACCGCACCACCACCATCCGCGCCACGGTGCACGACGTGCAGCTGGAACTGCTCCTGGCCGTGGCCCTGGTCATCTGGGTCATCTGGCTCTTCCTGCGCAATGTGGAGGCCACCATTATCCCGGCCCTGGCCGTGCCGCTTTCCCTGGTGGGTTCGCTGGGCGTCATGTATCTGGCCGGATTTTCCCTGAATAACCTCACGCTCATGGCCCTGGTCATCGCCACCGGCTTTGTGGTGGACGACGCCATTGTGGTCATTGAAAACATTTCCCGCTACCTGGAGCAGGGCGAGCGACCCCTGCAGGCCGCGCTCAAGGGCGCGGGTCAGATCGGCTTCACCATCATCTCCCTGACCATCTCCCTGGTGGCCGTGCTCATTCCGCTGCTGTTCATGGGCGACGTGGCCGGGCGGCTGTTCCGCGAATTCGCCGTGACCCTGGCCGTGACCATATTGATCTCGGCGGTGATCTCCCTCACGCTCACGCCCATGCTCTGCGCGGTCATGCTCCGGCCCGAGCGCCACGCCGGGAAAAAGGAAGAGGGCCGTTTCTTCAGCCGCCTGCTTCTCTGGTACGAGCACAGGCTGGACTGGGTCTTCGCCCATCAGCGCCTGACCCTGGGCGTGGCCCTGGGCACGCTGGCGCTCACGGTCGTGCTGTACATCGTGGTGCCCAAGGGCTTCTTCCCGGTGCAGGACACGGGCGTGATTCAGGGCATTGCCGAGGCCCCGCAGGACACGTCCTTCACGGCCATGGCCGAGCGGCAGCACCAACTGGCGGATCTGATCCTGCAGGACCCGGCCGTGGAAAGCGTGGTTTTTTTCGTGGGCGTGGACGGCATCAACCAGAGCCTGGGCACCTCGCGCCTGACCGTGGAACTCAAGCCCCTGTCCGAACGCGACGCCCGCGCCCCGGCCATTGCCAAGCGCCTCATGGAGCGGGCCGCGAGCCTGCCGGGGCTGACCCTCTACATGCAGCCCGTGCAGGATCTGACCATTGAGGACCGCGTCTCGCGCACCCAGTACCAGTTCACTGTTGAAGCCCTGAGCCGCGAGCAGTTGCAGGAATGGGTGCCGCGCGTGGTGCGGGCATTGTCCGAGCGGCCCGAACTGGAGCACGTGACCAGCGACCTCCAGAAGCCGGGGCGCATGGCCTGGCTGAACATCAACCGCGACGCGGCCGGGCGGCTGGGCATCAGCATGTCGGACATCGACAACGCCCTGTACGACGCTCTGGGCCAGCGCCTGATTTCCACCATCTTCACCCAGACCAACCAGTACAAGGTGGTGCTGGAAGTGGCCCCGCGCTTCCGTCTGGGCCCGGCCGCCATTGAGAATATCCACGTGCGCGGCTCCACGGGCGATCCCGTGCCCCTGACCAGCATCGCCACTCTGGAGGAACGCCCGGCCCAGCTTTCCGTGGCGCGCCAGGGTCAGTTCCCGGTGGCCACCATCTCCTTCAACGTGGCCCATGACTCCTCGCTGGGCGCGGCCGTGAACGCGGTTCTGGCCGTGGAAAAGGAGCTGGGCCTGCCCCCGGCCCTGCGCACCCAGTTCCAGGGCGCGGCCCAGGCTTTTTTGTCCTCCACGGACAACCAGATCTGGCTGATCCTGGCGGCCATCGTGACCATGTATATAGTGCTGGGCGTGCTCTATGAGAGCTACATCCACCCGGTGACCATCCTTTCCACCCTGCCCTCGGCCGGAGTGGGGGCCCTGCTGGCCCTGATGCTGGCGGACATGGAACTGGGCGTGGTGGGCATTATCGGCATTATCCTGCTCATCGGCATCGTCAAGAAAAACGCCATCATGATGATCGATTTCGCCCTGGAGGCCGAGCGCAAGGAGGGCAAGCCGCCACTGGCGGCTATCCGCCAAGCCTGCCTGCTGCGCCTGCGGCCCATTCTGATGACCACCATGGCCGCCCTGCTGGGGGCCCTGCCCCTGATGATCGGCTGGGGCATGGGCGCGGAGCTGCGGCGGCCTCTGGGCGTGACCATGGTGGGCGGCCTGGTCGTCAGCCAGGTGCTGACCCTGTTCACCACGCCGGTGATCTATCTCTGGTTCGACCGTATGAGCCTGCGCCTGCGCCATACATCCACGCGCGGCACGGAATCCTCGGAGTCCACGGATTCCAGGGAATCGGGAACAGGGGACACGCGGGCGGAGGAGGGCGCATGAGCGCGTCCGGCAAGCCCGGCGCGTCGGACAAAGGCGGCGGGACGGGCACGGAAAAGCGCCGCCGTTTCGGGCCGGAATTCATTCCCCTGAATATTTCCGCGCCCTTTATCCGGCGGCCCGTGGCCACCACACTGCTGACCATCGCCATCGCCCTGGCCGGTATGGTGGCCTTCGGCCTGCTGCCCGTGGCCCCGCTGCCGGAAGTGGATTTTCCCGTGGTGGTGGTGCGCGCGCGCATGCCCGGCGCCAGCCCGGAAACCATGGCCGCCACCGTGGCCACGCCGCTGGAGCGGGCCCTGGGGCGCATCGCCGGGGTCACGGAAATGACCTCCTCCAGCAGCCTGGGTTCCAGCAATGTGATTTTGCAGTTTGATCTGGACCGGGATATCGACGGCGCGGCCCGCGACGTGCAGGGGGCCATCAACGCGGCCCGCTCCACCCTGCCGACCATGCCGTCCAACCCATCCTACCGCAAGGTCAATCCCTCGGGCGCGCCGATCATGATTTTGTCCATCACCTCGGACGTGCTGACCCGCGCCCAATTGTATGACGCGGCCTCCACGGTGCTGGCCCAGAAAATTTCGCAGATTCCCGGCGTGGGCGAGGTGACCGTGGGCGGCGGGGCCCTGCCCGCCGTGCGGGTGGAGGCCATCCCTGACGCCCTGAACCGCGCGGGCGTGAGCATGGAGGACGTGCGCAAATCCCTGGCCGCGGCCAATGCCTTTTTGCCCAAGGGCATGTTGGAAAACGGAGAAAATTTCTGGCTGGTGGGGGCCAACGACCAGTTGCAAAAGGCCGAGGACTACAAACCGCTGATTGTGGCCCAGAAGGACGGCAAAACCATCCGGCTCTCGGATGTGGCGCGCGTGGAGGATTCTTCCCAGGACGTGCGCAACATGGCCGTGGCCAACGGCAAACCGGCCATCCTGCTGATCGTCTTTCGCTCGCCCGGAGCCAACATCATTGAGACTGTGGACCGGGTCAAGGCCATGATCCCGCAACTGCGCTCCTGGCTGCCGGAAAGCGCGGATCTGGAATTGCGCATGGACCGCTCCCTGACTATCCGGGCCTCTTTGCGCGAAGTGGAAAAAAGCCTCATGCTGGCCATGGGCCTGGTGGTGCTGGTGACCTTTCTGTTCCTGCGCAACGCCAGGGCCACCAGCATTCCGGCCGTGGCCGCGCCGGTTTCGCTTATCGCCACTTTCGGGGTCATGTACCTCTGCGGCTACAGTTTGGACAACCTCTCGCTCATGGCGCTCACCGTGTCCACGGGCTTTGTGGTGGACGACGCCATCGTGGTGCTGGAAAACATCGTCCGCCGCCTGGAAATGGGCGAAAGTCCCCTGCGCGCGGCCCTGCGCGGCGCGCGCGAAGTGGGTTTCACCGTGGTGTCCATTTCCATTTCCCTGGTGGCGGTGTTCACGCCCATTCTGTTCATGGGCGGCATTGTGGGCCGTCTGTTCCGCGAGTTTTCCGTGGTGCTCACCACGGCGGTGCTGGTCTCCATGCTGGTTTCCCTGACCACCACGCCCATGATGTGCGCCAAGCTGCTGCGGCCTTTTGACGCGGATCTGGCCCGGCGCAAGGAGCGCCTGCTGCAAGCCCGGGGCGGCTTTCTGAAACCGCTGCGGCAGTGGTGTACCCGCGTTGGGCAGGCCTGGGGGGCCATGCTGGCGGGCATGCAGCGCGGCTACGCGGCCAGCCTGGCCGTGGTGCTGCGCCATCCGCGCCTGACCATGCTTTCCCTGCTTCTGATCATTGCCGGAAATGTCTGGCTGTATATTATAGTGCCCAAGGGCTTTTTCCCCCAGCAGGACACGGGCGTGATCATGGGCGGCATCCGGGCGGACCAGAGCGCTTCCTTTCAGGCCATGCAGACCAAGCTGGCGAAGCTGGTGGACGTGATCCGCGCGGACCCGGCCGTGGAACAGGTTTCGGCCCATATTTCCGGCGGGCGCGGCGGGGGCGGGGTGTTCATCTCGCTCAAGCCTCTGGAAGAGCGCAAAATCGGCGCCCAGGCGGTCATCGGGCGGCTGCGCGGCAAACTCTCATCCGAACCGGGCCTGCAGATTTTCCTGCAACCGGCCCAGGACATCATGATGGGCGGGCGCAGCGCGCGCTCCCAGTACCAGTATACCCTGCAGGCCGACAATCTGGACGATCTGCGCACCTGGGGCCGCCGCCTCCAGCAGGCCCTGGCGGCCCTGCCCCTGTTCAAGGACGTGGACAGCGACATTGAGGAGCGCGGCCTCCAGACCATGCTCACGGTGAACCGCGACGCTCTGGCCCGCCTGGGCCTGACCATGCGGGATGTGGACGCGGCCCTGAACAATGCCTTCGGGCAGCGCCAGGTGTCCACCATCTACCAGGACAAAAACCAGTACCGCGTGGTGCTGGAATACGGGCCGGACTGGCTGGAAGGCGCGCAGGCTCTGGACAAGGTGCGCCTGCCGGGCAAGGACGGCCTGGTGCCGCTGCTCAGCGTGGCCGGCGTGGGCCCGGCCTTCGCGCCGCTCTCCGTGGCGCATCAGGGCCAGTTCGCCGCCGTGACCATTTCCTTCAATCTGGCTCAGGGGGCCTCTCTTTCCCAGGCCCAGGCGGCCATTGCCGAGGCGCGGGTCAAAATCGGCATGCCCTCCACCATCGTGGGCAGTTTTCAGGGCACGGCCAAGATATTCAGCGACACCATGAGCAGCCAGATCATTCTGATTCTGGCGGCCCTGGCCGCGCTGTACATTGTGCTGGGCGTGCTCTACGAGAGCCTGATCCACCCCCTGACCATCCTTTCCACCATTCCCTCGGCGGGCGGCGGGGCCCTGCTGGCCCTGATGCTTTTCAAGATGGAGTTCAGCGTCATCGCGCTGATCGGCGTGCTTTTGCTGGCGGGCATCGTCAAAAAGAATGCCATCATGATGATCGACTTTGCCCTGGAGGCCTCCCGCACCCGCCATCTGCCGCCGGACAAGGCCATTTACGAAGCCTGCCTGCTGCGCTTCCGGCCGATTATGATGACCACGGCGGCGGCCATTCTCGGCGCGGTGCCCCTGGCCATGGGGCAGGGCGACGGCGCGGAGATCCGCCAGCCTCTGGGCATCACCATTGTGGGCGGCCTGTTGGTCAGCCAGCTGCTGACTCTCTACACCACGCCCGTGGTCTACCTCTGCCTGGACCGCGCCCGCCTGCGCGCGCGGCGCTTCTGGTGGCGGCTGCGCTACGGCGATGCCAGAGCCGCGCGCCTGGCCTTGCTCAGCCGCCGTTCCTGAGTTGATTTATCCCTGATATCCCGTATAGTTTTCAGAAACATGTTATTCCGTCAGATTGGAATGCTTGCTTAAATCCTACTTTTGAGCGAAGAAATATACTAGACGGTGCGCCGTCCGGCGGAACCTGCTCCGGCGAAGGAGGCTAAGGCGGCATGTACCAGTGTACATTACGGATCAGAATTTGCGGCGCTGATGCGGAGCTGGAAAATATTCTGCGTTCCGTGCCGCCGCGTGAGCGCTTCGAGCATGTCTTCGTCAGCGGCGGCCCCGGTCCGGACTGCCGCGATCTGGAACAGGACGACGTCATTTTTCTGCAGGCCGGGCAGATTTCCTGCCTGCCCGAAATACGCGGCGCGGCCAAAGCGGGCGCGCGCATCATCCTTCTGGTCCCTGATCCGGCGGAAGCCGCCGGGCTGCCGGACGGCATCTGGGACCATATCGACGATCTCTGGGCCGGGCCGTGCGGCGCGGCGGCGCTTGCCGCCCGTTTCGGAAGGCTGCTTGACGGCCTGAAGCTGCAACGGGATTCCCGCCTCGCGCACTACTATCTGGATACGGTCATCAACGCCACGCCCTCCCTGATCTGGTTCAAGGACGCGGCGGGCGCGCATCTCAAGGTCAACGACAGTTTTTGCCGGACCGTGGGCAAAAGCAAAGCTGATATTGAGGGGCGGGGCCATTATTATATCTGGGATCTGAAGAAGGAAGAATACGAAAAGGGCGAGTATGTGTGTCTGGAAACAGACACCGTGGTCATGAAAGAGGGCAAGACCCGCATTTTTGACGAATTCGTCAAGAGCAAACAGGGCATGCGCCAGTTCAAAACCTGGAAGTCGCCTCTTTTCGACGATGACGGACGGATCATGGGCACAGTGGGCGTGGCCCATGACGTGACCAATCTGGCCACCATGAGCGCCGAGCTGGAGCTGCTGTTGGGCAGCCTGCCTTTTGCCGTAATGATCACTGACGCGGAGGATCACGTCGTCAACATCAACGAAAAATTCAAGGAATTTTTCGCGGTGGCCGACAGCGATGTGCTGGGCGGCGATTGCCGGATGTGGCGGGAAAACGCCTTGTCCGGAGGCCGGCTGGTCCGGGAGGAAGCGCGCGCGGAACTACGCTGGACGCTCAACGGCCGGGAGATTGTCCTGGATGTCCAGGAACAGGATATTCTGGATGTTTTTTCCAACAGAATCGGGGCCATCGTGATTTTTCGCGACGTCACGCTGGAACGGGAGTTCGAGCGGCGGCTGTCGCGCCACGCCAATACCGACGTCCTGACCGGGCTGTACAACCGGCGCTATTTCTATGAGCATGCGCAGCCCGGAGGGACGAACGGGGCTGAAAGCCTGCTTTATGTGGACCTGGATCATTTCAAGAGCGTCAATGACCGCTGGGGGCATCAGGCGGGCGATCAGGCCCTGGTCACGGTGGCGGAGCTTTTGCGCGCCTCCTGTCCCCAGGCCGTGGTGGCTCGCCTGGGCGGCGACGAATTCGCCCTTTACTGGGGCGACCGGCCTCTGGATTTTCTGATCCGCAAGGCGCAGCTCCTGGTGAAACTGGTGCGTGAAGCCTTTCGCTCTTCAGAGGCCTTGCGGCTCATTGCCCCCAGCATCGGCATCGTGCGTTGCGACGAAGCCGGCCTGACCCTGGACGAGCTGATCCGCCGGGCGGATGTGGCCATGTATACGGCCAAGCGCGGCAAACTGGGCTACTGCGTCTACGAACCGGGTCTGGAAAAGCGTTCGGACGAAGCTCTCCGGAGCGGCGCGCCGGGCGATGAGGGAGCGCATGCGGATTCCTGATTTTGAACTGGAAGTGTTTTTCGGCAAGCATGAATTTTCCGCGCCCCATCTTCTGGCCCAGTCCGACTGCGAGGCCTTGAGCATCGCGGAACTGTTGGCCCTGGAGCCGGACCCGGCCGGAGCGCGCGAGGCCTTTCTGCAAACTCGGCTCGGCTATGCCGAAAATGACGGCAAACCGGAGCTCAGGCGGTCCATAGCCCGTCTGTACCGGAATGAGGACAGCGGCCGGGTGTTGGTGCAGACCGGCGCGCAGGAGGGCATTTTTTCCTGCCTGAACGTGCTGCTGGAAAAGGGCGATCACGTGATCTGCATGTTCCCGGCCTACCAATCCCTGTATGAGGTGGCGCGGGCCGTGGGCTGCGAGTTGTCCTTCTGGCGCTTCCGCCAGACAGGGCAAGGCTGGGCCTTGGATTTCGACGCATTGGAATCCCTGCTCCGTCCCCATACCAGGGCCATTGTCGTCAACACACCCCACAATCCCACGGGCTACGCCCTGAGTGAAGCGGAACTGCGCGCGCTCTGCGCCCTGGCGGCCGGGCGCGGCATCCATGTGATCGCCGATGAGGTTTATAAAGGCCTGGAAGACCCGGACGGCTCGGATGAAAACGCCTGGCATGCCCGTCCCGCGATCTGCGAGCTGTATGAGCGGGGCGTTTCCATCGGCGTGCTCTCCAAGGCCTACGGCCTGCCGGGCCTGCGCATCGGCTGGGCCGTGAGCCGCGACCGGGACCTGCTTACGGCCATGAGCCGCTTCAAAAATTATCTGAGCATCTGTTGCGCCGCGCCCTCGGAGGAACTGGCCCTGGTGGCCCTGCGCCACGCTCCGGCCATTCTGGCGCGCAACCGGGGCATTGTCCGGGCTAATCTGGCTCTGGCCGACGCTTTTTTCGCCCGGCACGCGGGCCTGTTTACCCACAACCGCCCCCCGGCCGGGCCCATCGGCTTCCACAAAATCCATATCGACGGCCCGATGGAGGGCTTTTGCGAGCGCCTGGCGCGTGAGGCCGGGGTATTGCTCCTGCCCGGCAGCGTCTACGGCATGGACGAACCCTATTTCCGCATGGGCTACGGCCGCCGCAACTTCGGGGAGAATCTGGCGCGGTTCGAGGCCTGGCTGGCCGAAGCCAAACTGGATTAAAGCCCGTGCGTCGCGTGGAATTGGCGCTCAACGCCCGCTATGCCGCACAGCCGGATGCCGCCGTTCCGGTTCTGCCGTCCGCTTTCGGTCCGGTGCGGGCACGTAATGTCCGTGGTTTTCACGCCGGCTTCCCGGAATATAGCCCCACGCCCCTGTGCAGTCTGGCTGGCCTGGCCGCCCGGCTCGGTCTGGGCCGGGTCCTGGTCAAGGACGAATCCCGCCGTTTCGGCCTCAAGGCCTTCAAAGGGTTGGGCGCGTCCTGGGCCGTGGCCCGGATTCTGGCTCGCCGTCTGAATCTGCCGCCGGATGGTCTCAGCCGCGCGGCCCTTTGCGGGCCCGAGGCACGGGAGCGGCTGGGAGAGATCACTCTGGTCACGGCCACGGACGGCAATCACGGGCGGGGCCTGGCCTGGGCCGCCCGGCAGTTCGGACAGCGGGCCGTGGTCTTCATGCCCAAAGGCTCGGCCGAGGCCAGGGCGGCGGCCATCCGTGCCTTGGGCGCATACTGTGAAATTACGGATCTGGCTTATGACGACGCGGTGCGCCACGCCGCCGCGCATGCGCGGGCTACGGGCGGCGTGCTGGTGCAGGACACGGCCTGGGACGGTTATGAGGAAATCCCGCGCTGGATCATGCAGGGCTACACGACCCTGGCTCTGGAAGCGCGGGAGCAGATGCGCGCCATGGGGCTCACGCGGCCCACGCATCTGCTGTTACAGGCGGGCGTGGGTTCCTTTGCCGCCGCCGTACTGAGTTTTTTCGCCGTTGCCGGCGCGGAAGAGGGCGGTCCTGCCCCGCTGGCCGTCATTATGGAGCCGCACAGCGCCGATTGCATTTTCCGCTCCATTCGGAGTGGGGACGGCCGCGCCCATGCCGCGGCCGGGGAGATGCGCACCATCATGGCCGGTCTGGCCTGCGGCGAGCCCAGCAGCCTGGCCTGGGGGATTCTGCGGGAGCACGCTTTCGCGGCCGTGGCCTGTCCGGACGGCTTGGCGGCCAACGGCATGCGCATGCTGGCCGCGCCCCTGCCCGGCGATCCGGCGTTGGTTTCCGGCGAATCCGGAGCCGTGGGCGTGGGCCTGCTGGATTATCTGGCGCGCGCGCCGGAGGCGGCCGCCATGCGTTCGGCTCTGGGCTTGAACGAATCCTCGGTGGTGCTGCTGATCAGCACCGAGGGCGACACCGAACCGGACATGTACCGGCGGGTGGTCCAGGATGGCGCTTGCGCCTTTGATTTTCAGAGCCGTTAGAGCATTTCAACGTTGAAATGCTCTAACGAGGCTGCGAGAGCAGTCTCGCGCTACGAAGCCGCAAGCGCGATGTATTTGCGCTGTTGTCTCTCCCATTAGCGAGTCTTCGAGCTTTACGGCGAGGACAGCAGAGCTAAGCGGCTGAGTAAGCGTGCCTTTACCTTTGGATGCGCGGCATTCCAAAGGTAATCTGCACTAAGACTCGGCGACCTGCCTTTAACAACGGATTGCCCCGCGCGGAACCATACCATCCGCGCGGGGCAATCCGCTTCAAGCCTGAAGGGCCTCAACAGTCCGGGACATGCGCCGGGCGGCCCGCCTGAACCGCGTCCAGATAATCGGCCCAGGCTTCGCCCACGGCGAAAAGCCGCTCCTTGGGCAGGCGCGCGCTGTCGTAGAGAATCAGCACCGAGCCGCTGACGGTATTGAAGTCCACGGAAAGCACGCCGTCAATGGCGGCCAGTTTTTCCCTGGCCGCGGCGGCCACGGCTTCACGGCGCAGGGCCGGGTGACGGATGCGTACCCGGCCGTCCGAAAAACTGGTCACGTATTTGAGCAGGCGCAGGCTGTTCAGCATGGGCTGTCCTCCACAGGGGCAACGGCTTCGGTGCCCCGCAGGTGCGGGCGCATGGCGTTGAGCGACACGCCCAAGGTGGTCAGGTTATGCAGCAGGGCCGAGACGCCGGGCTGCAAGAGCATGAACAGGCCGCCCGCTAAAAAGAGGCTGTTCAGGGTCAGGGTGGCCGCGAAGTTCACGTGGATGCGGCGCAGGGTGCTGCGGGCCAGCCGCCGCGCGTCGATGAGCCCGCCCAGATCAGGCCTGGTCAGCAGCACGTTGGCAACTTCCCGCGCCAGATCCGTGCCGTCGATCATGGCCACGCCCACATGGGAGGCCGAAAGGGCCGGGGCGTCGTTGATGCCGTCGCCCACCATGAGCACCTTGCAGCCGTCGGCCGTCAGTTCCTGCACCACCTTGGCCTTGTCCGTGGGCAGGACCTGGGCGCGGAATTCCGTAATGCCCGCTCGCTCGGCAACGGCCCGTGCCGTGCGCTCATCGTCGCCGGTGAGCATCAGCACGCGTTTGAAGCCCATGCCGCGCAGGGTTTCCACCACTCCGGCGGCCTCGGGGCGCAACGGGTCTTCAATGGCCAGAATGCCGGCCAGTTTGCCGTCCTCGGCCAGATAGAGCAGGGAACGTCCTTGAGCCGCCTGGCAGGCGATCTCCGCCTCCATGGGCGAGACGTCCACGCCCTCGTCGTGCTCAATATAGTGTCGGCTGCCCACCCGCAGCTTTCTGCCGTACAGGGAGGACGCCACGCCGTGGGCCACCACGTATTCCACCTGGGCGTGCTCTTCCTCATGCTGGAGGCCCTCTTCCTGGGCCTTGCGCACCACGGCGCGGGCCACGGGATGGGGAAAATGTTCTTCCAGGCAGGCCATGATCCGCAGGACCTCGTCCCGCTCATACCCGGCGGCGGGAATGACCGCAACCACCTTGGGGGTGGCGTTGGTCAGCGTGCCTGTTTTGTCGAAAACCAGGGTATCCGCATCGCTCAGGGCTTCCAGATAGCGACCGCCCTTAATAGCCATGCCGTGGCGCGCCCCCTCGCGCATGGCGGCCAGCACGGCCAGGGGCGTGGCCAGCTTGAGCGCGCAGGAATAATCCACCAGCAGCACCGAAGCGGCGCGCATGGGATTGCGCGTGATCAGCCAGACCAGTGCCGCCAGGCCGAAGGTAAAGGGCACGGCCAGATCGGCCAGCCGTTCGGTCTTGCCCTGGATGCCGGCTTTGAGCGCCTCGGACTGTTCAATGAAGGTGACCACCTGGCGCAGGCGGGTGCCGTCGCCCACCTGGCTGACCCGGATCACCAGACGACCTTCCTCCACCACGGTTCCGGCAAAGACCGCCGCGCCCTTGCCGCGCGGCACGCCCAGCGGTTCGCCGGTCATGGAGGATTGATTGACCAGCGCGCAGCCGTCCTCCACAATGCCGTCCACTGGGATGGAGCCGCCGTCGCGCACCACCACCAGATCGCCCTCGCGGACCTGGCCCAGAGGCACGGAGACTTCCGTGCCGTCCTCGCCGAGCAGCCAGGCGCTGTCCACATTCAGGGCAAGGCTTTCGGTCAGACTGTCCAGAGAGCGGCGGCGGGTCCAGTATTCCAGAGCCTCGCCCAGTCCCAGCAGCAGTGTCAGCACGCTGACCGTGCGGAAGTCGCGCATAAGCAGCGAAACGGTGATGGCCGCCGCATCCAGCACCTCCACGCTGAGCCTGCCGCGCAGCAGGGAGCCGAGACCCTTGAGCAAAAAAGGCACGGCCGTGGCGACGCTGGTGACCATGCGCCAGACCGTGGGCAAAAAGGGGCGGATGATAAAAAAGCGTACCAGCGGCAACAGGCCGCCCGCAGGCGGCTCTTCAGGCAGAAGTTCCGCTGTGGTGGCCGGGAGATCCGCGCGGCGCGCGTCGCCCACGGCGTCCACGGCATCATGGGCGGCCAGCAGGCGCAGGGCCGACACACGGCTTTCCTGATCGGCGTAGAAAAAAAGCAGGCTGCCCACGCGGGGGTTGACGTGCACCCCACTGATGCCGGGCAGTTCTTCCAGGTTTCGGGCCAGCTCGGCGGCCGGAACCGGGGGCAGGGGACGGCTGGCGCGCACGCGCATCCTGCCGGCGGCGGCTCCGTCGAGACCCTGAAGTTCATGGACGATGGAAAAAGACATGCGCGCTCCAGTCTGAAAAAGAAAGCCCTGAACCGGGCCGGGAAAAACGGTCCCGGCCCTGAGGCGCATGCGGGAGACGCCGCAAGGCCGGGAATGGAATGACTGCGGGAGGTTCCGATTAGGCCTGGGCTTGCTCGGTTTCTTGGCTCTCTTTGGCCGCTTTGCGCTTTTCCGAAGCCTGACGGGCTTCAGCGGCAAGGTCTTCCATGTCTTCCTTGACCGCTTCCACCTTGCTCATCAGGGCGTCTTTCACATCCATGCCCCGGCTGATCAGATCGGCGGCCACGGGCTTGAGATTCAACTTGCCCTTGCTCAGGGCCACGGCGCCCAGCGCGCCAAGGGCTATGCCGCCCAGGAAAAACAGTCCGAATTTGATGCCGCTGTTCATAACTCCTCCTTTTGCTTGACAGTCCGTATGACGAATGCCGACGGACGATACTCCCCGAATGAAGACAACACATCCCGTCCCCCGCCGCACGGAACAGCGACGGAGGCGAGATTGGACAAAATTGTCCAGCTGATGTGGGATAAAAACCTAGTGAGCCGCGCCGGACACATCGACCTTGATGTAGTCCGCCTCGCTGTTGCGCAGGGAAATGGTCACCCCGGAAAGGCGCAGGGCAACCGGATCTTTGAGCGGCGCGCGTCCCACCACGGAAACGGTGGTGCCGGGAATCAGGCCCATGTCGCGAATGCGCCGGTTCATTTCGCCCAGCGCTTCCACTGTGGCGATTTTCCCCTGTTGGCCCACGTGCATCTGACGGAGACTGACAATCTGACTCATGCGCGTTCCCTCTCGTCGGCATTGTGCCGGTTGACTGTGATGGTGCCGGGCGCTGCCGGTCCGGCGCGGCGCCCCGTGGCGCGGAGAACCCCGCGCGCCGTTTGGGGGTCGGTCTTGATGGACGCCGCGCCGGAATATGGATCCCGGCACGGAAGAGAGCTTGCACTAAATTTAATTATGGGTCAAGAAAAAAGAAAGTCATTTTCAAATAGCTCCTGAAGTTACAAAGGGGGACTTATGTCGACATACCTTGTGCATGCTATGGAAGGCCGGGCGCGGCTGCGCCATCCGGCCCTGGCCGGGACCGCCGGGCGGGAACGGGCTTTGGCTGTTCTGTCCGGCAAGAGCGACGTGCTGGAAGCGCGTTGCGGTTCGGGCTCCATTCTGCTGCTTTTGACGCCGGACGCGGATCTGGGCGGCATCTGCCGGGATCTGGAGGCGGCCCTGCCGGAGTTGTGTGGCCCGGCAAAGGCCTGTCGGGGCGCGCGGTCCGGCGCATCCGCAAACGGACCCGCAGGCGGCCCCATGACCGTTTTGTCCGGTCTGTTGCGGCGGGGACAAACTGTCTCCTTGGGACTGAGCCCGCGTAAATTGGAGCTGCGCGCTCTGCTGGCCGCCTGCGGCCTGAGCATCGCACTTGGCTTCACGGGTAACGGGCGCGCCCATCTGGTGGCCGGGACGGCCTTCGGCCTGCTGGCCGCGCGTCATGTCTGGACCCGGCGCAAGGCCTTGTAGCATATCCGCGCTGCGCGAGGCTGTCGGTCGGCCGCCGGAGTGCGTATCAACGACGGATTTGCGGCAGTGAAAAAGGGTCGGCAAATGCCGACCCTTTTGGAGTTGGAGTTCCGCAACAGTATGAGAGATAGTTATGCGCCCGCCGGGGCCGCTTCCTTGGCGTCCGGAGCCGGTTCATCCCCGGCCGGAGTGGCGGTTTCATGCTGGCCCTGGAGGAGATTCTGGTGGCCGATGATGATGGCCTCCAGCACATGGGGATCGGCCAGGGCCGTGGTATCGCCCAGATCCTCATACGTGTCGCCGGCGATTTTGCGCAGCATGCGGCGGATGATTTTGCCCGAGGTGGTCTTGGGCATGGCCTCCACAAACTGGATGTATTCGGGGCTGGCCAGCGCGCCGATGTCGCGTCGCACGGTGTCGCGCAGTTTCTTGCGCAACTCCTCGCTCCAGGGCACCTCGTCGCGGGTGACCACATAGGCGTAGATGGCCTCGCCCTTGAGCCGGTGGGGCATGGGCACCACGGCCGCTTCGCCCACTTCGGGGCAGGCGGCCAGCACGGCTTCGATTTCCGCCGTGGACAGACGGTGGCCCGAGACGTTGATGGAGTCGTCAATACGGCCCAGAATCCAGAAATAACCGT
The DNA here is from genome assembly GCF_000145315.2 of Desulfovibrio sp. 3_1_syn3. NCBI lineage: Bacteria > Pseudomonadati > Thermodesulfobacteriota > Desulfovibrionia > Desulfovibrionales > Desulfovibrionaceae > Desulfovibrio > Desulfovibrio sp. 3_1_syn3. The sequence goes on from NZ_ADDR02000002.1 coordinate 391,440, forward strand.
CCGCGTCCACCTGCGCGCCGTCGCCGGACTCGTAGCAGCCGAAGCGCGAGAAGTAGGACTGGTATTTTTCCTCATCGTTGAATACGCCGAGCATCATGCCGGGCCAGGGTTTGCGGATCACCAGATGGCCCGCGCCGGTGGTTTCCTCGCCGTCGCGTCCCGCGCTGCCCATGACGGCGGCGTCGATGCCGGGCAGGGGCTTGCTCGCCGAACCGGGCTTGAGTTTGGTGGCGTAGGGCATGGGACTGATCATGGCTCCGCCGGTTTCGGTCTGCCACCAGGTGTCCACAATGGGCAGCTCGCCCGCGCCGATGTGCTTGTGGTACCACTGCCAGGCTTCGGGGTTGATAGGTTCGCCCACTGACCCCAGAATGCGCAGGCTGCGCAGGTCATAGCGCTCTGCCCAGGCTTCGCCCAGGCGCATCAGGGAGCGGATCACCGTAGGCGCGGTATACAGGATGTTGACCCGGAAGTTTTCCACAATGCGCCAGTAGCGGTCGGGCTTGGGCCAGGTGGGCACGCCCTCGAACATCATGGTGGTGGCTCCCAGGGCCAGGGGGCCGTATACGCCGTAGGTGTGGCCGGTGATCCAGCCCATGTCGGCGGTGCACCAGTAGACGTCGTCGTCGCGCATGTCGAAGCACCACTGGGTCGTGTGGGCCGCATAGGTCAGATAGCCGCCCGTGGAATGCATGATGCCCGTGGGTTTGCCCGTGCTGCCGCTGGTGTGCAGCAGAAAGAGCGTGTCGTTGGCGTCCATGGGCTCGCAGGGATAGTCGGCATTGAGGGTGAAGTCGTCGATAAGGTCGTGCCACCAGATGTCGCGGTTGGGTTGCATGGTGACATTGTCCAACCCGGCGCGCCGCACTACCACCACATGGGCCACGGAGGGGCATTTTTCCAGAATGGGATCCAGATTGGCCTTGAGCGGCTTGAACTTGCCCGCGCGCACGGTGGCGTCGGCGGTGATCACTACCCTGGCCTTGGAACCCTGGATGCGGCTGCGCACGCCGCCCTCGGCGTATCCGGAGAAAATGGCCGTGTGAATGGCCCCGATGCGCGCGCAGGCCAGCATGGCGATGACCAGTTCCGGAATCATGGGCATGTACAGGGCCACGTGGTCGCCCTTGCGGATATGCAGGGAGCTCAGGGCGTGGGCCATGCGGCAGACTTCGGTGTACAGCATCTGATAGGTGTAACAGCGCACGTCCATTTCATCTTCGCCCTGCCAGATCAGGGCGGCCTTGTTGCGGCGGCCTGAAATCAGATGGCGGTCGATGCAGTTGAAGGAGGCGTTGAGTTTGGCGCCGGTAAACCATCTGTACTTATGCCGTTGCTCGTCGGCATCCAGGACTTTGTCCCAGCGCTTGAACCAATGTATCAACTGAGAGGCGCGAGCCCCCCAGAAGTCGCTGGGGTCTTCCAGTGCGCGGCGGCACAGGGCGTCGTACTCTTCCTGGCCACAGATCCAGGCTGAGGATTTGCCGTGTTCCGGCGGCAGATAGCTGCGCTTCTCGGTCAACAATGTGGTGATGCGTTCCTGGGACATGGTCGCGCCCTCCCTCCTAGTGTGGACGTTATGAAAAAAGTTGGCACACCAGCCATGTTACTGGCGTAAAGGGATTCTCTTTGCGCGTCAAGCACCCGTAATTGTTTGTTCTTTCAGTCATGGCTGTGCAAAATGGCACAAGCGTGAGGCGTAGGCGTTGTTTTTCATAGAGAAATCGTTGGTTGGAGGCGGTGGAGTATAAGGAATTTTTTCACAAAAAGTTGAAAAAATTTTTTATCGGGACGTGCCGGGAGATTCGGCAAGAGCTCCGTATGGCTGAAGAGAGATGGAGCATGGCTTTGTTCCGTCCACATTCCGTCCGTGGAGCAGATTACCTTTGAAACGCTTTGCGTTTCAAAGGGGGCATTCCGGAAAACGCGGTTATCGCTGCTGTCGATCCCCGTATGGCTCCGTTGTTGCCAACGGGGACAGCCCTTCGGGCTGCCTTCGGTCGCTTTGCCGGAATCCACACAGCGTTGCCCTCGATGCCTGTACGCCCTTTGGGCTACAGGCACGGCCCTACGGGCCGCCCGTCGGGTCGGTTTTCGCGGCGCGCCGCACCGTGTGCGGCGTTAGAGCATTTCAACTTTGAAATGCCTATTGAAAGGTTTGTCCCGCGTACTCAGCGGAAAAGCTGATCAGAGCAATCCACGTTTGAGATGTGTAACATTTCAAACGCAAAATGCTGTGGGAAGCGGATTGGCGTCCGCCGGAGACATCAGGCCCCGTTCCAGCAGGATTTGGACCAGGGGCGTCACGGGCAGGCCCACCACCGTGCTCCACGAGCCTTCCACCCGCTCCACCAGAAAGGCCCCTTGCCCTTGAATGGCATAAGCCCCGGCCTTGTCGTCCGGCTCGTGGGTGCGGGCGTAGGCGGCCAGCACGGATTCGGGCCAGGCGTGGAAGAAAACCCGGCTCACGTCGCTGAACAGTTCGCCGGGGAGGCCGGGCCACCCCTGAGGCAGCAGCAGGCAGACGGCGCTGATGACCTCATGCCCCCGGCCCGCAAGGCGCGTGAGCATGTCCAGAGCATGAGGGGTATCGCGCGGCTTGCCCAGAATGTCGTCGTCCACGGCCACCACCGTGTCCGCCGCCAGAATCAGGCTGCGGGCGCGGGCAGTCGGGGAAAGGGCGCTTTCCACGGCCCGGGCTTTGGCCTGCGCGGCACGGCGGGTATAGGACGCGGGGTTTTCTCCGGCTTCGGGGCGCGGTTCCACGCCCCGCGGCCGGGCCGTGGCAAAGGGCAGGCCCCATTCCGCCAGAAACTGCCGCCGTCGGGGCGAGGCCGAGGCCAGAATCAGATCCAGATCCGGCGCAAGGCGGAACAGAGGCGTGAATTGGGTCGCGAATTGAGGGCAAAAGCCCGTTTCCGGCGCGGGCGTGGGGGACTGGATGGCGGACACGGGCTTTACGCTCCGCCCGGCTGATGCCGCAGAACTTCGCGGCCGTGCGTGTCCAGCACGCGAAAGACGCCGTCCTCGCACAGGCCGTAGCTGCGCGGCGAACCGCCCTTGGGCAGGGAAAGGGAACCGGGGTTCCAGAAATGCAGTCCGTCCAGGGTTTCGCCGCGCGGCACATGGGTGTGCCCTCGCAGGATCACCGTGCCCTGGGGCATGCCCGGCAGCGGCGGGCGCTCGGGCAGATGGTGGCCGTGGCTGGCGAAAATGCGCAGGCCGTCGGCGTTGATCCAGGCGTTTTCCGTCACCGGAAAGGGCAGCAGGGCCAGGTCCACCTCGGCGTCGCAATTGCCGCGCACCGCCGTGATGGGGCAGGGCAGGGCGTTGAGGTCGGCCATTTCCTTGAGGACCGTGGGCGTGTTGTAACTTTCGGGCAGGGGGTTGCGCGGACCGTGATAGACCAGGTCCCCCAGGAGTACCAGCAGGTCCGGTTGCAGTTCGCGGGCTTTGCCCAGCAGAAAGCGCAGGCTCTCCAGCGAGCCGTGCAGGTCGGAGGCGATGAGCAGGCGCATCAGTCCAGTTCCCCGGCCCGCTCCCCGACATGTTCCGAGGCTGATTTTTCCCGTGCGCCCTGATCCCACTGCGCGCGGGGCACGGCTTCCTCAATCAGCATGACCGGGATGTCGTCGCGTACCGGATAGACCGTCTGGCAGGCCTGACAGGCGAAGCCTTGGGTCCGCCCGTCCCGCGTCAGGGCTTCCAATGTGCCCAGGCAGCGCGGGCAGGCCAGGATCTGCAATAATTCTTCGGTATTCATGGGCATGGTATTTTCCTTTTGATAAAAACGGTCCCCAGCATACCTTGATGCTCCCCAGGCTTCAAGGGGCGGCCGGAGGTCCGGCCGCGCTTGCATTTTTCAGGCACTGGCTTACCTTGGAAAGAAGAGATGAATTCCCCCATGAAACTGATCGACCTGCATACTCACACGCTGGCTTCGGACGGCACGGACAGCCCTTCAGCCCTGGTGCAAAAGGCCCATACCGCTGGTCTGGCCGCCGTGGCCGTTACCGACCACGACACCGTTTCCGGCCTGGACGAGGCCGAGGAAGCCGGGCGTGACCTGGGCATCAAGGTGATCCGGGGCTGTGAACTTTCGACCCATACCGAGTACGGCGAGGTGCACATCCTGGGGCTCTGGCTGCCGCGTGACGCCGCCCCCCTTCAGGATCAACTCGGCTATCTGCGTCGCAAACGCTGTGAGCGTAACCGGGCTATTGTGGAGAAGCTGCGCGCCCTGGGGCTGGACATCAGCCTGGAAGAGGTGCGCGCCATCGCCAAGGAGAGCGTGGGACGGCCGCACATCGCGGCGGTGCTGGCATCCAAGGGCTATGTGCGCGACGTGGGCGAGGCCTTCCGGGAATATCTCGGCTTTTACGGCAAAGCCTATCTGCCCAAGGAAGTGCTGGAACCCGAAGCGGCCGTGCATCTGCTGGCCGGTCTGGGGGCCACGGTGAGCTTGGCCCACCCCCTCTTGCAGAAATACCCCCTGCCCTGGCTGGAAGGTTTTGTGGAGCATCTGTCCGGTTGCGGGCTCACAGCCATTGAAGCATGGCACAGCGAGCACTCGGACGCGGATACGCGCCTCTGCGTGGAATGGGCCCGGCGTTTCGGCCTGGGCCTCAGCGGCGGTTCGGACTACCACGGCGGCAACAAGCCCGGCATCCGTCTGGGCGTGGGCCGAGGCGGTCTGCGGGTGCCCCTGGATGTGCTGGAAAAGCTGGAGGCGCAACGCCGGGCGCAAGGGCTGCCGTGCTAGCATCCGGCGGTCTGCGGCGGAGGCTGCTCCGTCGGTTGTTTTTTCCGTTCTGCTGCCTGCTGGTTCTGGCTTGCGCACAGTTTTGCCCGGCCGGTCCGGCACGCGCTGCCTCGCCCGATCCTGCCGATTCCCCCTCTCTTGAGCGCATGCTCGGTTCCATGCTGATGCTGGGCTTTCGCGGCGCGGAACTCGCGCCGAGCGATCCTTTTCTGGCGGCGGTGCGCTCCGGGAAAGTGGGACATGTGCTGCTTTTTGACCGCGATCTGCCCGGCGGAGGCGAGCGCAACATTCGCTCCCCGGAGCAGCTCCGTCGTCTGACGGCCGTGCTGCGGGCCGCCGCGCCCGGCCCCATGTTCATCGCCGTGGACCAGGAGGGCGGGCGCGTTCGGCGGCTCAAGCCGCGGCAGGGCTTTATGGATCTGCCCTCGGCCCGGCAGATGGGGCAGGGCAGCCCGGCGGCCACCGGGGCACTGGCCGCGCGTCTGGGCGCGGAGCTGGCTTCACTGGGCATTTCCGTGGATCTCGCGCCCGTGGCGGACGTGGACAGCAATCCGGACAATCCGGCCATCGGCAGACTGGGGCGCAGTTTCAGCCCGAATCCCCGGCTGGTCGCCGAACACGCCCTGGCCTTCGGGCAGGGGCTGGCTCGCGCCGGAGTCATTCCCGTACTCAAGCACTTTCCCGGTCAGGGCGGCGCGCGGCGCGATTCGCATCTGGGCCTCACCGACATCAGCCGTTGTTGGGACGGCGGCAGCGATCTGCTGCCCTATGCGGAGGCCTTCCGCCGGGGCTGGCCGGGCATGGTCATGGTGGGACATTTGTTTCACGCCGGGCTTGACCCTGAGCATCCGGCCACGCTGTCCACAATGGTGGTCACCGGCCTGCTGCGCCGGGGCCTGGGCTGGCAGGGCGTGGTCATCAGCGATGATATGCAGATGAAGGCCGTTACCGACCACTACGGCCTGGAACAGGCCATTCTGCTGGCCGTGCGGGCCGGAGTGGACATTCTGGTCTTCGGCAACAATCTGCAATGGGACCCCGATCTGCCGGAAAAAGCCCACGCGGCCCTGCGCCGTCTGGTGGACAGCGGCAAGATCACGCCCGAGCGCATCCGGGCTTCCTGGGAGCGTATCGCCGCCCTGCATGCGGCCTATGCGGATTAAAAATCTGCATAAAAAGCGGAAGAGGGAAGTCTCAGGGCTTCCCTCTTCCGCTTTTTCAGGTTTACCGGGGTGATGCCTCCGGCAGCCAAGGGGGCGCGGCCCCCTTGGAACCCCATTTTTAAAGTTGGGCTTTAGCGGCGTTGGTTGCCGCAGGCCCCAAGACGTATCTTGTTGTCCCGCTGTTGCCCGGCAGAGGGCCGTCCGTGAGCAGAACCACCTGGCCCGCCAGGCCGCCTCTGGCCGCGTCCTTGTCGCGCGGGCCGTTATCCTTGAGCACGAAGAAGGCGGCGTACATCTTGTCCGCAATCAGGGCGTCGTCTGCCTTGAGCGGCAGCATGGGCGCGTCCAGAGCCGCGATCCACCAGTTGCCGTCGGCCATGGCTGCCTCGGGACTGTAATGCAGCGGGCGCGTGCCCGACGCTCCGCTGCCGCCGTCCAGCAGGGTCATGTCCCGAACCGGCCCGCCGTTGCCCAGAAAGCGCATCTGAAAAGCGGCCAGCTCGCCGTTGCGCACATCCGCCTTGAAGGCATATGCGCCCAACGTTTTGTCCCGCGTTTCGTTGCGGCCCTCGGCGGGCGTCATGGGGCCGGTTTCGGTCACCAGGGCCACCACGCTTTCCGTAGGCTGAATATAGGAACCCCGAGGCGCGTCGGCCAGCGTTTTGGAGCCGGGCGCAAAGCCGTAGACCGGCGTGTCGCCCACGATGGTCGTCATCACCCGCATCTCCGCCAGGCTCTGCGGCCGGGCGGCGGCCACGGCCAGCGGGTCTTCGGCCAGAATGGTGAAGTCCGCCAGCTTGCCGGGAGCTATGGAGCCGATCCGGTCGCTGAGCTTGTTCTGCCAGGCGGGCATGAGGGTGACCGCATGCAGAGCCTGCAGGGCGTTGACCCGGTGGTCATAGTTCCAGAAGGCGAAGGTGGTTTTGTCGCCGGTTTCCTCGGGATCGCGCGGCGGGAAGAGCGCCTTGGCCCCGAGATCCTGCCCCTGGCCGCTGAGCAGGGTGCCGCCCTCGTAAATGGCGGAATGGGCGCTGGTGCGCGTGACTGCGGATTGCAGGCTGCGCAGCGGCGAAATGGGCGTGATGTAGGTGTCGTTGTGGAAGCTGAACGGCTGGTTGTAAGCCACGCTCCAACCCACGGGGCTCATGTTCCGGGCCCGGCCCGGCCCGAAGAAGATCTGGTTGTGGCGGTCGCCCCAGAAATAGGTATGGGGCACAAAATAGGAATTGAAGAAGTGCTGATCGCGCATCAGGCGGCTCAACTGCCCGATGTCCCTGGCCCCCACTTCCGCCGGGGAAAGCCTGCCGTCCTTGAACGCGCCGGTCAGCTCCGTGTACATGGGGCCTGTGCCCGTCAGGTCCTGATAGTTGCCGGTCAGACGCTGGATGTGCTGCAACTCCATGGTCTGGGCGTGGATGGACGTGTCGCGGGTGTCCCTGACCTCGGGATGCCGGACCACGGCTTTTTCCAGGGCCGTGACCCAGCGCTCGGCGGCGGCGCTGCCGTTGGTATGCGTCTGAGTGCTCTGGCCGTTGCCGTGGTACATGGCGATCAGCGTTTCCAGAGCCGCCGGGGGCATGTTGTCCGTGCCCACGGCTCCGTTGAAGAAACCGGCCTGATTGAAGCTGTCCGCCGCCGTGTACTTGCCCCAGCGGTAGAAGCCGGGCTTTTTCATCCAGGCGGTATAGCCCTGGGGCGAGCCGTCAAAAGTGAACTTCCAGGCGCCGAGGAAGAGCCGGTTGTCCGCCGACAGCCCGGCAGGCGGCGCGACAGTGCCTTTGTCCGCCGCTGCGGGCGAGCCGTCGGCGTCCTTGTCCGCCGCGTAGGCGGGCATGGACAGCCGGGTGATGTCGCTGCCGCCGGCCACGGCCTTGCGGCCGTCGGCAAAGGGGACGTTGTTTTCGGTCATGACCGCTGTTTCGGCCCCGGCCAGCGAGAGCCCGGCGCTGGACCAGCCCAGGGCCGCGCGATTGATCCAGCCCGCGCTGTCCACGGTTTTGCCCGAGGCCAGGGTGGTGGGATAATAGCCCAGAGGATGCAGCACCACGCGCAGGTTCAGATTGTTGCGCAGAATGCCGTTCTGCATCTTGGGCAGCTCCGTGAGCATGCGGATATTGGAACAGTCCGCCGTGGTCACGCCCGCCGCCGCGTAAACCTCATTGGCGCGGGCCAGGCCGCGTTGGGCCGCCTCGGGCCCGGCGGGCGGGAAGTGGCGGCTGACCACCTGCATGGCGCGGGGTTCGGTGAGCTTGCCGCTCCGCTCGTCCACGCCCACGGTGCTGAGCTCGTCCCTGGAGGCTTTGGCCAGGGCGGCGGAGTTGACCACCGCCATATGCCCGGAGACATGCCGCACAAAGACGGGATTGCGCGGGCAGGCCGCGTCCAGATCGGCCCTGGTGGGGTGGCGCATTTCCGTGACCAGGGTGTCGTCGTAACCCCAGCCCAGCACCCAGGCGTCCTTGCCCGCGCTTTGGCAACGCCGGGCCAGGGCTTTCTTGTAATCCTCAATGGAGCGCATTTCGCCCAGGGGGAAGCTGTTCAGATTGACCTGAAAGAGGTCATAGCCGCCCTGGAGCGGGAAGTGGCCGTGCCCGTCGATAAGGCCGGGCAGCATGGTTTTGCCGCGCAGGTCCACAATGCGGGCCGCGTTGGCGAAGAAACCCTGTTGCCGCGCCGTGGCGGCGGACCCGGCAAAGATTATTTTGCCGTCCCTGGTGGCGACGACTTCCACTGTGTTGGCTTTGCGCGGGTCTTTGGCTTCGCGCATGCTCTCGGTGAGAGTGTAGATTTTGCCGTTGTGGTAGAGCGTGTCCACTGTGGCGGCGGCCAGGGGCCGCGCGCCCCAGCCAGCCCCCAGTATCATGGCCAGTGCCAGGATTGGCGTGGCGAGCCTTTTGTACAGACGGATAAGGCCGTGTTCGCGCATCGTCGCTCCCCTTTGCAGTGTGATCCGGCGTTTCCCGGGATTGCCGTACTCCCTCTGCTCCCAAGGCAAAGCAGCTTTGAAAAGTTATTTTGCTCCGGATGCCTCTATGCAACACCTTGCATCCCCGCACCGGCTTGTCAAGCATGCCGTGCCGCGCCTGTTGACGATGGGTTTTTCCGGCCCTATCGTGAAAAACAGCGAGAAGAGGAGCGCAATCCCATGCCTCATTTTTTATATCTTTCCGATGTGTTCTGCCCGTGGTGCTACGGCTTCGCACCCGTCATGCAGCGCCTTGCCGCCGAACATCCCGAACTGCCGGTACGGGTGCTCGGCGGGGATCTGATGGACGAGCCCACGACTCTGGCGGAAATGAAAGCCCATTCTCCGAACATCCGGGATTTTTTCATCCGCCTGGCGAAAACCACCGCTCGGCCGGTGGACGGTTTTCTGGCGACCCTGGACGCGGAACGGCCCTTGCGCATGTATTCGCCGGACATGGCAGTGCTGCTGGCGGCCCTGAAGCGGCTTGCGCCGGGGCATGAGCTGGCCCAGATAGAGATCTTGCAGCAGATCCTCTACGGCGCGGGCCGGGACGTGTTTTCCGCCGAGGTGCGCGAGGAAATGGCGACCCGCTGGCAGGTGGACCCCATCCGATTGGAGCGCGCCCTGGCCGATCCCGCCGTGCGGGAAGAAGCCGGAAAAGAAACGCGCGAAGCCGCCGCCCTGATGGGCGAGTTCAAGCTCTATCCCACGCTCTATCTGGTGAAAGGCGACGAGCGCCGCCTGCTGGCTCGGGGCTATGCCTCCTACGCCTCGGTGTCCGCCCGGCTGGCGGCGGCGCTGAGCGGCAACAGCGACGGTTTCGCCTCGGGCGGGGCCTGCTCCCTGGACGGAGCCTGTGACGCATAACGGGACGCGCGCGGATTGCCCGGCATGGCGGCAAGGCGCAAGGAGTACATCCGGATGAAAAACAACGAGCAGTTTGAATTCAAAAAACTGGATGCCGACGACTTCGAGGAATTTGAAGCCCTGCTGCGCTATGCTTTTCAGGTCAGTTCTTATGAAATGTCGCGGATCGGCTGGTCGGACAAGGAGATGAAGCAGTCCAAAAAGCCGATTTTCGACGCCTCCTACGTGCTGGGCTGGTTCTACAAGGGGCATCTGGCTTCGCAGATCGTGGTCTATTCCATGGAAGTCAACATCCGGGACCGGATCTGCAAGATGGGCGGCGTCACCGGCGTGGCCACCTACCCGGAGTATACGGGCCGTGGCCTGGTGCATTCCCTGATCAAGAAAAGCCTGGAGCACATGCGCCGGGAGCAGCAGTATATTTCTTTTCTCTGCCCGTACTCCATTCCCTTTTACCGCAAGCAGGGCTGGGAGATCGTGGCGGACAAGATGACCTTTTCCATCAGGGACACCCAGCTGCCCAAGCACCATGTCGTGCCGGGCCAGATTGAGCGCGTGCCCGTGGAGCATGAGGATATTCGCCGGGTCTACAAGTATTTCGCCCTGCAACAGCACGGCGCGCTGATCAGGGGCGATCTGGAATGGGAGGAATACTGGCGCTGGGAATCCGACGACATCATGGCCGCCGTGTATTACACCGCTGAAGAAAAGCCCCTGGGCTACGTTATTTACTACATTGAGAATGAGGTCTTTCAGATCAAGGAAATGATCTGGCTGACCCAGGAGGCCAAGTACGGCATCTGGAATTACATCAGCGCGCACTTTTCCATGATCACCAAGGTGGAGGGAGCCAACTACACAGGCGAATCCATTGCCTTTCAGTTCGAGGACAGTGAAATCGACGAAACCATCAAGCCCAATGTCATGGCCCGCATCGTGGATGTGCAGCGTTTCTTTGAGGAATATTCCTTCCAGTTCGAGGACGAGAAACTCAAGCTCTATTTCCGGATCAGCGATCCGGCCGCGGAATGGAACAACGGCATCTTCCATGTCACCTGGAAAGACGGCAAGACCTTCTGCGAAAAGGTGGACAGCCACGGCGCGGCTCCGCTCATCGAAATGGACATCCAGACGCTGACCACCATGCTTATGGGCTACAAGCGGCCCACCTATCTGTACAATAATGACCGTATTCGCATGGAATACTATCTGCTGCCCACCTTGGAGAGCCTGATCCCGCCGGAGAAGCCGTATTTTTCGGATTACTTTTGATCCGGGACGGGCAGGGGGTGGAGCGCCTCATGGAGAAGAACTTCCAGAGCGTGATTGTTGCCTTGAAAAACCAGGATTGACGCTTCAGTCCACAGAGCGGGGGTAACGGCGGTCAGGTCGAAGGCATGGCCGCAATCCTCGGCCAGCAACAGCGCAATAGCCCGGATGGTACGGCCATTGCCTTCACGGAAAGGATGCACGGCATTGAGCTCCGAGATCATCTCCGCCAGCGCCGCGGTGAAACGGTCGACAGGCGCTGTACGTATCTCGGCTACCGCGATCCGCCCCAGAATTTTCCGGGTTTCCTGTTCGATATACTGCGGTTGCGCAAAGCGGCTTGCGCCCTTTGCCATGGGGATGGTTCTGAATTCCCCGGCCCAGCCCCATAAACATCTTGGAAAAGATGCTTATGAATGGCCTTGAGGTGTGCGACATCATAGTGCCCGGTAGGGAGCGACAGCGAACGCCACGCCACCGCGTTACGTTCAAATGCGGCTAATTGCTCCGCCTCGTCGAGGCCGGGAATGTTTTTAAGGACGGCGCTTCCCGGCAGGATATAGGGATCAGGCGCGACCGCATACCTGTGCATCGGCAATGCCCAGAGTTTTTTTTAGCACAGCGATTCCTTCATCCGGGGCCAGCCCGTCGCGTATCATACGTTCCAGGCGGGCGGCCTCGGCTTTGGAAAGGGGCTCGCTTTCCAGCAATTGTGAATGCACGGCAAAGGCCAGCATGCGCATTCGCCTTTGCAGCGCGCTCGTATCATTTTCCTGCATAATTGTTCCGCGCTACGTCGCCTATCTGATTGCGAAAATTTCGAGCATAGTTATACTCCCGATTTTCGCAGGATCGTCAGCGAAAAAACGTGGTTTTTCGCTGACGCACGGCGGCTACGCCGCCGCAACATCCTACAGGTTTTGTGTGTCTACTTTGAAAAAGTAGGCACTACTTGTCCTGGCCGCAACACTTCTTGTATTTCTTGCCGCTGCCGCAGGGGCAGGGATCGTTGCGACCCACGCGCGGTCCGGCCTTGGCCGGTTTGTTCTTGGCGGACTGGGCCTCGGATTCGCCGCCGCCGGAGTAGGACAGCTCGCCCGCCGATTCTTCGCGGTGGCGGAATTCCCGTGCCAGGGCTTCCCTTTCCGCCTCGGCGCGGGCCTGTTCCTCTTCCGGGCTGACCCGCTGCACGCGCACGCGGGTCAGGGCGCGGAACACGCTCTCACGGATTTGGAAGAGCATTTCCTGGAACATTTCAAAGCCTTCACGCTTGTACTCCAGCTTGGGGTCGCGCTGGCCGTAGCCGCGCAGGCCGATGCCGTCGCGCAGGGCGTCCATGTTGCGCAGATGTTCCTTCCAGCAGCGGTCCAGCTCTTCCAGCAGGAAGTAGCGCTGAATGTCCTTGTAGCTTTCGGCGGCATCGGTCCGCAGCTCGTCCAGAATGCCGCGTATCAGCTTTTCGCACTCTTCCCGCTCGGGCAGGGGAGCGTTTTCGGGCAGCACGCGATCCAGATTAAAGACTTCGCGCAGGCGGGCCATGATGGTCTTGCGCGTATCGGCCAGGTCGTCGGGCGCGGCGTTGTCCAGCGGGCCGTAGGCGTCGTCCAGCACGTCGCTCAGGAACTCGTTGAGCACCGGGTCCAGGTCGTTCTCGACCATGAATTCGCGGCGCAGGGTGTAGATGACCTCGCGCTGCTGGTTCATGACGTTGTCGTAATCCAGCAGGGTTTTGCGGATCTCGAAGTGGTGGGCTTCCACCCGCTTCTGGGCCCCTTCCACGGCGCGGGTGACCATGGCGTTTTCAATGGCTTCGCCGTCGCGCAGGCCCAGCTTTTCCATGAGGCCCTTGATCCGGTCGGAACCGAACAGGCGCATCAGGTCGTCTTCCAGCGAAAGGTAGAAGCGGGAGGAACCGGGGTCGCCCTGGCGGCCCGAACGGCCGCGCAACTGGTTGTCGATGCGGCGGCTTTCATGGCGCTCGGTGCCCAGAATGTGCAGGCCGCCCAGGTCCACCACGCCGTCGCCCAGCACGATGTCCGTGCCGCGTCCGGCCATGTTGGTGGCAATGGTCACCTTGCCCTTCTGGCCGGCCTGGGCCACGATTTCGGCTTCCTTCTCGTGCTGTTTGGCGTTGAGCACGTTGTGCGGGATGCCCAGTTTGGTCAGGCGCTGGGAGAGCATTTCCGAGGTTTCAATGGAGATGGTGCCCACCAGCACGGGCTGTTCCTTCTGGTGCAGCTCGGCGATGGCCTCCACAATGGCGTCGAATTTTTCCTTGCGGCTGCGGAAGATCAGGTCCGGGTGGTCCCTGCGGACCATGGGCTTGTTGGGCGGGATGGAAATGACTTCCAGATTGTAGATCTGCTGAAATTCCACGGCTTCAGTGTCGGCCGTGCCGGTCATGCCCGAAAGTTTGTCGTAGAGGCGGAAATAGTTCTGGAAGGTGATGGAGGCCAGGGTCTGGTTTTCCGCCGCGACGGTTACGTGCTCCTTGGCTTCCAGGGCCTGGTGCAGGCCGTCGGAATAGCGGCGTCCGGCCATGAGGCGGCCGGTGAACTCGTCCACGATGACCACCTGATCGTCCTGCACGATGTAGTCCACGTCGCGCTTGAAGACCTGATGGGCCTTGAGGGATTGCAGAACGTGGTGCTGGGCTGTGATGTTGGCCGGGTCAAAGAGGTTGTCCAGTTTGAGCAGTTCTTCGCAGCGTAGCACGCCCGCGTCCGTGAGCATGGCCGTGCGGGCTTTTTCGTCAATGGTGAAATGTTCGGGCGTGAGTTGGCGCACGATGTCGTCCACCGTGCGGTACATGCCCACGGATTCCTCGGACGCGCCGGAAATGATCAGCGGCGTGCGGGCTTCGTCAATGAGGATGGAGTCCACTTCGTCCACGATGGCGAAGTTGTGGCCGCGCTGCACGAGCTGCTCGGCGTAAAACTTCATATTGTCGCGCAGGTAGTCGAATCCGAATTCGTTGTTGGTGCCGTAGGTGATGTCCGCGTTATAGGCGGCTTTACGCTCGTCGTCGTCCAGGCCGTGCACGATGACGCCCGTGCTCAGGCCCAGGAAGGAGTAAAGTTTGCCCATCCAGGCCGCATCGCGTGAGGCCAGGTAGTCGTTGACCGTAACCACATGCACGCCCTTGCCGGACAGCGCATTGAGCACCACGGCCAGGGTGGCGACCAGGGTTTTGCCTTCGCCGGTCTTCATCTCGGCGATCTTGCCCTTGTGCAGGACCATGCCGCCGACGAGCTGCACGTCGTAATGGCGCATGCCCAGCACGCGGCGCGAGGCCTCGCGCACCAGGGCGAAGACTTCGGGCAGCAGGCTGTCCAGGCTTTTGCCGCCTTCCTGCACTTCTTCCTTATACCGTGCGATGCGGGCGGCGAAGTCCGCGTCGTCCAATTGCTGCATTTCTGGTTCCAGGGCATTGATACGCTGCACCTGGGGGCGGAGACGGCGCAGATACCGTTCGTTCTTGCTGCCGAATATTTTCTTGAAAAGAAAGCCGAACATGGATGCTCCTCTGCTTCACACGGGCGGGCCGTTCGCGGCACCGACGAATTACGGGTCAGGCTTGAGTGGACGGCAGGCGCTCACACTGCCGTGGTATCTCCTAAAAATAAGTCATTATGTTATACTTGGCAATGCAAGGCGGGGCATCTTTCGGGCATTTACGCGGCACGGGAAGCCCCCGGCGTCGAGCGGCGCGGGCCGCAAGCCTTTTACGGCGAGCTGTTTCGGGAAATACGGCACGGTCCGACTTTTTGGGCAGCGGACTGCTTCGAAAAAAAGGAAGCCGGGCCCGCCATGACGCCCGGCTTATATGTGCGGCGCGCCCCGTTGTCCGTCGGGGCGCGCCGGGGAAGAGGCGCGTACTGTCCAAACGCGCCCGCGCGGCCGGGGAGGGGATGCGTGCCCCGGCCGCAACAGTGTTGTTACGCTTCTTTCAATTCCTGGATCAGATTGGTCAGGCCCTGGGCCTGGGCGGCCAGGTCGGACACGGCCTTGGCGGCTTCGGCCATAGCCTCGGCGGTCTGGCGGGACATGTCGTTGACCTGGACGATGGACTGGTTGATCTCCTCGCTGGCGGCGGACTGTTCCTCGCTGGCCGTGGCAATGGCATTGACCTGGTCCGCCGTGGCTTCCACGGTGGCGACGATTTCTTCCAGAGCCGCGCCGGATTGGCTGGCGAGCTCCGTGGCTTCGCCGATGCGTTCCACGGCGTTGTCCACGCCGGTCATGCTCTTTGCCGTGCTTTCCTGGATGGCCTTGATGGCGTTGCCCACGTCGTTGGTGGAAGCCATGGTCTTTTCGGCCAGCTTGCGCACTTCGTCGGCCACCACGGCGAAGCCTCGCCCGGCCTCGCCCGCGCGGGCGGCCTCAATAGCGGCATTCAGGGCCAGCAGATTGGTCTGGTCCGCGATGTCCGAGATCACGCCCATGATCCTGGTGATGTCCTGGGCGTGTTCGTTGAGCTGGGCCATGTCCTCCTTGAGCTCCAGGGACATCTGATGAACCTGCCCGATGCTGCGCACGGCCTTTTCCACCACCTGGGACCCGGCCTCGGCCTTCTGTTTGGTTTCGGCGGAGGCGGCCGAGGCGGAACCGGCGTTCTTGGCGACTTCCTGGACCGTGGCGTTCATTTCGTTCATGGCCGTGGCCGCCTCGGACAGGCGCTGGGCGGACTCGGCCGCGCCCCGGTCGGACTGCTCGATCTGGGCTGAAAGTTCGGTGGAGGCGGAGGAGACCACGCTGCCCACCTGCTCCAGCTTGTCAGCGGCCACCAGCATGGCCTCGGTCTTGGCCTGGGCTTCCTTGCTCGCGGCTTCGGCCTGGGCCATGGCCTCCTGGGCCTTGGCGGACTGCTCTTTGGCGTTCTCGGACTCGCGCTGGGCGTTTTCAATATTCTGCTTCAGGGCGTTGACCATTTCCACAATGGCCCCATAGACGCCCAATTTTTTGCCGCCGTCGTCAATATTGTAGTCGCCGTCCACCACGCGGTGAGCGATGGCGTTGAGTTCCCCGGGGTCCTTGCCCAACTGGCGCACGGTGTTGCGCACGATCAGAATGGTCAGGACCACGGCGATGAGAATAGCCAGCACGGTCAGGGCGGTGCCGATCATATTACTGTTTTCGTACATGGCGTCGCCTTGGGCGCTCATGGCTTCGGCGTTGTTTTTGGCCGCAACCGAAAGGGCATTGAGCTTGTCGCTCAGTTCGCGGTAGACCGTCTCCGAATCGCCCAACATCAGGGCTTTCGCCTTGTCCATATCACCTTGGCGGGAGATGCTCCGCAGGGTTTTGGAAATATCAAAAAAGCTCTTTTGCTCCGCATTGACCTCTGCCAGAGCTTTTTTGACGGCTTCCATTTTTACGCGGTCAGCCAGTTCGGAGAGATAGGAATCAATTTTTCCCTTCCAGTCCGCCATTGCTTTTTCATTTCGCTCCCTATAGGCCGGGTCTGGATTGAGAATGTAGCGGGTTTCCGCGATGCGGTATTCCGAGATGTCATTGTTCAGCTTGCCCGCCAGATCAATGACCGGAATATTCCGTCCCGCCAGGATGGTGGACATCTGATTGACGCTCTTCATCTGCACCAGCAGATAGACCGCCAGAATGGCGATCAGTATGGTCAACGCGCCCATGCTGGAAGAAATCTTTGTAGACAGTTTCATCAGAATCTCCTCGTTATTGAAGTATACGTATGCCCCGTCATTGGCCCGGTACGCTCCATTGAACGCGCCGGCATCCGTAAATACAAAAAGGGTTGCATTCCCCAGCGCAGGAGAAATGCAACCCTTTAAGAATTATATGAAAAAAGATCCGCTACGTTCTGCGGTTCTCTCTCTCTCTCTCTCTCTCTCTCTCTCTCTCTCTCTCTCTCTCTCTCTCTCTCTCTCCAGGCCACACGCGGTGACCAGCGTATGCGGCACGGCGGAAGAATAGGCGGCGTGTAAGGTATTCATGGCGTTATCCGGCGTGAAGCCTGTTTTTTATAAAGCTGCAATAGTCGCAGGGAATCGCATTCTACGCCGTTGAGCTCATATCTTTTGCATGCCTTGCTTAATCGGATGCAAAATATATTTCTTTATGTTTATCCATAAATCAAGGTTGAGAAAGGGATTTTTTCTCGGAGTAATAGCGATAACTTATTTAAATTTATTGATAAAATAAGAAAAATATTATGCTTCTGCTTTCACAAGCGGCCGATGACGCACACATGGGGGCGGCAGCTGAAAATGCACGAGCGTGCCGGAATGCCCGGGACAGGAGCGAGCGGGGAAACGGAGGCATAAGAGAAAGCGCCGCCTCTATGCCTGTAACGTTATATTGTTAAATTAGAAAATATGGTATATATATAATTTCACATATTATAAAACTAGTAATGAATTTTTATAGTTATAGTGTACAACAATAATTGCTATTTTACACGGTAGTGCATCACAATTTTTATTGTGCTGAAAAACTATATTTTATTGTATGCTGACGGATAAAGATCGTTTGAGCGGCAATAGAAAGTAAAGATAGTTTTTAAACTGATGATTACAGCCTTCAAGGTGCTGTTGATGCCTGCCCAGATGAGCGAATTCACCTGTCTGTGTGAGAGGCGCATCGTGAAAAGTATTTGATGTTGCGCGGCATCTCTCGTGCAGGCGGCTTGTGGAGTCGATGGTATGAAGCGTTTTCTTGGCATGGACGTGTTTGCCGCGGCGCGTCTGCGGCTTGAGGAGATCTTTGACAGTTTTGAGCGCGTGTATGTGTCCTTTTCCGGAGGCAAAGACTCCGGGCTTGTGGTGCAGTACGCCCTGGAGATCGCCAGGGAGAAAGGGCGTCTTCCCTTAGACGTGCTGCATGTCGACCTGGAAGCATGGTATGCGCACACCGACGCTTTCGTCACACGCATCATGACCAGGCCCGACGTCCGCCCGTGCTGGGTTTGCCTGCCCATTCATCTGCGAAATTCGGTTTCCCAGATGCAGCCGCATTGGTTGTGCTGGGATCCTGACGCGCGGGAGCTGTGGGTCCGTGAGCTCCCCAGGCATCCGGGGGTGATCACGAGTGAGGACCATTTCCCCTGGTTCAGGCGGGGCATGGAGTTTGAGGAATTCACCCCCCTGTTCGCAAAGCATTTTGCGGAGGGGCGCTCCTGCGCCTGCATTGTGGCCATTCGCAGTGATGAATCCCTGAACCGTTTTCGTACCATTGCGTCTTCGACCAAGCAGCGCTGGAACGGGAAAAGCTGGACTACCGTGACGCCTTCGGGCGTTGTCAATACATACCCGATATATGACTGGCGCACCGAGGACATCTGGACGGCCACGGGCAGGAAAGGCTGGGACTACAACCGGATTTACGACCTTATGCACCTGGCCGGAGTCGGCATCCACCAGATGCGCCTTTGCCAGCCGTACGGCGACGACCAGCGGAAGGGGCTCTGGCTTTTTAAAATGCTGGAGCCGGAGACATGGGCCAGGCTTGTCGGGCGGGTGGAAGGAGCAAACTTCGGCAACCGCTATGTGGAGCAATCGGGAAACGTGCTTGGAAATTTTCATATTCATCTTCCGCAGGGGCACACCTGGCAAAGTTACGCGGAATTTCTGCTTGAGACCATGCCTCCCCCCACCGCCGCGCATTACCGGAAAAAAATCAAGACCTTTCTCAGATGGTGGGCCAAGCACGGCGTTGAGGAGATTCCGCAGGAATCCGATGTGGAGCAAGAGAGGCTCCGTAAGGCTCCGAGCTGGCGGCGCATCTGCAAGACCCTGCTGAAGAATGACTACTGGTGCAAAGGCTTGAGCTTTTCCCAGACAAAGCGCGAGATGGAGCGCCAGGCTCAACTGATGATGAAGTATATGGTGCTGTGATGCAACTTCTGGAATTTACTCACGATGAAGATCCGATAAAGAACCGTGAATTGTTCGGACTGCTGGGCGAGTACATAGCAAGCCCGGCAATCCGTGAGACATTGGGCGGCGTCATCAGCTCAGAGCCGGGCCGCCGCTGGTTTGTGATGATGGAAGGCGCGCGGGTTGTGGCTTTCGGCTCGATACGCCGCAGGCGAACGGCGGCTTGTCTTCTTCATTTATATGCTCTGGAGGGAGAAGCGGAGATTCCCATCCTGGAACGCTGCATTCTGGAGGCGCGGGAGACCGACGCGGCTCGCCTGGTAACCGCGGATTACTGGACGCGCCGGGAGCTTTATTTCCGCTATGGATTCAGTTCCGTCTGTAAAGTCGGGCGGTTTGTGCGCTTTAAAAAGGAATTTGAGCATGGAAATTGATGAACTCCTGACCAAGCTTGGGCGGGTCCTTGAGGCCGAGACGGGCGACCTGGACAGGCGCGTCGCGGTGTACAACCGTATCGTCGCTTTGGCTTCGGCCTACCTGAATATACCGCACCCGGTGACGTGCCCCCAGCTCGTGCGTGTTGAGCAGGTCCGCGGCAATGAGTACAACCCGAATAAAGTCGCCCCGCCGGAAATGCGGCTGCTCACCTTGTCCATTGAAAAGGACGGCATGACCATGCCGGTCGTGGTGGCGGACGACAAAGAGGGTTGGGTCGTGGTGGACGGCTTTCACAGGCGGCAGGTGGTGAAGACGAAAGCGAATGTCCGGCAGAGCCTCGGGGGCTATCTCCCGATAGTCCGTCTCAACAAGAACCTTGAGGACCGCATCACGTCCACCGTGCGCCATAATATGGCCCGCGGCGCGCATCAGGTGGAGTTGACGGCGAAACTTGTGACCTTGCTTCGCGGGCATAACTGGACAAATGAGCGGATCGGCAAGGAACTCGGCATGGATCCGGATGAGGTTTTGCGGCTGAAGCAGATGCAGGGACTGGCCGAGGCTTTTTCCAATCGGGAATTTTCACGGGCATGGGATGTGGACGCCTGAACTGAAGCGGGCAGCCGGGGAGCATCTTCCACTTTTCCTTTGAAAGGGGACGCCGCGCCGGACAATACCGGCATGCTTGCTTTTTTTAACTAGCCGGTTTTCTCTGCCGGATACACAGGCCCGGCTTAACTGTGCGGCGCGCCCCGTTGTCCGTTGGGGCGCGCCTGGGAAGAGGCGCGTACTGTCCAAACGCGCCCGTGTGCGGCCGGGGAGGAGATGCGCTGCCCCCGGCCGCAATTTTTTGTGGTTATGCTTCTTTCAATTCCTGGATCAGATTGGTCAGGCCCTGGGCCTGGGCGGCCAGGTCGGACACGGCCTTGGCGGCTTCGGCCATGGCTTCGGCGGTCTGCCGGGCCATGTCGTTGACCTGGACGATGGAGTGGTTAATCTCCTCGCTGGCGGCGGACTGTTCCTCGCTGGCCGTGGCAATGGCGTTGACCTGGTCCGCCGTGGCTTCCACGGTGGCGACGATTTCCTCCAGGGCCGCGCCGGATTGGCTGGCGAGCTCCGTGGCTTCGCCGATGCGTTCCACGGCATTGTCCACGCCTTCCATGCTCTTGGCCGTGCTTTCCTGGATGGCCTTGATGGCGTTGCCCACGTCGTTGGTGGAAGCCATGGTCTTTTCGGCCAGTTTGCGCACCTCGTCGGCCACCACGGCAAAGCCGCGCCCGGCCTCGCCTGCGCGGGCGGCCTCAATAGCGGCGTTGAGCGCCAGCAGGTTGGTCTGGTCCGCAATATCCGAAATCACGCCCATAATCCGGGTGATGTCCTGGGCGTGCTCGTTGAGCTGGGCCATGTCTTCCTTGAGTTCCAGGGACATTTGATGAACCTGCTCAATACTGTGCACGGCTTTTTCCACCACCTGGGACCCGGCCTCGGCCTTCTGCTTGGTTTCGGCGGAGGCGGCCGAAGCTGAACCCGCGTTCTTGGCGACTTCCTGGACAGTGGCGTTCATTTCGTTCATGGCCGTGGCCGCCTCGGACAGGCGCTGGGCGGACTCGGCCGCGCCTCGGTCGGACTGCTCGATTTGGGCGGAAAGTTCGGTGGAGGCGGAAGAGACCACGCTGCCCACCTGTTCCAGCTTATCGGCGGCCACCAGCATGGCCTCGGTTTTGGCCTGGGCTTCCTTGCTCGCGGCTTCGGCCTGGGCCATGGCTTCCTGAGCCTTGGCGGACTGCTCCTTGGCGTTCTCCGACTCGCGCTGGGCGTTTTCAATATTCCGCTTCAGGGCAGTGACCATCTCCACGATGGACGCGTAGACGCCCAGCTTTTTACTGCCGTCGTCAATATTGTAGTCGCCCTCCACCACGCGGTGGGCAATGGCGTTCAGTTCGCCGGGGTCCTTGCCGAGTTGCTGCAGGACGTTGCGCACCAGGAAAAAGACCAGCAGCACGCCGATGACTATGCCCAGTATCAGCAGGGCGGAGACCAACGTCTTGGATGAGTCGTATAACTCGTCGCCCTCGATGCTGGCCTTGTCGCCGTTTTCCGTATTGAGCTGTACAATTTTGACGAGCAGGACGCTGGCTGTGCGGTACGCATCCCTGGAAGTGCCGTTCAGCAGGGCCTTGGCCTCGTCCGTGCGGTTCTGCTTGGAAAGGGCGTAAATTTTTTCATGGATCTGTGTGTATTTTTTCCATTCCGAGAGAAAGTCGTCGTAGAGTCCCCGTTCTTGCGGACCGGAGATCAGGGTTACATATTTTTTTTCAAGCTCGGCGATGCGTTTTTCCATTTCGGACATGAGTTTTTCATATGTGGCCATATCTTCCGCTGTGGTGGAGAAAATATGCATGACCTCGTACAAACGGTAATCCGAGGTCAGGGTGTTGAGGCTGTTTGCCGCGTTGGTGGAGGGCATCCAGTTTTTGGCGATCTCCGTGGATGCGTCATTGATATTGTTCATCTGATACAGGCTGAAAATGCCAAGCCCGCACAGCATGGCTATCAGCAGACCCATGGACAGCGACAGTTTTGTTCTCAGTTTCATTATTCCTCCCTTGAAAAACAGGCACAATGCGGAGCGACCCACAAAAAAGGGTGACGGATTTCGCATACTACGCGAAATCCGTCACCCTTGGTGAAAAATCGGCAGAAAAGACGGCAGCCGCGGCTACCTCAACTCTCTCTCTCTCTCTCTCTCTCTCTCTCTCTCTCTCTCTCTGCGGCAAAGAAAAGCGGTGCCGGGCATCCGGCAGTGCGGCGATGGGGAAGAAGAGGATGTCCGTTTATGCGCTTCATCATATTCCCTTGTGCAAAAAGCCGCCGCCGGGGGCGTCGGCCCCAAGCATCGCTTTGCGCGTTTTTTTTCACCCTGCTCTTGGGTGAAAGCAGCCTGCCGCATCGTTATGTGGTTTTATATCGGATTAGAGAAAAATAACTTTAGTTTTTTGGGAACTCATTCAAAAGAATTTTCAAAATATATGGACGTTAACAATGTATTATAAAAGACAAAAATGTCATATGGGATAAAAATTTATCCCATATACTGGAATACATTGCCCCTCAAGAGAAAGAAAGGCGCGTCCCGCTGTCCACTTCGGGACGCGCCCGGGGAGGGCGCGTGCTGTCCATACGCGCCCGTTTGCGGTCGGAGTATGCGCTGCCCCCGACCGCAAATTTCCGTCAATGTCAGGCCTGTTTCAGCTCCTGGATCAGCTCGGTGAGCGTCCGGGCCTGGGCGACCAGGTCGGACACGGCCTTGGCCGCCTCGGCCATGGCTTCGGCGGTCTGGCGGGACATGTCGTTGACCTGGACAATGGACTGGTTGATCTCCTCGCTGGCGGCGGACTGCTCCTCGCTGGCCGTGGCAATGGCGTTGACCTGGTCGGCCGTGGCTTCCACTGTGGCCACAATGTCTTCCAGGGCCGCGCCGGATTGCCCGGCGAGCTCCGTGGCTTCGCCGATACGCTCCACGGCATTGTCCACGCCTTCCATGCTCTTGGACGTGCTTTCCTGAATGGCCTTGATGGCGTTGCCCACGTCATTGGTGGAGGCCATGGTCTTTTCGGCCAGCTTGCGCACTTCGTCGGCCACCACGGCGAAGCCGCGTCCGGCCTCGCCCGCGCGGGCGGCCTCAATGGCGGCGTTGAGCGCCAGCAGGTTTGTCTGGTCCGCGATGTCCGAGATCACGGCCATAATCCGGCTGATGTCCCGGGCGTGCTCGTTGAGCTGGACCATATCCTCCTTGAGTTCCAGGGACATCTGATGGACCTGCCCGATGCTCCGCACGGCCTTTTCCACAACCTGGGCCCCGGCTTCGGCCTTTTGCTTGGTTTCGGCGGAGGCCGTGGAGGCGGAGCCCGCATTCCTGGCGACTTCCTGGACAGTGGCGTTCATCTCGTTCATGGCCGTGGCCGCTTCGGAGAGGCGGGCTGCGGACTCGGCCGCGCCCCGGTCGGACTGCTCAACCTGGGCGGACAACTGGGTGGAGGCGGAGGAAACCGCGCTGCCCACCTGTTCCAGTTTGTCGGCGGCCGTCAGCATGGCCCTGGCCTTGGCTTGGGCTTCCTTACCGGCTTGTTCGGCCTGCCGCATGGCTTCCTCGGCCTTGCGGGAATGCTCGTTGGCCTTTTCCGATTCCTGATGGGCGGCGGCGATCATCTCCTTGAGATGGGCCACCATGCTGCGCAGGGCGTCGAAAAGTGTGCCCAACTCATCGTTGCGGGTCACAGTGAGTTGTCTGTCCAGATCGCCCTCGGCGATGGCCTTGGCGCACGCAACGCACTGCAGCAGATCGCGGATGATGGGGCGGGTGACCAGAAAGATGATCAGGCCCACAATGGCCGCGCCGGCCAGCATGATGCCCAGGGCGGCGTTGCGGATATAGGCCGTGGTCTCGTTGATTTCCGAGACGTCCAGGCAGGTGACGGCGATCCAGCCGGATTCCGGGTCCAGCCGGAAGTTGAGCAGGCGGTCCACGCCCGTGCTGGTGGTGTAGCGCAGGGTTCCCTGGGGTGAGCCAAGCACCTGGCGTCCCCATTCCACCTTTTGGGCGTCGAATTCCTGGATCAGTTTGGTGTCGGGATGGGCCAGCATCAGGCCGCCGCTGTCCAGGATATAGGCATAGCCGGTTTTGCTGATGCGCACGCCCTCAATGGTGCTGGCGACGACGTCCCGGCAGGGCAGGATGGCGTAGAGCACGCCCGTGGGTTTGCCGGAGGCGTTCAGCAGCGGTGTGGAAACCACCATGGCCTTGTCGTGGATGTCCATGCTCATGAGCGGCGCGGAGATGACCGTCTCTCCCTTCAAAGACGCCTGAAAATAGGCGCGCTTGCCCACATTGACCTTACCCACGGCATCCTTGTTGCTGCCCGCCACCACCAGGCCGTCGGGCCCGGCGATGTTGACCACCGGAAAGGCCTTATACAGTTTGGCGTAGCCTTCCAGAACGCTTTGGGCCAATTGCGCGGCATCGGCCAGCCGGGCGGAATCGATCCCGGTCTGCCCCCCGCCCAGTATGTTGGCCAGGGCGCGCAGCCGGGCCGTTGCCGCCATGGCCCGCACGCTGTCTTTGTAATTGACGGCGGCATTGTTCACGCCCTTGAGCAGAATGCTGTTGCTCACGTCCAGCTCCTGCCGGAAATTCTCCTCCAGGCGGCCGGCGATCATGCTTGCGACCAGCAGCGTGCTGCACAGGATCAGAATGACAAGGGCCGTCAGGCTGGGCAACAGGAGCTTGTTTTGAATGGTGAGTTTCATGCTTCCCCCTCAGTGAACGTTTTGTGTGCCGCGCCCAAAAAAGGCCAAAGCCCCGCACTGTCGCCGGAGACGCTTTGGCCCGTATGCGCGCCCACAAAGCAAGTCAGATTTTTGTTAATTTCGTCTCTCTCTCTCTCTCTCTCTCTCTCTCTCTCTCTCTCTCTCTGTAGTGGAAAGCTGACAAGAGGGGTCAAACGCCCCGCAACAGGAAAAACGATGCATGTTATTTAGCCTGTTCATTGAAGTATCCTGAAAAATTTTTATGCCCACAGTATAGTCATTCCTGCTATTGAAATGAGTTTTCGCTGCCCATGCCATCCGGCAATCAGGACACGAAAAGCCCATAAAAAAGAAGCGGGGCGTCAGGAGAACACCCCGCTTCCAGAAGCGCGCCCCGCTGTCCACTTCGGGGCGTGCCGGGGAGGCGCGTGCTGTCCATGCGCGCCTGCTTGCGGCCGGGAGATGCGCTAACCCCCCGCCGCAAATGTCTGAACCGGGCGGCTTCCAATTTCCATGGCGGAAGCCCGGCTTTTGATTCCAATATAATGTTTCCACCGCCGCCCATGAAACGGTGCGGCAGTGGAAAAAGCACACAAAAAACGGCGGCATACCGCGCGCAAAACACGCGGCACACCACCGTCAGACGAGTCAGCCGATAAAAAATGAAAAAATTGAGGAGCTAAACTCTCTCTCTCTCTCTCTCTCTCTCTCTCTCTCTCTCTCTCTCTCTCTCTCTCTCTCTCTGCAGGCAATTCAGCGCGGCGCCTGGATGCCCCGCGCCGTTACGAAGAGAAAATATGGTTACGGATCTCTTCATTTCACACTGCCTTCTGCAAAAAAAATATTACGCTGTCGTCCGCTTCCCGGAGGCGCGGGGAACCATCTCAGGCCTTTCAAACCGCTGCCGGGCGGGTGGAATAGGCACAAAACCCTTTGTATTTACTTATCGGAAAATTGATGCATTTACTTTAGTCCCCAATAGATATTTACCAATATCGGGGAGAACGCAAGTGAAGAATGTCGCAAAGCAGATAAAAAATTTTTGTTGAATAGTATAAAATATACTTTTTTATAAATATATTCAAATAGTTGTGAAGATATACGAAATATCCGGCCGTTCCCGCCCCGCGCATATGGGCTTGCGGGTTCGCATTCCACCCGGGAATGAGCGCCGCCGCGCGGCTGCCGGTCGCAAAGAAGGCGCGCCCCGCTGTCCATTTCGGGACGCGCCTGGGGTTGGGCGCGTACTGTCAAACGCACCCGTGTGCGGCCGGGGAGGAGATGCGCTGCCCTCGGCCGCAATTTTTTGTGGTTATGCTTCTTTCAATTCCTGGATCAGATTGGTCAGGCCCTGGGCCTGGGCGGCCAGGTCGGACACGGCCTTGGCCGCTTCGGCCATGGCGTCCGCGGTTTGCTTGGCCATGTCGTTAACCTGGACGATAGAGTGGTTGATCTCCTCGCTGGCGGCGGACTGCTCCTCGCTGGCCGTGGCAATGGCGTTGACCTGGTCGGCCGTGAGCTCCACGGTGGACACGATTTCCTCCAGGGCCCGGCCGGAGCGGCCGGCAAGCTCCGTGGCCTCGCCGATGCGTTCCACGGCGTTGTCCACGCCGGTCATGCTCTTGGCTGTGCTCTCCTGAATGGCCTTGATGGCGTTGCCCACGTCGTTGGTGGAGGCCATGGTCTTTTCGGCCAGCTTGCGCACTTCGTCGGCCACCACGGCAAAGCCGCGTCCGGCGTCGCCCGCGCGGGCGGCCTCAATGGCGGCATTCAGGGCCAGCAGGTTGGTCTGGTCCGCGATGTCCGAAATCACGCCCATGATCCGGGTGATGTCCTGGGCGTGCGCGTTGAGCTGGGCCATGTCGTCCTTGAGTTCCAGGGACATCTGATGGACCTGTTCGATGCTGTGCATGGCCTTTTCCACCACCTGGGCCCCGGCCTCGGCCTTCTGCTTGGTATCGGCGGAAGCGGCGGAAGCCGAACCGGCGTTCTTGGCGACTTCCTGGACAGTGGCGTTCATTTCGTTCATGGCCGTGGCCGCCTCGGACAGGCGCTGGGCGGATTCGGCCGCGCCCCGGTCGGATTGTTCGATCTGGGCGGAAAGCTCGGTGGAGGCGGAGGAGACCACGCTGCCCACCTGTTCCAGCTTGTCGGCGGCCACCAGCATGGCCTCTGTTTTGGCCTGGGCTTCCTTGCTCGCGGCTTCGGCCTGGGTCATAGCCTCCTGGGCCTTGCGGGATTGTTCTTTGGCGTTCTCGGACTCGCGCCGGGCGTTTTCAATATTCTGCTTCAGGGCGTTGACCATCTCCACAATGGCCCCGTAGACGCCCAGCTTTTTGCCGCCGTCGTCAATATTGTAGTCGCCGTCCACCACGCGCCGGGCGATGCCGTTGAGTTCGCCGGGATCCTTGCCCAACTGGCGCACGGCGTTGCGCACGATCAGGATGGTCAGAACCACGGCGATCAGAATCGCCAGCACGGTCAGGGCAATGCCGGTCGTCCGGCTGGTCTCGTACATCACGTCGCCCTGGGCGTTCCTCTCGTCGGCGTTCTGCTTGGAGATCGTCACAAGGTTTTCGATGGCGTTGCTCAGGCTGCGATAGTCCTTGCGCGATTCACTCAGCAGGATTTTGACGGCTTCCTCGGTTCGCATTTCCCGGGAGAGAGCCAGCATCTTGTCGGAGAGAGCGAAATATGTGCTCATGCCGGTCTTGACCGCCGCAAGGCTTTCCTTGACCTCCTTCACTCTGACGGTCCTCTCAAGGTCCGCAAGGTAGCTGTTGAGGTTCTTTTTCCAACCGGCCAGGCGGTCTTCATTGATCTTGATCTGTTCCGGCTCGGTGGCGTAGATGTGGAGTATTTCCGAGATGCGGTATTCCGACATGTCATTATTCAATTTACCGGCCAGCTCTATGACCGGAATATTGCGCTCCGCCAGGATCGTTACCGCATCATTGATATTTGCCATCTGTACCAGCAGATAGCCGGCCAGAATGGCGATCAGTGCCGTCAGTGTGCCCATGCTGGAAGAAATTTTTGTAGACAGTTTCATCAGAATCCTTCTTTTGGTGTATGTGTGTGCCCCGACGTTGACCCGGTACACTCGATTGAACGGGCAGTCCCGTCATAGAAAAAGGATTCCATCCTCCAGCGCAAAAGGAATGCAACCCTTTAAGAAATATATGAAAAAAGAGCCGCTACGTGCAGCGGCTCTCTCTTTTGGCCGCAATAAAGCGCCGCGCGGGCCAGAGGCTGACCGGCGTCACAGTGCTTCAAGGAAAGGAGATGTTCCTTTATCCGTCCCATGACACTCCTGGGCGCGGCGAACAGCTTTGTGCGCTGTCCGGCACGGACCAAGGCCTGAAGTAGAGTTCGTTTCTGATCCCCGAACCTGTTCCCGAAATACCGTTATCCACACCTCCGGTGCCGTTCTTATGCGACTGTTTTGGACGCCCTCAGAGAATGGCACATTATTACAATCTCATATCGTAAAAGTGTGAACTTTCTTTAGTGTAAAATTTAATATTTGTAAAATTAAGTAAAAAATAACAAAAACACCTGAAATTATCGTTGAATATTTGTATTAATGAGTAAAATAGTTCGCATAAAATAGAATATTGGATTTTTCTGGAGAATTAATTATTATATTTCGTAAATCACGGCGAGCATAAAAGTAAGCAAGGCGCTCCGCAGGCTGTTGCGGAGCGCCTGTTCTGACGGCCGGAAGAGGAAATCCGGCCGTCAGATTGACCTTGTTAGGCTTTTTTCAGTTCCTGGATCAGATTGGTAAGGTCCTGGGCCTGGGCGGCCAGGTCGGACACGGCCTTGGCGGCTTCGGCCATGGCTTCGGCGGTCTGGCGGGACATGTCGTTGACCTGGACGATGGACTGGTTGATCTCCTCGCTGGCGGCGGATTGTTCCTCGCTGGCCGTGGCAATGGCGTTGACCTGGTCCGCCGTGGCCTCCACGGTGGCCACAATTTCTTCCAGGGCCGCGCCGGATTGCCCGGCCAGTTCCGTGGCCTCGCTGATACGTTCCACGGACTGCTCCACGCCTTCCATGCTCTTTGCCGTGCTTTCCTGAATGGCCTTGATGGCATTGCCCACGTCATTGGTGGAGGCCATGGTTTTTTCGGCCAGCTTGCGCACTTCGTCGGCCACCACGGCGAAGCCGCGCCCGGCTTCGCCCGCGCGGGCCGCCTCAATGGCGGCGTTCAGGGCCAGGAGGTTGGTCTGGTCCGCAATGTCCGAGATCACACCCATGATCCGGGTGATATCCTGGGCGTGCTCGTTGAGCTGGGCCATGTCCTCCTTGAGGGTCAGGGACATCTGATGAACCTGACCGATGCTCTGCACGGCCTTTTCCACCACCTGGGCTCCGGCCTCGGCCTTCTGCTTGGTTTCGGCGGAGGCTGTTGAGGCGGAACCGGCGTTTTTCGCCACTTCCTGGACCGTGGCGTTCATTTCGTTCATGGCCGTGGCCGCCTCGGACAGGCGCTGGGCGGATTCGGCCGCGCCCCGGTCGGATTGTTCAATCTGGGCCGAGAGTTCGGTTGAGGCGGAGGAGACCACATTGCCCACAGCTTCCAGCTTGTCGGCGGCCACCAGCATGGCCTGGGTCTTGGCCTGGGCTTCCTTGCTCGCGGCTTCAGCCTGGGCCATGGCCTCCTGGGCCTTGCGCGACTGCTCCTTGGCGTTCTCGGACTCGCGTTGGGCGCTGTCTATATTCTGCTTCAGGGCGTTGACCATCTCCACAATGGCCCCATACACACCCAGTTTCGCGCTGCCGTCGTCAATAGCGTAATCGCCTTCTACCACACGGTGGGCGATGCTGTTCAGCACGCCGGGGTCCTTTCCGAGCTGACGCAGGACGTTGCGCACTAGAAAGATGACCAGCAATACGCCGATGATCAGCGCCAGCACGAGCGCGCTGATGACCAGCGTGCGGGAGGAATTGTAAAGCTCGTCGCCGTAGGCGCTGGCTTTGTTGCCGCCTTCCGTATTAAGCTCCACAAGTTCCATAAGAATGTCGGCATTCTCGTCATATAAACTCCGGGAGGTGGAGCTCAAAAGGGCGCGGGCCTGTTCAAGCTGATTTTCTTGGGCGAGTTGGAAAAGCTGTTCATGTACCCGCAGATATTCTTTCCACTGATTCTCGAATTTCGCGTACATCTCGCGTTCAGCGGGAAGGGAGATCAGCGGAACATATTTATCGCTGATCTCTTCAAGCCTCTCCAGATTCTCGTTTATCATTTTTTTGTATTTGAGTCGCTGCTCCTCCTCAGTGGAAGAGATATACTGGATTTCCGCGATACGGAAGTTCGCGCACACCGCTCTGAGGCGCATGGTGTACCTGGTGGAGGGCAACCATAACTGAGCAAGTTCCGAGGATGTCGTGTTGATACGGTCCATCTGGACCAGACTGAAAATACCCAGACCGCAGAGCATGAACAGTAAAAAGCCGCTCATCAAAGCAAGTCTCGTCCGCAGAGTCATACTTCCCCCTTTATCTGCAACTGGTTGATAAAAAAAGCGGCCGACCTTCTGCAGAAGGCTGCCGCAATCCCAAAAAAGTAAAAAATGCGCGGAATATACTCCGCAGCGTGCCTATGCGGACGCGCTACTCTCTCTCTCTCTCTCTCTCTCTCTCTCTCTGCCGCAATAGAGCGCTTTGCAAGCCGAAGGCTGACCGGCGTCACAGTGGTGTAAGGAAAGAGCTTGTTTCGTTATCTGTTTCATAACACCCCTGAGCGCGACGGGCAGCTTTAAGCACTGCAGGCACGGACCAACGGCCTGAAATATCATTCTTTTCTGATTCCCGGGTTTGTCGCCCGAAATACCGTTATCCACACTTCCGCCGCCGCTCTTGCGCGGCCCGTTTGGGACGCGCTCAAGGAATGGCGTATGGCTACAACTGCATATCGTGAAAATGTGAACTATCTTTAGTGCAAAATGTAATATTTGTAAAATAAAGTAAAAAACAGAAAATTCGTATAAATTTATTATAATATATTTCAAATGGTTATCATAATGTTTATCTGGGATAGAAATTTGGCCCTTCGAGGAATTAATTATTATATTTCGTAAATTCAGCGGATATAAAAATAAGAAGGGCGCTCCGCCGACTGTTGCGGAGCGCCCTTCTTACAGCCGGAAGAGGAGATCCGGCCGCCATATTGAGTTCGTTATGCTTTTTTAAGCTCCTGGATCAGATCCGTAAGGCTCTGGGCCTGGGCGGCCAGGTCGGACACGGCTTTGGCGGCCTCGCCCATGGCGTCGGCGGTCTGGCGGGACATATCGTTGACCTGGACGATGGACTGGTTGATTTCCTCGCTGGCGGCGGATTGTTCCTCGCTGGCCGTGGCAATGGCATTGACCTGGTCCGCCGTGGCTTCCACGGTGGTCACAATGTCTTCCAGGGCCGCGCCGGAGCGGCCGGCAAGTTCCGTGGCTTCGCCGATGCGCTCCACGGCCTGGTCCACGCCGCCCATGCTTTTGGCCGTGCTTTCCTGAATGGCCTTGATGGCGTTGCCCACGTCATTGGTGGAGGCCATGGTCTTTTCAGCCAGCTTGCGCACCTCGTCGGCCACCACGGCAAAGCCGCGTCCGGCCTCGCCCGCGCGGGCCGCTTCAATGGCCGCGTTGAGCGCCAGGAGGTTGGTCTGGTCCGCAATGTCCGAAATCACGGCCATAATCCGGCTGATATCCTGGGCGTGCTCGTTGAGCTGGATCATGTCTTCCTTGAGCTCCAGGGACATCTGATGAACCTGCCCGATACTGTGCACGGCCTTTTCCACCACCTGGGACCCGGCCTCGGCCTTCTGCTTGGTTTCAGCGGAGGCCGTGGAAGCGGAGCCTGCGTTCCTGGCGACTTCCTGGACCGTGGCGTTCATTTCGTTCATGGCCGTGGCCGCCTCGGACAGGCGCTGGGCGGACTCGGCCGCGCCCCGGTCGGACTGCTCGATCTGGGCTGAAAGTTCGGTGGAGGCGGAAGAGACCACGCCGCCTACCTGTTCCAGCTTGTCGGCGGCCACCAGCATGGCCTGGGTCTTGGCCTGGGCTTCCTTGCTCGCGGCTTCAGCCTGGGCCATGGCCTCCTGGGCCTTGCGCGACTGCTCCTTGGCGTTTTCCGACTCGCGTTGGGCGTTTTCAATGTTCCGCTTCAGGGCATTGACCATTTCCACAATAGCCCCGTAGACACCCAGTTTTTTGCCGCCGTCGTCAATAGCATAGTCGCCGTCCACCACACGGCGGGCGATGGCGTTGAGTTCGCCGGGGTCCTTGCCCAACTGGCGTACGCTGTTGCGCACGATCAGGATGGTCAGAACCACGGCGATCAGAATGGCCAGCACGGTCAGAGCCGTGCCGATCATATTGCTGCGCTCATACATTTCATCGCCCAGGGCGTTCTGCTCGTCGGCGTTTTGCTTGGCCGCCGCCACAAGAGCGTTGATGTCGCCACTCAGGTTGAGGTAGGCCTTGTGTGAATTGCCCAGCAGTTCCTTGACCGCTTCCTCGGTCTTCATTTCCCGGGAGAGGTTCCGCATTTTGACGGACATCGCGAAATATCCGTCCATGCCGGTCCTGACCTTTTCCAGGGCCCCTCTGACATTTCCGGTTTTTTTGATGTGGCCGTCGAGGTCGGCAAGATAGTTGTTGAGGTTCTTTTTCCAATCGGCCAGGTGTTCCTCATTGATCCGCATCTGTTCCGGCTCGCTGGCGTAGATGTGGAGCACTTGCGACATACGGTATTCGGACATGTCATTATTCAATTTACCGGCCAGCTCTATGACCGGAATATTGCGCTCCGCCAAGGCTGTTACCGTGTCATTGACATTTCCCATCTGCACCAGCAGATAGGCCGCCAGAATGGCGATCAGCGCCGTCAAAGTCCCCATGCTGGAAGAAATCTTTGTGGATAATTTCATGTCCATCTCCTTTCTTGGCTCTGGTATGGTCCACTCTTTGTTTTGTTTCGGCCGGCTGAGATGGCTGGTCGTAGTATATAACAATGGTTGCATTCCCCGGTTCAGGGGGAATGCAACCCTTTAAAAAATATATAAAAAAGACCCGCTACGTTCAGCGGTTCAATCTCTCTCTGCCGAAAAAAAGAAGCCAAGCAGAAATGATCGGCGTTGCTGCCGGTTAAAGGAAAAGAATGTCCTGTTATCCGCTTCATTATATTCCACCAACCCTCAAGTGGAATTCATGCAACATGACTTACGAGAGAAAATATCGATTTATGCATTTAAAGGCAGCATGCATAAAACTGCTACGTTTTCTAGAAACGTAATTTACAGCTATGCCTGTGTATATCGGAAGAAAAAACACTAACATTAGTATTTTGAAAAATTATCGTGCATAAATTTTTTTTAATCAATAGATGTCATAGTAAAATAAAAAAATGTCATTATTATGCAAAATTTTTACTAAAGTACGCGTATTTTTATTTTACAGCATTTCTATCCAGTATTTTTACGTTAAAACATAATTTGTGGAAAATAAAAGGCGCACCCCAATGTCCATGAGGTGCGCCGCACGCGTTAGTCACACGCGCATGCTCACAGCCGGAAGGGAGGCGATGCTCCGGCTGCAAGGTTTTGATTACGCCGCTTTCAGTTCCCGGATCAGCTCCGTGAGATCCTGGGTCTGGGCGGCCAGATCGGATACGGCTCTGGCGGCTTCGGCCATAGCCTCGGCGGTCTGTTTAGCCATGTCGTTGACCTGGACGATGGAGTGGTTGATCTCTTCGGAAGCGGCGGACTGTTCCTCGCTGGCCGTGGCAATGGCGTTGACCTGGTCAGCTGTGAGTTCCACGGTTGACACTATCTCCTCCAGAGCCTGGCCGGAGCGGCCGGCAAGTTCCGTGGCTTCGCCGATGCGCTCCACGGCCTGGTCCACGCCGCCCATGCTTTTGGCCGTGCTCTCCTGGATGGCCTTGATGGCATTGCCTACGTCATTGGTGGAAGCCATGGTCTTTTCAGCCAGTTTGCGCACCTCGTCGGCCACCACGGCAAAGCCGCGCCCGGCCTCGCCCGCGCGGGCCGCCTCAATGGCCGCGTTCAGGGCCAGCAGGTTTGTCTGGTCCGCGATGTCCGAGATCACGGCCATAATCCTGGTGATGTCCTGGGCGTGCGCGTTGAGTTGGGCCATATCGCTCTTGAGTTCCAGGGACATCTGATGGACCTGCCCGATGCTCTGCACGGCCTTTTCCACCACCTGGGCTCCGGCCTCGGCTTTTTCCTTGGTTTCGGCCGAGGCCGTGGAGGCCGCCCCCGCGTTTTTGGCGACTTCCTGGACAGTGGCGTTCATTTCATTCATGGCCGTGGCCGCTTCTGCCAGGCGTTGCGCGGCCTCGCTCGCACCCTGGTCGGACTGTTCGATCTGGGCGGAAAGCTGGGTGGAAGCGGAGGAAACCACATTGCCCACGGTTTCCAGTTTGTCGGCGGCCACCAGCATGGCCTGGCTTTTGGTCCGTGCCTCCTGCCCGGCTTTTTCGGCCTGGCGCATGGCTTCCAGGGCCTTCCGGGACTGCTCCTCGGCTTCCTGGGATTTTTTCTCGGCGTCGTTGATCTTTTCGTTCAGGGCATCGACCATACTGTCCAGGGCCACGGAGAGCTGGCCGATTTCATCTCCTCGGTCCAACGCCAGGCGCTGATCCAGGCGCCCCCCGGCCACGTCCTGGGCGAAGCGCAGGGCTTGGGCCACGGGCCTGGTGATGGAACGGGTCAGGGCAATGCCGATGCCCAGGGTGAGCAGCAGGGTGACGAGGCAGATGATCAGGGTTACCCGCGACGCATTGCCCGCGGCTGTGGAAACCCGCTCCAGGGCCTTGTTCTGGAGGGAGGCGGCGGTGTCGGCGATCTCGCCGATAAGCCGCAGCGCTTCTTCACGGGCCGGACCGCGCGCCTTGGTCAGTTCTTCCTGCTGAGCCCAGAGGGTCTGCATTTTGTTCTGCACTTCCCGGAAATCCACAATACCGGCACGCGCCTGCTTCAATATCTCCTGCGGCTTGGGATAGATGAGTCGCGCCGCCAGTTCGTCCACGCGTTTGAGCAGGGTCGGGAATCTCGCGGACACATTGTCCAGGGAATAGCTCCGGTTTCCATCGGCGAGGCCGCGCAGCATGCTCGCGCGGATGATGTTGACATCGTCCAGGATGCCGTTGGCCTCCCGGATCAGAGGCGTCACCCTGAGGAGTTCCGAGAGGTTCTGCTCTTCCAGGCCCTTGTTCTGTACCGCGCTCTGTACGCTGACGAATTCTTCCACGAGCTTGAGCACGCCGGATTCCGCGGCTTCCAGCGAAGCGCGCAGGCCTATGAAGGTCTCATTGGTGTCGTGCGAATCCCGGAGGGTTTTTTCCAACCGTTCGTAAGATGCCTGGGCCTGAACAGTGCGCCCGGCGTTCAGGTGCGGATATTTCGCCAGCAGGGCCTCCATGTCGGCAAAATTTTTGCGCACGTCGGCGAACACGCTCCCCAGCCTGGCATAGGGCTCATTCTGGCCGGAGAGCAGGTATTCGTTCATCAGCGACGGAATGAGCTTGATATCGTCGTTGAGTTTGGCGGCGATATTCTGCTGGGGCAGATATTCCTCTGTGATGTTTTGCAGTTGGTCATCCACCTGTCCCAGCAGGGATGATGAGAGGACGCTGAGCACGACGATCAACGTAATGATCGTGCCGAGGCCCAAGGCCATTTTCAGCCAGATTTTACAATTTTTCATTGAAATTCCCCGAGTTGCGAAGTCGTTCTTCGCGGTACGGCACGGACGGCGCGGAGAGAAAAAACAGCGTCGGCGGCGTTCCCGCTGGACGCCGCGCTTTCTCACGCACAGCCGGGCGTTTTCAGGCTTGCTCCCGACTCCTGGGTCAGGTCCGCGCGGGCATGCCTTGGTGGGCGGTTTTGGCGGAACACGAATATTGCCATGCCGTTTCTGTTGAGGGCAGGATTACCGCTTCATGCATCTCCTTTTGACCTTGCAGAGTGGTCGGGGTGCGGTGTGGCGGCCGGTGAAAAAGACCGGCCGTAAAATAAAAAAAGGGTTGCATCCCCCCGGCATGGGGAATGCAATCCTTTAAGGAATATACGGAAGAGGGCTTGCGTCGCTTGCGGCTCTCTCGCCTTGAGAGAGAAAAAAGCTCACGGCCCGAGGTGACCGTCAGGCACACGAAAAAACCGGCAATACATGACTCATTCATAATGATCCCATCCAAAGCCGGAGAATTTTCCTGTGCTCGTGACTACGCGGCAAAAGCCGCGCAATCCTCGCTCTTTTTTTGTCGATTTATCGCGGGTTGAACGCGGAAGCAAGGGAAATTTTTTAATATGTTAAGAATACATTTTTGTTTGGATTTCGTGAAAACAACCCCGCCAAAATGAAACCGGGCGTTAATGACGCCCGGCCTGTGAGCGGCGCACCCCGCTGTCCACGTCAGAGTGCGCCGCAGGGCACGCACTGACTGTCCACACGCGCCCGCGTGCGGCCGGGGTGAAGATGCGCTGCCCCCGGCCGCAACAGTGTTGTTATGCTTCTTTCAATTCCTGGATCAGATTGGTCAGGCCCTGGGCCTGGGCGGCCAGATCGGACACGGCCTTGGCGGCTTCGGCCATGGCCTCGGCGGTCTGGCGGGACATGTCGTTGACCTGGACAATGGACTGGTTGATTTCCTCGCTGGCGGCGGACTGCTCCTCGCTGGCCGTGGCAATGGCATTGACCTGGTCCGCCGTGGCTTCAACGGTGGCGACGATTTCTTCCAGGGCCGCGCCGGATTGCCCGGCAAGCTCCGTGGCTTCGCCGATGCGTTCCACGGCATTGTCCACGCCTTCCATGCTCTTGGCCGTACTTTCCTGGATGGCCTTGATGGCGTTGCCCACGTCATTGGTGGAGGCCATGGTTTTTTCCGCCAGCTTGCGCACTTCGTCGGCCACCACGGCGAAACCGCGCCCGGCCTCGCCCGCGCGGGCGGCCTCAATGGCGGCATTCAGCGCCAGAAGGTTGGTCTGGTCCGCGATGTCCGAGATCACGCCCATAATCCGGGTGATGTCCTGGGCATGCTCGTTGAGCTGGACCATGTCGCTCTTGAGTTCCAGGGACATCTGATGGACTTGCCCGATGCTCTGCACGGCCTTTTCCACCACCTGGGACCCGGCCTCGGCCTTCTGCTTGGTATCGGCGGAAGCGGCGGAGGCGGAACCGGCGTTCTTGGCGACTTCCTGGACAGTGGCGTTCATTTCGTTCATGGCCGTGGCCGCCTCGGACAGGCGCTGGGCGGATTCGGCCGCGCCCCGGTCGGATTGTTCGATCTGGGCGGAAAGCTCGGTGGAGGCGGAGGAGACCACGCTGCCCACCTGTTCCAGCTTGTCGGCGGCCACCAGCATGGCCTCTGTTTTGGCCTGGGCTTCCTTGCTCGCGGCCTCGGCCTGGGCCATGGCTTCCTGGGCTTTGGCGGATTGCTCCCTGGCGTTCTCCGACTCGCGCTGGGCGTTTTCAATATTCCGCTTCAGGGCGCTGACCATTTCCACAATAGCCCCGTAGACGCCCAGCTTTTTGCCGCCGTCGTCAATATTGTAATCGCCGCCCACCACGCGGTGGGCGATGCCGTTGAGTTCGCCGGGGTCTTTGCCCAACTGGCGAATGGTATTGCGCACCAGCAGCAGGGTCAGGATGACGGCAATCAGGATGGCCGCCACGATCAGGATAATGCCGGTCAGCCGTGAGTTGGCGTACATGACGTCAGCGTCATCGTTGACCTGCTTGACCTGTTGCTTGATCGCGTTGATGGTGTTGTCCAAAGCCTCGCTCATCAGATTGTACTGCTTGAAGGATTCGCCGAGCAGCAGCGTGACGGCCTGTTCCGTATGCAGCCCCCGCGAAAGTTCAAGTACTTTTTGGGATTCTTCGCGGTATTTTTGCCGGGCCGCCAGATAGGTCTGGAAAATCTCTCTGGTCCGGGGACTGACGATCATGGCCTCGCTCTTCTGGACCCCGTCGGCGATGACTTTCATCCACTTCTGCTGTTGCTTTTCATACTCCCGCATTCGCGCGGGGTCTGTGGCGTAAATATGCAGCACTTCGGCCAGGCGGTATTCCGAGGCGGCGTTATTGATGACGCCCATCTGTTCCACCAGCGGCATCTGGCGTTGGCTCATCTCCGTCGCAACGTCATTGACTTTGGACATCTGCATAATCAGGTAGATGCCCAGAACAGCCATGAGGGCGGCCAGCGCGCCCATGCTCACGGCGATTTTTACCGACAGTTTCATTTTTTCTGCCTCCAGGTGAAATGGTTGGGACGTCAGAGACGTTTGGGGCGGGAAAAGAAGCGCCAAAAAAGAAGCCGTCGCCTATGGGCAAAATACCCATAGGCGACGGCTTCTCCCATTGGAGAAAATATCTCTACCCGCGAAGAAAACGGCTACTCTCTCTCTCTCTCTCTCTCTCTCTCTCTCTCTCTCTCTCTACTGCCGGAAAGAAGAGCCGCGCCGGGAGTTCCGGTGTGGTGGTGGCTCAAGAGAAGAGGACGCCTGTTTGTTTGCCCCATGACACTCCCTCACGCGAACGTCTATTCACCATGGCTTGATCACAGGGCCAAAGCGCGCTGTGTTCCATTTCGGGCTCGCCCGCCCAAAGGCCGTTTCCAGATTCTCTTTCTCGCGCCTGTCTCCCGGCTTCGGAGTCCATTACGGGAATTATACGTAATTAACACTATATATCGTGATAAAAAAGATAATCTTTAGTGCAGGAGAGACTATTTTGTAAAAATTTACGAAAATCAAGGAATATCGCAAAGAATATTGCTGGATGCTCAGATTAACATATTATAACTATCTTATAAAATAAGAAATTAAATCCGGTTTGAAATCTGCTTCTTATTTTTCGTAACCAACAGGGGATGCAAAAATGCGAAGCGCGCCCCGTTGTCTTTCAGGGCGCGCCGAAAAGGATATCTCATCCTCACGCCGGGCGTGGATGACTGAAGTCGCACACGACCGGACATAATTCATGATTTCAGATGTGAAATATCGTGTTTTTCAGGCCGTAAGTAACGGGATGCGGCGGTTCCGGGCCGAAAAAGAAGCACAACAACGCAAAAAGCCGGGCGGCCCGGCTAATCGCCGGGCGCAAGCGGCCGATAACACGGGTAGAGGGGAAGACGCGCCGGTCTCAGGCCTCGTGGTATTCCTGTTTGATGACGGCTTCGGCCTTGATCCGGTCCAGCAGTTCGGCGAACGTCGCTTTGACGTGCTCGCGGATATCCCCGGCCACCACCAGAAAGAGCAGGTCGTCGCCGGGTTTGAGCAGGCCTTCCTCGGCCTGGGCCACAATGGCGAAAATACCGGGGCGCTGTTCCATCTCGCGGCAGATTTCGCGCATTTTCGCGTTGTCATGGCTGACGCGCACGGCGCTGACCGGCGCGTGGTCCTTGCGGGACCAGCCTCGCACCACGCCGTTGTGCACGAGCATCATGCCCACGTGTTCGGTGAAGCCGGGGCGGG
The DNA here is from genome assembly GCF_000145315.2 of Desulfovibrio sp. 3_1_syn3. Classification (NCBI taxonomy): domain Bacteria; kingdom Pseudomonadati; phylum Thermodesulfobacteriota; class Desulfovibrionia; order Desulfovibrionales; family Desulfovibrionaceae; genus Desulfovibrio; species Desulfovibrio sp. 3_1_syn3. The sequence goes on from NZ_ADDR02000002.1 coordinate 430,561, forward strand.
CTTTGAGTTCCTGAAGAGTTTTGTTAATATCCATGAAGACCGCCTTGGTTGAAAGAGTGGCTGATTGCGGCAAGTATATATGCAGGCCGCCCGGCCATAAAGGATTTTATTGATGGCGCAGTTATCGCAGCTTCTGGCCCGCCTGCCCGAGGGCAAGGACGTGCACATGAGCACCATGGGCCATGTGCTCTGGGTCTGCTGGCACAACAATCTCACGCCGGCGGTGAACCAGACCCTGCTCAACTACGGCGGCATGCTGGTGGGCGAGGAGCGCGAGCAGGCCCTCTGGTTCTTCTTCACCGACGACGTTTTTCTGGCCCTGGCCCGGCTGATGGTCTGGGGCAATTTCAATGAACTGGCCGTCAGCATTGAGCTTTTCCCCGGCCGCCTGCAACTGAGCAGCAAGCGCGACGCCGGCCTTTCCCTGGACGGCGCATTGCGGGCCCAGGAAATGCTGGTCAGGGACAGCCTGGAAGTCTGGGTGCATCCCAAGAGCCGGGAAGGGCGCAGCGCCCTGCCCGGCATCTCCTTTGAAAGCCGTCCGGGCCGCCAGGGCATGGCTTCCGTGGACTGGGCCACGCCCGTGGTGGACGTGCGCATGCCGTACTCCTCCACCCAGGCTTGGTTCGCCATTCTGCACCCTCTGGGCAGCCCCCTGGACAAGGCCTTTCAGAGCGGCTGGAGCTCCATGTTCAAGCGCGTCGAGGCGCTGCTGCAAAAGCACAAGATCAAGTCCATCGTGCACGAAACCTTCGTCATGGTGTCCGTGGACAACCTGCTGATGCTGCGCACCTTTTTGCGCGACTACCTGCGCAGTTTCGACAAGGAGCAGAACGAGCCCGGCACTTACTGGCCCTGCGTCTGCGTGGTGGCCGACCGCAACAATCTCAATTTCAATATCGACCTTCCCAAGAAAATCGGCCTGCAATGGGATAATCTGATGCCGGATTTCCCGTACATCAGTTACCGCAATGCCTATCTGCTGGGCGACGGCTTCACGGTGCGCGATCTGCGTTTTACCGGCGAGCAGGCCAGCATGGACAGCTGGTGCAACGTGCTGCTGGACGAAAACAGCATCAGCGCCCGTTCCATCCCCCTGCTCATGGCCGGGCGGCTTACCGCGGGCAGCAGCGGGGCCGGGGGCTGCTTTTATTGCGGCATTCCCAGCCATACGGCGGCGGAGTGCCCCACGCGCACCTATTTCCCGAGCAGGCCTGAAATCTGGGACGAGCTGGCGGGCCTGGACCTGGAAAACATCAACGAGGCCTTCCGGCGCATTGAGATGGTGCTGGGACAGGACAGCGTGGAGGGCTACGAGGAACTGCTGGAGGGCAAGGACGACGCGGCCCTGCTGATGCAGGCCGTGCTGGACATCAACGGTCCGGGCCAGTTGCGCAACGTGCCCCGGCACTGGCTCTACCGCATGCGCGAGCCGGACCAGGACGAGGAAAAGCCCACCCGCGACGACAGCCCGGCCTGGGATCTGCTGGACCAGTTGGCCCGCGCCGCGTCCGACGAACTGTCCGATCTCGAAAAAAAGGTACTCCAGACCATTACCCGCCACCAGCGCGACCCGCGCCTGCGCATGGTGCGGGCTTTTCTGCTCATTGAGAAGAACGATTTCAGCCATGCGGCGGCCTGCTTCCGCGAAGCGGCCAGCCTGACCCCGGCCCCCACGCTTCAGGCCTGGAATGAATTTTTGCAGGGGCGGCTCTCGGAAGAGCAGGGCCAGTACGGCCCGGCCATCGAGCAGTATGCCCAGGTCTGGCGGGTCATGCCCCAATGGCGCGACGTGCAGTACCGGGGCATTGTCTGCCGGGTCAAAATGGGCTTTGCCGAGCAGGTGCTGGAGCAGATCACCAAGCTGGTCCGGGAGGAGCCTTCCTATTTCAACCGCGTGCTCATTGATCCCGGCCTGGAGCGCGGGCGCCTGCTGATCCTTTCCTCGCTCTATGATCTCTGGGCCGAGGCCAAGAAGAACGCCGAAGATGAGCGGACCAGAATCAACGCTCTGGAGGCCCGGCTCAATGACTGGTTTCCGCCGGACCATCCGGTGCAGTTGCAGCTCGGAAGCAAGATTCATAAGCTGGAAGCTCTGAGCAACATTAATAACTATATTGCGTTTCTCCAGGTGGTGGAGCAGCGCCCGGTGCTGGAAAAGGAGCTGGAAGAAAGCATCCAGCGCGAGGTGGAGGAGCTGCGCAACCGCTACAAGTATTACCTGGACGTGTTGCAGGAAATCCGCGACGAGGCTTCCTGGTTCCCCTTCCCCTCTGTCCTGCGCGACTTCAGCAGCGATTTCAACGAAAGCGCGGGCATCATCAACTGGGCCTTTGCCTGCAACTTCAACGAGGCCGAAACCTTCAAGCGCGCGCAGGACACCACGCCCCGGCTCAACGAATTGCTGCGCAATCTGAAAAAGCGCCTCAAGTTCCTGCGCATGGTACGCGACGGCACGCTTTTCGCCCTGACCATGGGCAAGACTTTTATCTGGGTGGAGATTGTGGGCCTGCTGTTCTGTTTCATCGGCGTGCCCGTCGTGGTCTTCTGGGGCGACAGTCTCTATCTGGGCTGGCTCAAGAATCTGCTGGGCGAAAATCAGTGGTCCATCCAGAAAGTGCTGGCGGTCATTATCACCATCATTGCCATCGGCATCGGGGCCCTGCACACCACCTTGGTCTTTGACCGCAAGCGGGAAAAACTTCTGGAGCAGGCCCGCGAGCAGCGGGAAAAGGCGCAGCAGATGCGCCTGGAACGCATCCGTCGCCAGCGTATGGCCGAGGCGGAAAATGCCCGCCGCAGTCAGCGGGCCGAAAGCGATCGGGAAGTGCAGCGGCAGCTCAAAGAGCGGATGAAAGACTGAATCGCCTGCTTGCCGGGTCCGGGCTTGCCAAATTTATTAATAAATATTATTGATAATAAGAGCGGTTGACGCATACCGATGCGTCAACCGCTCTGCGAGGATTTGCCAGCAAATCCTCGCCGCGAAATGCGGGCAGGCGGGCATTGCTCGCCGTAAACAGGCATTTCAAATGTTAAATGCTCTAAATTCCGTTGCAAGGAGGCTCTTATGCCGGATCTGAAAGATTTCGCGCTCTGCAATATAGATTGGAATCTCACCCCGGAACACGCGGTTACCATGTATCTGGAATGGGGCAACAACGACTGGCATGCCGAATACCCGCCGGTGCGCTCCAAAGAGGATGTTTCCCATTATTTTGTGGTGGACAGTTGGCAGGACCCGCCGGTGGTGCGGCTGGTGCGGCGTAATTCCGAGCGGGCCGACGATCTCATCAGCGTGCCTCTGCCGGACAGCCTGCTGGCGGATTTCCGTCAGGCCCACGGCACATGGCGCGGCATCAGCGAGCCCACTCCCAAGATCAAGGCTTGGCTGAAAAGCGAGCTGGAACAGTAGAGCATTTCAAACGCTACATGCTCCAGACGTTGCCGCGCAGCGGCATTGCATCTGAATTGCGACAACAGACAGCCGGTCGTCGGTCGGGTTCGTACCGCAAAAGTGCGCATTCCGTCCGGCGGCCGGCTGTTGTGATGAACGGTTTTGTCAGCGTGCGCCGAAGCCCGGCACATGAAAGCGTTTTTCCAGCCAGCGCAGCAGCCAGGTGGCCAGGGTGACCATGATCAGATAGTAGGCACCCACGGTGATGAAGACTTCGGTGAAGCGGAAGGTGTCCGAGGCCACCACCTTGCCTTCGCCCATCAGTTCCATGCAGGTCACCAGATAGGCCAGGGAGCTGTACTTGATCAGATAGATGATCTCGTTGCCGCAGCCGGGCAGGGCCCGGCGGGCGGCCTGGGGCACCACGATCCAGGCCACGGTCTGCCAGGTGCTGAAGCCCAGGGCCTGGGCCGCGCGGATCTGTCCCTGGCGGATGGAAAGCAGGGCCCCGCGTATGTATTCCGACTGATAGGCTGCCGTGCAGAGGATGAAGGAAGTCAGGGCCGCGCCGTAGGGCGCGAAATAGATGCCCAGCTTGGGCAGGGCGTAGTAGATCATCATTAATTGCACGGCCAGGGGCACGCCGCGCAGGATGGCGGTGTACCAGTCGCCCAGGCGGCGCAGCCAGCGCGGGCCGAACGTGCGCATGCAGCCGATGAGCACGCCGCCCACAAAGCCCAAACTACCGGCGGGGATGATCAGGGCAAGGGAGACCAGCAGCCCCCTGTTCAGGGCGGGCAGCAGCTCATGGCTGAAAAAGACCGTATCCAACATGCGTGTTCCCGGTGGCTAGTGTCTGATTTTTCAAATCAGACACACAAAACCAGTAGGGTTTTGCGGCGGCGCAGCCGCCGTGAGTCAGCGAAAAACCACGTTTTTACGCTGACGATCCTGCGAAAATTGAGAGCATACCTATGCTCGGAATGTTTACAATTCGCAAACCCGTAAGGACCTGCGCGCCGCCGCAGGCGGCGTAATATCTCTCTAGGCCCCCATTTCCAGAAGGCGGGCGCAGAAATCACGGGTGCGCGTGGCCGAACCCTCGGCCAGCAGGTCGTCCGGAATGCCCTGTTCAATGATTCTGCCGCGCTCCATGAACAGGATTTCCGTGGCCAGGGCCCGGGCGAAATCCATCTGGTGGGTAGCCATGATCATGGTCATGCCGCCGCGCGCCAGATCCCGGATCACGGCCAGCACTTCGCCCACCAGCTCCGGGTCCAGGGCCGAGGTGGGCTCGTCCAGCAGAATGACTTTAGGGTCCATGGCCAGGGCCCGTGCGATGGCAACGCGCTGCTTCTGGCCGCCCGAAAGCTGGGCCGGGTAGAGCAGGGCGCGCCGGGCCAGGCCCACGCGGCCCAGTTCTTCCAGGGCGCGGGCCTTGGCGTCCCTGCGGGACATGCCGCGCACCTTGCGCAGGGCGATAGCCACATTTTCCTCGGCCGTGAGGTGGTCGAAGAGATTGAAATCCTGAAAGATCATCCCCACCTGGGCGCGGAAGGCGCAGAGCTTGCGCTTGTCGCGCATCTCCAGGCGTTCGTCCTCCAGCCAGATTTCACCGGAATCCGGCGGAATCAGGCAGTCGATGCACTGCAGAAGCGTGCTCTTGCCCGCGCCCGAGGGACCGATAAGCACCTTGAGCTCGCCCCGGCGGACCGTCAGCGAGCAATTGTCCAGAATAGGCCTGCCGCCCAATTGCTTGGAGATACCCTCAACCCGCAATACCACTTCCTGTTCTGCGCACATGGCTTATCCCGCTCCCATGCCTTCCATGCCCATTCCCGTGGAATAGCCCGGCACATGGACGTTGTCTTCCAGGCGGCGCAGCAGCTTGAGCACCACCAGCGTCAGCACGAAATAGATCAGACCCGCCGCGGCGTAGAGCGCCAGATGCTCGTGGGTGCGCGCGGCCACGAAGGAGGTGCGGGCCATGATGTCCTGAGTGCCCAGGACGTAGCAGATGGCCGAGTCCTTGAGCAGAATGGAAAATTCGTTGGCCCAGCCGGGGATGGACAGGCGCAGGGCCTGGGGCAGAACAATGCAGCGGATGCCCGTGAAATCATTCATGCCCAAGGCGCGCGCCGCCTTGAGCTGCCCTTGGGGCAGACTTTCGATGGCCCCGCGGAAAATCTGGGACTGATAAGCCGTACTGGTACAGCCGAGCACCAGACAGCAGATCAGAAAGGGATCGGCAGGCAGGCCCAGGCTGATGAACAGGCCGTAGCAGAGAAAAAGCAGCACCAGAATGGGCACGCCTCGGAAAAACCAGACGTACAGCGCCACCAGCCGACGCAGCCACGGGCCGCCGTAGACCTGGCTCACGGCCAGCGGCACGCCCAGCACCAGCCCCATGGCCAAGGAGGCGGTCACGTTGCCGATGGTCACGAAACTTCCGGCCAGGATGGCGGGCAGGGCGTTGAAAACGACGGTCAATGAATTCATGGGCAGCGCCGGGCAGAAAATTTGCAGTCAAATCACCGCGCAACGCGGACCGCCGGAAAAGCCCGGCGGTCCGCGCCGTGTCGCGTTGTCACGGCAGGAAGCGGGAACGAATGTCGAAGGCGGCCGGGCCGCCTCCGCTTACTTGTTCAGATACTTTTTCTGCAGTTCCTTCCAGTACGGATCGGCCATGAGCTTGCGGTAGCCTTCGTCGATCAGGGCGCGCAACTCTTTGTCGTCCTTGCGCAGAGCCACGCCGAAGCCGTCGGGCTTGCCGTGGGTGCCGGCCTTTTTCACGGCGCGGCCCTTGGTGATGGCGTCGTCGGCGGGCAGTTCGTCCATGAGCGCGGCCTGGATGCGGCCGTTGAGCAGGTCTTCCACGGCCAGAGGCGCGGATTCATAGAAGCGCAGTTCAAAGGGATACCCCTTTTCCTGCTGCTCCTGCTTGATGGCGTTGGCTTCGGAAGTGCCGCGCTGCACGCCCAGCTTGATCTTCTGGCTCAGGATGTCTTCAGGCGTCAGCTTGGAATCGGCCGGCACCAGAAAAACGCGCGAAACGGTCCAGTAGGGATCGGAGAACTGCACCATCTTGGAGCGTTCCGGCGTGATGCTCATGCCGGAGCCGACCATGTCGATCTGTTTTGCCAGCAGGGCCGGAATAATGCCGTCCCAGGCCATGGGTTTATGGGTGATTTCCACGCCCATGGTCTTGGCGATCCAGTTCAGGGAATCCACGTCAAAACCGGCGGCCTGGCCGGTCTTTTCATCCATGTAGGCAAAGGGCGGGTAGTTGGGGTCAATGCCGTTTACGTAGCTCTTTTTAGCAAAGGCGGGCACGGCGGCCAGCAGCGAAGCCAGCAGTGCGCAGACAAAAAATTTTTTCATGCTCATTTTCCCCCTCGAAAGAAGACAGAACAACAGACTGCGGCCTTGAACGCGTATGCGTCGGCCGGACCCCGGCAAAACAAGAATTTTTTGTAACAGAAGCGCGCGCCTGACGCAAGGTCGCTTTCGCCGGAACGTTGTCCGCCGCGCGGCGGAGGTGCGGAGGTCTTGTGCTCCATGCCGAGGCGGGCTATACTAACAAAAATATAATGTTGAAAGTACGTCTGGAAGGGCGCGGCCCTGCTCGTGTTTTCAGGCAAAGCGTGGCGAACGGCGTCTGTGATCTGTGCCAGCCTCTTACCGTCTACGGTCAAGTCAGTCATGTCCCAGTTTTCTCCCGCCATCCGCCTGTTGCGCCGCTTCGGCCTGTCGCCGCAGAAAGTTCTGCTTGTGCTGTCCGACCTCCTGGCCCTGCTGGGCACGGCCATTGCGGTTTTTTTGCTGCGTGCGGCTTTTGACAATCTTGACTCCATCCTTTACCGCTGGGTGCTGCCGCTTTTGCTGCTGGGGCCGCTGCTCGGCGCAAGCCTGGGCCTGTACCAAAGCATCAGCCTGCCGCCGCACCGCGAACTGAAAGCCCTCTTCCTGATGATCAGCCTGACGTATTGCATGATCCTGGCCGCGCTTTTTCTGGCAAAAACCGGGGACCTGTATTCGCGCTTGGTCATTCTGGGCAGTTGGGCCGCCACCATCTTTACCCTGCCCACCCTGCGCGGCATCTGCCGCCGCCGCTTCTGCCGGAAAAGCTGGTGGGGCAGGCCGTTGATCATTCTGGACCGTAGCGACCGGGGGCGCGATCTCTGGCACTACCTCAGACGCCATCCGGAGCGGGGCCTGATGCCGGTGAAAATTTTCGGCCTGCCCGATGATGCGCTGCGCGTGCGGGAACTGCTGGGCACCGCCGCGCGGCGCTGGCCCAACGCCATAGCCTTGATTCTGCAAAAGGTCGGGCAGGGGCAGGTGCTGGATTACGTCACGGAAGTCAACCGCTATTTCAGCAAGGTGCTGCTGGTGCCCTCCTTCGGGGAAGACTTCAAATGTTACTGGCTGACGCCGCGCGACCTGGGCAATGTGGTAGGCCTGCTCTTGCGCCAGAATCTGCATGATAAGCGCCGCTTGCGGATGAAGCGCTGTATTGATCTCTTTTTCTGCCTGCTGATCCTGCCTGTGCTTCTGCCGCTGGGCCTGATTCTGGGCCTGCTGATCCGTCTGGACAGCCCCGGTTCGATCCTGTACCGGCAGCAGCGCATCGGCCAGGGCGGCCGGGCGCTGCAAATCTATAAATTCCGGACAATGGCGGCCAATGCCGACGCTGTGCTTGAAGACTGGCTGGCTCGCGACCCCGCCTTGCGTGAGGAATGGGAGCGCGACCACAAGCTCAAGCATGACCCCCGGGTCACCCGCATGGGGGCTTTTCTGCGCAAGACCAGCCTGGACGAGCTGCCGCAGCTCATCAATGTGGTTCTGGGCGGCATGAGCCTTGTGGGGCCGCGCCCCATTGTGAGCGGGGAAATCGAGAAATACGGCGAAGTCTATGACGAATACTGCCGCGTCAAGCCCGGCATCACCGGACTGTGGCAGATTTCGGGCCGCAACGACACCAGCTATGAGGAGCGTGTGGCCTACGACCACTATTACATCAACAACTGGTCGGTCTGGATGGATTTGTGGATTCTGGGCAGAACCGTGCCGGTGGTGCTTTCCGGCTATGGCGCTTATTGAATTTCCGGCGGACGGCTTTGCGCCGCCCACGCCAGTTCCACCTGCCGCGCGAATTCCTGTCTGAAGCGCTCCTCGCCGAAGCTCTCGGCGTGACGGCGCAGTAGCTGGGGGTCAAAATCCCGCTCCCGGCGTTCGAACTCCAGAATGGCGGCTTCCACTGCCTCCACACTCTGTTCCGTGAAAAAGAGTCCGGTAACGCCGTCGCATACCGTTTCCGTGGCGCCGCCCCGGCCATAGGCCAGTACGGGCGTGCCCGAGGCCGCCGCTTCCAGGGGGACGATGCCGAAGTCCTCTTCGCCGGGGAAAAGCAGGGCTTTGCTGCGGGCCAGCAGGTCCGCCACCGCAACGTCATCCTGACGGCCCAGAAATCGGACGCAGGGCGCTGCTTCGGCCTGTAGGGCTTTAAGCGCCTCTCCTTTCCCGACAACCACTAAGGGCCGATTCAGCCGCGAACAGGCCTTGACCGCCAGATCAACCCGTTTGTAATGCGTCAACCGGCCAAGGCAGAGATAAAACTCCCCGCCCGGCCGCTCACGCGCGGTAAAGGCCGCGATATGCACCGGCGGGTAGACTACCGCCGCCTCACGCCGCCAGTGCTTACGGATGCGCCGGGCCACAGTGCGCGAATTGGCCACGAAATGGTCCACCCGAAAGGAGCTGGCCAGATCCCAGCGCCGCAGGCCCGGCAGCAGCAGGCGCATGCCCAGACGGGTGAGCGCCCCGGCCGAGGCCATGTAGTCGGGCCAGGTATCCCAGAGGTAACGCATGGGCGTGTGGCAGTAACAGACATGCAGGCTGTCCGCGCGGGTGATCACGCCCTTGGCCGGGCCGGACTCGCTGGAAATGACCAGATCATAGCCCGTGAGGTCAAGCTGCTCCAGTGCCAGAGGCATGAGCGGAAGGTAACGCTGGTACTGCTTCCGGCTGCCGGGCAGACGGTTGATGAACGTTGTTTCAATATGGTGCCCGGCAATGTCCGGGGAAAGGGCCCTGCGGTCCAGCACATGGGTGAAAATGTCGGCTTGCGGGTACATGCGGCAGAGCGCTTCCAGCACCCGCTCGCCGCCGGCCATGCCGACAAGCCAGTAGTGGACAAGGGCCACGCGCATCTCAGGCTCCCGGTCTGTCGCCGATGGCGGCCGTAATCCGGGCCTCGGCGGCCAGCTTGCCGTCCACAAAGGCGCGGGCTTCCATCTTGCAGAGCTTCAGCTTCATGCGCATATTGGAGCATTCCAGGTCCAGGCGGTCGCCGGGAACCACCTGACGGCGGAACTTCACGCCGTCCAGGCCGGTGAAAAGAAAGAGTTTGTCCGCGAGGTCGCCCATGCCCGCCGCGGCCAGCAGACCGCCGGTCTGGGCCAGGGCCTCCAAGATCAGTACGCCCGGCATGATCGGCACGCCGGGAAAATGGCCCTGGAAAAAGGGTTCGTTGACGCTGACGTTTTTATAAGCCTTGATATGCGAGCCCGGCACGCATTCCACCACCCGGTCCACCAGGAGAAAAGGGTAACGGTGGGGCAGAATGCTCAAAATGCGCTGAATATCCATAGTCTGGCTCTGAGTGACCGTATCCTGCATATGTTCTCCCCGGCGCGTCCGGCGCCTGTGAAAAGGTAGAGGAATTCACGATTGAAATGAGTGAATTCCTCTGGTGGCCGCGTGAGCGGACACCCGCGCCCAAGCGCAAGGAAAAACCGCGTTTTTCCGCAGCACGCGGGCGGCGTAGAGTTTGAAATGTGTAAGATTTCAAACGTAAAATGCTGTAGAAAAAAAGCCTCTCGCCCCGTCAGGGTCGAGAGGCTTTGCGACGAAAAATGTCCGGCGCTTACTTCTTGTCGTCCTTTTTGGGACCACCGGCCTTATACAGCTTGTTCACCTCGGCCAGCACGTCCTGGGTCAGGTCCATGGACTGATCGGCATAGAGCACGCCGCCGGCCGTGACGTCCACCACGAAATTGAAGCCCTTGGCCCGGGCCACTTCATAGGTGGCGCTGAACACCAGGGTAACCATGTCCTGGCGCAGCTTAACCTCGTCCTGTTCCACCTTGCGCAGGAAATTGCGGGTCTTTTGATCCAGTTCCTGCTTGGCGCGGATAAAGGCCAGCTTCTTTTCCTCACTGGCTTTGGGATTCTTCAGGTCTTCAGCCTTTTTCTTCAGCGCTTCGCCCTGTTTTTCCAAGCTCTGGCGCTCCTTGCCGTATTTGGATTCCATCTGTTTTTTGGCGGCCTGGGCGGGCTCGCTCTGCGTGGCTACAGTCTGCATGTCCACCACGCCGATTTTAGCCGCGGGCACGGCGTTTTCATCAGCGGCGAAAGCCGCTCCGGCCAGCAGCAGACAAGCCGCAAGGGTCATCAACACAACATTACGCATGAAAGTTCTCCTTCCCCAATTGCTGAATTTTATGCCGCCCTTGCGGAACAGGTATGCCCACGCGCCGTAAGAAGCTCGTCTCTAAAATTATTCCGGACGGGCCGATGCAAACACGAGAGAGCGCAAAAAAAGCCCGGTCCGCTTGTTGCGCGCGGCTTTGTGATGCTCGCGGCGCAACTGTGAAACACGGACTTCACATAGCACCGGGGCCGTTGGGCGTCAAGGAATTCTGCGCGGTCTGGCGCTTGAGAAGGCGATCTTTGTAAGCCAGGATACCCTCGGCCAGCCCTTCGGCCAGGGCGTGACGATATTTAGGGTCAGCCAGGTTGCGGGCCTCGGCCGGATTGGTGCAGTAACCCAGCTCCACCAGCACGGCGGGCATTTGCGCGCCGAGCAGCACATGGAAGGGCGCGGCCTTGACGCCGTTGTTCCTGACCGTGAATTCCCGCCGTTTCAGGCGGAACATGGACAGGCGCTGGATGTCCCCGGCCAGGCGGCGTGACTCCTCCACCCGGGCGTTGAGCATGACGTCGGCCAGCATGTTCTGCATGTCGCCGAGGCGATGATCGCTGCCCGCGTTTTCCAGCGCGGCCACACGCGCGGCCTGCGGGTTGCTGGCCAGGTCCAGATAATAGGTTTCCATGCCGCTGACCCGTGGATCTTCGCTGGCATTGACATGCACCGAGACAAAAAGGTCGGCGCGCGCCGCATTGGCCCTGCGCGTACGCTCGCTCAGGGAGACTGCCGTGTCGCGGGTACGGCTGTAGACGACTTCCAGGCCGTTGGCCTCCAGCAGACGGCCCAGACTCATGGCTACGTCCAAGGTAATCAGGCGTTCCAGCACCTTGTTGTGGCTGGTGCCCGGATCCCGGCCGCCGTGTCCGGCGTCGATGAACACCGTATGCACGGTCAGGCCGAGCTGGCTGGCCATGTCGCTGACTTGGCGGCTCTTGACGCCGGCTTTGGACGCGCGCGGCGCGGGCGCGTCTTCCTCGCCGGCGGCAAAGGCCGCCGCCGCTCCGGCCTTGCGCGGCAGAGGGGTCTTGCCCGCGGCCACGCTGAGCACGATGCGGCACGGGTCATCCTCTATGCGTGCATCGAAACGCCGCACCTCGCGGAAATCGAACTGAAGGCTGGCCCCGCCTTCCTTGCGCTCGCGCACGCGCACGGCCTGCAAAAGGCTGCCGCGCACCGTGACGCCCTTGCGCACGTCACTGACCACGGCGGCATTCTCCAAATCCAGATACAGCCGGGCCGGAGCGCCTTTCTGGGCCTTGACCAGACGCGTGGAATAGCGCGTGGGGCCGCTCATTTCCAGAACGATTTCCACGCTGTTTTTGTTCAGGGAATCCCAGGAAAGCACCTGCACTTCCGGCGTCTCAGGCCGGGACGCGGCCTTTGAGGCTGAATCCGCGCGCCCTGCACCCGCTCCGGCCCCTGTATTCTCGGCGTCCGCCAGAGTGCCCCTCCACTGGGCCCGCAGGCTGCGGGCCTCCGCAGCCATGTCGCCGCGCGGGTAATTGGCGGCGATTTCGTCCAGCAGGGCGAGACCTTCACTGGTTTTGCCCAGGCGCGTGCTCTGGATTCGGGCCGCGCACAGCAAGGCGTCGTCGGCCAGCGCACTCTTGGGAAATTCGCGGGTCAGGGACAAATAGAGTTCCAAAGCACGGCGGTAATCGCCTGACAGATGGGAACAGTCGGCCAGAGCTTCCTGGCTCGCGGCGGAACGGAACAGCGCGCCGGGTGCCACAGCCCAGTTCTTACGGCTTTCATAGATGCGTTGGAACTCGGCCTGCAGTTCTTCCCAGGGCTGACGCCAGCAGGATTTGACCTTGTCCGCCCGGAGGGCTTCCATGCGGGCCTTGGCCGCGCGATAGCGGGGCAACAGCTGGCCTTCCGGAACAGCTGGCGAAACAGCAGGCTGGACAGAAACCTGCGGGGAGGAAAATTTTTCCGGCGCGGCAGGCTGATCCTCCACCGCTTCCTTCCTGTCCGCAGCCGCCACCTGGCGGGCCTCCGGCGCGGTGCGGCCGCTGGCCGAGGCCTTGAGGGCCTTTTCCAGAGCCAGGGCTTCGGGCAGCATATCTCCCTTGGGGTACTGGCTCTTGATCCGGGTCAGCAAAGCCAGCGCGCCCTTGTCGTCCTTGAGCCAGGCCGCGCGCATCCGCGCCGCGCGGAACAGGGCGTCGTCGGCCAGGCGGCTATCGGCATGGCGCAGGGCCAGGGATTCATAACATTCTATGGCCTTGCGGGCGTCCGCTTTGGCGAAGGAGCGTTTTGCCAGCTCCTCCAGGCTTTCGGCGGCCCGGAACAACGCGGCCGGGCGGTTGGGCCAAGCCGGATCCGTATCGTAAATGGCCCGGAATTCCGTAGCCAGTTTTTCCCACGGTTCTCGCAGATTGCCTTTCTTGTCGTCCAGTTTGAGATTGGCAATATCCGCCTTGGCGGCGGCATAGCGTTTTTCCGTGGGCGGCAGCGCACTGTAACCGGCATCATAGCAACAGATAACCAGCAGACAGAGCGCCAGCAAAAAGGCCAGCGGCGGCGCGAGCCGCCTGACCAGGGCTTTGTCCGTCTGTTTATGTTGCTTACTTTTTCCGGCCACTGTTTTTTTCCGTTCCCTGAGAGAGTGCGCTGTTGTCCGTCGGTTTTCCGACACCGGCGTAAGCCGGACTGGTTATGTTATCGGCCGCCCGGCGTCAGTACTTAAGGGCTTGCCGACCTGCGGCGACATGGGCGAAGCCCGCCGTTGAAAAATTATTGCAGATTTTGTGCCAATAGAAAAGCCGCCGCGAATTTCGCGGCGGCTTTTCAGACCATATATTTCGAACAAGCGCAAAATGCTCTAGAAGAACTGGCCCATGCTGAACTCAAGCCTTCCCGATTCCATTTCCTTGTCGTAATCCTGTACCAGGGGGATGCCGTAGGCGATGCGCAGATCGCCCATGGGCGAACGCCAGCGCAGCTCCAGACCGGCGGAGGCCACCAGATATTTGTCCAGGTCGTTGCCCATGGTCTTCTGGTCGATGTTGAAGCCGCCGTCAAAGAAGGGCACCAAGGCCAGGCCCATATCCTTCTGGAAGGTCCAGATATATTCCACATTCAACACGCCCATGCGGTCGCCGCCGATCTGTTCGCCCTTGTACTTGTAGTCGCGGGGCGAAAGATCGGAGTAGGAATAGCCGCGGATGGTGTCCATGCCGCCCAACCAGAAGCGTTCAAACACGGGCACCGGGTCGTCGGTGTTCTGGAACACGCCGCCCAGACGGGTGCGCACATGGAAGGTGTTCTGGGGATTGAAGGACCAGAAGCCCTGCCAGTCGGCCACGGCCTTGACGAAGTTGTCCGTGCCGCCCAGGCCGCCGCCGCCGTATTCCGCCCAAAGACGGGTGATGGTGCCCTTGGTGGGGCGGTCCTTGGCGTCGGTGGTGTCGCGCAGGATGCGGCCGGAAAGGGCGCTGGTCCAGTTCACGCCCTTGTAGTCGCTGATATACGGCGAGGCGTCGCTGTGCACGTCATACAGCTCGTAGCGCTCCAGGCGGTAGGCCAGGCCCACGGAGGTGTATTCGCCGATGGGATAGGAGGCCCGGATGGTGTCGCCGACAGTGTCCTTGGTGAAGTCGTCCCAGTAATCGTGCGTGTAATAGAGGTCGTTGCCCAGGGAAAGGTCCGTGTCGTAGACGCGGGGGTTGGTGAAGGACAGCATGCCCGTGGTGCGCCGCCAGGAGAAGAAACCCTGCAACTGGAGCCAGTAGCCCCGGCCGAAGAGATTGCGCTCCATGATGGAGGCGGTGACGCCCACGTCATAATAGGTCGAGTAGCCGATGCCGCCCATGATGGCGCCGGTGTTGGTTTCCTTGACCTTGACCTTGAGGTCCACCTCGTCCTCATTGCCTGTGGGAATCAGCTCCGTGTCCACGGCGGAGAAGTAACGCAGGCGGTTCAGGCGTTCGCTGGAGCGGCGCAGTTTGGCACCCTCGTACATATCGCCGTCGCCCAGGCGCATTTCGCGCAGAATGACGTTGTCGCGGGTCTTGGTGTTGCCTTCCACCGTGAGACGGCGGATGAAGACCTTCTGCTTTTTGTTGATCAGATAGCCCACGTCCACCTGGGCGCTGCCGTCGTCGGCCTTCATCAGCTTGGTGTCCACTTCTGCGAAGGCGTAGCCGTAATCGGCGTAGTAGTCCGTCAGGCGCTTGGAGTCTTCCTGCATGACCGTCAGGGAGAAGTATTTGTTGGACTTCTCCCAATCGTCCATCTGCACCACCTTGAGCATGTTGTCTTCGCTGTCGATGACGTCGCCGGCGAATTTCACGTTACGCACGGTATAGCGAGGGCCCTCGTGCACGGTGAAGGTGATGTAGATGCCGTCGGGCTTATAGTCCACCTGCGGCGCGGAAACCTGCATGTCGATGAAGCCTTCGTTCAGGCCGTAGGCGGCAATGGCGTTGGTGTCGCGCTCCAGGTATTCATCCTTGAGCACGCCGCTGCCCGTGAACCAGGAGAAGATGTTGCGGGGCTTGAGCGCCATGTACTTGTCCATGTCGCCCTGCTTGAGTTCCTTGAGGCCCTCGATCTTCACTTCCTTGATATAGAGCTTGTTGCCCTCGTCCACGGAGATGACCAGCACCGCGCCCCGGCCGCCCTGCCGGTCTTCCAGGCGATAGGTGGCCTTGGCCAGGTAATAGCCTTCCTTGCGGTAGAGTTCGGTGATTTTCTGCAAATCGTCGGAAAGCATCTGCTCGTTGAGCACGCTGCCGGACTTGGTGCCCATGGCGGCCAGCACGTCTTCCTGGTCGATATCCTTGGAGCCTTCCACCACGATATTGTCGATGCGCGGCTTTTCCACCACGGTGAAAACCAGGACGCTGCCTTCCATGGAGGCCTGCACGTCGCTGAAATAGCCCATGTCCCAGATGCGTTTGACTTCTTCGTTGATGGCGTTGGCGTCCGGCTTGTCGCCCTTGCGGATGGTCAGGCGCATGAGCACGGTGTCCGGGTCCATGATCTTCATGCCGCGCACCTGCACGTCGGCCAGGCCGTCACCGGCGGCCGCCGGGGAGTGCATGGGCACGAAGCCGGGGCCGTTGTCGGCCTGCGGGGCCGGAGCGGCGGGCGCGGCGGCGCCCAGCATGTCCGAAGCGCGCCCGGCCACGGCCGTGGCGCACTCGCTCAGAGCCACCAGGGAATTGCGCTCAAAACCGGCGGGCACGGCTTCGCCCTGCTCCACGGGCACCAGGCGGGTGTCCATGGTGAAGCCGTCTCCCAATTGATTGAAGCTGCCGTAAATGACCAGTTTGGCGCCGGCCTGGCGCCCAAGGCGGCGGGCCGTGGCCAGGTCGATGCTGTTGTCGCCGCTGCGTTCGAACAGGGCGCGGGCCCGGTTCATAGGCACGGCCTTGAGGCCGTTCTGTTCCAGCTGGCTGACGATGAGCTGCGGCACATCGCGGGAGGCATCGGGCATCTCCGGCCCGGCATTGACCTGGAAGGGCAGCACCAGAACCAGGGGCTGCCCGGCCTTGGCCGCCATGACATTCTGGGCGGACAGCGCCTGTAAGGCGCAGGCCAGGGCGGCAAGGCACACGGCCCTGAACAGCACACTATGCAAAAGACTTCTCATACAGAGCCCCCGCTCTAAGTTCCAGGCCGCGGTCCATTCTGGCGGCCAATTCCAGATTATGCGTCACCACTACCAGGGTCATGCCCAGTTCGCGGTTGAGTTCCTGCAGCAGATCCCCCACCTGGGCGCCGCTGATTTCATCCAGATTGCCTGTAGGTTCGTCGGCCAGAAGGACGCGCGGCCGCAACAGGACCGCGCGGGCGATGGCTACCCGCTGGCGTTCGCCGCCTGACAGGGTGGCAATCTTGCTGTCCGCGCGGGCGGCCAAGCCTACCCGCTCCAGCATGGCGCGGGCTTCGAGCAATACGGCGGCCCGGCGCGCGCCGCCGATGAGGGCGGGCATGGACACGTTTTCCAGTGCCGAAAATTCCGGCAGGAGGTGATGGAACTGAAAAACAAAGCCTAGGGTTTTATTGCGGAAAGCTGCTTTCCGGTCCGGGCTCATCAGGGCCATATCCCGGCCGTCAAAGGCCACAACGCCCGTGCTTGGAGTATCAAGAGCCCCCATAAGATGCAAGAGGGTGGACTTGCCGGAACCGGAAGCCCCCACAATGGCCAGGGCTTCGCCTTCTTCCACAATCAAATTGATATTCTTGAAAATTTCAAGATTTTCTCCAGGCCCGGAAAATTTTTTTCCCACGTCAGAAAATTTGTAGAGCTCGGACATGATTATTCGTAGCGCAGGGCTTCGGCCGGTTCGAGGCGGGCGGCCTGGCGCGCCGGATAAAGAGTGGCCAGAAAACAGAGCAGCATGGCGCTGGCCCCTACGATGAGCACATCGGAAACCGTGATGATGATGGGCAGATGGTCCAGGGTGTAGACGTTTTCAGGCAGTTTGATGAACTGGTAGCGTTTGAGCAGCCAGCCCAGACTCAGGCCGAAAACATAGCCCAGCAGCGTGCCGATGACGCCGATGATAGTGCCCTGAAGCATGAAGATGCGGCGGATCATGCCGCGCGTGGCCCCCATGGACATCATGATGGCGATGTCGCGGGTTTTTTCCATGACCAGCATGACCAGGGTGGTGACGATGGAGAAAGAGCCGATCAACACCACCATGGCCAGCAGAATGAACATGCCGACCTTTTCGAGCTTGAGGGCCGCGAAGAGGTTGGCGTTCATTTCCATCCAGGTGCGCACGTAGAAAGGCGAACCCAGTTCCGTGGACAGGCGCGCGGCGACCTGATCGGCCTTGAAGACGTCCCTGACCGTGATTTCAATGCCCGAGAGGAAGCCCGGCGGCAGGCCCAGCACGTCGCGGGCGGCGTTCAGGGTGACGAAAGCCAGGGAGGAATCGTACTCGAACATGCCGGTCTTGAAGATGCCCACGACCTCAAAAGGCCGGATGCGCGGGGAATAGCCGGAGGCGGTCTTCTGGCCTGAAGGGGAGAGCAGATTGACCCGGCTGCCTGCGGCCAAGCCCAGGCGGCGGGCCAGCTCCTCGCCGATGATGATGCCCGGCGTGCCCTCTTTTTGCAGATCCTCCGGCGAACCGGAACGCATCTGGTGCAGCAGGGAGAGCACCTCGGGCGCGCTGGCCGGGTCGATGCCGCGCAGCACCACGCCCTTGACGCCGCCGCCCGCGGAAAGCATCACTTCGGTGTAAATAAAGGGCGTTGCGCCGGTGACGCCGTCCACCGAGCGGATGCGTTGGGTCAGGTCCTGGTCGTGCTCAAAAGCCGAGGGCACATAGGACATGACAATGGCGTGGGCGTTGGCGCCCAGGATCTTGTCGCGCATGTCCGTGGTCAGGCCGTTGTACACGCCCAGAACCACTACCAGCGCGCCCACGCCGATAGCCACTCCCAGAATGGACATCAGGGAGATGATGTAGATAAAAGTCTGCTTGCGCCGTGAAAAGAGGTAGCGCAGGGCCACAAAGAGTTCAAAGGACATTTGCGGCATTCTGGCCCAGCTTGGCCTGAGATTCAAGACTTTTTTTAGATGAAACGGTTTAATCGCCCAGAATGGGGGAGCCGTATTTGCGGGCGTATCCCAGAAGCAGCAGAAAACCCGCGGCGGCGAGCAGCGCTCCGATCAGGGCCGTACTGCCGTAGCCGTGCCCGGCGGCAATGGAGAGCCCTCCGCAATAGGCCCCGATGGCATTGCCGATATTGAAACCCACCTGCGCCAGGGCGGCGCCGAGCATTTCCCCGTCTTTGGCGTTTTGCAGCAAAAGCATCTGCTGCGGGGCTGAAACGCCGAACAGGCAGGCGGTGCAGATGAACATCAGAGCCAGCGCTGTTGCTGTATGCTGTCCCGAAAAGAAGACCAGCAGCAGGGCCGTGCCCATGACGGCCAGCATGCCTTCCGCAATGCCGGTCGGCGGGAAACGGATGGAGAGCCGGCCACTGAGGGCGTTGCCCAGCACCATGCCCAGACCCGCAAGGGCCATGACCAGAGTCATGTGGACGGAGTCAATTCCCGCCACCTTGCCCATGAAGGGAGAAATGTAGCTGTACCAGCAGAACATGCCTCCGTTCCCCAGCACAATAGCCAGAAAGATGAGCCAGGGAGCCGGGAATTTCAAAAAACGGAATTGCCCCCGGAAGCCCGTGTCCTTGAGCCCCGGCAATCGGGGGACCCAGGCCCGCACGCCGATGATGACCAGAAGGCCCACGCCGGCGACGATGCCGTAGGCGACCCGCCACGACAAAATCTGCGTCACCAGGGTCGCGCCGGGCACGCCCACAAGGTTTGCGATGGTCGCGCCGGACACCACAATGGAGACGGCCAGTACGGAAAAAGCCCTGCCTGCCAGTTTGTCCGCCACAATGGAGGCCACCCCGAAATATGCCCCGTGCGGCATCCCGGCGATAAAACGGGCCGCCAGCATCATGGAGGCGTTGGGAGCCAGTGCGGTCAGAGTATTGCCCGCGATGAAGACAAGCATCAGCGCCAGCAGAATACTCCGCAACGGGCGGGAGCGGGCCATCAGCACCGTCAGCGGGGCCCCCACGCACACGCCCAGGGCATAGGCCGAAATAAAATACCCGGCATCGGGAATGCTGACGGAAAGGCTGTGGGCCACTTCCGGCAGGATGCCCATAATGGAAAATTCCGACATGCAGACGCCCAGCGTCCCCAGGGACAGGGCGACAAGACTTTTGAAAACGGGGTAACTGATTTTCATGGTATCAGAATGTCGGCGGGTTGGTGCGGTGTGGCTTTCTGCAATCTCACGGCGGCAAGTCCGCAACTTCAATAACCTTCATGGGTGGCCATGACAAGCGGGCGGATGCCCCGGGCATATGACGGTAGGGCGAGTGTTCTTTGTACCGGGGATATTGTATTGCCGGTTTAGCCCGCGCCTGATAATGCGAGACATATTGTTCCGGATCCGGCTGATTTTTCAGCCTACCTGCCGGTGGTCACTGCTTTTGCGTAGTATCGTGCAAGTCGGGAAAACAGGGCAGGAAAAAGCGTTGCAGGAAATACAGGGGATGTATGGTCTGCATTATGAAACGGGTATCCAATCGGGGCAGAAGTTTGTTTCTTGCGCTTCCTCATCGAATTCGAAGCGTGGTTCCTTACTCTTGCAAATAAAAAAGACGGACTGACGGCCTGTTGCCGCCGGTTCACCTTTTTGTGTCGGATTTTGCTGGCTGGTGCCCGATCCGGGCTTAGAGCAGAGTAACTTTGAAATTTTACAAATTTCAAAGTCGGCATTTCGGCGAAAAACGTGCTTTTCGCCGGAATCCACGCCGCTTCGCGGCGTTAGAGCAATTTTAACGTGAAATTGCTCTAAAACTCGGGCCGCAGCAGAGGAAAGAGAATGACCTCGCGGATGGAAGCCGAATCCGTGAGCAGCATGACCAGGCGGTCGATGCCCACGCCCTGTCCCGCCGCCGGGGGCATGCCGTATTCCAGGGCGCGCAGGTAGTCCTCGTCCATGCTGTGGGCTTCGTCGTCGCCGGCTTCCCGTTCGCGCACCTGCTCTTCAAAGCGCAGGCGCTGGTCCACGGGGTCATTGAGCTCAGAAAAGGCGTTGGACAGCTCGCGTCCGGTAATGAACAGTTCAAAGCGGTCCGTGATTTCCGGCCGCAGGTCGTTGCGGCGGGAGAGGGGCGAGATTTCCGTGGGATAATGATAGATGAAGTGCGGCTGGATCAGCTTGCCTTCCACATCCAGGTCAAAGAGCTTGGCCTGGAGTTTTTGCAGGCTTTCGCTGTCCGCGGCCTTTTCGCCGCGCTCGCGGATATAGTTGCGCACTTTGCTGTAATCATTGTAAAAATCAGGGGAATGCCCGCCGATTTCCGTAAGCGAGTCGTAGAAGCTGAGGCGCTTCCAGTGGCCGGGCGTGAGGTCTATTTCCTGGCCCTGATATGTCACCACCGTGGTGCCGCAGGCCGCCATGGCCAGATGGGCGAAGAGCTTCTCCGTGAAGTTCATGAGATCTTCAAACGTGGCGTAGGCCCAGTAGAATTCACACATGGTGAATTCCGGATTGTGGCGGGTGTCGATGCCTTCGTTGCGGAAACTGCGGTTCAGCTCAAAGACTTTTTCAAAGCCGCCCACCAGCAGGCGTTTGAGGTAGAGCTCCGGCGCGATGCGCAGAAAAAGATCCAGGTCCAGCGCGTTATGGTGAGTCTTGAACGGCTTGGCCGTGGCGCCCCCGGCCAGGGGTTGCATGATGGGGGTTTCCACCTCCATGAAGCCGTGCTCCTCCATGAAGCGGCGGAACTCGCGCACGATCAGGCTGCGCTTGGCGAAGATCTCCCGCGCGCGCGGCGTGACGATGAGGTCCACATAGCGCTGGCGGTAGCGCGTCTCCATGTCCTTGAGGCCGTGGTATTTTTCGGGCAGGGGCCGCATGGAGCGGGTGATCAGCTTGAGGCTGCGACAGGCGATGGTCAGTTCGCCGGTCTTGGTGCGAAACAAGTGGCCGGAAACGCCCACAATGTCGCCTACGTCCAACTTCTTGACGATCTTGTAAGTCTCTTCGTCCAGATGCTCGCGCGAGGCATAACACTGGATGCGGCCGCTTTGGTCCATGAGGTGGAAGAAGGCCACCTTGCCGAAGGAGCGCAAAGAGACGATGCGCCCGGCAATGGCAAAGACGTCTTCCTGTTTTTCCAGGTCGTCGCCTTCCAGGCCGCCGAACTTTTCCTGCACCCAGGAAACGGCATGGTCTTTGTGGAAATCATTGGGAAAAAGGGGCACGCCCGCGTCCAGCAGGTCACAGGCTTTGCTGACCCGGTTTTTGATGACCTCGTTGAGATCATCGCGCGCGGCGAAACTTTCCAGCATGGGCATGAAGTATGCCGCATGCGAAGACTTGGTGCCCAGTTTGACAACAGGCTTTTTCTTCTTTTCCCGGTTTTCCACTGAATTCCCCCGCTCTGGCCCTGCCTTGACGCTCCGCGAGGCCAGGCCCCGCGCCGTCATGTTCGTCACTGTTCAGGAAAGGAGCGTTACGGTATGCCATTCAGCCGGGAGCGTCAAGATTGTCCGACCGTCCGGGGCGACCGTGCCGCGGGCGGGAAGGGCTTTCCGGGCTTGAACTGCGCCCGTGTTTGCGTGTATAGATGCACTTTCCGCCGGAGGCGCGATTTCCAGGGCAACCGGCGCTTTTCCAAGGACAGTGTCATGCAGAAATACACCGCCTCCTTTCTCGGCCGCGACTGCCCCGGCGTGGTCGCCACGGTGAGCCGCATCTTGGGTGAAACGGGCTGCAATATCGTGGAAGTGACCCAGACCATCCTTTCCGGCGAGTTCGCGGCCATTTTCGTGGTCCAGGCCCCGGAGGGCCGCAGCGCCGAGGAACTGCGCGAGCAGCTCACCGCCGGTCTGGCCGAAGCCCAGGTGGATCTCTCCGTCCTGGTGCGTCCGGCCATTGAGGGGCAGTGGGGCAAAGACCTCAAGTGCGATCCCTTTGTGGTCACCGCCGACGGTCCGGACAAGCCCGGACTCATCGCGGCCATGAGCCGCGTATTCGCCCGCCACGGCGTGAACATCGAAAGTCTCAAGGCCATCCTGGGCGAGGGCGGGGAGGATCACGCGCTCTTCGTGTTTGAGGTCATGGTGCCCGAGGACGCGGATCTGGGCCGCCTGCGCCGCGAGCTGGCCTGCGAGGGCCAGAGCCGCCATCTGCGCGTGAGCGTGCAGCACCGCGATATTTTCGAGGCCGTCCACAGAGTGAGCTCTTTTTAAGGACAGCCGCGCCCGGCTTTTTGCCGGGAAACAACATTCAGCTTTGCAGCGGCTGTCCGGTCCTCTTGCAGGGCGGCAGGCCGCGCATGGTACACAGGATACGCCATGCTTTCAGAACGCGAAGTCATCAGCACCCTGAACATGCTCCGCAACGAGCATCTGGATGTGCGCACCGTCACCCTGGGCGTGAGCCTGTTTGACTGCGTGAGCCACGATCTGGATCTCTTCACCGCCAACGTGCGGGCCAAGCTGCGCCGCTATGCCTCGCAGCTCGTGGCCGTTTGCGACGAAGTAGGCGACAAGTACGGCATCCCGGTGGTCAACAAGCGCATCAGCGTCAGCCCTATCGCCGTGGTGGGCGCGCCCTTCGGCCCGGACGGCATGGTGCGCATCTGCCGCGCCCTGGACGAGGCCGCCAAGGAAGCCGGGGTGGATTTTCTGGGCGGCTTCACGGCCCTGGTGGAAAAGGGTTTCGCCAAGGGCGACCGCGCCCTCATCGAGGCCCTGCCCGACGCTCTGGCCCAGACCGACCGCATCTGTTCCTCCATCAACGTGGCCTCCTCGCGCAGCGGCATCAATATGGACGCCGTGGCTCTGATGGGCGAGCAGATTCTCCGGGTGGCCCAGGCCACGGCCGAGCGCGGCGGCATCGGTTGCGCCAAACTGGTGGTCTTTGCCAATATTCCGCAGGACGTGCCCTTCATGGCCGGGGCCTATCTGGGCGTGGGCGAGCCGGACGTGGTCATCAATGTGGGCGTTTCCGGCCCCGGCGTGGTCAAGAAGGCCATTGACCGGGCTTTGGCCGCCGGACACAACGAGCAGGGCGGCCGCCTGACCCTGCTGGATATGGCCGAGGTCATCAAGCGCACGGCTTACAAGGTAACCCGCGTGGGCGAGATGATCGGAACCGAAGTGGCCCGGCGGCTGGGCATCCCCTTCGGCGTGGCCGACCTTTCCCTGGCCCCCACCCCGGCGGTGGGCGACTCGGTGGGCGAAATTTTTCAGAGCCTGGGCCTGTCCAGCATCGGCGCGCCCGGCAGTACGGCGGTGCTCGCCATGCTCAACGACGCGGTGAAAAAGGGCGGCGCTTTTGCCTCCTCCTCGGTGGGCGGCCTGTCCGGGGCCTTTATCCCGGTATCCGAGGATTCCAGCATTGAGGCCGCGGCCATGTCCGGCCGCCTGAGCATCGAAAAGCTGGAGGCCATGACCAGCGTCTGCTCCGTGGGGCTGGACATGATCGCCATCCCCGGCGACACGCCCGCAGCCACTATCTCCGGGCTCATCGCCGATGAAATGGCTATCGGCATGATCAACCACAAGACCACGGCCGTGCGCGTGATTCCTGTGCCCGGCAAAGGCGTGGGCGACGAGGTTTCCTTCGGCGGCCTGCTGGGCAAGGCCGCCATCATTCCGGTGACGCCGGGCGACGCTTCGGGCTTCATCGGTCTGGGCGGGCGGATTCCCGCGCCCATCCACAGCCTGAAAAACTGACGTTTCGTGTGGGAGAGAAACTTTGGTGAACAAAGTTTCTCTCCCACACGCCCCCTTTTTTTTCTCAAACTTTACCTTTAGAGCAATTTCACTTTGAATTGCTCTGGGAGTGGACCAAGGGGCGTTGCCCCGGTCGGCATTGCCATGGCGCAGTACTTTACATACGGCGAACAGGAAATCGCCCACCTCAAGGCGCGGGACAAGCGCCTGGCCGAAATCATCGAGCTGATCGGCCCGGTGCGCCGTGAGGTCGTGCCGGACCTCTTTGAGGCTCTGATTCACGCCATTGTGGGCCAGCAGATCGCCACCAGGGCTCAGCAGACCATCTGGGCGCGCATGCGCGCGGGCCTGGGCGCGATCACGCCCGGCGTCATCCGGGAAACGTCCGAGACTGGCTTGCAGGCTTTCGGCCTGTCTTTCCGCAAAGTGGGCTATATGAAGGCGGCCGCCGAGAGGGTGCTTTCCGGCGAATTCGATGTGGAGGCCCTGCGGACCCTGCCCGACGACGCGCTCTGCGCCGAACTGGCGCGCCTGCCCGGCGTGGGCGTCTGGACGGCCGAAATGCTGATGACTTTCTCGCTGCAGCGGCCCGACGTCATAAGTTACGGCGATCTGGCTATTCAGCGCGGCCTGCGCATGCTTTACCGCCACCGTCGTGTCGACCGCAAACTCTTCGACAAATACCGGCGGCGTTACGCGCCCCATGCCACAGTAGCCAGTCTGTACCTCTGGGCCGTGGCCGGCGGGGCCGTTCCGGGCCTCACGGATCCCGCGCCCAAGGCGACGTCCAAAGTCGCATCCCGAAGCGCGCCGCGCCGTACAACGATACGGAAAAGCGCGTCTGAATGAGAAAGCCCGGCGCAAGCCGGGCTTTCTCATGGAATGTCAATTAGCTGTTATTTGCTCTTCCCGGCCGTGGAGTCAAAGGCCGCCGCGCCTGCCTTGGCCACATTTGTGTCCTCGGCCACCGAGCCGCCGCTCACACCGATGGCGCCCACAATGACGCCGTCCTTGATCAGCAGCTCGCCGCCGCCGAAAATGACCAGCCCGTCATTGGTGACTTCAATGCCGTACAGCTCTTTGCCGGGCTGGGAGGCCGCGCCCAACTGGGCTGTGGACATATTGAAGAAACGGGCCGTGCGGGCTTTTTTGGTGGCGACGTCGATGCTGCCCAGAAACGCGCCGTCCTCGCGCGCAAAGGCTTTGAGGTTGCCGCCCGCGTCCACCACGGCGATATTCATGGGCACGCCCTGGGCTTCGGCTTTGACCAGGGCGGCCTTGAGCACTTCCTGGGCCTGGGCCAAGGTCAGATCGCCGGGCAGTTGTTTTTGGGGACCGGCGGCCTGAACCGTGGCGGCCAGCAGAAGAAGCATCAGAGCAAGGGGAAGAATGCGACGCATAACGCTGCTCCTTGTAAAGGGTGGGGGCGGACCGCCGTGCGGCGGCTCCGCTGAAGCGGCATTACGGTAACATGCGCCGAAACGGCAAGGCAAGCTGTGGTCCCAGGCTCAACGGGCCGGAGCCAGAAAGTATTGCCAGATCAGGGTGAGCAACAGCAGGGACAGCGAGACAGTCAGGAAGCGCCGCACGGCCTTGGCGCCCACCCGGATGGCCGTGCGGCTGCCCAGCCAGTTGCCGATTACGGAACCCCCGGTCATGGCCAGGGCCAAGGGCCAGAGCACCTTGCCGTGCCAGATGAAAGCCACCACCGCGCCGAAATTGGAAGCCAGGTTGAGCACCTTGGAGGTGGCCGAGGCCTCGATGAGCCCCACACGCAGAATCCAGTGAAAGGCCAGGATCAGAAAACTGCCCGTACCCGGCCCGAAAAAGCCGTCATACGCGCCGATCAACAGGCAGACCAGGGGCACCAGCGTCCAGAAGCGCGCGCCTTCCAGCGGGCGGGGCGCGCATTCGCGCTCCTTTTTGGGCAGCAGGGTGGCGCACATGCCCACAGGCAGCAGGCCCACCAGGATTTTGCCCAGAATTTCGCTGTTCACATAAAGAGCCAGGATGGAACCGGCGTAAGCCCCCAACAGGGAAAAGGCCAGCCCCGCCAGGGCCAGACGCCAGAGCACCAGATGGCTGCGGGCGAAATTGCCCAGGGCCACGCTGGTGCCCACGCAGGAACTGACCTTGTTGGTACCCAGGGCCAGATGCGGCGGCACGCCGGTGAGCAGCAGGGCGGGCATGGTGATCAGGCCGCCGCCCCCGGCGATGGCGTCAATAAAGCCGCCCACCAGGGCCGCGCCGGTGCAGATCAGGATAGTGCTCAGCGTGAGGGTGAACATGCGGCCCTACCATTCCTTGAAGATGACCCAGGCCGCCAGCACGATCAGCGCGAAGCCCAGAATGTGGTTCCAGCGCAGGGATTCATGCAGCCAGAATGTCGAAAAAAGCATGAAGACGGTCAGGGAGATGACTTCTTGGATAGTTTTCAGCTCAGCGGCGGAAAAATAACCGTAACCGATGCGATTGGCCGGAACCTGCAACAGGTATTCGAAAAAGGCGATGCCCCAGCTGGTGAGGATTACCAGCGGCAGGGCCACGCCCTTGTAACGCAGATGCCCGTACCAGGCGAAGGTCATGAAGATATTGGACAGCGTGAGCAGGCCCACGGTGACAAGGGGAACGGGAATCTGCATGGCCGCCTGCCTTGCGCGAAAAATGCCCATGGAATCATAAGCATGCGGGCGTTACTGACTTTTGTGCCTTTCCGCCCGATGCTTTTACCGCCGCAGGCGGCGCAAAGGCCCGGTTTCGTGGAAACCGGGCCTTTGTCTTCATAATCTGACGCCTATAACGATAGGCGCGGGTACTTTTTCTGGAGCCCTTGATCAGGATTGAACTGATGACCTCATCCTTACCAAGGATGCACTCTACCGACTGAGCTACAAGGGCGCTGTTGACGAAGATGGCTTCTATCCTATCGGCGGGCCGCAGTCAAGTCTTGCGGCGGAGTTTTTTGCATTCAGTCCGCCCGCAGGCCGTCAGATCCCGCGCCGTGGAGCGAAACGCCGCCGATGTATTCCTCTGCCAGGGCAGTGAAAAGACGCAGGGCCGGGCTCCGGGCCTTGTTGACATGACGGGCGCAGACAGCGCGCAGGGTGTGGGCCGGTTCGACAAAGGGCAGCTCGCGGAGCAGGCCTTCGCGCAATTCCCTCTCCACGCAGAAGCGGGGCAAATAGGAAATCCCGAGGCCGGCGGCCACGCAGTTTTTGATGCTCTCAATGCTCAGCAGTTCGATGGTTCCGTTCAGGCTGATGTTGCGGCGGCGCAGCGTGTTTTCAAAGAACAGCCTGAACATGCACTGGGGTTCGTTGGTAATCAGGCTGGTGGGCAGCTTCTGGTCCGGGCGGGTGAAATCCATGTCCGCCGACTGCGGCGCGGCTACCAGTGCCAGGGGAAAATCCCCCAGAGATTCCTGCGCCAGCGAGGCGTCCGGCCCCTGGCTGTAAAATACTCCCACGTCCGCCGCGCCGCTGAGCAGCGCATCCCGGATCACATAGCAGTTGAGCGATTGCAGGTGCAGGCGCGCTTCCGGGGCGCTGGCCCGGAAACGGCGCAAAACCTCAGGCAGTTTGTAGGCCAGCAGGGTTTCGCCCGCGACCACGCGCAACAGGCCGCGCGGCTCTTCCCGCCGGGCAGCCGCGCGCAGGCCGTCCAGGGCCCTGGCCAGTTCGCGCACCTGAGGCATGAGGCCGTGGCCTGCCTCGGTGAGACGCATGCGGCGGCCCACCTTCTCGAACAATTGCAGGCCAAGCTCCTGTTCCAGTTGACGGATCTGGAAGGTGACCGTGGATTGCGCGCAACAGAGGCGGCGCGCGGCCTTCTCGAAGCTGCCCTCGTCCACCACGGCGTTGAGGGCCTCCAGGCGGCGCAGGTCCATACCCGCCTCCTTTTCATCGGATTTATCAAAGAATAAAAGCAAAAATATTCACTATTCCGATGAAACTATCGACGCTATGCTGGCAAAAAGCAAGGAGAATGTCATGTCTTTCGTTGCCTTCTGTTCCTTCCTGAACTACGCGCTGATCGCCGCCGTGACGCCGGGTCCCAATAACATCCTGGCCTTGAGCAGTACCGCGGCGCACGGCCTGCGCCGCAGCGTTCCCCTGCTGGCGGGCATCAGCACCGGGTTTCTGGCCGTCATGCTGCTCTGCGGCGGCGCGGCGCTCGCCCTGGCGCGCGTGCTGCCGGGGCTGGCCGCCTGGCTGGTCTGGCCGGGGGCGCTCTATATTCTCCGGCTGGCTTGGCGCATGGTGGCGGGCGGCGTGGGAGAGGAGGGAGACAGCGGCGCTGCGGGACGCCCGCTGGGATTCTGGAGCGGGCTTGCGCTGCAATTCGTCAATGTGAAGGTGCTGCTCTGCGGCCTCACGGCCCTGACCGGATTTGTGCTGCCGCACGCGCCGGACGGGCCGCATGTGCTGGGCTGCGCCCTCGTGTTCGCGGCGCTGGGCGTAGCCTGCAACCTGCTCTGGGCCGGGGCGGGGGGCCTGCTACGGGAGACGTTCCGGCGGCACGGGCGCGCGCTCAACCTGTTGCTGGCCGGATTGCTGGCGGCCAGCGTGTTGCAGATGTTTATGTAATCCGCGTCCCGCGTCAGGCTTTGTCCTGGACTGGAGCCAACGCGCGGGCCAGGGTCCGGAACAGGGCGCGGGATGCATGCGGCGTGATTTTGGCCGTTGTTGCCGCCTGGGCGGCGCGGGCCTCCCGCGCTTCCCGGACACAGCGGCGCAGTTCCTCAGGCGCGGGCCGGTCCGCCGGAAGGGCGTCAGCGTCCGGCATGGCCCGCAGCAGCGCTTCCAGCAGGCTTTCCACTTCCGTTTCGGGCGCGGCCAGGAGGCGCTCGCGCCATTGCTCCACCTGATGGAAGCGCGCGGTGTCTGCCGCGGCCGCGTCCCGCCTGGCGTCCAGGGCCGCGCGCAGGGGCCCGGCAGCGGTTTCGCGCATCAGGCGGCCGATATACTGCATTTGTCGGCGGCGGCCCTCATGATCGCGGATGCGGGCATACAGGGTCAGGGCTTCCCTGAGATCCGGCGTCAGGTCAAGATGTTGCAGTTCCGCCGGGGACAGGCGGGTCAGTTCCTCGCCCAATGCCTGGAGGGCCAGGCTCTGGCGTTTTTTGGCCGAACGGCTGGGGGCTTCCGCATTGTCCGCGTTGCCGCCTGCCTGCCACTGATAACTTTTTTTACGGGGCATGATGATTCCGGTCAGATGTAAATGCCCAGGATCACGCCCATCAGCACCACCGGCGAGATGATCCCGTTAAGCGTGAAAAAGGCGGTGTTCACATGGCGCAGGTCCTGGGGGCGCATCAGCCTGTGCTCTACCAGAAGCAGAACGCCGATGCCCAGGCAAATGGCGTACCAGGGCCAGGAGAGATGGGCCGCCAGGCCCGTCAACAGCAGGAAAATGGCGGTCATCACATGAGAGAAGGCCGCCAGGGCCAGGGCCGTGTCCGGCCCGTAGACCGAGGGCACGGAACGCAGGTCGAAGGCCAGGTCGAAATCCAGGTCCTGAAAGGCATAGTAAATATCAAAGGCGCCCACCCAGAAGGTCACGGCCAGAAAGAGCAGCACGGGCGAAAGGTCCATGCTTGCGGGGTTCACGCTGATCCATCCGGCCAGAGGGGCCAGGCCCAGGGTGGCTCCCAGCCAGAAGTGGCAGAGGGCGGTGAAACGCTTGAGCAGGCTGTAGGCGGCCGCGAACAGCAGGGCCGGTACGGCCAGCCAGAAACAGAGACTGTTCAGGCAGGCGCAGGCAATGATGAAAATCAGGGCCATGACCCCGCAAAAGGCCCAGGTCTGGGCGACGCTGATGTCGCCGGTGACCAGGGGACGGTCCATGGTGCGGGGATTGTCGCGGTCAAAGGGCAGATCCACCAGGCGATTGAAGGCCATGGCAAAGGAGCGCACGGCCACCATACCGATGGTCAGAAAGATCAGGCTGCGCAACGGCGGCAGACCCCGCGCGGCCAGAAAGGCTCCGGCCCAGGCATAGGGCAGCGCGAAGACGGAATGCTCGATCTTGATCATCCGGCAGATGTCGGCAAACTGGCCAAAAGGCGTGCGCATGCTGTTATCCTCCACAGTCGGCGGGGTCGCCGTGCAGTTTGTCCAGGGCATGGGGCAGGGCGGGCAGCACGGCGGCCAGATTTTCCTGCACGCCCTTGCGGCTGCCCGGCAGGTTGATGATGATGCTTTGGCCCAGTACCCCGGCCACGGCGCGGGAAATGGCGGCGTGCGGCGTTTTGCTCAGGCTCGCCGCCATCATGGCCTGGCTGAAGCCGGGCAGGGGCAGGTCCAGCAGGGCCGCCGTGACCTGGGGCGCGATATCGCGCGGGGAAAGCCCCGTGCCGCCGGTGGTACAGATCAGGTCGTAGCCCTGGTTCAGGGCCAGATCCGTAAGCAGGGCGCGCAAGCGCGCGGCATCGTCCGGCAACAGGAACCCCTGGCTGTGGCAGAGGGGCAAATGCGCTGCCGCCAGATCCGCGATGGCCGGGCCGCTCAAATCCTCGCGCATGCCCTGGGAGCCCTTGTCCGAAAGCGTGATCCAGGCCAGGGAATGGCCTTCCTTGCGTACTTCCAGGCGTACGGCGTCGTCCATATTGGGGAGCGGCGCGATATCCGTGAGGGCGGTGAGCATGGGGCAACTGTAGGCGTGCGCATGGCTAAGCCTGGGCGGCGTGGTCAGCCAGATGCGCCCGGTGACGCAGAACAGCGCCGTCCCGTCCTCTGTGTACAGGCGGGTTCCTACCGACATTCGGGGCATGGGGCGGGGAACGGCTTCCGTCAGGCAGTGGGCGGGCCAGACGTCCGCGCCGGGCAGGGCGGCGGGAAAAAGCGGCAGACCGTCGCCGGTCCGGCAGGGCTGTAATCGCAGGCTGAGATGCATGGCTCCTCCGAAAGGGATTGCTCGCCCGGCGCTGTTGCTGAAAAAGTTCCTTTGTCTTCCGGTTGTATTGCGATGCCGACGGCAGTCAAGACAGACGCATTTTTTGCTCCGGCCGCCTGCCTCGCGGACGTATGCCCTTCACAAAAAGCGTTTTTTGGGCAGGAAGGACAAAATTTTTTTCAGAGCAAATTAATTTCAGCGTCAACCTGCTCCGGAGGCAGCGCCTCGGGCAGCGCTCGAATAGAATATTGTAGCCGTAAGCGCAATGGGTTACAAGTCCGTTACGCGCCGGAGGCTTCCCGTGTTTTTTCCGGCGGGTTGCCGGAATGATGTGAGTTAGAGCCATTTCACTTTGAAAGTGCTTTAACGCCGCACATGGTGCGGCGCGCCGCGAAACGGCGTGGATTCTGGCGAAAAGCACGTTTTTCGCCAGAATGTCAACTTTGAAATTTGTAAAATTTCAAAGTTAATCTGCTCTAGACGGTTGACGCATGAAATGCCTCGACTGCTCTGTAAGAATTTGCGGACAAATCCTTGCCGCGAAATGCGAGCAGGCGGTCTTTGCCGCCGTAACCGCGCATTTCATGTGTTATTAATGTTCCAAGGAGTAGCGCATGCCCACCCGCAGTCAGGACCAGACCCAGAACCTGCATATCCTCGGCACGGGCCGTCTTCCGGCCTTTGAGGACGGCCCCGGCGTCGGTCTGCTGGAGTCCTTTCCCAATTGTTACCCGCAGCGGCCCTATGTGGTCAGCATCAGTTTCCCCGAATTCACCTCGCTCTGCCCGGTGACCGGCCAGCCGGACTGCGGGACCATCAGTGTGGAATACGTGCCGGACAAGCTCTGCGTGGAATCCAAGAGCTTTAAACTCTATATGTTCGCCTTCCGCAATCACCAGTCCTTCATGGAGACGATCACCAACACCGTGCTGGAAGACCTGCGCGAGCTGCTCGCGCCCTGCTGGTGCCGGGTCAAAGGCCTGTTCGTGCCGCGCGGCGGCACGCGCATCCATGTTTTCGCCGAGGAGTTCAAGGAAATGCCCGAGGAGCAGGACCGGCGCGTGCGCGAGGTCGTGCGGGCCTGGCGGTCGGAGATTGATCCGCACCGGCCCTGAGGGCTCGGCGTCGGAGAAACGGATCTGAGCATGCCGGATCGCGTCTGTCCTCAACCCGCGCGGGCCGCTTCGGGCGGGATGCTGCGCACGGCGGCCCTATTGGGCGGCTTTACCCTCGGTTCGCGTCTGCTGGGCCTGGCCAGGGATATGGGCATGGCCTGGCTGCTGGGCGGCGGGGCGGCGGCGGACGCCTTGGTGGCGGCCATGCGTCTGCCCCATGTGCTGCGCCGCCTGCTGGGTGAAGGCTCCTTGTCCATGACCCTTACCGCCGGTCTGGTGCGCCGTTCCCACGGCCCGGCGCGCAATGCGGCGGAGGAACGGGGGCGGGCGCATGCTTTGCGCCCCTTGGCGTCGGCTCTGGCTGTGCGCCTGGGCCTGGTGCTGGTCGTGTTGACCCTGGCCGGCCTGCTGTCGGCGCCCTGGCTGGCCTCGGCGCTGGCTCCCGGCTTTTCCGGCCCGGAAGCGGCGCGGGTGACGGATCTGCTGCGGATCTGCCTGCCCTACCTGCTTACGGCGGGTATGGCCGCCTTGGGCATGGCTCTGCTGCACAGCATGGGGATTTTCTGGCTGCCCGCCCTGTCGCCCGCGCTGTTCAACCTGACCATGCTGCTGTTTACGGCCGCCGCGGCCCTCGGCGGCTGGCCGCCCGCGTCCACCCTGGCTCTGGGCATGTTCTGCGGCGGGCTGGTCCAATGGCTGGCGCAGTGGCTGGCCCTGCGCCGCCTGCTGCCGGGCGAGGCGTTGCCGGAGCCGGTGCGCCCGGATCGGCCTGATCGTCCTGATTGGCCTGGCCGTCCGGATTACGACATCCGGGCGCAAGCGGCGCGTGAAAATCCGGGCCGGGTTGCCTGGCGCTGCCTGGCGCAGCTGCCCGCCGGTCTGCTGGGGGCCGCCGCGCCGCAGTTGGCCATGCTGGCGGCCATGAGCCTGGCGTCGGGCCTGGGCCAGGGGCAGGTGGCGGCGCTGTATTACGCCGAGCGCCTGCTGGAACTGCCGCTGGGCTTGGTGGGCGTCTGTCTGGGCATGGCCAGCCTGCCCACCTTGAGCCGCCTTGCGGCGGAACGGAATTTTTCGGCCTTTGCCGGTCAACTGGGCACGGCCCTGCGCTGGACCCTGCTGTTCAGCCTGCCCGCCGCCGCCGGTCTCTGGGCTGTGGGCCCGGACCTGGTGGACGCCCTGCTGCGGCACGGGGCTTTTGACGACCGGGCCGCGTATGAAACCGGGCTGGCGCTCTGGGCCTATCTGCCGGGCCTGCCCGCTTTTGCGCTCAACCGCAGTTTGCTGGCGGGCTGCAACGCTCTGGCCGAAACGCGGCGCACCGCCGTCAGCGCGGGCTGGGCCGTGGCGGCGACACTTGCGGCCGGGACCGTGCTGGGCCATAGTCTTCCCGCGCTTTGGTCGTCCATGGCCCCGGCCTTGGCCGTGAGCTTGGGACTCTGGCTCCAGACCTGCCTGCTCTGGCGCGGGCTGCGTCTTGCCTTGCGACGTTGCGGGCAGGCCGCTCCGGCAGTGCCCCGGCGGGCGCTGGCGCAGCAGGCGGTGGCGGCTCTGGCCGCCGGAACTGCCGCTGCCCTGGCCGTCCGCGCGGCTGATGCCGCCCAAACGGCCGGTTGCTGGTGGGGCGGGCAGTGGAGCGCACTGGCCCTGGCTATTGCCGCCGGGCTGGCGGGATGGCTGCTCTGTCTGGCCGTCTTGGGCAATGAGGATTTGGCCGCTCTGACGGGCCGCCTGCGCGATCTGCGCGCAAAATGAGAAGGAGGGCGTAAGGCCGCCGGCTTTGCGCACACGAAATATATGCCCTACATTACACACGGCACGCGCCGCTGGCTGGCTTTGGCCGCCTGGGCGGCGGGACTTCTGCTTTTTCTGCTGCTCGGCCTCTGGAATCTGAACAGCAGCCGCCGGGATGCGGAAAACCGGCTCATCAGCGAGGCCGGGCGCACGGCCGCGCAACTGGCGGCCCTGCTTTCTTTGCCCGCCTGGGAGCTGGACGAGCTGACGGCCCGCACGATCGTCATGGCCGCCATGGAGGACGACAGCATTTACGCGGTCAAGGTCCAGACCAAGCGGGGCATGCTGGAAGGCCAGCGTCGCAATTATCAGTGGGAGCCCGTGCCCTGGGACGATGAAATCGCGGAAAACACCGTACAGGGCATGAATCCGCTCAAGATGGAAGGCCGGACCGTCGGCTCGGTGGAAGTATATCTCTCGCCGCGTTTGAGCGCGGAGGAGCAGGCCCTGACGGCCCGGCGCGAAGTCTGGCGGTTTGCCCTGGCGGCCCTGTTCTGGACCGGAGCGCTGCTTTTGCTGCTCTGGCACTGGGGGGATCTGGCCCGCCTGCGCCGCCTGCTGGCCCGGAAAGCGGATGCGGCCCTGCCCGGACCTGATGCGTCCGCGCCGGAAAAAATCGTGCTGGGTCTGAGCGCTTCCACGGCCGAGGGCGATAACGCTCCGGACGGGGGGGAGGGCCGGGCTCCACAGGCCCACGGCGCGCCCGTGCCTTGTTTTGCGCCGGTCAATCCGGCGCTGGGCCGGAGTTTCCAGCGCAAGCATGCCGACGCCTGGCAGATTACCGCCGGGCTGTTCCGCCAGTGCTTTGCCCGCGCGCCCGAACTCCTGAGCCGCCTGTATGCGGACGGCGAAACGGCGGGGCTCTGTCATCTGGGACGCATGCTCGAACTGGCGGCCCCCTGTCTGGGCGCGACCCGCCTGACCGAGGCGGCACGGGCCATGCAGGCGGCCCTCAATGACCCGCAGTGTGAAACCGCCGCGCTGGCCGTGGAAGAGTGCATGCGCGCCCTGGAGGATGTGCTGGCGGCGTTGGGTGGAGAGAAATAAGGGAAGCGCTGGGTAACTTTTTGCGCGGGGCTTCCACAAGCAAGGAGTGTGTCATGGGCTTTTTTTCAGCCGTCAAAAAAATCTTCGGCGGATCGCGCCAGGATGAAAATGCGCCGCAGCCTTCCGATGCCGCGGACGAGTCGCAATCTTCCGAAATTGGGGCTGAAGCGCGGCATGAGCCCGAAACAGCGCCAGCGCGTGAGCCTGGGGGCGGGGCCGCACTGCCCCAGGAAGCCGCGGCGCCAGTGAGCCCGGCCCCGGAAGTTGTTCCGGAACCCGCCCCCACTCCGTTTGAGGAAAAGGGTGTTGCGGGGGCGCCCGCTCCGGCTTCCGGCATCTCCGGGGAAGACGAGGCCCTGACCCTGCGCCTGCGCGAGGCCGAACCCCGGCTTTCAATCTGGCTGGGCATCATCCTGGAGGATGTGGACGGCGTCGGCGACCAGCTCTGGCAGCGCCTGGCATTTCTGCTGCGCTCCCTGGACGCGCCGCAGGACGAGGTTCAGGCCTTTGTGCGCGATTTTCAGGACTGGCTTGAGCGCATGGAATACCGCTATGTGGAGGAATTCCGCTCGGAACTGCAATACCGCTTGGCCCTGGCCCTGGACCTGGAGGATGAGGAAGATGAGCGCAGCCGCCTTTTTCTGAAGATCAGCGAAGGGCTCTCGCGCACCCGCGAACAGTTCGCGCGTCGCCTGGACACGCTTTTCGCCGGCCACGGCGAACTGGACGAGCAGTTCTGGGAAGAGCTGGAAGAGCTCTTCATCATGGCCGACCTGGGTTACGAGCCTTCGCTGGAACTGGTGGAGCGTCTCAAGGAGCGCGCCCGGAGGGAAAAAGCCACCCGCGCCGAACAGGCCCGTGAACTGCTGCTGGCCGAACTGGAGGAGATCTTCCACGCGCCGCGCCGCATTTCGGCCGTGAATCCGCCCGAAGTGGTGCTGATGATCGGGGTCAACGGCGTGGGCAAGACCACCACCATCGCCAAGCTGGCGCATCGCGCGCGCATGCAGGGCAAGAAGGTGATGATCGCGGCCGGGGACACGTTCCGCGCGGCGGCCATTGAGCAATTGCAGGTCTGGGCCGAGCGGGTGGGCGCTCTGTTCCACGCCCGTCCGGCGGGCTCGGACCCGGCCTCCGTGGCCTTTGAGGCTGTGGAGCGGGCCGTGCGGGAAGGTGTGGACGTGCTCTTTGTGGATACCGCCGGGCGCTTGCAGACCAAGGTCAACCTGATGGAAGAGCTGACCAAGATCCGCCAGGTGCTGGGCAAGAAGCATCCCGGC
This sequence comes from Desulfovibrio sp. 3_1_syn3, assembly GCF_000145315.2. Classification (NCBI taxonomy): domain Bacteria; kingdom Pseudomonadati; phylum Thermodesulfobacteriota; class Desulfovibrionia; order Desulfovibrionales; family Desulfovibrionaceae; genus Desulfovibrio; species Desulfovibrio sp. 3_1_syn3. The sequence goes on from NZ_ADDR02000002.1 coordinate 466,823, forward strand.
GCGCCGCACCGCAGCATTCTGGTGCTGGACGCCACCACCGGCCAGAATGCCCTTTCCCAGACCAAGCTTTTCAAGGAGGCCGCCGGTGTGGACGAGCTGATCCTGACCAAGCTGGACGGCACGGCCAAGGGCGGCGTGGCTATTGCCGTGGCCATGCAGCATCATCTGCCCATCACCTTTGTGGGCCTGGGTGAAAAAATGGAGGATCTGCGCCCCTTCAACGGCGCGGATTACGCCCGCGCCCTGCTGGGTGAGCCCGCCGCCGGAAATTAACCGAACCGGAGGGCCGTCTGTGTACTACGCCTGCGTCTGCGCCATCGCCAAGGATGAGACGCCCCATCTGCGCGAGTGGGCGCTGCACCATTTTGCCGTGGGCTTCGAGCATATTGTGCTCTACGACAACGGCAGCGCCGTGCCCGCGGCGCGGACGCTGGCGGATCTGGCCGACGCCGGTCTGCTGACGGTCGTTGACTTTCCCCGGCGCGAGGCCCCGCAGTTGTCGGCCTACTACCATTGCCTGCGCCAGTGGAAAACACGCAGCCGCTGGCTGGCCTTCATTGATATTGACGAATTCGTGCTGCCTCTGGGCCGCCGTGACGTGCGGGATCTGCTGGAAGACTATGAGGCCTGGGCCGGTCTGGCGGCGCACTGGATGGTCTTCGGCTCCGGCGGCCATTTGCGCAGGCCGTCGGCGGGCGTGACGCGCAGCTATACCGACGGCCTTTGCCTGCATCATCACGTCAAAAGCCTGGTGCAGCCGCAATGGACGCTCAAGCCCCTGTCGCCGCATCACTTCGCCTATGCGGAGGGACGCTTCTGCGTCAACGAGGACCGCGTGCCCGTATTGGGAGCCTCTTCCTATCCCGTGGCGGAAAAAATCCGCATCAATCATTATTTTTATAAATCACAGCAGGATTTTGAGGAAAAAATCCAACGCGGCCTGGCTACCGCCGTATGCGGGAGCGACGGCTGGACCCTGGAGGATTTTTACCGTCAGAGCCGTCGGGCCGGTACGCCTGATATGGCCATTGCGCCTTTTCTGCCCGTGCAGAAGGCGTTCGGCCGCATGCCGCCTGAAGAACTTGCCGCCGTGGTCACGCGGGATTGCGCGGCCCGTCCTGAGGAGGAGATCGCCGCCATCGCGGCCTTGGGGCAATCCGGCGACATGGAGCGGGCCTTCCGGCGCTACGCCCGGTTGCGCCGCTATCAGGCCACGCCACTGACCCTGATGCTGGGAGCCAATCTGCATTTTATGCGGGATGAGACGGAAAAAGGACTGGAACTGCTGGGCGCGGCCCTTTTCGCGGCCCGGGAGGACGCGGCGCTCCGGACCTGGATTTATGAGGAAATCGGCCGCTGCTACGGCCGCCTGCGCAAAAGTGAGACGGCGGAGGCGTTAAAGCGCTTTCTGCATGGTGTCGGACGACGCTGAACGGCAGGCGCGGGCGGGGTGATCGTTTTGGTTCCGGTCGCAGTAATGACGGCGCTTGTCCGCATACATGCGTTCGTCGGCAAGGCGGGCCATCTCGACCGGGTTGCCGCCGGATTTCTTCCAGACGCTGCCCAGGGCCAAGGCTTTCGGATATAGGGCTTCGGCCTCGGTGCGCATGGCATGGAGCTTTTTTCTAAAGAGGGGAAAGGGGATACCCCGGCAGACGATGACGAATTCGTCGCCGCCGATGCGGAACACCTCATCTTTTCTGAAATGCCGGGTGAACACTTCACCCATAGTTTTGAGAAAGATATCCCCCGCCGTATGGCCCTCGCGGTCGTTGAGGGATTTCAGGCCGTTGAGATCCACAAAGGCGACGCCGGTTTCAACCAGAGGGACGCTTTTCAGTTCATCCAGCAACAGCATGTAACTGTGCCGGTTGCACAGGCCGGTGAGACTGTCGTGGTGACTCAGGTACAGGATGTCGTCTTCCATGCGCCGTTTTTTCTGCTCCACGGCCATAAAATAGGCCAGCGACCAGAGAAGAGAAAGATCCTCTCCCATGTGCCGGGGATTGTCCACGCCGATGAAGCCGGTGGCCGTGCCATCCACGATAAACAACGAAGCCATCAGGCTGGTAATCAACTGTGGTTTCAGAAAGCCGTAAGGCTGCGGATGGCTTTCCCTGATATTTTCCAGATCCCGGATGACGATGCTGTGCTCTGTACCAAACAGCTTATTCCAGCTCACAAGAACATCCCCGGGCAGATCACGCAGAATGTCCATTTGCGGCTCAATGCCGGCAGCACACCATTCATGTGTATTATTGACGACGACTCGGCCCAGCTTATCGGTACTATATTCAAAAATATAGGCACGGTCGGCGTGATGCTGTTGCCCAATTTTGCGCAGGATGGCGTCAATGGCTTCGTCGAAGCTTGTAGCCGTATAGAAGATACGTAGACATTCCACAAGGGTATGCTGCATTTCCAGCTTGTCCCGGACGGCGCGGCTGGTGTTCTCCTTTTCCGTGATGTCCACGGCAATTTCCAGGCGTGCCCGGCGACCCTGCCATTCAATGAGCTTGTCCTTGATCAGATAGTTCCGGCCAGTGCATTCGTTCAAATGCTCCCAGGTATAAAATTTCTCACTGTTGAGCAGATGGTTGGTGCAGAATTCGCAGGGCTTTTCCTTGCCCTGGAAAAGCCGGTAGCACTTGTGCCCTTTGACCTCGTCCAGATTCAACTGGCGTTTTCCGAAGGCATTGACGTAGAGCACGTCATATGTCTGCGGATCGCTGATGTAGATGAACGAATCCGTTTCATTGACGATGATGGATTCGGCCAGGCTCTCGTCGTCCGAGGTGTCGTCGCGGTGTTCTGAAGACATGGCGCGTCTCTATTACCCCCCCGCCCGTTTCAGGCCGTCCTGGGCGGCCGGGAAATCGGGGCGCAGCTGCAGGGCCAGTTTGAAGAACTGGGACGCCCGCTCGCGGTCCTTGGACTGAAGAAAGACCGCCCCGAAATTATAGGCGATGTTGGGGCTGGCGCCGGGGATGTCCGGATTGAGGTCCACGGCTTTCAGCAAATTGGCCTTGGCCTGCAAAAAGTCGCCGCCTTCAGCGAAGGCCATGCCGACATTATAATAGAGATTTTCATCCTCGGGCGCGATCTTGATGGCCCGTTTGTATTCGGTGATGGCGTCCTTCCAGCGGCCCTGCTTGCGCAGGCTGATGCCCAGCTGGTTAAAGAGCATGATGTCGCCCTTGGAGAGATATTTGCCCTTGACCTCCAGGCTGTTGCGCAGAAATTTTTCGGCCTTGGCCGGGTCGCGGTCGGCATAGATGGAGGCGATGCGGCCTGAAAGGGCGCTGATGCCGTCCATGGCCTCCTTGGTGATCTGGGCCATGGCCTTGTCGAAGAGCTCCTCGGCCTTTTCCGGCTCGCCCATGGCCAGGTGGATTTCCCCAAGGCTCACCTTGCGGTTGACGTTGAGCGGCGAGATGGTGTCGAGCTTTTGCAGACAGCGCAACTGGGATTGCTGGTCGCCCAGTTCCTCATACATTTCGGCCAGCCGTTGCAGCGGCGCAAGGTAGAGGTCGGCGGATTTGGCCGCCGTTTCATAGGCCACGCGCGCTTTTTCATAATCCTTCATGGCGCGCTGGGTATCACCGATAACCAGGTAGGCCGCGGCGCTGCCGGGCTTGAGCGTCAGGATCTTCTGGCAGGCGGCCAGAGCCTCGGCGTATTTCTGGTGGGCCAGAAAAGACTTGGCCAGATCAATGGCCTGGCCGAGTTTGCTTTGCGGCTTGAGGGTGAAGGCCATTTTTTCGATCAGCGTATTCACGGACACCGGTTTGGCGATGAAGTTGTCCGCGCCCACTTCGTGCAAAAGCATGAGCCGGTCGCGTTGCACGTCTGTGGTCAGGATGATGATCCGCAGCTTGCTGTAGGCCTGCTTGATCTGGTTGACCAGAAAACTGAGATCCTGGCCGCCCATGATCCGCTCCAGAAACAGCATCGGGGCCGGGTGCTTGGGGGTCACTTCGCGCAGCACGCGCAGCAACTGATGCGGGTCGGACAGGGCCGTGAGCATGTTGGGGGAGGAGAGTCCCAGCTCCTTGGCCAGTGTCAGGCGCAGTTGGGTGGAGAAAGCCTGGTCGTCGCTGAGTACGATGACGTGGCCGTCTTCCTTGTTCATATAGTGGATGACAGTATCTTCATATAGATTTTGTTTGGCCTTGAGGGCCGGATCAATAGGCATGGATGGCTCCTGCTGTCGCGGACAAAACGACCGCTGGTTGTCTGAAAAGGCATGCCGAACAGGCCGGAAAGTATAACTTTTCGCTCCGGCCTGGCGCTGCGTAACACGTCTGAGCTACCGCACTTCGTAGGTAGGATAAAGGCCGGGCGCGGAAAAGGTGTGGGGACGCAAGCGCACGGCATAGTTTATCGAAAGCATGTAGGCCCGGCCGACCTGCTTTGTCAAGCAGATGGCCCGACCCGCGCGGCGCGCCGAGCAGGGGCGGCGGTCTTGCGGTCTATTGAATTTTTTTATGGAAAAGCCTTGACGTCAGGCCGGGTTTTGGCTAAACAAGACGTCGCTTCAACGGGTTTTCCCGTGGAAGCATTCCCTGGACGGCAGGGAAGGGCAGGTTGAGCCTGTCCTGCTGCGCCCGGAAGCGGTTCGGATGCCATCATGGTTCCATCGCCGCCACGGGCTTTGACATTCGCAGGCGTTACCAAATGCCGGACAATGTCGAGCCGTTCCAGCCCGAGGACGGACCCCACCGAGGCCGAGAGGCCGGAGTGACCCGGGGCTGTAAGGTATTGGGGGTAAACCCCATTTGGTGACCCTGCGGGACCGCCGCGCCGCCGTTTTCATCGGCGGCCAGGCCTGGGCTGCGCCGGGGAGCATCACACGGATGATGCCGGAGCGCCCAGGCGTCCATCATCTTCCGAATTCCTGATTTCAGGTGTGATGCGCGCGACTCGCGCAGCCCCTTACGTAGCCTTGTTCCGTCCGTCGCCAGGGTGTGGTGGCCTTCGGGCCGTGCTTCATGGCCCGCGTATGCTGTGAAGGAGCCCGCCGGGGCCGTGTCGGCCGCGCGGGATGTTTTTGCAAACGGAGTAGGCACAATGACAACTGTTAGCAGCGATCGCATTCGGATCAAGCTCAAAGCCTACGATTACCGCATTCTGGATAAAGCCGTTGCGGAAATCGTGGATACGGCGCGCAATACCGGTGCCGGTGTGGCGGGGCCCATTCCCCTGCCCACCAACATCCATAAGTACACCATTCAGCGCTCCGTGCACGTGGACAAGAAGTCCCGTGAGCAGTTTGAAATGCGCATTCACAAGCGGCTTATGGATATTCTGGAACCCACGCAGCAGACCGTCGACGCGCTGGGCAAGCTCTCCTTGCCCGCCGGTGTGGACGTGGAAATCAAGCTCTAGCGAGAGGCAGTCATGGCTGAGAAAATGGGAATTTTGGGTCGCAAACTTGGCATGACCCGCATCTTCGCCGGTGACGGCGCCGCCGTGGCCGTGACGGTCATTGAGGCCGGGCCCTGCCCCGTCACCCAGGTCAAAACCGTGGAAAAGGACGGCTACAACGCCCTGCAGATCGCGCTGACCGAAGCCAAGGAAAAGCATGTGGGCAAAGCCATGCGCGGCCACTTCGCCAAGGCCGGCACCGGGCTTTTCCGCCACACGCGTGAAATCCGGCTTTCGGGCGCGCCCGAGCAGCAGCCCGGCCAGCAGCTCACCGTGGACATCTTCGCCGCCGGCGATGTGGTCAAGGTGACCGGCAAGAGCATGGGCAAGGGCTACCAGGGCCGTATGCGCCGCTGGAACTTCGCCGGCTCCAAGGATACGCACGGCTGCGAAAAGGTGCACCGCAACAATGGTTCGGTAGGTAACAACACCTTCCCCGGCCACGTCTTCAAAGGACGTAAGATGGCGGGCCATTGGGGCAATGAAACCGTGACGGAAATGGGCCTTCTGATCGTCGGCGTGCGTCCCGAGGACAACGTCATTCTGGTCAAAGGTTCCGTGCCCGGCCCCAAGAACGGGCTGGTGCTGATCCGCAAGCAGTAGGGGAAGCAACATGGCTACCGTGAAAGTATACGACCAGAACAAGCAGGAAAGCGGCGAAATGACGCTGGCTTCTGACGTGTTCGAAATCGAGGTGAGGCCTGAAATCCTCAACCTCGTGGTGCGCGCCCAGATGGCGGCCAAACGCGCCGGCACGCACAATGCCAAGACCCGCGCGTTCGTCTCCGGCGGCGGCGTCAAGCCCTGGAAGCAGAAGGGCACCGGCCGGGCTCGCTCCGGCTCCAACCGTTCGCCTATCTGGCGCGGCGGCGCCATCATCTTCGGACCCAGCCCGCGCGACTACGGCTTCAAGGTCAACAGCAAAGTGCGCGCCCTGGCTCTCAAGATGGCTCTGTCGAGCCGTCTGGCCGGTGAAAGCCTGCTGGTGGTCAAGGGCATTGAACTGCCCGAAGCCAAGACCAAGCATTTTGCCAAGGTGGCCGGTGCTCTCGGCCTCGGAAAGGCGCTCATCGTGACGCCCGAGGACAATGAGGCTCTGAGCCGCTCGGCCCGCAACATCCCCGGCCTGACCCTGACCACGCCCGATCGCCTGAGCGTGCTGGACGTGCTCAAGCACAAGCAGCTTGTGCTTCTGGAAGGGGCCGTGGAGTCTGTGCAGGCGCGTTTTGCCAAGAAGGGGGCTTAAGATGGAAACGACGTACGTTCTGCTCAAGCCCCTGCTGACGGAAAAAACGACGCTGCTCAAGGATGAGGCGCAACAGGTGGCTTTTTATGTCCATCCCAAGGCCAACAAACTTGAGATCAAGCAGGCTGTGGAAAAGGCTTTTGATGTGAAAGTGGAAGCGGTCAACGTAGTGCGCCGCGCGCCTTCCGTGAGGGAGCGCCAGGGCCGCGTTGTGGGCCGCAAGCCCGGCTGGAAGAAAGCGTATGTGACGCTGCGCCAGGGCGATAAAATCGAGTTCTTCGAGGGAGTGTAATCATGGCTGTCCGCAAGCTGAAACCGACCTCCGCGGGGCGTCGCTTCCAGACGGTTTCCGACTTTGAGGAAATCACCCGGACGCGCCCTGAGAAGTCGCTCACCGAAGGTCTGCCCAAGAAGGCCGGCCGCAACAACCGTGGCCGCGTCACCAGTCGCCGTCGCGGCGGCGGCGTCAAACGTCTGTACCGCCTCATCGACTTCAAGCGGGACAAGACCGGCATTGAAGCCACTGTGGCGCAGATTGAATACGATCCCAACCGCACCGCCCGCATTGCGCTGCTGCACTATGCGGACGGCGAAAAGCGCTATATCCTCGCGCCCGTGGGCCTGAACCAGGGCGACGTGGTCATGAGCGGCGTCAACACCCGCAGCGGCGCAACGGCCGATATCAAGCCCGGTAACGCGCTGGAAATGGCCCGTATTCCCGTGGGTACCGTGATCCATAATGTGGAGCTCTACCCCGGCAAGGGCGGCCAGCTCTGCCGTGCCGCGGGCACCTATGCCCAGCTTGTGGCCAAGGAAGGCAAATACGCCCTGCTGCGCCTGCCCTCGGGCGAAGTGCGCAAGGTACTGGCCTCCTGCGTGGCCACCGTGGGGCAGGTGGGCAACATCCACCACGAAAACATCTCGCTGGGCAAAGCCGGCCGTAACCGCTGGCTGGGCCGTCGGCCCCAGGTGCGCGGCGTGGCCATGAACCCCATCGACCACCCGCTGGGCGGCGGTGAAGGCAGAAGCTCCGGCGGCCGTCATCCTGTGTCGCCGTGGGGCATGCCCGCCAAGGGTTACAAGACCCGTGACAAGAAGAAGGCCTCTTCCCGGCTGATCATCAAACGCCGCGGCCAGAAGTAGGAGTAGCTCATGCCGAGATCATTGAAAAAAGGGCCGTTCGTGGACGGCCATTTGATGAACAAGGTCGACAGCGCGGTGGCCAACAGCGACCGTCGCGTGCTCAAGACCTGGTCGCGCCGCTCGACCATCCTGCCGGAAATGGTGGGTCTGACCTTCGCGGTGCACAATGGCAAGAAGTTCGTGCCGGTGTTTGTCACCGAAAACATGGTGGGCCACAAGTTGGGCGAATTTTCGCCCACCCGTACCTTCCACGGGCACGCTGCCGATAAAAAGGCCAAGGCCGGCAAGAAGTAGGGTAGAACTATGGAATCGAAAGCTATTGCGAAATTCCAGCGCGTTTCGCCGCGCAAGACCCGGCTTGTGGCTAAAAACGTGCAGGGCCTTGGGGTTGAGGAAGCCATGAATCTTCTGCGCTTCACCCCCAACAAGCCCGCGGGCGTGCTCTTCGGCGTGCTCAAAAGCGCGTTGGCCAATGCCTCGCAGCTGGGCGGCGTGGATGTGGATGCCATGGTGGTGAAGGAAATCGTGGTCAACGAGGGCCCTTCGTGGAAGCGCTTCATGCCCCGCGCTCAGGGCCGGGCCAGCAAGATTCACAAGCGCACCAGCCACATCACCGTCATACTCGCAGAAGGGCAGGAATAGGCTATGGGTCAGAAAGTACATCCGTTCGGCTTCCGGCTTGGGTATAACAAGAACTGGCAGTCCCGCTGGTTCAGCAAGAAGGAATATCCTGCCTTTGTCTACGAAGACAGCAAGATCCGCGCGTTCGTCAAAAAGCTCCTCTATCATGCGGGGCTGTCCAAGATCGAGATTGAACGCGCAGGCGGCAAAGTGCGCCTGATTCTTTCCACGGCCCGTCCCGGCATCGTCATCGGGCGCAAAGGCGTGGAAATTGAAAAGCTGCGTGGAGACCTGCGCCAGAAGTTCGGGCGCGAATTCTCCCTGGAAGTGAATGAAATCCGTCGTCCTGAAGTGGACGCCCAGCTCGTGGCCGAGAATATCGCCCAGCAGCTGGAGCGCCGCGTGGCCTTCCGGCGCGCCATGAAGCGTACCGTGTCCATGGCCCGCAAGTTCGGCGGCGAAGGCATCAAGGTGACGTGCGCCGGTCGTCTGGCCGGAGCTGAAATCGCCCGTACCGAATGGTATCGCGACGGTCGCGTGCCCTTGCAGACCCTGCGCGCCGACATTGACTTCGGCTTTGCCGAAGCGCGTACCACCTATGGCATCATTGGTGTCAAGGTGTGGATCTACAAGGGTGAAATCCTTGACAAAGAGGTTGAACAATAATGCTTGCGCCCAAAAAAGTTAAATTCCGCAAGTGGCAGAAAGGCCGTTTGCGCGGGCTGGCTACGCGCGGCGCCTCCATTGCCTTCGGCGACATCGGCCTGAAGGCCGTGCAGCACGGACATCTGTCCAGCCAGCAGATTGAGGCCGCCCGTATCGCCATGATGCGTCACATCAAGCGCGGCGGCAAAGTCTGGATTCGCGTTTTTCCGGACCGTCCGGTCACCTCCAAGCCTCTGGAAACCCGCCAGGGTTCCGGTAAGGGCGCGCCGGTGGGCTGGTGCGCGCCGGTCAAACCCGGCCGCGTGCTGTATGAAATCAAGGGCGTCAGCCTGGAACTGGCCCGCGAAGCCTTGACCCGCGCGGCGCACAAGCTGCCTGTCAAGACCGTCATCGTGGTGAGGGAGGGCTTCTAATGGCTGCCAAGAAAAAAAGTGACAAGGCTGTCCGGGATGCCGCCGGCAAGCTGCGCGATATGAGCGCGGAAGAACTGCGCGGCAAGCTGACCGAGCAGCGGCAGGAACTGATGAACGCCCGCTTCAAGCACGCCGCAGCGCAGCTTGAAAAGACTTCCGAGCTGAAAGCCATGCGGAAGCAGGTGGCGCGCATTGAGACCGTGTTGAACGAAAAGGAACAGAGGGCCTGAAAATGCAAGCTCTGGAAGAACGCAAGGGCAGAACGCTGACCGGCATTGTGGTGAGCGACAAGAACGACAAAACCATTGTCGTGCGCGTTGAGACCCTGGTCAAGCACCCTCTGCTCAAAAAGTATGTGAGGCGCCGCAAGAAGTTCACGGCTCATGATCCCATGAACGAATGCGGTATGGGCGACAAGGTCAAAATCGTGGAGTTCCGTCCCATGTCGCGCAACAAGCGCTGGCATCTGGTCTCCATCATTGAAAAAGCCGTGTAGGGTAGTGCCATGATCCAGGTAGAATCAACGCTTCAGGTGGCCGACAATTCCGGCGCCAAAAAGGTGGCCTGCATCAAGGTGCTGGGCGGTTCGCACCGCCGTTACGCCTCGGTGGGCGACATCATCATGGTTTCCGTCAAGGAAGCCATGCCCCACAGCAAGGTGAAGAAGGGCGACGTGATGAAGGCCGTTATCGTGCGCACCGCCAAGGAAGTGCGGCGCATGGACGGCAGCTACATCAAGTTCGACGGCAACGCCGCCGTGCTGCTCTCCAACCAGGGCGAGCCGGTGGGCACGCGTATCTTCGGCCCCGTGGCCCGTGAGCTGCGCGCCCAGAACTTCATGAAAATTATTTCCCTTGCCCCGGAAGTGCTCTAGGAGATCGTCATGAAAACGTATCGCATCCGCAAGGACGACAAGGTGATGGTGATCACCGGCAAGGACGCGGGCAAGATCGGCAAGGTGCTCAAGATCCTGCGCAAAAAGGATCGCGTGTTGGTGGAAAAGACCAATATGGCCAAACGCCACATGCGCCCCAATCCCTATGCCCAGCAGCCCGGCGGCATCGTGGAAAAGGAAATGCCCATCCATGTCTCCAACGTCATGGTGGTCTGCTCGGCGTGCGGCAAAGCCACCAAGGTGGGCTACAAGTACATCGAGTCCGAAGGCAAGCAAAAGAAAGTGCGCTTCTGCAAAAAGTGCAACGAAGTCATGGAATAAGGTGATACGATGACACGCCTTGAAAAGATATATAGAGAGAAAGTGGTTCCGGTGTTGCAGAAGGAGTTCAATTATACCTCCTCTATGCAGCTGCCCGGGATTGAAAAAATCTCTCTGAACATCGGCCTTGGCGCCGCCACCCAGAACAACAAGATCATGGAGGAGGCCGTGGCGGAACTGACCGCCATTGCCGGCCAGAAAGCTGTGGTGACCCGCGCCAAGAAATCCATTGCCGCTTTCAAGCTGCGCGAAGGCATGCCCATCGGCGCTCGCGTCACCCTGCGCAAGGACCGCATGTGGGACTTCCTGGACAAGCTCATGAACTTTGCCCTGCCCCGGGTGCGCGACTTCCGTGGCATTCCGGATCGCGGCTTTGACGGGCGCGGCAACTTCACCTTGGGCATCAAGGAACACACCATCTTTCCCGAGCTGGAAATCGACCGTGTGGAAAATCCCAAGGGCATGAACATCACCATTGTTACTTCGGCGGCCACGGACAAGGAAGGCAAGTTCCTTCTGGACCAGTTGGGCATGCCGTTCCGTAAATAGGAGTCTGCCGTATGTCCCGTACTTCGCTGGAAGTGAAGGCCAAACGTAAGCCCAAGTTCAGTGCGCGCGCCTACAATCGTTGCCCGCTGTGCGGTCGTTCCCGCGCCTTTTTGCGCCAGTTCGGCATCTGCCGTATCTGCTTCCGCAACATGGCCCTGCGCGGCGAGTTGCCCGGCGTGCGCAAGTCGAGCTGGTAAAAGCATTGCCGGACGCGGGAGCGTCCGGGCGGCGCGGAGAACACCGCGCCTGTGGGAAGTGGCGGCATCGGGCCGTTAACCCCGCGCTCAAAACTCTCAGGAGCTTTCGATGTTGACAGATCCCATTGCGGATATGCTGACCCGTATCCGCAACGCACATTTGGCCCTGCACAAGGAAGTGAATGTGCCGCGCTCGAAGATGAAGGAATCGTTAGCCGCCATCCTCAAGCAGGAAGGTTACGTCGAAGACGTGGCCGTGGCCGACAGTACCATCACCATCACTCTCAAGTACCTGAAGGGCAAGCCCGTCATTTCGGGCCTGAAGCGCGTGAGCACTCCGGGCCGCCGGGTGTACGTGAATTCGCGTCAGATCCCCAAGGTGCAGAACGGCCTCGGCATTTGCATTCTGTCCACGTCCAGCGGCGTGCTGGACGGCATGACCGCCCACGAGAAGAAGGTGGGCGGCGAACTTCTGTGTGAAATCTGGTAGGCGGTGCGTTATGTCTCGCATAGGTAAACTGCCCATTCCCGTTCCCAATGGCGTCGAAGTCAAGATCGGAACGGATGTTGTGGAAGTGAAAGGCCCCAAGGGCTCGCTGAGCACGCCTCTCTGCTCTCTGCTCAAGTATGAGCTGGCCGACGGGCATGTGACATTGACCCGCCTCGAAGAAACCCGTGAAAGCCGTTCGCAGCACGGCCTGCGCCGCACGCTGCTGGCCAACTGCATCGACGGCGTGACCAAGGGCTTTTCCAAGGCCCTGGAAGTCATCGGCGTGGGCTATCGCGTGGCCGTGAAAGGCAACATCATTGAACTGGCCGTGGGCTTTTCCCACCCCGTGGTGCTGGAACTGCCCGCCGGTATCAAGGCCGCCGTGGAAGGCCAGGTGTTGACCATCAGCGGCGTGGACAAGGAACTGGTGGGCGAAATGGCCGCCAGGATCCGCCGTATCCGCAAGCCCGAGCCGTACAAGGGCAAGGGCATCAAGTACGTGACCGAGACCATCCGCCGCAAGGTGGGCAAGTCCGGCGGCAAGAAGTAGGGGCTGCGTCATGAATTATAGCAAGAATGAATCCCGTCAGCGCCGCAAGATCCGCATCCGCAAAAAGGTCAACGGCACGGCTGAACGTCCGCGTCTCGTGGTCTACAGGTCCAACCTGCATATTTACGCCCAGATCGTGAACGATCTGGAAGGCGCGACTCTGGTGTCCGCCTCCACCCTTAGCCTTTCCAAAACCGAATCCGGCCTGCACTGCAACAAGAGCGGCGCCGAACGCGTGGGCAAGGAAATTGCCCGCTTGGCCAAGGAAAAGAATATCAGCAAGGTGGTATTCGATCGCAACGGGTATATTTATCACGGTCGCGTCAAGGCTGTAGCCGACGGCGCCCGCGAAGGCGGTCTGGAGTTCTAATATGCGTCAGGATAACTCGAACAATAGCGAAACCCAGCAGAACGAGCTGGGCGAAATCGAAAAGATCGTCTCCCTCAACCGTGTGGCCAAAGTGGTCAAGGGCGGTCGCCGTTTCAGCTTCAGCGCCCTTGTGGTGGTGGGCGACGGCAAGGGCGGCGTGGGCTTTGGCCTGGGCAAGGCCCAGGAAGTGCCTGAGGCTCTGCGCAAGGCTACGGAGCGCGCGCGCAAAAACCGCGTGCATGTGCCCTTGGTCGAAGGGACCCTGCCCTATGAGGTGCTGGGCCGCTTCGGCGCGGGCCGCGTCATGCTCAAACCCGCCTCCGAGGGTACCGGCATCATCGCCGGCGGCGCCGTGCGCGCCGTGATGGAGGCCGTGGGCGTGCGCGACGTGCTGGCCAAAGCCATCGGCACCAATAATCCGCATAACGTGCTTCGCGCCACCATACAGGGTCTTGTTTCCCTGCGTAGCGCCGAGGATGTGTCGGTCCTGCGCGGCAAGAAGCTGGAAGCTCCGAGGAAGTAGCCATGACGGAAATCAAGGTCAAACTCGTGCGCTCGCGCATCGGCACCACGCCGGCCCAGCGCAAAATGCTGGACTCCCTTGGCCTCAAGCGTCGCGAGATGGTCAAGACGTTCAAGGACACCCCGGCCATTCGGGGCATCATTGCCAAAGTTTCGCACCTTGTGGCCGTCGTGGACTAACGGCCGCGCGAGGAGTATAGTATGCAACTGCACAATCTCTTTCCCTTTCCGGAAGAGCGCAAGACCCGCCGCCGGGTGGGCCGGGGCGGTGGTTCCGGCTTGGGCGGCACGTCGGGCAAGGGTCACAAAGGCCAGAACGCCCGTGCCGGCGGCGGCGTGCGCCCCGGCTTTGAAGGCGGCCAGATGCCTCTGCAGCGTCGTCTGCCTAAACACGGCTTCAAGAACGCGCCCTTCAAAGTGACGTACGACGTGATCAACCTGGATGTGCTGACCCAGGCCTTTGAGGGCAAGGGCAGCATTACCTTGGATGACATTTACGCCCGGGGTCTCGCCCGGTTGGGCGCGCCGGTGAAAATTCTTTCGCGCGGTGAAGTGAAATCCGCCCTCAAGGTGGAAGCCCACAAGTTCAGCCAGGCCGCGGCGGAGAAGATCCGCCAGGCCGGTGGTGAAGTCAGCGAGCTGGAAGCGGTTCCCGCAGCCGAATAATCCCCGGCCGCGCGAGCGGCCGGAACGGAATATTGCGGCGTCATAGCCCGCCGCGCGCGGCGGGCTATGACGCTTACGCGCATACGGCGCCCTCGGGCGCGCAAACGCAACGAGTCTTTCATGGCAGTAGGATCGGCAAACAATATGGCGGGCCAGCCCGCCCTGGCCAAACGCCTGGGCTGGACCTTCCTGATTTTGTGCTGCTACCGGATCGGCGTGCATGTGCCGGTGCCCGGCGTGGACGCCGCGGCCCTGGCTTCTTTCTTTGAAAGCATGTCCGGCACCCTGTTCAGCCTCTTCGACATGTTCTCGGGCGGTGGCCTGCGTAACGTTTCCGTCTTTGCGCTGGGCGTCATGCCGTATATTTCGGCGTCCATCATCATGCAGCTTTTGCAGGTGGTCAGCCCGGACATCAAGCGCATGGCAAAGGAAGAAGGGCAGGCGGGCCGTCGCAAAATCACCCAGTATACCCGTTACCTCACGGTGCTGATCACACTGGTGCAGGGCTTGGGCATCGCTGTGGGCCTGGAAAATATGACCAGTCCCGCCGGTTCGCCCATTGTGCTCAATCCGGGCTGGCATTTCCGGCTGGTGACAATGATGACCTTTACCGCGGGTTCGGTGCTGGTCATGTGGCTGGGTGAGCAGATCACCGAACGGGGCATCGGCAACGGCATTTCGCTGATCATCTTCTGCGGCATCGTCGTGGGTATTCCGCGCGGCATCATTCAGTCCGTGGCCCTGATTCAGGCCGGTGACATGAGCATCTTCATGGCCGTGGTCATTGTGGTGTTCATGGCCGCCGTGACGGTCTGCATCGTCTTTGTGGAGCGGGCTCAGCGGCGAATCCCCATCAGTTACGCCAAGCGTCAGGTGGGCCGGAAGATGTTCGGCGGGCAGAATTCGCATCTGCCTCTGCGCCTGAACACGGCGGGCGTTATTCCGCCCATTTTCGCCTCCTCGTTGTTGCTCTTCCCGGCCACCATCGGCCAGTTTTCGACCAACGAGTATGTGAAGCGGGCGGCGGAGCTCTTTTCGCCCCACGGCATTCTGTACAATATCATTTACGTGGCCCTGATGTTCTTCTTCTGCTATTTCTACACGGCCATCATCTTTGATCCCAAGGATATGTCCGAAAACCTGAAGAAGGCCGGCGGCTTCATTCCGGGCATCCGTCCGGGCGAAAAGACGCAGGAATACATTGATACCGTGCTTTCGCGGCTGACGCTTTCGGGCGCGGTGTATATTTCCCTCGTCTGCCTGCTGCCCATGTTGCTGATCAGCAACTTCAACGTGCCGTTCTACTTCGGCGGCACCAGCCTGCTGATTCTGGTGGGCGTGGCCATGGACTTCATGAATCAGGTTGAATCACACATGATTTCAAGCCAGTATCAAGGCTTGATGCAGAAAGCGCGCAAGGGCGGAAAAGCATAGCGCGGGGCGTGGAGCATGAAAAAATATCACGGCGCATTCATTAAAAATGAGCGGGAAGTGGGTTGTCTGCGTGAAGCCAACCGCATGGTCGCCAATATTCTTGACGCCGTGGGCGATATGGTGGCGCCCGGCCTTCCCACCATGCGCCTGGAAGAACTGGCGCGCGACATGTGCGCCGACTACAAGGTGAAACCGGCTTTTCTCGGTTACTGCGGCTATCCCTTTGCCGTCTGCTGCTCGGTCAACGAGCAGGTGGTGCACGGCTTTCCCTCCGCGCGGCTGCTACAGGAGGGGGACATCGTCAGCATCGACATGGGAGTGGTCTTCGAAGGTTTCGTGGGCGACGCCGCCCGTACCTACCCGGTGGGGCAGGTGAGCGACGAGGCCCGCAGGCTGATGCGGGTGACCGAGGAAAGTCTCTATGTGGGCATTGAGAAAGCGCGGGCAGGCAATGACGTCTATGATATCGGCGCCGCCGTGCAGGACTATGTGGAAGCCGCCGGTTTCAATGTGGTGCGTCGCTTCGTGGGCCACGGCGTGGGCGCGAAGATGCACGAAAAGCCGGAGGTGCCCAACTTCAGGCCCGGCATGCATGGGCTGACCCTGCAGAACGGCATGGTCATTGCCATTGAGCCCATGGTCACTGCCGGTACCTATGAAGTGGACATCCTGGATGACAAATGGACCGCTGTGACCCGTGACGGCCAATGGGCCGCTCATTTTGAGCACAGCGTGGCGATCACCCCGGAAGGGCCGAGAATTCTGAGTATTTCGGATCGCGGTCTGAACCGGCACACAATTGATGGTTGACAGAATAGGCAAAGATAGATAAAGATGCCTGTTCCTGCCCCGAAATAGCCGGGGCCGTCAGGACGGGCCGTCACAACGGCCAAACGGCTATCAGTGGAGATATGCGATGAAAGTCAGACCTTCCGTCAAGAAAATATGCCCCAAGTGCAAAGTGATCCGGCGCAAGGGAGTGCTTCGAGTTATCTGCGAAAACCCCCGGCACAAGCAGCGCCAGGGCTAGGGCAGGAGACATATTGTGGCGAGAATAGCAGGTGTTGATTTGCCGCGCGGCAAACGGGTGGACATTGCGCTTACCTACATTTACGGCATCGGTCGCACGACGGCCCTGAAGATCCTTGACTCCACCGGCGTCAACTGGGAGCGTAGCATTGACGATCTCTCGGCTGACGAAGTGAACGAGATCCGCAAGGAACTCGAACAGAACTTCAAGGTGGAAGGCGATCTGCGCCGTGAAGTTTCGAGCAATATCAAGCGGCTTATGGATATCGGCTGCTACCGGGGGCTGCGCCATCGTCGCGGTCTGCCCGTACACGGCCAGCGCACCCACACCAACGCGCGCACCCGTAAGGGGCCGCGCCGCGGCGCTGTGGGCAAGAAAAAGTAGGCGCGCTCATTTACTCGTTTTTTTAGCCAGATTGAGGGATAGTCATGGCCAGACCCAAGAAAGCGGTCAAGAAAAAGGAAAAGAAGAACGTGCCTGTGGGCATTGCCCATATTCAGGCTTCGTTCAATAATACCATCATCACCTTTACGGATACGCGCGGCAATGCTGTTTCCTGGGCCTCTTCGGGCCAGAGCGGCTTCAAGGGTTCGCGCAAGTCCACGCCCTTCGCCGCCCAGGTGGCCGCTGAAACCGCCGCCCGCAAGGCGCAGGACAACGGCATGCGTACCGTGGGCGTCTATGTGAAGGGTCCCGGCTCCGGTCGTGAGGCCGCCATGCGCGCCATTGCCGCCGTGGGCTTCCGGGTGGCTTTCATCCGTGACGTGACGCCCATCCCGCACAACGGCTGCCGGCCGCCCAAGCGCCGCCGCGTCTAGTTTCGCGCTGCCGGGGCAGCGCCGTACAAACGAAGAGGACTCATTCATGGCCAAATATACTGAAGCCAAATGCCGGATCTGCCGCCGCGAGGGCTGCAAGCTGTTCCTGAAAGGTGATCGTTGCTTTACCGACAAGTGCGCTTATGATCGCCGCCCCTACGCCCCCGGCCAGCACGGCCGCGCGCGGAAGAAGGTCAGCGAATACGCGGTGCAGCTGCGGGAGAAGCAGAAGACCCGCCGCGCTTACGGCGTGCTGGAGCGCCAGTTCCACGGCTACTTTGAAAAAGCCGAAATGCAGAAGGGCGTCACCGGCACGAATCTGCTGGTCATCCTGGAACGTCGTCTGGACAACGTGGTGTACCGTCTGGGTTTTGCCAACTCCCGCAACCAGGCCCGCCAGCTGGTGCGTCACGGCATCTTTACCCTGAACGGCCATAAGGTCACCATCCCCTCCCTGCAGGTGAAGGTGGGAGACTCTGTGGAAGTGCCCGAAAAGAATCGTAAAATTCCCGTTCTGGCCGAAGCCCAGGAAGTGATCGCCCGCCGCGGCTGCCCCGGTTGGCTTGAAGCCGACGGTGCCGCTTTCAAGGGCACCGTGAAAGCCTTGCCGCAGCGCGATGATATTCAGTTCCCCGTCAACGAGCAGTTGATTGTCGAACTTTACTCGAAATAAGCGGGGGGCGCATGCTTATTAAACAAGGCGAACGCCTTATCAATGCGCGCAACTGGTCGGAGCTCGTGAAGCCCGACCAGATTTTGCGTGAGGAAGAGACGGCCAGCGGCACGCACGGCAAGTTTATTTGCGAGCCTTTGGAGCGGGGCTACGGCACCACCATCGGCAACGCCATGCGGCGCGTCCTTCTGGCCTCCCTGCAAGGGGCGGCCTTTGTCTCGGTGAAAATCACCGGCGTGCAGCATGAGTTTACCACCATCCACGGCGTGCTGGAGGACGTTACCGACGTCATCCTGAATCTCAAGCAGGTCCGTCTGCGCCTGGACACGGACGAGCCCCAGCGCCTGATCCTGCGCGTGGACCGGAAGGGGCCGGTGACGGCCGCCCAGATCCAGACCAACCAGCATGTGGAGGTGCTCAACCCCGAGTTGCACATCGCCACCCTCACCGAGGATGTCGTGCTGGAAATGGAGCTGGAAGCGCGTATGGGCAAGGGCTATGTGCCCGCCGACATGCACGAGGGTCTGTCCGAGGAAATCGGTCTGATCAAGCTGGATTCCAGTTTTTCCCCGGTGCGCAAGGTGGCGTATACGGTCGAACAGGCCCGCGTGGGCCAGATGACCAACTATGACCGCCTGCTGCTGGAAGTCTGGACCGACGGCTCGCTCACGCCAGAGGATGCCATTGCCTACAGCGCCAAGATCATCAAGGACCAGATTTCGGTCTTTATCAATTTTGATGAGCGCGTTTCCGGCGATATGCGTCTGGGCAGCAGTGACGGCGGCGAGGTGAACGAGCATCTGTTCAAGAGCATTGACGATCTTGAACTCTCCGTGCGCGCCACCAACTGCCTGCGTAGTGCCAATATCGCTCTGGTGGGCGAACTGGTGCAGCGCTCCGAGGGCGAGATGCTCAAAACCAAGAATTTCGGACGCAAGTCGCTGGACGAAATCAAAAGTGTTCTTCTGGACATGGGCCTTGACTTTGGTATGAAGGTCGACGGCTTCGACAAGAAATATCAGGAATGGAAAAGGAAGCAGCAAAATGAGGCATAGCAATTCCGGCAGGAAACTCTCGCGCACGCCCGCGCACCGTAAGGCCCTGTTGCACAATCTCGCCAAGGCGCTTCTGATCCACGGCAAAATCCGCACCACGGAGATGAAGGCCAAGGAATTGCGCCGGGTGGTGGAACCCCTGATCACGCTGGCCAAGCGCAACGATCTGCACTCTCGCCGTCTGGCCTACCGGGTGCTCAACGACCACGCCTTGGTCAAGCGTCTTTTTGATGAAATCGGCCCGCTGTTTGCCGGCGTGCCGGGCGGCTACACCCGCGTGCTCAAACTGGCCATGCCACGTAAGGGCGATAATGCCCCCATGGCTATTATTGAGTTGTCCCGTGCGGCCGAGCCGGTTGCGGACGCCAAGGCGGGCAAGGACAAGAAGGCGGCCAAAGCCGTTGACGCCGCTCCGGCCGGTGAAGCGGCCGCCAAACCCAAGCGTACCCGCAAGCCCAAGGCTGAAGAAGGGGCCGCGCAGGAAGCAGGCGCCGCCGAATAGCGCGCAAGCAAAGCAGCTTTTGCAAAAGGGGAGTCTTCGGGCTCCCCCTTTTTTATGCTCTTTCAGAGCAGGGCTTTTTGCCTGTTTTCCATGGGTTGGACTGTAGTCGCGCGGCGTGCGGGACTGTCGTTCAGGAGGAAAGCTTGCGGACCGGAAAAGCTGCGCTGCAGCCTCCTTCTTGGCAGCGTGCAAAATTTCCCGTAGCTTGAACACGTCGCATCGTTGGAGTGAACGTGTCTGATTGTTCATTGTGAAATGTTCTAACGGAAATTTGAAGATGAAGCTGTTGGAAAAAGCCCGCGCCGCGGGCTGAGCGGCCAAGTTGGCTCCAGGGGCCCTGGAGCGGCTTTTGCGCGGTCTTGCGCCCGAAACTCCGCCCGAATTGGAGGCCAGGGTGCTGGCTGGCCGCGCCCGTAACGAGGACGCCGTGGTGCTCTCCGTGCCGCCGGGCAAGGCCCTGGTGCAGACCGTGGACATCCTCGCGCCCATCGTCAATGACGCGTTCGCCTTTGGCCGCATCGCGGCGGCCAATGCTTTGTCCGATGTCTACGCTCTTGGGGGCGAACCCTGGTGCGCCATGAACGTGGCCTGTTTTCCCCAAGCGTTGGCGGAAGATGATCCCGAGCAAGCCCTGACCAGCATTTTGCGCGGCGGCCAGGACGCCCTGCTGGAGGCCGGGGCCGTGCTGGCCGGGGGCCATACCGTCCAGGACGACGAATTGAAATATGGTCTGGCCGTGACGGGCATTATCGATCCGGCGCATATTGCGGTGAACGACGGGCTCAGGCCGGGACAGCGCCTCCTGCTGACCAAGGCGCTGGGCACCGGCATTCTTGCCACGGCGGTCAAGGCCCGCTGGGAGGGCGCGGCGGAAAGCGAGGCCGAACTGATCCGCTGCTGCGGACGACTGAACAAGGTGGGCGGCGCGGCCATCCGTGCGTTCCATCTGCCCGCCGCCACGGATATCACCGGTTTCGGCCTGGGCGGCCATGCCTTGGAAATGGCCCTGGCCTCAAATGCCTGCGTGGCTCTGGATACGGCGGCTCTGCCCCTTTTGCCCCGCGTGCTGGAATACGCGCGTGACGGACTGATTCCGGCGGGCAGCCATCTGAACCGGAAACACTGGGCCTGTTCCACCCTGGTGGAGCCGGGCGTGGATGAGGCTCTTGAGAGCGTGACTTTTGACGCCCAGACTTCGGGCGGTTTGCTGCTGGCCGTGCCGCCGGACTTGCTGGGGCCGGTGCGGGACATGCTGGAGAGCGGCGGAGACCTGGCCCGCGAGGTGGGCGAAGTGCTTCCGCCGAGGACCGACGGCAAGGCCTTGCTGTTGCGTTGAGGGAATTGGGGCGACGCGCGTCCATGGCGCACAGGCCTTGCTTTCCACGAGGCGGAGGCGCGGCTTGCGGCCCGCCCGCAAATAAGCTATTAATATACCTTTGCGAGAGTGGCGGAACTGGTAGACGCACTGGACTTAGAATCCAGCACCCTAGGTATGGGGGTTCAAATCCCCCCTCTCGCACCAGAAGCCATAACCGCTTGTACACAAGCAGTTCATAAAACCCCTCATGCTCCTGTTTCCTTGGTTGCATGAGGGGGTCTTGTTTTTCGGGTTGCTGTCTGTCCGCTGCCGGGCGCGGCTCTCCTGGACGGGTTCCACAGTGAAGCCTGTATTGTGATGCTCCCTCGGGGCTTGTGCGGTGGCCGGCGGGCGTGGTCTGCAACGACATAGCCCCCTTTGCCATGCCCGGAGCCGATATGGCCTGGTTTGAGGGCTATGTGCCGCGCGTCATGCGCTGGCATGCCCGGCTTGCCCCGGCGCACTGCGATGTGCGCCCCTTTCTGCTGGAAAACAAAATCCCCACCTTTTCCTGCGCCATGGCCAGAACCGGCCTGTTGCGCCGTATCTCCCTGCAAACGCCCGTGCCGCGCTGGCTGGACTGGTGGGTCTGGGCCCAGCTCGCCGCGCTCGCGCCCTTTGCCTTTGTGCCGGAAAAGCTCACCCGCTGGCGGCTGCACCCCAAAAGCTGGCACCACAAGGTGGAAATCTTCAGCTACCTTAAGGAGTTCCGGCGCATGGGGCACGGCTTCCGCCGCCTGTTCGCCAGCGATCTGGCCCGCCGCGGGCAATGGGGCGCGCTGGCCTTTCTGCTGCTGCCCGCCACAATACGCCTGGCCGCGCGCCTGGCATTGACGGCACGTGAGGACGGGCTTGTGCGCGCCTTGCGGCGTATTTCCGGGCGGCTGGATGTCTCCCGCTCCTTCCGCAGATTCTAGACGGAGGGTCTTTGAAATTGTGTCCACTTTCAAAGTGGACGCCGCGCGGGCGTCGGCTCCCGCTGTCAGAGCAAACGCCCCGCGGCTGAACTTCTCTTGACGATATGGCTGCGGATGCTTATCGAAGTCTTGAATCTTGGTGTAAGTTACGGTATCAAGAGCGATTGCCGCCGGTTGCGGGTTGCGGTTTCGGGACGCGCGAGGCGCTTCTGTTTCCGGGCTTGCGGCTGGTGATGAAGAATTACAGTATGTTATTTTAATAATGGCGGTTTGGATCCGGCGCCGAAAGCCTGTGGGTTCAAGCCTCGATTTCTGCGCCAACATCCCCATTACCAGAAAGGAGCCCCACGTGGAATACAGCGCTGAAGATCTTTCGCCGGTTAAGAAAAAGATCGTGATCACCACGGAACCGCAGGAAGTGGAAGCGGCCATCATGGGCGCCGTGGCCTTGTATAAAACTTCCGTGCAGCTGGACGGTTTCCGCAAGGGCAAGGTGCCCGCTTCGGTCATTGAACAGCGCTTCCGCGACAAGATTTACGAAGAAGCCCGCCAGGATCTGATCAACGTGCATATCAACGAGGTCATGCAGAATCTGGACGTGCAGCCCCTGTCCGGCATCAATGTGGACGGCGCGGAGGCTCTGGAGCGGGGCAAGGGCTATACTTACAGCATTGAATTTGAAGTGCTGCCCACGTTTGATCTGCCCCCCTACGAAGGCATGGAAGTGGAGCAGGAAAAGGTGGAGGTCAAGGAGCAGGAAGTGGCGGATGTCATTGAGCGCATCCGGCGCGACCGCGCCCAGCTTGTGCCGGTGGACGGCGCGGGTCCGGCCGTGGACGGCCAGGTCGCCAGCATTGACTTCGCCGCTTACGAGAACGGCCAGCCCCTGGAGGGCGTCAAGGCCGAGAATTTTGATCTGGCACTGGGCGAGCATCAGGCCCTTGAGGATTTCGAGGCTCTGGTCAAAACCATTCCCTACGGCCAGGAAGGCGAGGGCGAAATCCGTTTTCCCGACGACTTCATCGCCAAGGACCTGGCCGGCAAGACCGTGACCATGAAGGTCAAGGTGCACGCGGTCAAGGAACGCAAGCTGCCCGAGCTCAATGACGACCTGGCCAAAAGCCTGGGCCTGGACAATGTGGACAAGCTCAAGGAAACCATCACCCGCAGTTATACCCAGAGCCGCGAAAATCTGAACAAGAGCGCGGCCCAGAAAACCATGCTGGACCGGCTGCTGAAGATGGTGGATTTTCCCCTGCCCGAAAGCCTGCTGGACATCCAGATGCGCACCCTGCTGACGGACCTCAAGGCCCGCCTGGAACGTCAGGGCAAGGGCCTGGAATCTCTGGGCAAGAGCCCCGAGGAGCTGCGCAAGGAAATGCTGCCGCAGGCCGAGGAGCTGGCGCGCATCCAGGTGCTGTTGCTCTCCATCGCCAAGAAAGAGGGCCTGGAGGTTTCCGACCAGGAAGTCAATACGCATATTTATCAGGAAAGCCTGCGCAGCGGCGAGGACTTCAAGGCTCTGCGCGAGAGCTATGAGCGTTCCGGCCTGATCTTTGTGCTGCGTGACCGCCTGTTGGCCGACAAGGCCATGGACCGGATCTACGCCAAGGCCAAGGTGACGGAAGTGGAACCCAGGGAGCCCCGGACCGGAGACGGCGATGCCGAGACTCCGGCGGAGGCCCCCGCCGAATCCAAGGAAGAAACGAAGTAAGGAAAAGGCGGCCTGAGGGCCGCCTTCCGCGTGATGACAAACACCGCGCGGCGGGCGTGCGCCGCCGCGCGGAGAGGCACGAAAATCGGTCGCTGCGACGCGGCGAAGCCGCGACCTGCTCCTGATTTTCGGGGCTGTTGGCCATGTCAACAGCCTTTTACAGTTTTCACGGCCCGCGCTTGCGGCGGGCCGGAAACCGTGAGGCGGATATATGTCTTTAGTTCCCATGGTCATTGAAACCACAGGCCGTTCCGAGCGGGCCTATGATATTTATTCCCGGTTGCTCAAGGACCGTATTGTGCTTCTGGGCTCGGAGGTCAACGACGCCGTGGCTTCGCTGATCTGCGCCCAGCTTCTTTTCCTGGAGTCCCAGGACCCGGAAAAAGAAATCAACCTGTACATCAATTCCCCGGGCGGGTCGGTGACGGCCGGTCTGGCCATCTACGACACCATGCGCTACATCACCTCGCCGGTCACCACGGTCTGCATGGGCCGGGCGGCGAGCATGGGGGCTTTTCTGCTGGCCGCCGGTGAGCCGGGCATGCGTTTTGCCCTCCCCAACAGTCAGATCATGATCCACCAGCCTTCGGGCGGTTTTCAGGGCCAGGCCACGGATATCGAAATCCACGCCCGCGAGGTTCTCCGCCTCAAGGAGCGGCTCAACCGCATGCTGGCGGAGAACACCAAGCGGCCCTATGAGGACGTGGTCAAGGCCACGGAGCGCGACAACTTTTTGACCCCTGAAGAAGCCAAGGAACTCGGCATCATCGACCGCGTGCTGGCCTCACGCCGAGAGATGGCGCAGGAAAAGAGCGAATAAGCCATGGGCAATACCACAAAAAACACGGTCAACGAGCCGTTGCGCTGCTCTTTCTGCGGTCGTAGCGAGCTGGAGGTGCGCAACCTCATCGTGCAGGACGGCGCAAGCATCTGCGACAACTGCGTCAAGGCTTGCAACGAGATTATCGCCCGCGACCAGATGGAAAGCCCGGACAGCGGCGAACGCCTGCTTTCGCCCCAGGAAATCAAGGACAGGCTGGACGAATACGTCATCGGGCAGCACGAGGCCAAGAAAATTCTTTCCGTGGCCGTGCACAACCACTACAAGCGCGTGTTCTATGCCGACGCCCTGGGCCACGACGTGGAACTGGAAAAAAGCAACATCCTGCTGGTGGGACCCTCGGGCAGCGGCAAAACCCTGCTGGCCAAGACCCTTGCCAAGGTGCTGCGCGTGCCTTTCGCCATTGCCGACGCCACCACCCTGACCGAGGCCGGCTATGTGGGCGAGGATGTGGAAAACATCCTGGTCCAGCTGCTCCAGAATGCGGATTACGACCTGGAGGCCGCCGGTAAGGGCATCATTTACATTGACGAAATCGACAAGATTTCACGCAAGGGCGACGGCCCCTCCATTACCCGCGACGTGTCCGGCGAAGGCGTGCAGCAAGCCCTGCTGAAGATCATTGAAGGCACCGAGGCCAACATCCCGCCCAAGGGCGGGCGCAAGCACCCGCAGCAGGAATTCATCCGCATGAACACGGGCAATATCCTGTTCATCGTGGGCGGCGCTTTTGTGGGCCTGGACAAGATTGTGGAGTCGCGCATGAGCGGCGGTTCCATGGGCTTCGGCGCCAAGGTGCGCAGCAGCAAGGAGACGCCCCTGGCCGAACTGCTGGAAAAAATTCATCCGCAGGATCTGGTCCAGTTCGGCCTGATTCCTGAATTCGTGGGCCGCATTCCCATCATCACCCATGTGGATGAACTGGACGAGCCGGATCTGGTGCGCATTCTCACCGAGCCCAAGAACGCCTTGGTACGCCAGTACCAGAAGCTCTTCGAGCTGGATCATGTGACCCTGCGCTTCACGCCCAATGCCCTCAAGGCCATTGCGGCCAGGGCCATTGAGCGCAAAACCGGCGCGCGCGGCCTGCGCAACGTCATGGAAAAGATCATGCTGGACATCATGTTCAAGCTGCCGTCCATGCCCAACGTCAAGGAATGCCTGATCAACCGGGCTGTGATCGAAAAGGGCAAGGAGCCGGTCCTGCTCTATGGGGATGGCGGCGAGGCCGTGAGTGAAGAAGAGCGTTTGTCCGCGGACAAGGCATCTTAGGACATTTTAACACTTGAAATGCTCGTTTACGGCGGGCAAAGCCTACCTACGCGCATTTCGCGGCAAGGATTTGCAGACAAATCTTTGCAGAGCAGTTCAACGTTGAAATGCTGTGCATTTCAAACGGATATGTCGAAACTGGCTTTTGTGGGCCGAGGCCAAGAGGCCCGGCCCGCTGACGCCTTTCGGGGAGAGAGATTATGTCTGACGCAGTGCGTGGGGAAGCCTTCCAGGAACTGCCGGTCATGCCCTTGCGGGAAGTGGTCATGTTCCCCCGCTCAATCATGCCGCTTTTCGTGGGGCGCGAAGCCTCCATCAAAGCCATAGAGGCGGCCCAGGCCTCGTACAGCAAACAGATTTTCCTGGTGGCCCAGCGCGAGCCGGAACTGGAAAAGCCCGAGGCTGACGATTTGTGCGCCGTGGGCGTGGTCAGCAAGGTTTTGCAGATGCTGCGCCTGCCGGACGGCACCATCAAGGTGCTCTTTGAGGGGCTGTACCGCGCGGCCTGGCAGGATCTGCGCGAGGCCGACCAGTGCTTGCTGGCCGGGGTGCGCCGTCTGGAGGAAAGCCAGAGCCGCCCGGAAGAAAAAGAGGCTCTGGTCCGCGCGGCCCACGAGTCCCTGGAAGAGTACGGCAAAAACAACAAGAAAATTTCGCAGGAAGCCGTGCTTTCCATCCTGGCCCTGCATGAGCCCGGCCCGCTGGCCGACGCGATTTTGCCCCATCTCAAGGTGGAGTACCGCAAAAAGCAGGAAGCGCTGGAACTTTCCGACGTGACCGAGCGCCTGGAGCGCACCTATGAGCTGTTGCAGGGCGAAGTGGCCCTGTCCTCGGTGGAAAAGCGGATCAAGAACCGGGTCAAGGTCCAGATGGAGCGCAACCAGCGCGAGTACTACCTCAACGAGCAGATCAAGGCCATTAACAAGGAAATGGGGCGCGACGACGATCCCCAGGCCGAGGTGGACGAGCTGGAGCAGAAACTCAAGGGCCGCGACATGCCCGAAGAGGCCCGGCAGAAGGCGCTCGCCGAAGTGAAGAAGCTGCGCGCCATGCCGCCCTCGGCCGCCGAATACACGGTGGTGCGCAATTATGTGGACTGGATTCTGGACCTGCCCTGGAATGATCTGAAAAGCATCGACATCGACATTGAAAAGGCCCGCGCCATTCTGGACGGCGACCACTACGGCCTGGAAAAGCCCAAGGAGCGCATCCTGGAATACTTGGCCGTGCAGAAGCTTTCGCACGGTCTGAAAGGCCCCATTCTCTGTTTTGTGGGTCCTCCCGGCGTGGGCAAGACCTCGCTGGCCAAATCCGTGGCCCGGGCCACGGGCCGCGATTTCATCCGCCTTTCCCTGGGCGGGGTGCGCGACGAGGCGGAAATCCGGGGCCACCGTCGCACCTATGTGGGCGCGCTGCCGGGCAAGATCATTCAGTCCCTGAAGCGGGTCAAATACAACAATCCCCTGTTCTGCCTGGATGAAGTGGACAAGATGACTTCGGATTACCGGGGCGATCCGGCCTCGGCCCTGTTGGAGGTGCTGGACCCGGAGCAGAACAATACCTTCATGGACCACTATCTGGATCTGGAATACGACCTGTCCAAGGTATTTTTCATCACCACGGCCAATTCCCTGCACACCATTCCGGTCCCCCTGCTGGACCGCATGGAAATCATCGAGCTGTCCAGCTATCTGGAGACGGAAAAACGGCACATCGCCCGGAGCTTTCTGCTGCCCCGCCAGGTTGAGGAGCACGGCCTCAAGGAAGGCAACATCCGCATATCGGAAAATGCCTTGCTGGAGATTATCCGTGGCTACACGCGCGAGGCCGGGGTGCGCAACCTGGAGCGTGAAATTGCGGCCCTCTGCCGCAAAACAGCCATCCGTCTGGTGGAGGACGACGATCTGGACAAGTGCGTGTCCATATCCCGCCAGAGCCTGCAGGGTTTTCTGGGCGTCAAGAAATACCGCCATGAGGAACGCGAGGACGAGCCCCAGGTGGGCGTCTGCGCCGGGCTGGCCTATAATCAGCGCGGCGGCGAAATCCTGCTGGTGGAAACCAGCCTGATGAGCGGCGCGGGTCATGTGGTGACCACCGGCCAGTTGGGCGAGGTCATGACCGAGTCGGCCAAGGCGGCCCTGTCCTATGTGCGTTCGCGCGCGGAAGTGCTGGGCCTGGACCCGCGCTTTCACCGCAAGGTGGATATCCACGTGCATGTGCCCGCCGGAGCCACGCCCAAGGACGGTCCCTCGGCGGGCATTACCCTGGCGACCTCCATCTCCTCGGCCCTGTTGGGCATTCCGGTGCGCAACGACGTGGCCATGACCGGTGAAATCTCCCTGCGCGGGCGGGTGCTGCCCATCGGCGGCCTGCGCGAAAAACTGCTGGCCGCGCGGCGCAGCGGCATCAAAAAGGTCATTATGCCGCGCGACAACGAAAAGGACCTCAAGGAAGTGCCGGACGAGGTGCTCCGGGATCTGGAACTGGTCTTTGTGGAGCATGTGGACGAAGTGCTGCCACAGGCCCTGGCCGCCGCGCCGGAGGAAATCTTCTCGGGCCGGGCCACGGCCAGACCCATCTACAATTCCCTGCGCGCGCACGGCGAGGACAAGAGCGGCACCGGCGAAAGCCGACCGGCGCAGTAAGCGCATTTCTAGCGCTGTTTGCTCTCGCCTCGGCAACGCGAAGCGAAAACAGGACGCGCCCCCGATCACGAGATCGGGGGCGCGTTTGCCGTTTGGGGGTTAGAGCAATTTCACTTTGAAATTGCTCTGCTGACGCGAAGGCGGCAGCCGCCACGAAGTGGCGTGGATTCTGGCGAAAACCACGTTTTTCGCCAGAATGCCAACTTTGAAATTTGTAAAATTTCAAAGTTAATCTGTTCTAGAGCATTTCAACGTTAAGCCGTTCACGGCGAAGCCGTGTTACGAGGCTCACAAGGTTCGCCTACGGCTAAAGCTCCTTCGTCGCAACGGCTAAAGCAAGGCGGAGTCCAGGGCGGAGGGAGCATATTCAAACCCGACCTTCGCACGGGGCGAGCCTGACGCCGACTGGGGGCGAAAGGACAATTTAGAAACAGATGCTAGGGCGGCGGGTTGATGAGGGCTGTTTACCCCAGATGCAGGAGCAGCATGCCCGCGATAAGCAGGCCCATACCGGCGAAGGCGCAGGGCTTGAGGCGCTGGTTGAAGAAGAGCCAGCCGCCCAGCGAGGTGCCCAGAATGCCGAAGCTGCCCCACATGGCGTAGGCCACGGCCAGATCCATGTTTTTGACCGCCAGGGAGAGGCAGTAGAAAGCCAGGCCCACCAGAGCCAGGGCCGTGAAGCCTATCCAGCGGCGGTGGAACCCCTGGGAGCGCGCCAACAGCAGGTTGGCCAGAATGTCCAGAACAGCGGCCAGGATGACCAGCAGCACGGAAAAATTGAAAAAGGCGGCAGGGGCGTGCATCACGGCCTCCCTGCGCTCTGTGCGGCGTCCGTGCTTTCAGCGTCGGGGGAAGAACTGCGCCCGGCGTCATGCGGGCGCGGCTTCCGGCTTTCGCCGTGGCCCGTGCCGTGGTGCACCAGCAGGGCCCCGGCCAGCACGCAGATCAGGCCCAGAACGCGTTTGAAGGTCAGCGCCTCGTTCAGGATCAGCACGCTGGAAAGAGTGATCAGGGTCAGGCCCAGGCCTTCCCAGAAGGCGAAGGCCACGCCCACGGGCAGGCCGGTGGTGGAAAGCGCCAGCAGATAATAGGAAAGGCCGATGGCCAGCCACATGAGAAGCAGGCCCAGCAGAGCGGCATGGGCGAAGGTCCAGCCCTGGGCCAGCTTCATGACGGTGGTGCCGCCCACTTCCAGAGCAATGGCTCCCAGCAGGCAATACCAGTGAAACGGTTTGGTGGTCAGCATATAAAATTCCCCGCAAAAAAAATAGATGTGACAGGGGCCGCATGGCCGCGGCCTTTTCAGCCGGAGAATGGAAGATGCGGGTTTAGAGCAGGGAGCGCCAGCAGCGCTCTTCAGGAAAGCCGCAGAACAGGCGGCGGATGGGAAGGTTGATGGCATACATATTCAGATCATAAGCGTGGGCCGGGACTTTGGCAAGACGGCGGCCCTTGGCCGGCAGGGCAGACGCATCCAAAAAACGCGGCCAGTGTATTTCTAATTTAATTATTTAAAATAGTTAATACACGCTACGGAGTTGGGTAAAGCCACCTTTGCTCCGCCGGAGCGAAGCGTAGGCGGATGGCTGGTGCCGGGAGAATCCTAAAAACTAAGATTTTTCGGCGCTGGCAAGGAAAACGACAAAAAATAGGCGGGGTATCGGAGGGTAAGCCAACTAGCCAGAAAAGTTCAATTCTTTCTGAGAAATCAAGTAATTATCTAGAAAAAATTGAATATTTCTCTTGCGCTATTCCACTTTTCTGGCTACGGCAAACGAATAGCAAAAAACTTTTCTACTAGCAAGGACTTTAATCAGGGGTGGTCAGAAAAAAATGGCTCGGATCAAAACGCGCTATGTGGGGGTGTACTATCGCTTCGCCAAACACCGGATCATGGCGGACGGAAAACCCGATAAATGCTATGATATTCTCTACCATGCCAATGGTAAATATGTTTGGGAAAAAATCGGCTGGAGATCTGAAGGCTATTCCGTTCAAGACGCAATAACAATACGAGGCTTGCGTGTCAAAGCGGCTAGGCATCCGGAGTTGCTGCAAGAAGAGAAAACCCCACAATCTAGCGATGATAATGGCGATAATATAAAAATTTCTGACTTGTGGAATCAATATACCGAATTATATTTCCCTCATTTGAAAAATAAGCAATTCCCAAGTGTGATGTACAACAAATATATCAAGCCTGCGTTTGAAAATATCTCAGCCAGCTCAATAACAAAACTAGATGTAGAAAATTTTAAAAACTCTCTTCTTGAGTGTCATCAGAGAAATGGCTCCAACTTATCAAGATCATATATCAATAAAATAATTTCCCTTTTAGGACGTTTGATCAATAGAGGTATTGAATGGGATATGATTAACGTGGCAAAAAATCCAATATCTCATACATTATTCAGCGATGCGGATAAAAAGAGGGAACGATTTTTAACATCCTCAGAGGCCTCAAAAATACTTGATGGTTTGCGATGTATATACTGTGATGCTTATATTTTTGCCAAAATATCGCTTTTTACAGGTATGAGGATAAGTGAAATTGCAAGCATTAATAAGCAAAATATCAATATTGATGCAAGAATCGTTCATATTGAAGGTAAGACTGGCTTTCGTAGTGCATATATTCCGGACAACCTGATCTCTCTTTTTACAGGATTAAAGAACAGAGATCATCCTAAATATGGAGAAAGATGTTTTGACAAAGATGTAAGTACAATATCGCGTTATTTTAAAATGGTCGTTGACGCAATTGGCTTAAATTCTAATGTAGAAGATTCACGATATAAGGTTGTATTCCATACACTACGTCATACATTTTGCTCATGGCTCGCCATGAAAGGTGTTGCTCTTTACACAATTGGCGAGCTTGTAGGTCACAAAAAATTGGAAATGACAAAACGCTACGCCAAACTTTCTCCGGATACCAAACGTGACGCCTTAAATAAGATCAGCAATATGTTATGAAGTGGAGGGTGCGCCTTGGGCGCATCTTTCGCGTCATCGTTCCCTTCACTCCCGCGCTCCTTGTGCAGCTGCGACGGCCAGCCTGAGGCTGGCCGTCTCGCTTCCGCGTCCCCTTGGTCGTTTCGGTCACTCTGTCACGGAAGCGACCCTCATCGCCCGGAGCCTCTTCCAGGAGGAAGGGCTTGCGCTCAGACGCGCAACTTCCGTGCCGTCATTCCCGGCTTCGCTTCGCGCCGCCCTGGTCATTCCGTCACGGAAGCAGGCCCTCTTTTCCGGATTTTTCTCTTTTTTCTGGCGTTGACACGCCTTTGAGCGGATTCCCCCAAGGGGCTTCTTCACCTGGTGAAAGCCCTTGGGGGAATCCGCGTTAAAGACGGGTTCAACTCCAAAGGAAAAAACGCGAAAGGAGCAGAAAGATGAAGATCACGATCACAAACGATTTCCACGGCACTGCGGTAGAGGTTGTCCCTACTGAAACCTATACGCTGGAAAGTGGCCAGCCGTGCGCTGTGCTGCCATATACCGAATATCTACGAGCGAGGAAGGCGCTCTGCGGCATGCACGACTGTTCTTGCCTCAAGGTGCCCGGCACTGGTTTCGGAAGCGACGGCGTGAGATATGTCCTCAAGTTTGAGTAGCTAACATCTTGCCATCATCGGCCAGGGCGGCTCCAATGAGCCGCTTTGGTCATGCGTATGGACAGATACCATGAAAATAACTATATATAAACATCAGGAGGTCATATGACTGCGCTTGCTTTCGATACTCTGGCATACGCCAAGGAGATGGAGGCCGCTGGATTCTCCCGTGAGCAGGCCGAAGCCTTTGCCGCCGCTCAAGGTAAAATCCTGAAAGAAGCCTTTGCCGCCACGGAGTTGGCAACCAAGACCGACGTCAATGGTGTTCGCGTTGAACTGAAAGCTGAAATTCAGGATGTGCGCACCGAACTGAAAGCGGAAATTCAGGATGTGCGCACCGAAATGCTAAGACTTGAAAACAAGATGGAAGCCAACAAGCATGAAATCCTGAAATGGGTAATAGGCACGATGGTAGCCCAGACCGCGCTTATTGTGGCTGTCATCGCCTTCCTCAAGTAGCTCTCCCCGTAGATCAAGGGCGGTTCAACTCATGTGGGCCGCCTTTTGCTTTCTCCAGAAATTCCATATTGTGCACCGCGCTTCCTCGTTTGTGGCTATTCTGGCATGGTACGGCGCGCGGGGCCGGGAGCATCGGGCTCCCGGCCCATGCCATAAGATGAGGAGGGTGCGCCTTGGGCGCATCTTTCGCGTCATCGTTCCCTCCATACGGCGGCCAGCCTGAAGCTGGCCGCCTCGCTTCCGCGTCCCTTGGTCGTTTCGGTCACTTTGTCATGGTAGCAACCCTCATTGCCCGGAGCCCTTCATAGTTGAAAGGGGTTGCGCTCAGGCGCGCAACTTCCGTGCCGTCATTCCTGGCTTTGCTTCGCACCGCCCTGGTCATTCCGTCACGGAAGCAGGCCCTCCTTTCCGGATTCCTCTTTTTTCTGGCGTTGACACGCCTCTGAGCAGATTCCCCAAGGGGCTCCTTCACCCTGGTGAAAGCCCTTGGGGGAATCTGCGTTAAAGGCAGGTTCAACTCCAAGGAAAAAACGCGAAAGGAGCAGGACCATGAAGAAGGGTGATATTCTGGTGAGCAGTTGGGGATATGACCAGACCAATATTGATTTTTACGAAGTCGTGAAGGTTACGGAGAAGACCGCAACCCTGATTGAACTGAAGAGCAACCGAGTGGAGGACGGATATATGCACTACCGTGTAACGCCGATTCCGGGAAGCGGCCACGGCAAGCCTTTCCGCAGGCGTATCCTTGGCTGCTTGGAGGTTCCGGCCTGCCGGATCAATGACTCTGAGTTCGCCCGGTTGTGGGATGGAACGCCCAAGGCCGGAACGGCCTACGCCTGATCATGGTCAACGGGAGGCCTTGGTCTGCCGAGGCTTCCCACCAGTTCGATATTTTCATTTTTCAAAAGCAGATACCCACAAGGTTCCTTATTTCCAAGGAGCCTTTTTTATTATACGCATAATAGTATATTAATATATAAATCTCAATATATTGACTTTATAATTCATAACAAAACATGACATTTCATGATATATTGTTCCATCTTATAACATTTCATAATATCTTGTGACATCTTATTACATTTGTAATAAGATGTTATAAGATTTAAAAATCATAATATATCTTGACATAAATCGAAAAAGACAGGACAGGTAAAGTGGTACCACTTTTCAAGTGGCCACTTTACGTCCTGCCCCCTCAACGCCGGGGGTGGCTGGCTTACTCGCCTTCGGCTCGACGCTAAAAGCAGGGAACAAAAGGCATGGCGGAAGCGGAAGTTGAAAAGAGGCCCAGACGCACAGAGCAAATCAAAGCCTATGTGACGCTGGAAGAATTCGCTCTTATTATGGAGTCCAGTGACCGGGCCGGGCTGAGTCTGTCGGAGTTTGCCCGGCGTGTGTGCCTGGGCTTCCGGGTGGAGAGCCGGGAGGACCAGCAGGCTCGGCGGGAGCTGCTGAAGGTCAACGCCGATCTCGGGCGGCTGGGTGGCCTGCTCAAGCAGGCCCTGGCCACCGGCCATAAGGAACAGATTTACGGACTGCTCCATAAGATTGATCAGCTTCAGGCAAGCCTGAAGGCCAGGATCAGGGCGCTATGATCAGCAAGCGGATTCCGTGTGCCCCTCAAAATGATAACTACGCCCGGCTGGCAAAGTATATTGCCGCCGGGCGTGAACATGACATGCAACAGGAGCTGAGCGATGGACAACGGCACTATGATCCGCAGCGCCACTTTGAAACAGGTCAAGGACTTGCCGGAAACCGCATGCGTCGGCTGTCCGAATGCCGTCTGGCATCTTACTCGCAAGGACAGGAAAGAGGAGCTGCGGATTTTCTGCCTGCTGATGCACGCCTTGATCGACGCGCCGATGGCGGCATGCGACGGCACGCTGATCTTCCCGAAGATGTAAAGCCTGAAAAATGCCTTATGAGCTGGTGCGCCGGTTGCTGGGCCGGGGACGATTATGAGCTGGCCATCCAGGAAGTGGCCGATACCCAGGCGCTTAATATGCGCACCACCCAGGAGAAAACCTATCATCTGATTGTGAGTTTCCGGCCGGAAGATGAAACCAGGCTGACGCCGGAAACATTCAAGGCCATTGAGGAACGCTTTGCCCTGGCTTTGGGACTATCGGAACATCAGCGGCATTGCGGCGTCCACGTCAACACGGAAAACATGCACATGCACGTCGCTTATAATCTGATCCACCCGGAAAAGCTGACGCGCGTGGAGCCCTGGCGGGACTATATCAAACGCGACAAGCTCTGCCGGGAGCTGGAGAAGGAATACGGCCTTGTCATCGACAACGGCCGGGATAAGGCCCAGGAACAGGGCCTTGGTGAAAGGGCCGCAGCCGTGGAGGCGCACACCGGCCGACAGTCTTTTGAGGGCTACGCGCGCGACCAGGGCGAGGCCATTCTGGCCATATTGGAAAATGCGCGTTCCTGGGAGGACGTGCATTGCGCCTTTGCCCGGCATGGCCTGGAGCTGAAGCCGCGCGGGGCCGGACTTGTGGTCAAGGACCGACATGGGCGGCACATGGCCAAGGCCAGCGCCGTGCATCGGGATTTATCTTTGAAGAAGCTGGAAGCCCGGTTCGGAGCCTTCCAGTCATCCAGGGGAGTAATGCCGGAAAGCGAACGACGCTACGGCGCTGATCCGCTTCAGAAGGCACCGAACCGGAATCAGCTTTGGCAGGAGTTCCAGGAACAGCGCCAGGTCCAAAAAATAGGCCTGGAAGATATCCGCCGGAAGTGGGAACAACAGCGCATGGAATTACAGCGCAGGCCCATAGCGCGCAGGACCAGGGCGAATCTTATGAAAATGGTCCGCCAGTATGAAGCGGAAGAAATCCACGCCGCGCGCGTGGACCAGGGCGCGGGCAACTGGCTTGATTTTTTGCGGCAGAAAGCCGCCCAAGGCGACGAAAGCGCCCTGGCCGTCCTCCGGTCCAGAGAAGAAGAAGTCACGCCGGAGATAAGGCAGAGCCGCATGCAGGCCCGTTCGGCCTACCTGGCCAGCAAGACCGCAATCCTCGAGAATGCCGAGCTTTCCACCAAAACAAAAAACCGCCTCATCAGCGTCGCGCTGATGGAGAGCCTGGCCAGTGGAACCACGGCCAGAATCAGCAAACTCGGCAGTATTATTTTCACCCTGCCCGATGGAGAAAAAATTTGCGACACCGGGCGCAGCATCAGCTTCAGCGCTGAGGCCAGGGAAACAGCCCTGGATTATATGACTGCCAAGTGGGGCGTAAAGCGAAGGCGGGTGTCTCTGGACAGGGACACAGGCGATCTCGTGTACACGCTGGACAGTGGCCAGAAGATCTATGAGCGGAAGGGGCGGAATGTCTTTGAACGGCCCGCCGTTGTCCACCGGCAGCGCCGGCAAGAGCAAAGCCGGGGACAGAGCCAAGGGACGGAACGGTAGCACGAATTAATTTGCTGGGCAGATCCAGAACCATGTTGGCCAACTAACGCAACCTGTTGAATTTCTACAGAGCGGCTTTTTAGCCCGGTAACACGAAAAGTGAGACGGCCTGCCTATTGGCTGGCCGTCTCACTTTTCGTCACTTGAAGCTCAGCGTGACAACGATCTGTCCTGGTTTTTTTCCTGGCCCTTGCTTTGTCCCAAGGCTTGGGAGAGATGCAGCATATGTTCTTTATACACAGCCTTCAGACACTCCTGACGCCGTGAAAAGTAGAGCTTTTCCGCCGGCGTGGCATTTCCTTTGGCGTAATCGGATAAACGTCTGCACTGGGTTTTGACCAGGCTTTCCATGACGGTATCCATGACACGGGCCTTGGGCAAATTTTCCGGAGCATAGGTAGCCTGGAAATCCTCCCTGGCCGTCCTGGGGTTACTGACAATCCGCCAGCGCTCCATAATTTGCTTATGGCCGTTTTCCGATTTTTGGGCCAGATCTGTCCCGTACTCCCTGAAATCACGTTGCACGGCGAGTTTTTCCATAGCCAGCAACGTATCAAAATCTCTGGCTTTCAGTGCAAAAGCCATTTCAGAAGCAGCCTTTTGCAACTCCTTTGAGAGCCGCAATCCCGGTTTGGATTCTCTGATGCTTTTTAAAATGTCATCCGCCATATCCAATCGGTGAGCAAACTCAAGAGGCGAGCCAGTTTTCGCCATATTTTTCTACCGCAGTGGAAAGGTTTACGCCTTTTTCTATAAGCGCTTCAAGGCCCATGTGCTCTTTGAGCGTTTGAAGATATTCAGCCGGCAAAGGCAATGTACGATGGAGGGCGTCAGCCTCATCATCTTTTCCCTCATCAATAAGCGCCATAACCTGCTGTACGACTAATTTTCTTTCCTCTTCCGAAAAATGTTTCAAATTCGGTTCCGGCATTGTTTCCTCCAGATGTAGAAAACTTTTGACTAAACAAATATACGTGAAGGTCTGAAGAGCTACAAGCACCAGTCTGAATATATTTTTAAATATAAATATTTTTTCATGTAAAAAAATATTTACTTATTCATTTTTTAAAACATATCTGCCGGACACCACACCGATTTTTCCCGCAGCAACAAGCTGCTGTACGGTTCTTGGCCGCCACCCTGCGGGCACGTCATATTGAAGCAAAATCAGGCGCTCAAATCTTGACGCAATTGTTTGCGCCTTTTTGGCATCGTCTTTCCGGCAAAAGCGGGCAAAGGTGAGTCGAACTTTCTTTTGACCTGTGGCATCGCCACTATATGCACATTTGCGCCAAGGCCAGCGAGCCTCACGAGAGGATCAAACAGCTTGCCCATAATCGCAATAATTATTTTTCAACATGAATATTTTTATCCATTAAAAAATAATGTGTGTCATTTTTCCTCATGCGTATCCAGATAAGCCTCCAGGGACGCTCTGACCACATCCACTTCTTTGCATTCATGTTCAAACGCGAAACGCCGGAGCCGCTGGTTCAACTCTAAGGGAAGCGTGAAAGTTTTGGGCTTCACGGGTTCTCCCTTGGGTCTGCCTATTTTCTTTTCCGTGGTTTCAGGCTGGACTGCTTCCGTCGGCTTGAACAGATCGTCTACCGTGGGCGAGCCATCGAGCTTTACTCGCCGCTTTCCTCGATCACCAAGACCCATTTTTATATCCTTATTGTAATATTTTTTTATGTAAAAAAATAACTACTGATTTTTTACCCTAAGCATAAACTCCCTGGCAAGTGCCGCATAGTCCTGAGCGCCATAACTCTGGGAGCGATAGCCAAAAATACTCTGGCCATTGCTTGGTGCTTCCGCCAGTGCCACGTTATCGCGGATCACAGTTTTGAAAACCAAGTTTCCCCAGCGTTCTTGCAAACCAACCGCGACATCTCGGTTAAGCGATTTACGTTTGTCATAAAACGTGAGCAGGATTCCCAGAGTATGAAGACCGGGATTAAGATTTTCAACGACCCCTTGCATCGTTTCCTGGATCAGATCAAGCCCGGCCAAGGCATAGTATTCCGCCTGCACAGGGATCAGAACCCCATTGGCGGCGGTAAGGGCATTCACCGTAAGAAGTCCAAGGCTTGGAGGACAATCAATGATGGCGAAATCATAGTCAGCCTCCTTCAGGGCTTTTTTTAAAAGATTTTCGCGGCCCAACTTCGAGGCAAAGGCCAATTCCGCCACAGCCAAATCCCTGGTGGCAGGCAGCAAATCTATTCCCTTGGCCAGCGGAAGAATTACTTCCACCAGGCTCTTTCCTCCTCCAAGCACTTCATAAGCGGAACCATGCAAGTCTGGCTGAGTGAATCCGCAAGCGTCCGTTAGATTGCCTTGGGCGTCCAAGTCTATCAGCAACACTTTCTTTTTTTGCCCCAGAACCATTCCGAGATTGTGGGTTGTCGTTGTTTTCCCCACCCCACCCTTTTGGTTGGCCACAGCGCATATATACATGCGTATCCCCTTTTTTATGTAAAAAAATTATCATATTTTTATTTTTATCAATTGATATTTTTTTACATAAAAAATTGAATATGTAAATACATTTTTTAGGGATAAATACTGCCCATAACTCAAGGAGGGTTTATGAGCATTCAATTTCATGAGTTCCGTAAGAAGAAGCAGTGGGTAGTGACCTGGAGGAATCCGTGGACCGGAAAAAAACACACACAGGGCTTTGACGACGCCCCCACAGAGAAATGGGTAAATTGAGCAATATAACCGGACAGTACGCTATAGCTAGCTCAATCAGCATCTCCGTAAAAATTTTTAATAAATACAAATGGTACCACAGAATGTCTCTGGAGTTACAACAAGCATCCCAACATGGGCATCAATGGCATAAGCCCCGCCATGAGCCTGGCGCGGGTGTCATAGGCTCTACATGTATTTGTGCCTAAAAATGTAGGTGCGCTCGCGGCTTCTCACTAATCATGCAATGAAATCAGCATGATCCCAGAACACAACGAATGATGGATATCTTTTTTTATTTAAAATGTATACATAATTATGTATTTATTTTAAATAAATATTGACATAAAATACATAATTATGTATTCCATATATATGGATTTAGAACGATTTCTTGAGCAGGCTCACTATGTCTTTCTGGCAAGGCACGGCAAAAAGACCCAGGCTGAGGTTGCCAAAGCCATAGGGATTAAGCACCGGACCTACGTTGAGTATCTGCGTGGTGTGAATAAGCCGTTAGGAATGATTGCTTTGCTGAACTTGCTTAGCCAGCTTCCCGAACGGGATCTTGTTGATTTAATTAATGAATGGAAAGAGCAGAAATGAAGACTTTCATTGATTTGTTCGCGGGGCTCGGAGGGTTTCACCTAGGGCTTTCGAGGGCTGGGTACCAATGTGTGTTTGCATCAGAGATAGATGGCGACCTTGCGTCTCTTTATGAGAGAAACTTTGGACTAAGGCCAGTCGGGGATATAAGGAAAGTTGATGTAAATCACGTTCCCAAGCATGATGTTTTATGTGCAGGCTTTCCATGTCAACCATTTTCTTCTGCTGGAAAAAAGCAAGGAGCAAAATGCCCAAAGTCAGGGAGATTGATTAATGAAGTATTACGAATAGTTGAATTTCATCATCCAGAGTATATTTTATTAGAAAATGTTCCACAAATAATCACTATTCAAAATGGCGAATTCTGGAAACATGTGAATAGCTCTCTAGCACGCCTTGGATACCATGTTACCTACAAGATTTATTCTCCAAAACAATTTGGGATACCGCAGAACAGAGAACGCGTTTTTGTCGTGGCGAGCAAGCGTCATGCGATTGAGTTTGAGGATAGGCCGGAGATTGCGTGTGATGTTAATTCTATTCTTGTTCACGGCATAAAGCATAGGCTAGTAGAAGAGGCAAAAGTAGAGGCGCTGGAACACTGGCAGAAATATCTGGATAATATCGAATTTACTTACTGTCATACTGTATTGGCAGCAGAATTTGGGGCAACATACCCATTGACAGATTTAGGCTTGCTCCCAATAGGTGAGTTGGTAAAATATAGAGGTGCCTTTGGGATGTCTTTATGTGAGTGCAGATCACATGCGGATGTTTATGCAAGACTACCAGAGTATATTGCAAAAAAAAATGGAAAGATACCTGAATGGATAACTACTTCAATACGTAAAAGTCGGGAAATATATTCAAAAAACCAGGTATTTTTAGATGAATGGGTAAAAAGTATTCCCCCAAATACGAGCTGGCAAAAATTGGAATGGAGAGCAGAGCGAGGTAATTTAAATATATTTGAGAATATAATTCAGTTTCGAGCTTCTGGGATAAGGGTTAGTCGTCCCACGCATGCTCCATCATTAGTCGCAATGACCCCCACACAGATTCCTATTATTGGCAAATTCAAGAGATATCTTGCCCCCAAAGAAGCTGCAAAGCTCCAGGCTCTTGAAGGACTTCGTCACCTTCTTTCTGATAATACAAAATCCTTCAAGGCGCTTGGGAATGCGGTAAATGCAAAGATAATTTATTTTATTTCTAAAAAATTGGCCTGGGAATAACGCCACCCAATTCTTGTTGTAGATTCTTATTATTTAATATTTGGTCTGCGACAAGAAGGAAAAGGCCAATGTAATCCCCGAGTCCTTCAATTTTATCCCTAGTTAGTGAAGTAGTTGAGCCATGAGCCCCCAAGTGAGCTTGTTTTATATAAGTTTCGACATCCTTTTTCGATATTCCCTTGTATTGATTCAAAAGGTTCTTCTGTGATGAGGCGCTAGTTTGTTTGACGATAAGCTCTGCAATTTTATTACTATTGGGGTTTGAGTGAAGTAATCCATGTAATGCCAAAACAGCTTGTTCTGTGTTATGATATTGCACAGTACTGTCAAATTTTATATCTCTGGATATCCTAATTAAATAAAGCGGTATTTCAAAGCATGATCGTAATCCGCATGTGATAATTTCCATATACTCTTGTTGTTTATAGAGTTCATTAATTTGACTAACTAAATTCGGAAGAATAGGCCCCAATTGAAGACTATAAGATTCGTGAACAACATGGGGAATTAAGGGCTTGGAAATTTTTTCAATATTTGCCGGTTGAGCAGTAGGGATAATTATCAATTCTAGATTAGCATCTATCTTATTTGAATCATCATAAAAGTAATATGTAATATTGACTTTTTCAGATGGAAAGTTTCTTCTAAAATTTTGACTTTGTTGCTTTCCATCTATTTCAATTATTATATCAGTGTTTGGAACATTTTCCCCCTTACTGTTTGCTGCGAATTTTACATAATCAAGTAAATCTATATCTGCTTTAGCAAATACGTGGTCTACGTTTTTGTAAAGGGTAAGTATCGCCTTTTTTGGTCTTACTACAGGTCTTTTACTTTCAAGTTTCTTGTATTCATCTTCTGAAATCTCTATTGGATTAGCCTTTGCGCGATATGCCTCTGCCTGTTCTAGTAATTCTTTCACACCTTTCTGTTTTTTCAGTGTTTCAAGAAATAGAGTTTCATCTATTAAAAGATCTGTTTTGTTAACGCTGATAGGCTGCTCATTTAGGTGTAGCTCTGCAAAGACTCTTGATGGCGCGTGCTTGTTGGCTGTCCCAACAAGACTTATAGGGCGATAGGGTGCTGCAAAAAAACCTTTTAGTAATCGATTTTCTCGAAATAGCCTTAGCCCAGGGTTCTCTGTTTGACTTGATGTTTCAAGTAAGCACATCCTCCCCACGACTGGTTTGCCTTCAAATTTAAAATTAATATTTACTTCCCATTTCTTCTTTTTACCAATTGCATATAACGACTTTGTTTTATCAAAAAATTTTGCTTTTGGAAAAATTAATATATCCGGCTCCCTATACTTGTATAAGCGTTCATTATTGGGGCTGCTTAGACTTATATTATTGTAGTAAATTGACAGATTAAGCATAGGATTATCTACGTGCGTAAAAAGTTGGTATATATCTTGAATTTCAGACCATACGGCTTCAATGTGTGTCTGCGAAAGTTCTCTTCTCAATTTACTCAACACAATTGAGACGCCACGGCTATTCTTTTTTGCTTGCTGAGACCGTAATACTATTTGCTTTGTGTCGTTATCAATTAGTTCGTCAAGGTTGAAATCCGTAAAGTAAGTTACTTGTGAATCATATGGAGTACTAGTAACGGTAAATCTTGAGGCAAACCAAAAGGCAGCAGCTTTCATGCCAACCCCAAATTCACTCATGCCTGGAACTTCTTTTTTCTTAGCAAGCTCAAAAGATTTCTGAAAATCTTTTTTGAATATCCCTGCTCCGTTATCAGTTATTTCAACTTTGTTTTCTTTCTTGGTAAAAAACTTTATCTGGATATCTAAAGTTTTTTGATTCATTTTTTCTCTGTGTTCTAAAAATGCATGTAATGCATTATCAATGAACTCGCATAATGCTCTTGTCATCGTATAAGGAAAATTTTCAAATAAATTATATGTAATCATGCCAGGGGTAACATCTAAAAATTCATTCTCTTCGTTACGTGTTTCTTGGTTCATGACAGTTCCTTTCTGTGTGACTACAAAGTTATGATTGCATCGTTCTCTGCGAGTCTGCCAGCAGCAGAACGAATGGAGGCTTCACCCCCAATGACTTTTGTAGGCAGGGTGATAAATACCGTCTTCCGGCTTTTGGTATCCCTCGACAAAAGGCCTAGCGCAGATGTTCGCTACACTGGAAGTCCAAGCCTTTAAAATCGGTTCGTAGGGATTTCGTTTTTTGCGGATTTCGTAGAGCGTACCGAAGCATCAAAGAATATAGCTTGTATCAAATCAAAGCCCTTTGTTTACGCCAAAAAGAGAAAAGTTGCCCTGTGCAAATGGAAACTAATTTTAGCGTATTATAGCGTAAGGAATTACGGAACACAATTTGTTACCCTGTCACCTCCATCTTTTTTCCTATGGAGGGGTTTATCAAGGCTCTGTCATTTGCCCAGGCGTTGAATCTCGGATTGCAGCCCTGTGGTGCTGAACGCCCATACCGGAAGGAGAGCTTATCGCACGTCTGGGTTCCAGAATGTGGGGTACCTTTGCAAAATACCATGAGTGTGAGGTCCTATGGCATCCTGCTGTCGCACGCCCCGCGCCGCTGAGTACCCATGCGTCCAAGTCTATCAGCAACACTTTCTTTTTTGCCCCAGAACCATTCCGAGATTGTGGGTTGTCGTCGTTTTCCCCACCCCACCCTTTTGGTTGGCCACAGCGCATATATACATGCGTACCCCCTTTTTATGTAAAAAAATTATCATATTTTTATTTTTATCAATTTATATTTTTTTACATAAAAAATTGAATATGTAAATACATTTTTTAGGGATAAATACTGCCCATAACTCAAGGAGGGTTTATGGGCATTCAATTTTATGAGTTCCGTAAGAAGAAGCCGTGGGTAGTGACCTGGAGGAATCCGTGGACCGGGAAAAAACATACGCAGGGTTTTGATGACGAAGCCCTGGCCGTGGCGTTTGAAGCGGCGCAAGCGGAAATTGCGGCCAAGGAAAGGGCCTTGCTCCGAAAAGCCCGTAAGCAGAAAGCCAGCCAGAGCCGGATCAGCGTGAAAGATCTGCTGGAAAGTTATTTCCGGCTGGCGCACTCGAATCCCG
Source organism: Desulfovibrio sp. 3_1_syn3 (assembly GCF_000145315.2). Taxonomy (NCBI): domain Bacteria; kingdom Pseudomonadati; phylum Thermodesulfobacteriota; class Desulfovibrionia; order Desulfovibrionales; family Desulfovibrionaceae; genus Desulfovibrio; species Desulfovibrio sp. 3_1_syn3. Next base: position 510,285 of record NZ_ADDR02000002.1, read on the forward strand.
TCACCATCAGACAGGCCCGATACCATGCCAGCCATATCGTTTCCGCGTTCGGGCACCGGCTGGCCAGTCAGCTCAATCGGCAAGACATTCTCAATTTTTCGGAAGCGCAGCATTTGCGCGGTATCGCCCCGATCACCGTCAATCGCCGCGTGAGCATCCTCCGCGCTGCTCTGAATTGGGGGACGAAGAATGGGCTGCTGCCTGAAAACCCTTTGTTTGATCTCCGGCTTCCCCGAGCACGTGCCCGGCGCATCGCACCGCCCACGGCCAAGGAGGCCAGAGCTTTGCTGAAGACAGCCGCGCCGCATGTGCAGCGCGTCATCATTCTGGGGCTATGTGCCGGGCCGCGCATCGGCCCCAGCGAACTATTCCGTCTGGAGTGGAAAGACGTTGATCTGGCTAATGCCATGCTACGCATGCCCAGCGCTCAAAAAAACCACCTTGAGGACGGACGCGACATTCCAATCCGCGCCGATCTGATCCCAATTCTGCAAGCATGGTGGCGGCATGATTCGGGCCAAGGCATCCGGTATGTCATTTCCTGGGGGGGCCGACCCGTGCGCAGCATTTGCCGGGCATGGCATACCGCCCTGGCGCGAGCCGGTATCGCCCGGCGTATCCGCCCATACGATCTCCGCCACGCATTCGCCACCTATACCCTGGCCGGCAGCGCCGACATCGGCAGTGTGGCCAACCTCATGGGGCATCTGGATGCCTCGATGATCCTCAACACCTACCAGCATGTCCAGGATACTCAGAAACGCGCGGCCGTTGAGGCCGCGCCCGACATCCTGGGCCTGGCCGGAAGTACCCGCGCGAAGCGGCTGCCGGGGATTTAAGAAAACGCTTCCGGGTGCGCCCGCAGGCGCATCTTCCGCGCCAGGACTGGCCAGCGGCGGCTGTTTCTTTGTGCAGCTCCGTGCGCTTGCGTACTCGCTTCCGCAGTCACAGCCGCCGCTGGCTGGCGTTCTGTCACGGAAGCAGACCCGTGGCGTTTTTTAGCTTCTCATTGGGCTACGCCCATTATCGAGCTGGGGGAAAGGGCCCGCTTTCGGCAAAACCCTTTCCCCCAGCTCGAAAAGGCTGGGCTACTCCAAAAGGAGATTCCAATGTTGGATCAAAAAGAAATCAGCAAAGTGAAAGTTGAAGAGGGTCAGATGACTGAGGCCATTACCAGCTATTTCGGATTTAAAGCGTACGTTGTTGAAATCAATACATATGCGATGCTGGATATGCTTTCTCCTGATTATCATGGAGGATCATGGAATTTTTACAAATTAAGCAATGGTGGATTTTATATGGCCCCATCAAAAAAAAGGACATACCGCATTCTTTGCAATGAAAATGAATATGATGGAACGATGACGTCTGATGCTGCCCGCTGAAGATATGTCGCGCATGGCATGCCCCTGAGGTGAGCCTAATTCAGCGCTGTTCCCCCCGTGCCCACGCAGAAACAGCCCCCTCAAATCCGGCACCTGGCCGCCGAGAACCGCAAACAGTTCCGAGTATGCGCCGCACTGGCCAGAAAACGGCCTATGGCCGGGCGCGGATCAGGTAACGAACAGCGGTGTTCACGGGGCGATTCTCCGCTGCTGTGGGCACAACGCGTGAGATGTCTATGTGATGAAAAGCAGTTGCATAATGGGCTGCGGATGGAAGCATATAACCTGATTGCCCATTCCGGTATACAATCCCTGATGAACCGGCATCAATAGACGGACCAATTGTTCCGGTAACATTTCTCGTACCGTCGCCCTGTACTTGCCCTAGGGCTCCAGAACTGTGCGTGGTGGACGTAATGCCCACGGTCGTGCCGTTGTTCTGGATGTGGTCCTGTGAGCCATGCCCCCTGAGAAATAACCCCCTCAGATCGGGCACCTGGCCGCCGACAAGCGCGGACAGTTCCGAGTAAACTGACGGTGATATGCTTTGTCCGTTACATTCCAGCCAGTTATCCATATCTTCCGGATTCGTCGCAACTGGCCATGCGACGATGGTCCCGACAGGGACTCCGCCGGAGCCTTTGGCCTTAACCTCCACCCTCGTGGGGTCAAAGCTGGTGGCGTCCGCGCCGTGGATCGGAGAAGACGCCAGAAGGGGCAGCAGAAAGAGCCAGAGGAGCAAGTGGATGGTTCTGAATTTCTGGAACATGACGATCTCCTGAAAAAGGGCCAGCCTGCCGGCCAGGCTGGCCCTGGATAGTGTTACTTGCTCAGGGCCTCCACGACATGGGCCGCATGCGCGCAGGCCTCAGCCTTGAGCAGAAACGTCGCGTCGGCGTCATCGCCTTTTTCCCCCTTGGGCAGCTTCAGCCCGGAGATGGTCAGATCATCAGCCAGAGCAAAGGCCAACTCCTGCTCACCGTCCACGGCCAGCAAGGCCATTTTGGTGATCCGCAGTCCTTCTTCGAGGGCCGTGGCCACAGCTCCTTGATTGTTGACGACAACGACATGGGCCTTGTCTTCCTGCTGTTCCGGCGTGGCCAGCGTCACGGAGTAGCCGTTGGCGCTGACTTCCGTGCCGCCATCCACGGGAATGCTTTCCCGGAACGCCCTGGAGAACAGTGCCGCCATATCCGCCTTGGGCGATACGGGCGTGGGAGTGACGCCGAAGGTTTTGTTAAACAGCTCCAGCAAGATGGCCAGGACTCCTTCTGAAGCCGTGGAGACGTAAAGACGCTGCGCGCCCAAATCCCAGATGCAGTCTGTCAGGGACGGGATAAAATCGGCCTTGGAAGTGACCGTGGCCGTGATGGCCTCTTTCAATTCCTTTTTCCTTTTGCCGGAAATCTTGCCGTCGCCGGCGGCGGCCTCCTCCTTGAGGGCTTCCGCCAGGCGTATTTTGATGGCCGCACTGGAGGGCTTGCGCTCGTCGATCCGCAGAGAAAAGGCCAGGAATCGGCCGAAGTCGATGCCGAAGCTGAAATCCAGGTCAAGCGGATCACCGAGGCCGACCCAGCCGATGCGTTTGCCGTCAGGGCCGGGAGTGGGCGTGAAGGCGTATTTCCGCAGCTTGTCGGAATCGGGTTCTTTGGCCTGAGCCTCAAAAACTTTCATTGCCGTGGTAGAACTCATAAAACCGGACATTGTTACTCCTTTCAGTGTTTGGGGGGATTGTCATAATCAGGGGAACCGTCGTCCTTGGCCCAATAGCGGACTTTACACTTGGGGTAGCCGGAGCAGCCGAACCAGACCCCGCCGTTTCTTGTAGGCCTGGGCACCAGGGGCTTGCCGCATTCTTTGCATTTGTATTCTGACAAGGCCGGAGCCTCACGGGCTACGGGCTTGCCGTCCACATTGTCGTATTTCGCGCCGCAGCCCTTGTCGGAGCAGGCGAAGAAGTCATACTGGCCGGAACCGTCTTTTTTCGTACCTTTGAGGTGCTGAAGAGGCTTGCCGCACTTTTCGCAGGGAAAATCCGTCAGTTCCGAAGCCGCCTTCTCCCGCTTGGGGCCGGGCCGACCATTGTCATCGGCAAAGGTAGCGCCGCAGGCCTTGCAGCCCCAGAAATTCCAGCCTTTTTCCCTGGAGTGGATATGACGGAACTGCTCCCGATCACCGCAGGCCGGACAAGGGACGGCATGCGCCTGGACGAACTTGCCCAGCTCTTCCATGAGCTGGGCATGAAACACGCCGACGCATTCCACATAACTGACTTTACCACCGGCCACGTCATCAAGGCGTTCTTCCATATGGCTGGTGAAATCCAGATCCAGAAAGCCGAATGCGCCCACCAGGGCGTCCACCAGCTTTTCCCCGCGCGGCGTGGGCACGAGAAAGCCTTTTTCTTCTTTCACATAGGCTCGTGACGTGATGTTTTCCATGATGGCGTCATAGGTGGCCGGACGGCCGATGCCGCGCTTTTCCATCTCGCGGACCAGCGAGGCCTCGGAGAAGCGGGAGGCGGGTTTTGTCTTTTTCGTCTTCACTTCGCCCCGGATAGCCGTAGCCTGGCATCCGGCCTTGAGGTCCGGCACAGCGTTGTCCGGCTCAGCTTCTTCAGCGTCCGCCAGAGAGGCGTCCGCCAGCATGACCACCTTCCAGCCCTGTTCCCTGAGCGTCCGGCCTTTGGCCTCAAACACGGCCTTTTTGCCGTCCACGTCGCCGGCAAGCCTGGCCACGCGCACGTCAAAGACAGCATCCGCAAGCTGGCTGGCCAGCGTCCGAATGCGGATCAGACGGTACAGGGCTTTCTCATCGTCCGTTTCTCCGGCCTCTTCCACATCCACATGCGTGGGGCGGATGGCCTCATGGGCCTCCTGCGCGCCGGCCTTGCTCTTCCAGGTGCGCGGCTTGGCCGGCAAGGGCCAGCTCTGGGCGTCGCAATACGCCCGGATCTCGGCAATGGCGCTTTCGCTCAAATTGGGGCTGTCCGTGCGCATATAGGTGATATGGCCGGCCTCATAGAGCTTCTGCGCCAGCTCCATCGTCTTCTTGGGTTTGAACTTCAGCGCATTGCTGGCCGCCTGCTGCATGGAAGACGTGGTGAAAGGCGCGGGCGGGGCCGTGCGGCTTTCCTTCTCTTCGCAGGAGAGAATATCCAGGGTCCGCAGAGCCGCGATTTTTTCAGCCGCGGACTTGTCCAGGAAATACTCCTGGCCCTCCTCCAGCCAGCCTTCCTTGGGCAGCCAGGCCGCCTTCCAGCCGTCGGAGATGTTTTCCACGGCCTCGAACAGAAGTTCCACGCCGAAATGTGTGGTGGAGACAAAGGACCGGATGGCCCGTTCCCGCTCCACCACGAGCCGGACAGCCGGACTTTGCACCCGCCCGGCGGACATTTTTTCTTCCCGCACCGCCCGGCCCAGCGGCCCGGAAACCTTGTAGCCGCACAAGCGGTCAAGAGCCCGGCGCGCTTCCTGGGCGTGGACGAGGTTCATGTCAATGTCACGCGGGCTCGCCAGTCCGGCCTGAACCTCCTGGGGAGCGATGGCCGTATAGGTCACGCGCTTATATGTCTTCAGCCCAAGGGCATCTTTCAGGTGCCAGGCAATCCCTTCCCCTTCCCGATCCGGGTCAGAGGCCAGAAACACGTCATCAGCGTCCTTGACCAGAACGGCCAGCTTTTTCAGCACATCCGGCTTGGTTTCCGTGTATCGGAGCGTGAAATCCGGCGGTTCCAGGCCATAGCCCTGGTTCGGCAAATCCCGTACATGGCCGCAACTGGCGGCGACGCGCCACTCCGCTCCCAGAATGCTTTGCAGCTTTTTGATCTTGCCGGGGCTTTCCACAATCAGCAGTTTCATCGGCTCAACTCCCTGCCCTGATCCCTGCCGCGCTCCATGCCGGTTTGACGCTGGACGGCCTCAAGGCCGCGCGCCTGGTGCAGATCATTGAAGTCGGTCAGGCCCTGGGCCTTTTCCTTGTCGGTGAACGTGGGCACCTTGACCTTGCCGTTGACCTTTTGCGCCGCCAGCCTGGCCTTTTCCACGCCCACGTTGTAGGGCTTGCCGTCCCTCTTCATGGAGTGATCATTATCCGCGCAGATGGTGATGGCGGCGTTGGGGTATTTGGCGCGGATGGCTTCCGCCACAGGGATCAGATTGCCGGAGTCAAAGGCGACCGCCACGGGCTTGCCCGTGGCCATGTGCAGGGAAGCGCCGGTGGCGTAGCCTTCGCAGAGGACAATTTCCCCCTGGGACAAGTCCTTGCCGGCAGCGCCGAGCAGATGGAAGTTGCCTTTTTTCTCAATGCCCGTGGCAAAGGCCTTCTGACCATCCGGTGCGATGGCCTGAAAACCACGTAATTCACCGTCGATATTCCGCAGAGGAACAATCAGGTTCCCTTGATCTTCCTTGAGGCCGAAGGCTTCCACGCCTTTTTTCTCCAGATAGGGAGACGAGGCGGCCGGGCTGAAGCTGTCCCACATGCCCTTGCAGCGCTGGGCGGCGGCATCGTGCTCCCTGGCGCGTTCGGCTTCCGCCGCCCGAAGCCGCGCGGCCCGTTCCCGCTGCTGCCGTTCACGTTCCGCCGGCGAGAGTACGACGCCGGTGGCCACGAGCTTTACCTTCTCGCCGGTGACATGGTTTTGCGCCCAGCCGGCGGGAATGCCGTCGCCGTGGAGGCAATAGCTTCCGTCCATGCCCTGGCCGTTTTTGGAAAGCAGGGGAACGCGGTGGATTTTACCGTCCAGTTCCGGAAGCCGGCCTTTGAGGTCCAGGCCCATATCCGCCAGCTTGCGGGCAAACTCTTCCTGCGGAGAGAGATTTTCCACCGGCGTGGTACCCCTGGCACCGGCAAAAGCCTGCTCAAGCGGCGTCATGAAACGCCGCAGAGGCGCGAGGTCCGTTCCTTCAGGCGCATACCACTGCTTTTGTCGGCCGTCCCAACGGGCTCCAAGGGCCTTGGCGGCCTCCTTGTCTTTGTAGGCCACATGAAGATAGGTTTTTGCCAGGGCCGGGTCTTGCGCCGGGCCATCGGAGGGCGCGGCCATGCCTACGTCCGGGGCATCCCGCTCCGCTTGCCTTTCCTTGGAAAATTCTTTGTTCATTTCCAACCCCAGAACATAGTCGCGGATATGCTCCGCATCCCGGCAGGCGCGCATGATTTCCAAGGGGTCGTCCTCCAGAATATGTACCCAGGACTTCACATAGGCCACATGTTGGCCGGGATCATGGCCCACGCCGATGTCCTGGCCGATCATCCAGGAGGAGATTTCCGCGCGTAGCTCTTCCTTGGCGTAGGCATGGGTGCCGAAGGGGCCAAAAACCCGATTCATACGGCTTTCATGGCCGGTCCAATGCCCAAGTTCATGCAGGGCCGTGGCGTAATACTTGTCTCCCTGGTCGAAACTGTCTTTGGGCGGTAAATGGATTTCGTCCGTCCAGGGACGATAAAAAGCGCGGTCATGCTGGTCATGCGTGATAACCGCGCCGGAATTGGTCAGCACGGCCTCGGCCTTTTCCTGCGGATCCCATGCAAAGGCTTTTTCGTGTTCCGGAAGCGGAGGGAAATTCTCCACCTGCTGCGCGTTGAAAACGCGCGCCATGCGCATGACAGGCCGTTCCAGCGACACGGTTTCACGCACGGGCTTGCCGTCTTCACCCAGGACCGGCTGTTTATTCTCATCCAGCTTGTCCTGTTCCTTTGTGAACTGGTAATAGACCACGGCCGTGGAGCGGCTGCCCGCCTTGATACGGTAGCCCGCGTCATTGGCCTGTTTCAGCGTCATCCAGCGCGGATCTTCATAGCCGGCCATCGCCAGATGCAGACGATTCACCCCCTTGTAGACCGTGCCGGAAAGAGGATTGCGCGGTGCAAGGTTCTGGGCCGGCGTCCAGGGCTTCTGCCAGGGAGCCGTGCCTTCCTCCAACATTTTGATGACCTTGCCGGCGAACTCCTCATGAAACGGAATCCGCTCTTTCTTATCTTCGGCCATCTTCCTCTCCTTCAGCCGCAAGAAGGGCGTCGTCCAGGATATCCTTCAGCGTCAGGGCGTCGTCCGGGAAAGCTCCCATACCTTCCGCCAGTTCAGGGTCAAGGGGCACGGCCAGGCCGTCCTGGGCCTGGTTGAAAGCATCCGTGGCCGCAGCATTCAGTTCTTCCTTGTTCATGACAGTTCCTCCAGGGCTGAAGCTCTCCACTTCAGAAGTTGAGTATTCACTGTTGATAAAATGGCCGCCTGTTCCTGATCATCCGCTGCGATGCCTGATACATGGTTGCGCAGGGCGGCAATGAGTTCAGAGTATAACAGCGTCCTGTTTTCCTCTTTGCATTGCCGCATCAGGCAGGACAAAATACTCTGAAGCCGTTCCCTTGCCTGTTGTGTCCAGTAATCATCCACGCTTTCCCTGAAAACATTGTCCATGAACAGCGCGACATCCTCTTGTTCATGGACTGTTCCAGCGCGGATGAAGGACATCTGATCACGATTTTTTTCCGTCATATCCGTCCTCTCTCCATAGTTTGATTAGAAGGTGCATACAGGCACGACCCTGGTCATGCCGGCCAAAGGAACGAGCCCGAAGAAACGGCCGTCAAAGCTGCCCGGATGCCCTGCCAGGGCCAGGGCCAGGCCGTCTGGGATCACGCCGGCGCGCAGCGAGCTTTCCGGCAACGGACGGTCCATACTGTCGTTACGCCTGGCCGGAGCCAACCAGACGTGGGCCGATCCGGCGGCGGACTTGATCTGTATGCCGTCAGGCGTGACCGTGACGGCATCACCGGGAAGCCCGGCCAGGCGTTTGAGCAAAGGCCGAAGTCCTGAAGGACAGGAGCCCGCCCCAAGGTAGCCGCGCTCCCTGGCCAGAGAGGTCCAGACCGGAGACTCCAGGCAAAAGGCGACGAGATCGCCGCGCTCCGGAGCGCCGGGCGCGATGCGGTAAATGCCTTTGGGCAGGGATGGCGTCGGGTTGAAACGGAGCCCCGCGCGATGCAGCAGCGGCAAAAGCAGAAAGAAAGCGGCAACAACGGCCAGCAGCGCCTTCATGGCCGCTCCTCCAGAAAGCTCTCGAAGCTGGCGGGCCGGACTTGCGCCGGCGCATCCAGCGGCTTTTCCTCCTGGGGTTTTTCCACCGGAGAAAACCATTCCACAGGGCGGGGAAAATACAGGGAATCCGTGATGCCGGCGGGATACTCCTCCGAAACGCCCGGCGCGGGCATCCTGGCGCGCTGCGAGAACGTGGGATCCTTGAAATACAGGATCTGCATTCCGAAAATGGGATACTGCCCGGCGGTCAGAATCAGCATGTCGCCGGGCTTGGTGATCTTGCCTTCACTGTCCTTTTCCGGGCTGCGCAGACGTCCACACTCATCCGGCGTCAGCAGAGGCCGGGCCGTTTCCGCCATATTGATGGAGCGGGTGCGCCCGCCCCTGCCGATGGAAATGGAGGTTTTCTTTTCCACCACCGTGGTCTTGCCGACCAGCTTGGAAAGCATCTCCGCAGTTTCCGACTTGTTGGGCGCATAAGCGATGCGCACATGGCAGTTGGCCATGATGGAGTTTTCCTTGCTGTACTCCTTGTTCAACTGTTCCGGATCCTGGACGATGATATATATCTTGCCGCCATAGCCGGCGATATAGGCGATGGCCTTTTCCATAATGGGCAACTTGCCCAGGCTGGTGAACTCGTCCAGCATGAGCAGAAGGCGGTGTTTGTAGCCCGCCTTACTGCTTCCGTCGGCAAACTCCATCTTGGCGCAGACGCGCCGGATAATCAGGTCCAGCATGAGCCGTATCAGCGGCCGCACCCGGTCTATGCCGTCCGGCGGCATCACCAGGTAGAGATCCACGGGATTGTCGGCATTCATGAGATCATGGATATGGAAATCGGATCGGGCCGTATTGATGTTGATGATGGGATCGCGGTAGATGGCCATGTTCACCAGGGCGGAAGACAGGACGCCTGATGCCTCGCTTTCCGCCTTGGAGGCCATTTCCCGCGCGGAGCTGGCGATAAAGATATGACAGGCATCGCCCACGCGCGCGTCAGCGTCCGGGGCGAACTCACGGAACAGCTCCGCGTGATCCGTGCCCATCATCTCATCCAGCAGCTCCGTAGTGGTGCGATCCGGATCAGACATCATGATGGTCAGTTCCTGGAGCGTGGGCATGCGGCCCTCCTTGTGCCGCACCATGACGCAGCAATGCAGGATCAGACCTGAGAAAAAGGCAAAGGCCGCCTTGGTCCAGTGGTCCGCCATGCCCTTGCCGTCGGGATCCACCAGCATCAGCGCCATGTTCTGCACGTCCTGGACGGCTTCCAGTTGTGCCAGGCGGACTTCATCCAGGGGATTGAAAGCGCAGCCGGATCCGGAGGAATCCGCAGGCGCAAAGCGCAGCACCGTATGTCCCTGAGACTTGCGCCAGCCGGAAGTCAGCGCCCAATTCTCTCCCTTGATGTCCAGTACGAGGCTGGACCCCGGCCAGGACAGCAGCGTGGGCAGGATCAGGCCGACGCCTTTGCCGGAGCGCGTGGGCGCGAAGCAAATAACGTGTTCCGGGCCGTTGTGGCGAAGATAGCGCAGGGTGTTTTTGCCGGCGTCGAACCAGCCCCCCACATAGACGCCCTTGCCGCCGAAATAGCCCATGCGCCTGATCTCGTTTTCCCGCGCCCAGCGTGCCGAGCCATGCAGGCTCCTGTTGCCCTTCAGTCGCCGGAAGGCCAGCACGCAGATCATGGCGAACATCAGCGGCACAATGAAAAATGCCTGGCCGACCGTCATGGCGTTGTCCATGACCACCGGGGAAATGCCTTCCCAGGTAAAGATGCTCCAGGGCGCGTAAACCGGGATGCCGAAAAGATTAAACCACGGCCGGCCCAGGGCCGACTGGAAGCCGTAGTCCGAGGCCGCCTTCAGCGTGGCCATGCTCATGCCCAGCAGCGCCAGCGCCGGCAGCAGGAGCAGCAGCCACCAGGGCGCGGCTCTGCGCCTGGGCGTTGATTCCTGAAGTCCGTATTCCTGTTGCGCCATGCTTCTCTCCAATAAAAACGTGTTACCGGGGATAACTGCCGCTGTGTGAAATTTCAGCGGGTTACTTGTATGGCCAGCCTGGTTCTGGATCTGCGACCGAAAGACCCTTTGTGTTACGCGGCGATCTTTTCCTTCCGGCAGGATTGCAGCGTCTGCGCGAAAGCCTGCCGGTAGGCATCCAGCAATTTTTTTGCGACGGCAGCGGCTTTTCGGGAAACGGCGGAATTGTGCGCGCCACGGTGCTGATCAAGGCTCACGCCATCCTTGCCGTTCAGCCATATGCCCAGAGTAGATCTTGTCCCGTCGGGCTCCTTCAGGGCGAAGACCCGGTATGTTCCCTGATGGCAGTGGACCGCATAACTGCTGATGCAGTGCGACATTTCAGAACCCTCCTCGGCCAGGGCCTTGCTATCCGTCAGCGGCGTACAGGCCACGCCGTCAATAACGGTTTCCGGGAGAAGCGAGTCCCATTTCAGGCGTTTGTCTTTTCCTTCCGGACGTTGAATTGCGACACGTCTGTGCCAGTCTTCAGATCTGCGCAGCAGGGAGGCCCATGAAGAATTTCTGTCCGGCAGGCCCTGCGCGAAGCCTTCCGCATGGAGGTAGTCCGCCATGAGCGTGAGATCCGACTCCGGATCATTCCGGAGCCATCGCCGCATGGCGGCAAAACCCCTCTCTTTCCATATCTGCGCGCAGTGCTTCAGAAAAACGCGGTAGAGCTGTCGCACAAGAGGCGACCCGGCCGGGAACCTGGTTCGGTTTGAAAAGCGGATGAGTTTCACATAGGCACAGACCGGCGCATGGATGCCGGCGCAATTGGCCAGGGCCAGATCCTCGATGACCGGGTTGTTTTTCACGCCCGCCCATTCGCGGACAATGAGCGACGAAGCTCTGGACAGCCAGCGCCATGGCGCGGCCGACTCGAAGCTGCGTAGTCTGTACCCCCAGCAGCATTCAGGCTGGACAGGCCTGCGGTCCAGGGCCGTGCTTTTTCTTCCGTCCCTGACCCAGAGCTTGCGTGAAAAAAGGTCATTCCGGCCCCATTGCTGCGGGTTAATCTCTCTCAGAACCGGAAGGAGGTTTCGGTGCTCTGCGGCCACCTTCAGTAGCGCCGGACGATGCCGGACATATTTCAGGTAGCCCGCAACGGTCCATTTGCGCCAATCCATGGCGAGCAAGGCGGAAAGCATCTCGCGGTCCACAAAATGATCCCACCAGACGGCCCGCAAGGCTTTGGCCCCGGAATCCGTGGAGGCATTCGTGAGCAGGCCCTGGCTCCTATGGAATTCGCCCTTCCGATTCCGGATCTCCCCGCCGAAGTATTTTCTGAAGAGAGCTCTGTATACTCTGGAGCTGGGCGCGCCGTTTTCTCCCGTCTCAGGGAGATCGTCGGCTCCGGCGGCGCGAAGAGCCTTGCCCAGAGCGTCCTTGCAGAGCCAGAAGCCCCAATCAAGCGAACGCGTCTTTTCCCCAATGGGGGCAAAGGGGATATCCGGCCATTTGTCCAGGTTGTCCGTTTCAAGCCACTCCCCGTTGCGCAGGTCGAATTCGAAGGTATGCAGCGCGCCATCCATTTTCCGCTCGATCCGCCAGAGATTGTAGATCGTCAGACGTTTCAGGCCGTTTTCATCAGAAAAGCGGCACATGCGGAGCAGCTTGTATCTGATGATGAAGTCTTTCGCCCGGCGGTAGACTTCCAGCAGATCCTTCCGCCCGAAAAGGGTGGAACGGGCTTTCTTCTCTGCACAGGATCCGTTCATGACAGATTCCTCAGCGCCGCCAACGGGTATAGGGTTCCTTGAAGATCACATCTTTGGTGACGACGATATTGAACTGGTAGCCGGGCCGGATCTCCAGCGTGGGCTTGATGCTCAGGTTCCGCTGAAGCAGCGTCGTGGTGGTCTGGCCGAGCTGCTGGGCCAGGGATGCCGTCATCTCGTCGGTCATGCGCGTTCCGTTGTCGGTTTTCGTACTGTCGTTCACGCCGTCCAGGGCGTATGCCATGCCGCCGGAAACCAGGGACATCATCAGCGCCGAGCCGAATATGCGCATGTAGTGATTGTTCACGTCGTCATTGAGGCCGGCCATGCCGCCCATGTCCGCGCCGGGCATCGCACCCAGGGAGATGGACGAACCGTCCGGAAAAATGAGACGGTTCCAGGCGATCAGGACGCGCTCCTGGCCATACACAATTCGGGAATCATAGATGCCGTAAATCCTGGTGCCCTGGGGAATAAGCAGGTTCCGGCCAGTGGCCGAGTCAAAGACGTGCTGGGAAACCTGGGCGATCATGTTGCCGGGCAGATCCGAGTTCACGCCCGTCAGCATGACGCCCGGAATGACCGCGCCGGTCTTCAGCTCCAGCGGCATGCCAGCCGTGCGCTGTTCCTGAAGTTGCCAGGAAGTGTCCTTGCGGGCGCGGTCAAAAAAGGCTTCCTTGTCCCGATCAGCGGCCGGGTCATAGTAGTTGTCGCTTCCGGCTGAAGCCGTCGCGGAAACGGCATTTTGACCGGCGGCCGACGCGGAGCCGCCCCCGGATGCGGCAACAGATACGGCAGCAGTGTTGGCATCGGTCATGCGCTTGGCGACCAGAGGCGCGCTGAGAGCGCTCATATACGCCTGCGTTTTGACGCGGCGGATGTTTTCCGCCTGCTGGTCCGGCTTCTCTTCGCGTTGGACAACCACCAGAGGCTCCGGCTTTGCCGGCTCCGGAGGCGCTGCAACGCCGCTCGTCTGATCCTTCTTGGGATCAAGCGCCAGGCCGCTCCCTTCCACCAGCCAGACGGGTTTTTCCTCTTCGCTCACAGCCGCCTTTTTGGCTTCTTCCTCTTCTTTCTTGGGGTCATGGGCAAAATTGACACTATAGATCAGCACGGCGAGCATCATGATGAGAACCGCCAGCAGAACGTAGAGCGGCCAGCGGCCCATTCTGGCCACCAGGGGCTTGGGCGACATGACAAGGGCGTTGGGGGATTCGTCGCTCATCGCTGAACCTTCCTGATGATCCGCACTTCTTCTTTTTTGGAGCCCACGCCCAGCAGAAGGGAAATGTCGTCGAACAGGCCGTCCACAACCAGGTTCTTGCCGTCCACGCGATAGTTGACCAGGACGTTTTCCCCATGTTTACGGGCCAGGAGCACGGGCATCTCCGTACTTTTCCGGGGCAGGTGGATGTAAATTTTCTGCCCGTCGTCAAAGACCCGCTCAGGCCTCCAGGAGGCCTTGCCTTTCACCTCGAAATTGAAGTTGAGGCCGGAGATATCGACCTCCTTCCCGTCAATGGTGGCTGTATTGCGCTGGATCTCCTGTTCCCTGGCGGCCTTCTTCTCCGCAAGCTGGAGTTTCATGGCGTCGGCATAGACAAAACCCACATACGGGGTATGTCCGGAGCGCTGGGAAATAAGTCGCAGATGGTAAATGCGGCGATCCGTGGTGACCACGGCGGTTGTTTCCAGCCCGGCGTCCACGGGCTTGATGAAGAGATGCGTGGTGTTGCCGGCAGTGCCCGTTTCCACCATCCAGCGAGCTGAATCGCCCACAATCACCTCATTGACCTTCTCCCCGGGCTGGAGCTCCACGTCACAGACCTGCATGGGACTCGCCAGGATGGTGGGCAGGGAAGCGCCATGCACGTAGACCAGTTTGCCGGACTGCGAGAGCACCGGAGCTGGGCCGCGTCCGGCCCAATCACGGCTCAGGTTGAGGGCCTGCCGCTCGCGTTTGCTCAACGGCACGGCGTCATTGCTGAGAAAGTCTGGAGGCGTGTTCAGGAAGTCAGGGGGAAGCGGCGGGGCCGTGGCCGGACCGGAAGGAGCGGACGCCGGGCCCCCCGTGGGGGCCGCGCCCGCACAAACTCCAGGGAAAAAGCAGCATGCCAGCAGCAGGGAAACAACAAACCTTTTCATGCGGAAAACTCCTATTGAGCTTTGGAAGCGGCCGGACCGGCGTTTTTAAATACGCGGCTGGCCGAAAGGCTGGTGATGTACACGCCGCCGGGATTGCGCAGCAGCACGGCTTCCGACGTGGGCGGGTTGATCTGGACGCTGACCGTGGCCTCGTAGGTATGGCTTTCCAGGGCCACGCCCGTATGCGCGCGGACTGTCTCCGTCCACTCCACCCGGTAAGACGTGGAACTCACGGGCAAAGGCAGGCTCTTGATTTCCACATGGACCAGCTTGCCGGACTTGGCGATTTCATAGGGATTGTTGGCCGTGAACCATTCCTTCAGAACCCCTTTGGCACTGCCGGCGACAAAGAAGCTCAGGCGTTGGATCATCTGCTTCTGAAGCTCAATGTCCGCCGTGACCGTGCGCCAGTCCGTGATGCAGGCGGCGATTTCCGCCTGGACCAGCCGCAGTGGGGCGGCGCTGGCCTGATCCGCGCGAGCTGTCACGGCGGCCTTGCCCAGCTTGTCCACCTCGATAATGTACGGGATGGCCTTGACCTGGTTCGCCTGGATCACATTGCCCATGATGGACCCGCCCAGGAGCATCAGGGCGATGAAGGCCGCCATGCGCCATTGCGCCGCGCGGTTGATATACGAGCCGTAACGCTCCAGCCATTCCTGGCGGGCATTGAGGTACGGGTTATGTCCTTCAGAGGGCTTGGGGGAGGACGCGGAAGCGTCAGTTTTCTCTTTTTTCTTGAACAGGCTCATGATGTTGTCCCTTGGCTACGGTATGACCCGATAGAAGCATTCCATTTTCGGAGTACAAATCCTCTCGGTTGGAGTATTTGCATAATCTTTATAGATTTCATGAGAAGGCGATCCATTGACGCTAACTGACTTTCAATAAATGTAACTTCCAACAGTTCTGGAGCCTCTAATTTCAATATGTCGATGATTTCTCGGATATCATTGACGCAATTCCAGATATTGCAGTTTGTAGTTTTTCCGGAAAGCACACGGTACAATTCACCGGCCTGTTTGCTGGAAATAGTCTGCTTGGGACAAGGAGTTAAAGGAACTGCATCGCCCCAATCACACCAGCTTTGTGGAAACCCAAAATCACATTTGCCAAACAAACCGCGACGGCGCAGTTCTTCATCTGGCATGCTGGGGTCTGCCAAGCCTGCTGGCCACACAACATCCTCACGGGTTAAAGCGGCAAGCGCCATACAGCCGTGGCATGTCTGGTGCTGCGAACAGTGAATGCCTTTCGCTTCCAACTGCTCCACTGAAAGCTGCTTACTCTTGCTCATGGGGTTGATCCTTCCCATCTTTTTCTTTTTTAAGGCGGGCGGCTTCGATCCGCTCCCGCAGAGACGAAGCAACAGTGCCGTTGCGCTGCCCCTTGTTGTGGCTGGCTTCACGGGTGGCGTTCCAGAGATTGCCGGCCGTGCCCTTGATCATGCCGCCCACACCCTGAGCGCCCTGGGCCTTTGCGGCTTGGGCGGCCCGGCCGATGTTGGCCACGCCGGATCCGGCGGCCATGCCCAGGCCGGCCATACCCGCGCCCATTGCTGTGACCGTGGAAGTAAGAGCATTCCCCGTGCTGACGTGCGAGCCCTGGATGATCCCGGCCACTACGTCGGGGAGGGTTTTGACAAGGCAGTAGAAAATGACGCAAAAGCAGATGGTGAGGCCAATCTGGTCCCAGCCCATATCTTCTGTTGTCTCAAGTTGTTGTATAAAATTGATGCCAACCCCCATGACGAGCTGCATGACCATCAGCTTGAAGGCCACGGCAAAGACATAGCGCAGGGCGTTGATGGCATAATCTCGCAGGAAGGAGGTCGCTCCAAGGCCAAGCAGAACTGATGAAGCACACATGGCCACTATGCATTCACATTTGATAAGAATAAGTTGCAGAGTGATGAGCGCAAAGCAGAAGAGAATTGCCATGCCTGCTAAAACATATACAACTAAATTGATAGGATTAATTCCTCCCATATCAAAAACATCTTGCGCCAGCTTAAGCCCGATAGTGAACGGTTTGTCAGAAGCATCGCTAATAGTTGTCGCCTCACCTGCAATTGCCTTCAGGCCATTGATGACGTTCCAGGTCCAGGTGTGATAGTTGTTGATGACAGCGAGGAAAAACCCGGCAGCCAACAGCACAAAGCAGAAGTTTTTGATTGTTTCGCGGATATCAGAAGTACCAAGAGCCATTTTTACACCCAGCCAGGCAACCTCAAGAACCGCACACCAATAGAAGAGAGCCTTCGCATACTTGAGCATGACAGATTCATATTTAGACAGCTCATTATTAAATTTTGTGACAATATCAGATACAATTGTATCACCTTGCGTTGCAGCAAGAACAATGCTAGTATCATTCCAATATAAAATGAAAAGGAGTGCTCCAATGAAGAAAGTCATTTTAATGATTCTCATTATTTTCATTTTTATTCCTTCAACTTCTTTCGCTTTTGATATCTGCGGATGGTGGCAATCACAAAAATATACCAATGCAGTTATAAAAATTACAAACAATAAAATTGCAGCATTTGATTATAAAATAATATCTGAAACTGATAACAAAATTGAAATGCTTGTTGACAAATCTAAAACTCCAAGTTTTTTTGAAAAAAAGAATAATAATATTATTACATTTACCAATACATTTGGTGAAAAAACTGATTATAAACTCGTAACACGTGACACCAATCTCAAAAAGAAGGATGTAAGAAAGCTCTGTGGCATAGATTAAAATGGATCAGAACGTGAGTTTGTGCCCAATCTTTTCTTGAGCATATATCTTTCGCGTTCCTGTCCCATCTGACTTTCCTTCTCTGCCTTTTCCTGGCTCGCCAGATCCGATTGAACTTTAGTTGCAATGAGTTCGCGGAGCTGGCGGGCCTCTTGTATTTGCAGGGCGGCAAGCTGATTACCGGCCATGAGCGCCTTCTGCTGGCCGTCAGGACTGGACAGCAGTTCATTCATGTAGTCTTCCAGCTCGCCGGACTCTTCCAGTTCCTTGAGCTGCTGGCCTGAGAGCTGGAACGTCGCCCTGGTGGAATTGTCCACGCGCCGGCTCCAACTGTCCCAGCTCGTGCGATAGGTCATGCCGCCCTGGGAAAGCATGCTCCTGGGCATGTTGGCCAGATTCTTCAGCTCCCCTTGCGCCTGATACAGACCGTCAAAAACGCTGCCCATGCCCATAACGTCGTTGCGCATAGTGGTCAGGGCGTTTGTGATCTTGCCCACTCTGGACAGTTCGCCGGCAATCTTCCGGATGATGTTCGCGGGCAGCATAACGGTGTTCTGCACCATATTGGTGTATTGCTCGATATTCTGCTGCACCATCTGGAGTTGGGCGGCAGTCTGCTCTATGGCTTCATCGTATTCCTTGAGCAGCGTTTTGAGCTGTTCAAGGCTGGTGGCCTTTTCTATGGCCTGCGTCACCCTGTCGCTGCAATTTGTGCAGTACACAACTTTGGCGTGGGCATTCATGGGAATACAAAAAGCCAAAAGGAAGATCAGAGGTAATGACGTACGCATATCTTTCTCCTTGGAGTTAAGCGGCGTTGCGTTCCTTGAGCCAGATCCAGGGCCAGTCTTTCCCATATTGGTTTTTAAGAGCCTTGATCCGGGCAATGCCTTCCTTGTCGGAAACGCCGGTGAAGGACAGCGCCACCGGACCCAGACCGAGCTGGAAGAGACGGCGGCCGGAAGGATTGACCATGTAGTAGTCCCGCTTGGGCGTGGCGTTGGCCAGAATCCCGATCTGGCGGTCATTGAGTCCGCAACTCCGGTAGAAGGCGTATTCGTCGTCGTTGCGGGCCTGCCTGTTGGGCAGATAGATGACCGTGGGGCAGGACGTCAGGATGACGTCCATGATGCCGCTGTTTTTGGCATCGGAAAGGTTTTGCGTGGCGATGATCACACCGCAGTTGGCCTTGCGCAGCACCTTGAACCACTCGCGGATCTTGTCTCGGAAAACCTTGTGACCCAACATGATCCAGGCCTCGTCCAGGATCAGGAGCGAGGGCTTGCCGTCCAGGGCCTTTTCGATCCGATGGAAGAGGTAGGTCAGCACGGGGATCATGTTGCGGTCCCCTTTTTTCATCAGCTCTTCCATTTCAAAGACGATGAAGTGCGATGTGCCCAGATTGTCCGTCCGTGCGTCCAGCAGCATGCCCATAGCGCCGCGTTGTGTGTAATAAGCGAGGGACTGACGGATGGAGATATCCTGTACGGCGTCCATGTAATGCGACAGGGTGCGCATGTGCTCCGGCTGCGTGGCCAATCCGGTCATGGCGTTGTGGATGGCCTCGCGGTGCGCGGGAAGCACGGCCATGCCCTGGAGTTCCAGCAGGCTTTCAATCCAGTTTTCCGCCCAGGCAATTTCCGTGGAGCCCTCACCAATGCGCTGAAGAGGCGTGAAGCAAAGACTTCCTTCCGTGGCGATCTCATAGTGGTCGCCGCCCGTGGCGTCGCAGAGCGGGAAAAGGGAATTGCCCTTGTCAAAAGCGAAAATGCGCCCGTGCTCATAGCGCAGGAATTGCGCGGCTATGGTGGCCAGCAGCGTGGATTTGCCGGAGCCGGTGGGGCCAAAGATGGCCGTATGGGCCAGATCGCCGTCGTGGAGGTTGAACCAGAACGGCGTGGAGCCATCCGTCAGAAAGACAGCCAGCGGTGGAGAGTCCGGCGGATAGAAGGGGCACGGGCAGACCGGGCTGCCCGTCCAGACCGATTGCAGGGGCAGCAGATCCGCCAGGTTCAGAGTGGTCAGCAGCGGACGCCGGACATTGGCATAGCTGTTGCCGGGCAGGCTGCCCAGCCAGGCTTCCAGGGCGTTAATGGACTCGATACGGCAGCCGAAGCCCTGGGTCTGGATCATCCGGCGCAGCTCGCGGGCATTGTCCTGGAGGACATTAACATCTTCATCCAGAAGAATGATGGTGGAGGACAGATAGCCCGCACCCACATAGCCGGACTGCACTTCGAGCTTGGCTTCTTCCGCGTCTTCACGCATCCGGAGGGCGTCGCGGTTGACCTTGGCGTTGGGATTGCTGAGAAACTGGTCCAGAAAGCCCAGAACGCGCTGGTTCCAGCCCTTGACGTAAGTCGTTATCTCTTTTTCGGCGTCATACTGGTCCAGGCAGATGAAGCGCGTGGAATAGCGAAGCTCAAAAGGCAAGGTGTCCAGGCCCGCAAACATGGCAGGCCAGGACTCTTGCGGCAGGCCGTCTATGGAGAGAACGGCCAGATGCTTTTTCTCCAACTTGTCTTCCAGGCGCGGAATCAGGCCGCCGACGAGATGGCGGCTGCCGAGCATGGCGTCCAGATACATGGGCGCGGTCGGAACCCGCACGGGTTGCAGGACGCCGGAAATGCAGGCTTGTAGGTGGGCCAGCAGGTCAGAGTGCAAAAAAGGACTGTCTGAGTCGTCGTACAGTTCATATTCCTGAAGGCGGGTCATGCGCAGCACGGCCGAACAGCCGTCTTCCAATTCAAGAAGCGTGTCCTTGAACGTCTTGAGGCCTTTTTCCAGGACTGACATGGTTTCCACGCCGACCTTGGCAGCGCCGGCCATTTTGGTCGCATTGTAGTTGGGCAGAAAGGTGGCGGTCAGGAAAGTGGCCGTGTTGTAGCACAGGCCTTCGCCAAAAAAGGCGCGGCGCTCATCCTCGATGGCCTGGGAAACGGGGTCTGGAAAATGCGAGCGCGAAGCGTCCGGGTATGCCCGCTGCCGTGTGCGGCAGGCGTCCACATGGAGCATCCAGCCGGTGCCGAGACGGGCCACGGCATTGCTGAACTGCTGCGAGACATAGGCGAGTTCATCCGGCGTGGCGCTGGCCGTGTCTTCCCCACGGATCTCCCAGGCGGCCAGGAAGGAGCCGTCTTTCTGGAGTATGATGCCCGGCTCGATCAGGGCCGCGTAGGTCAGAAGGTCAGGCAGGCCCTTGGCCTGGGAGCGGAAGTCCTGTAGCTTCAGCATGTTGTTGGCTCCAAAAAGAGAGGAATATTGATGCGGCTGATACCAGGCTTTATCAGGAAATGGCTGTTCATTTCTGAACTGCCGACTTTTCCAGAGGAAACATACAATCGAGTTGTCCCGCTTTTTGCAAACATCAATGCATATCTCCTGACTTTTCTAAGTGTATATACGACTTCAGTAATAACTATTGACGCGGCATTGATTATTTTAATTTTGTCATCAAAAACTATAAATGCTGCTTTTATACTTGGATTAACATTTTTCCTTGTTGCATTATTCTTATACTTGACATCGTTTATTTCTTTAATAAAGTTAAAAAAAGATATAATTAAATTGTCTATAGATAAAAATGTAAACATTGAAAAAATATCATATAAATTTGAAGATTCCATGACTGAAAAAATAATTTTTTCATTAACTCTATCAATATTTCTTTTCATTTCATTTATTTTATTTTTAATTTCAGCTTCAAATGTTATAGTAAAATAAATGTCAAACTAATAAGAAAAATTGTAAAAATTCCTGATGCTATACCGAAAAAATAATAATGTTTTCTTATCTCGACATATTCACATATATGTGCATTTGCAAATGACATACATGTCAAAATAAATAAAATTGTCTCGCCAAAAGTAGTAAGCACCATCAGTAAGCTGACGCCACAAATCAGTGCTTGAATCACAAACATGCATACGAAAAATAATAATCCGATCCGACAAAAGATGCCGTGATAATTCACACGCAGATATGGTTGCGGTGTGTCTTCCGCTGTCCGCGCCATCCTACTTTCCCCCCAAAATCTTCTTCACATGCCCGACGATGGAACGCGCGTAGGCCCTACCCCGCTCCGGGTTACGGTGCAGCGGCGTGTGATAGTAAGCTACGGCCCGCCAGTTGAGGCCGTGGCGCTGGATTTCCTGGGCCAGGATCCAGACGCCGATCTTGACGTTGTTGGCGGGCTCCAGCACCTGTTCCAATGGCCAGCCGTGCTTCCGGATCCAGTAGGAGTTGATCTGCATGATGCCTACATCGATGGAGCGCCCGGCGCGCATGGCCCAACGGGCATAGCGCAGGGCTTCTTCCTTGGAGCCGGCCAGCACGTCGCGGCCTGAGATATTGAGTATCCAGGGCTGGCAGCCGCTTTCCTGGCGGGCGATGGCCAGGGCCAGCACCTTAGGCACCTGATAGCGGGCGCAGGGCGCGTCAAACAGCGGTTCCAGTTCCTGCTGACGGTCCAGTAGCGCGCCGGCATGGGCCGGATGGCAGCAAAGCAACGCCATAAGAAAAAGCATGACGCCCAAGCCCTTATTGAAACTATAGATATTTTTAATCAAAGTACCTCCAAGCCCTCCACCAAAACCATAGACAAAACACTAGAAATACTAGTATGCATGGTATTAAATTGATATATAGTTCAAATAATATCCTCATATCATGCACAATAACTTTCATAATACTTTTCATCATTCACCCTATGGCGTTTCCACCTGCTTGATGCACATAGCCAGCACCATGATCCGGCCATAGTCCGCTTCCGGGAACACCCAGCCGGAATCATCGCCGTCGGTGCTTAATCTCTTGTTGGTAGTCTGGACACGCATGTGGACCTGCCATTCCGTGTCCGTCAGAGACGTTGCCCAGGTCTGAAAGGATGTGAGGGGCGGCGCTTCCGGCCCGGCTTCCGCGATGGAGGGCGCGGTGAAGATGGCCGGAGCCGTCCCTGTGCTGGGGGCGCAGACCGGCTTGGTGATCCGATCACCGTTTTTGGCCACGGTGACGTTTTTCAGCAGCGCGGAATTGCCGGAATCGCCGATGATTTCCAACGAGCCGTTCCGGCAGAGATAGAGGCCCTGAAGGCTGTCCAAAAACAACCGACCCTGTTCATCGGCGTTGGTGCAGCTTTCGTCCGTGATTTCCCTCTCCTCAAACTGGAGTTCCGAGACATTGCGGATGGCATGATCCGTCATGTCCAGTTCGGTCTGCATAGCGTTCAGTTCAGGCTGACCGGGCACGGCCACCCTGTAGAGGAAATCCTGGCCAAGAGCTGAAGAATCATAAGACGACACCGCTCCCAAGTGTCCGGCACCCGGAGAAGCAATACCCACGGATCCCAGATCAAGGATCCAGCCATTGCCGGCTCCTTGCAGCATGTTTTCCGTTTGTCCGGGCAACACTCCGGATGGAACATAACCGCCGGCACCGCCCACCAGGGCGGCGGCTCCGGGAACAGTCACGTTCCGGAATTTGTCCGTTTCGTTGTTCCGGCCGCCCGTTGTCAGGACAATGGCTTGCAGTGTACCACTTTGCGGCTGCCGGACATGGATCTGATACTCTTGCAGCCAGACGTTACGCGGCTGGAAGCCTTCAGCCAGGAAGCCTTCATTGATAAGATCCGCAATGGCTACAGACGGCCCGGCGCTGGCCGAGGCCTGCGCCAACAGCGTGTCCTGATGCCGGTTCACATATTGCCGGGCCGCCCGTGTCACCACCATCATATGATTAGCGACTATCCGCTGCTGAGTGGCCGTATGGCCGCTTTCCCACCAGCCGAGAAATCCCGGCATCATGATGATCAGGACAATAATTGCGCCGATTGTGCCGAACAGGTGCATCAATCCACCTCCGTTACGCTGACCAGATACCCGTTGGGGATGAAGCCCGGCACGGCTATGGCATTGCCGAGCACCGGAACCAGGCGACCGGAATCAGCCATGCCCAGGGCGAAACTGCCTTGGAAAAGCCGGCGCACGGCGGCAATCTCTTGCGGAGAAGCTTCGCCATAGACGTAGCAGCGGCCCGCATCCACACGGGCGCGCCATGCGCGCAGCGCGCGCCAGCTTTCGGGCATGTTCAGAGATGCAAGCGGGATGTCGCCGGAAAGCCCCCGGTGCTCATAGACGTAGCGGAAGACCTCGTTGCGGTAGACGGCATAGTTGACCGCCACGGCCCGGTATGAGGCATCTTCCTGGGAAATGTCCGCCATATGCGGCAGCAGGGCGAGCACTCCAAGAAGAAAGGCGAGCACGGCGAGGGCTTTCATGGCAATCTACCGCGCGGTATAGGTTACAGTGTTAGTATCGCCGCAGGCGTCGGTCACAGCCACGGGATCGGAGGGATCAATCTCAGCCCCGTTGACGCTCACGGCCGTCCATGAATCAGCCTGGAAACGGGCAAGCTGGGTACAATCCGCCTGCGGGATATTGGCCAGCTCAATGGAAAACTGCCCGTTGGCCTCATCAGCGCTCAGAGTAATATCGCCGCCCCAGGCGTTGCGAAGCGCGCCTCCTTTGATGAACGTGTCCGGTACAATGCCGGCCTTGATGGCGACATCATTGTCCAGGCCGTCATAGTTGGTGCCTGCAAAGAACTGTTGAGCCTGCATCCGCAGGATGATCAAACCTTCCTGTGTGCTGGCCACATTGGATTTGCTGAAGGCCGACGAGAGGCCGCCGGCGGAATAGGCCAGGATGATCAGGCCCACGAGCAGGCCGCCCAATGCTCCCAGAATGTGTCCCATTTCAAAAACCTCCTGTCTGAATCTGATCCTGAAAAGTTGTGCCCACGATGGCCACCAGAACGAGCTGGGCCAGAACAAGCAGTTGAACGACAACGCCGATGACGCGCGCGTAGCCGGCGACGCGCTCAGCGCCTTCAGTTATCCAGGTATCGGCGATTTCCATGATATGGGCCTGGAAACCGGGCATCCGGGCATAGACGCGCAGGTCGTCCACAATTTCCCGGCTGGGAAAGTCCATGCCGGAGGCCTGGAGCGCGCTCCCGAAATCCTCCCCGTGCCGGCTGTGCCGCAGGATGGCCGTGACAATTTCCCGCAGGTACGGGGAGGATTTCTGCTTCACCATATTTTCCAGGATCTGGGAGAGCTGATGCCCGGCCTGCATGCGGGTGGCGATGGTATAGAGCCAGACCGTGCCCACGGTGAGCCGATAGATGGACCAGGGGATGCAGCGGTCCGCAAGGCGGCGCAACTGGCCAGTCCATAACGGGAAGGAAAGACAGATGGCGACCAGCGCCGCCAGGGAACAGATACCGGTCAGGGCTCCGGCCCAGGAACCGACAAATTCCGAAAGCGCGTAAAGCAGATATGAAGCTCCGGTCCAGGAGCTGGGGTCTGAAACCATAACCAGTTGAGGCATAACCTGGACCGAGATCATGGCCAGCATGGCGATGCAGGCCGCAAAGTACATGCACGGCCCCGTAAGGCTCGACAGCAGACTCTTACGGATGAAGCCCCTGGCCTTGAGTACCCTGGCGGCCAGAGTCAGACCTTCGGCCAGACGAGCTGAGGTCTGGGCCGAAGCGATGAGCATGATTTCCTCCTGGCCGGCCAGACCGGCCAGGGCGTCGCCCAGAGTGCGTCCCTGGCCGACAGTCCCGATGATATGCGTATAGATATCCGCCAGGGGCGAACGGCTTTCCACGGCCTGCTCGCGCAGGCGTTGCAGGGATTCTTCCAGCGTCATGCGATTGCGAATCTGGGTGGCCAGCTTGCCCCAGACCCGCATGCGCACGTCCGCGCCGAACCACACAGCGGCAAGAATTTTCACAGTGGGGCTAAGCACGGCGCTTCCCCCGGTCCTGAGCATGCTGTTGGCGGGACCGTTCCGAACCGCGCGGGCGACGCGCCAGGTCCGCGTCAATGGGCATGGCCAGCATTTCTTCCGTGATGGCCGGTCCGATCACGCCCGTGGCAATGAGATGCCGTGCATGCTCCAGATAGGTCATGCCCTGGAGTTCCGAGAGCCAATAGCGCCTGGCATCATCCTGCTTCCTTTGGCGCAGCAGGGTCAGGAGCCAGGGATCCGCGGCGATGACTTCCGCCACGACCGTCTGCTTGTAAAGGCCGGGATGCCCGGACCCCTTGCAATGGTCGCAGCCGTGACCGCGCACGAAAATGCCCTCTCCCCTGGATCCGCCCCAGATGACTTCATCCGGCATGGTTCGCCGCAGGCGCGTGAGCAGATCCGGACTGATGGAATCTTTATGATCCCGCAACGGAATCTTGCAGTGGGGACAGAGCTTGGGCACCAGGCGTTGGAAGACCAGGCCGGAAAGTACAATCGGATCGCAGACGATGTTGAGCGGTTCCGCAAGCCTGGAGCGGAGTTGCACGTCCAGGCGCTGGATGATGCCCAGAGCATCAGCCGCGTGGATAGTGGCCCAGACGGCATTGCCGGACAGCGCCACCTCAATGGTGGCCAGCGCCGCTTCCGCATAGCGGATTTCACCGATCATGACCGTGTCGGTATCGTCTCGGTTTGTGCCGGCAATGGCGTTGGTATAGGCGTCGCCACGCTCGTCGCCTTCCTTGGAAATGACCGGGATCTGATACATACCCTTGATGGGCTTTTCCGGCGGATCTTCGATGGAAAGAAAGTTGTCACCAGGCCGCTCTTCTATGAGAGCTTCCATGCAGTGGGCCAGAGCCGTGGACTTGCCCGATCCCGTGGGTCCGGAAATGAAGACAATGCCCGTGCGCCCGGACAGCGCCCGGAAAAGTTCCGTCTGCGCCCTGGCTGTGCGCTCATGTCCTTCATGGTTCACAAGCGTCGCAGCCTGGTCCGTATAGCCGAGCTTGGCCAGACGCTCTTCCAGGGAGCCGGAAGCGCCTGTAGTGTCGTGCATGAGGCGCAGGGGCATGAAGGTGCCCTTGCCGTCCGGCGCTCCGTCGCATTCAATAGGCTCCGAGTGGATGCGCACGGAATACAGGCCTTGGGGCAGATAGTCCCGATTGATAATACGACCATCCAGGCGGGATATGGGATCAAAGGCCGGCGCGTCCTGGGCCGCGCCCAGATGCTCGTAGATAGTGCGGATCATGCGGCTGCCCGTTTCCACATCCAGCTCCATATCGTCGCGCAACAGCCCCAGCACCCGGAAACGGATGCGGACATGCGTTCCCATGTTGGCAACATGAATATCCGTCGCGCCGCACTCATAGGCGCGGGCGATCATGTCGATGGCCAACTGCTGAACCTCATTTTCGCCTATGCCGCTTCTGGAGGCGTAACGGGAAAACTCCGCGTCGAAACGGCTGGGAGGCACAAACTGAAAGTCGCTGACTCCGCATGATCGCAGAGGCATGACAAGGTTGACCACAGGCATCTGGCCTTGCAGCTCTTCCGAGATCATCAGGGCGTCTTCCACCAAGGCGACACGGGCGCGGATATGCTCCGGCAAGGCATTGATCAGAGACGTGCGGCTTAACATGAGCACACCTACTCAAAGGGGATAGATGAAAGTTTGCCGTTACGCCTGACGGAAACGCCCTGCCGCGTCACCTGGAGAATGCCGCCGCCGAAGGCAGATCCATTCTTCACAGTGACAGTGCGCCCTTCCGACGTGCGAATGGTGGCTGTGAGCTTGCCGGCCACGCCCTGGACTGACACCACCACAGGCTCGCGCCTGGGTGCGGCCACAGGAGCGGCGACCGGCTTTTCCTTGCTCTTGGGCGGCACCAAGTCAGGCAGGATGATTTCCGGCTTTTTGGTCCCTTGGGACAGATCCTTCAGCCGCTGTTCCAACTCCGCGATCCGCACCTGTTGTTCCAGGATGATTTTTTGCCCGCGATAGCGGGACAGTTCCCCCAGCGTACTCGGCGAATTTTGCGCCTGATGCACCATTGGGCTTTTCCCGGCGGCTTCCT
This sequence comes from Desulfovibrio sp. 3_1_syn3, assembly GCF_000145315.2. Lineage (NCBI taxonomy): Bacteria > Pseudomonadati > Thermodesulfobacteriota > Desulfovibrionia > Desulfovibrionales > Desulfovibrionaceae > Desulfovibrio > Desulfovibrio sp. 3_1_syn3. The sequence continues at coordinate 537,248 of NZ_ADDR02000002.1, forward strand.
TCATCGCTTCGCGGGGCGTCGCCGCCGTATCCTTCGGCTTAGCTGGGGTTTTGGGCTTGGCGGCTGGCTGGGCCGGCCTGACGGCCGGCGGAAGCGACGGAGCAGGGCCTGGTCCGAACTTCTGGAAAAGGATGAAGCCGGCTACGCCAAGGCAGGCCAAGCCGAGTATGCCGGCCGCAAGCATCTGGAGCTTCTTTTTAGTGTCTTGCATAAATGCTCCCTTTCATGGACCAGCCGTTATTGAATGTGATGGATTCAATGCTCAGGCCGGGGATTTCCGCCAGCATGGCGAAGAGGCCTACGCCGTCAGGCCCGGTCCTGGGCTCCATCAGCAGATCCGGAATGCCGGAAAGCTCCCAATCGGCCTCATGCCACGGGGCCAAGACATTCACCTTGTCGATGGTGCGCTTTTTCTGGGCCTTGAACTTGGGCGGATTCAGTTTTGTAGCCGTGGACTGCGTTATTTCCGCAAGCAGGCCCAGGGATTCTTCCCTGTTCAACAGCATGGAGTGGTCCGTGCCGATTCCGTCAGGGCGTCGGGAATCCACAGGCCTCAGCGTGATGGAGGAACGCGCTGTGCGCAGATCCTTTTCATCCAGGCGCGCCCCGTCCGGCAGGCGGATAAAGTCCGCTCCACTGGCGTGTTTCCATTCCAGATTCACCCTGTTGCCATTGCAGACGGCCGATTGCAGTTCCCAGCCATTGGAAGACAAAGGCAAATCCATCATCACCGGCAGGCAGGCCGCCGCGAAATCCGTGGCCAGGGGTTTTTCCTGCCAGGCCATCGGAAAGAATTCTTCCGGATGATTTTCCAGATCCGCCTTGCGCTGGATCCTTTCCTGACGCACCTGGCGGGCCTCTTCGCGCGCGGCCCGATCCGCGTAATAGCTCCAGAGAAAGGCAATGCCGAGTATAATTGTCAGGATTGCGGCAAGACCGGCCACGCGCCGGACAGTGCTGTGCGAGGCCAGTTTCTTCAGGTTCGAGAGGTGCCCTTTGCCGAGCGCCCATTTTTCCAGCGGTGTGAGCCGCACCCGGTCTTCCAGAAACATGGCGCTGGCCATCGGGCTGTCTCCCATCTCCGCTTGCAGCCCGGCGATCTTCTTCATCAGGGCCAGAGCGTCCTTGGCTTCCTGTTCGGAGTAGAAAACCTGATCCCCGAATTCGGCCACAGCGCCGTCGATTCGCAGATGAAGCCACCAGAATTCTTTCCCTTCCGTGGAGCGGAGGCTGAAGAGTCCAAGAAAATCAGGCGGCACATCAAGGCACGGGCAGAGCACGGGCACGGGCGCATACCGCGCCCAGGACTCGCCCGTAGCGCCGAAGCCGAACTGGACGCCCTGTTTGCCATGACAGCGCGCTGAAACGTCAAAGGTGTCATCCATCTCCTGTGCCTGGGCCAGCAACGCCTTGTGTCCGGCAAAGCGGCGTTTGGCGGGAGGCAGCCAGCGCAGGCCCACGGCCCAGGGATGATTGTTGATGATGACCAGTTCCATCGTTAATCCTCAGTCCCGCCGCCGGCGGCTTCCACCTCAATGGTGATGACCAGTAGAGTCTTGCCGTACTTGGCTCCGCGCCCAAAATTGAGCAGGCCCAAGGAGTTGGCCAGTTTTTGTGACTGATCCTGAAATCCGGCCAGCACGAGAGTCTGCCCCATCTGCATGGTGCTACGCTGACTGAATGCGCGCGTACTGGTTTTGGGCAGTTGTACCGTCAGATCGCTGGTGGAGAACTCGGTCAGCTCATCCAAGCTGGAGAGGTTGATGCTGTACTGGAGGAGCACACGCCGACGATCCAGGATATGCGGGATAATGGTCATGGCGAAACCCGTTGTGACTTCGCCGGGCGTAATCTCCGTGGTCTGCCCATAGTCGGATTGCGATGAGGATGATCCCGCCAGATAGGCAATGCGCTTGATAGCCTGAATGGGTACGGGCTGGTTCGAGAGGATCAAGCCGCCGCCGGAAGTGACCTGTGTGGCGTTGCCCCACTCCTTGAGGGCTTTCAGAACGCCCGTGGAGTTCTTCAGCTTACCGGAAACGATGGTGGCCGAGGCCGAAGACGGGCTCCCCAGAGAAGCAAGGCTGCCGGCGACGATGGAGACATTATCGTTGGCAAAAAGCACCTGAAAATCCAGGCCCGCCTCGTTTTCGTCGGTGACTTCCAGCGCCCAGACATGCACCGTCAATGCGACCTGGCGGGACAGCCTTTTGTTGATTTCGGCAATATAATTGCTGACCTGGCGGACATTTTCCGCCCGGTCACGGACTGTCATGGTTCCGGCGGCCTGGTTGCCCACCACGCTGCCTTCCGGCGAGAGCAGAGCCTTGACGGCCTTCTCCGTGTCCGCCCAAATGTCGAATTTGTAGTCCGTGGTGTTGGCTTGCGCCGTCTGGCTGGATGTATCCGACGTTGCCACTGTCGCATTGACATTGGAGCCGCCAATGCTGGAGCGCGTCGTTTCCCGCGACTTGTTGGTGATATTGTCCTTATATTCCCGCTTGCCCGGCGCGCCCAGAATCGTGAACGTCCGGACCGACAGCCGGGAGAAGACGACGGTATTTGTCTTGGCGTCGAAATCCCAGCCATAGCCCGAAGCAATGGCTACGTTGTCCAGCAGGCCGCGCAGAGAGCCTTCATAGGAAATATTGAGCAGCCGTGACGTGCCGCCGGCAGCGGGCACGTCCAGCAGATCCGGCAGGGCCAGGCCGCTATCGCCCGAGCCTGATTGGCCGGCTCCCTTCTTCTGGCCGCCGGAAAGCGGAGCCGGATCCGCGCCCACCTGGACGGTCAGCGGCGTCATGTCCGCTATGGCTGCGGCAATGTTGGCCAGAGTGCCGCGCTTGCGCAGCGTCACATGAGTGTTAAGGGCCGCCTGGGACTGCTCGTCGGCCCGGATCGGCACGGCCTTCACGCCCACGTAGGGTTCGGCCACCACATCCACGGCCTTGGAGCGTGAGAGCGTGGTGAAGTCCCGGCCCTTGCCCTCTATGAGGTCCTGGTCCGGCGCGCCCTTATGGGCGCAGCCGAACAGGATTACGCCAACGCCAAAGAGAAGAAAGGCTATGCTGCGAAAGATGCGGTTCGTTTTCATTGCATCATCCAGTTGAATTGATTTTTCAGTGCTTATTCGTTAAATTTTACCTGCGAATTGTATCGGAAAATCAAGCATATTCTTCAACTCTTCTCTGGCTTCATCAGAGATTTTGTATTTCTCACAAAAATCATACAATGCGTCATGCGATGGCATAAGATCATAAATATCGTCGTGCTTGACAAAAGCGTTATCCATAGCTTCTGACCCACCGTGTTTATTCACGAAATCAAACAGGCCCCTGGTGCATGGCCAGCAGTTCACTTCCCACGATTCACGGAGATTTTTGAAGCAATCCTCATAGGCTTCATCTTCGCTTTCCCCGATGCCCCAGATGTTCTTTTTCTGAATCTTATCCAGAACGACGACATAGTATTCCTTCTCTTCATTATCGCTCATTGCTTGACTCCACGCTTGTGCCGCAGTCCGCCTTCCTCTTCATGCGGGCGCGGCATGGCTGCCTGGCTTTCCTTCGCTGCGCGTAACGGAGATCCGACTTCCCCAATAATGGGCAAGGCATTGTTGGGCAGCATGGTTGTGGGAAGGCTTCCGTTCCAGCGCTCCGCTTGCAGCAGATGCACATAGGCCGGGTTTTTGGCCATAGCCGCCGACTTCGCCTCAATGGCCCTGGCTTCAGCCTCGCCGCGCAGTTGTATGGCTTTTGCGTCGGCTTCCGCCGCTACGATCTTCGCATCAGCATCGCCCTTGGCCCTGATCCGCTTCATATTCGCTTCAATTGCCGTGCGCTTTTCATTTTGAAGCACTTTCTGCACTTCAACTTCCGCACGCATGCGCTCTTCCACGGATTTCTCATAGGAATTTGAAAAATCAATATTTTCAATCTGCACGGATTTAATATCTATCCCCGTGCCGTTAAATACTTTGGAAAGGCTCACAAACATTTTCGCCGTGAGTTCTTCACGATTCTGGACAATATCCACAGCATTGTATTTGCCGAAGACATCTTTGGGCTGGGCCATGAGCTGGGGAATAATGATCCGCTCCAGGTAAGATTCGCCGTATTTTCCGTAGATCGAAGCGACAAAGGCCGGGCTCAGGCTGAAGTTGAGCGATATTCCCGCCTCAGCCGCCTGAATGTCCTTGCTGTAAACCTGGAGCGTGATGGTTTCTTTTTGCGTGCGCACGCTCATCTTGATCACAGAATCAATAAAAGGAATTTTGAAATGAAAGCCGGGTTCGGCCACGTACTTCACTTCGCCAACCCGCAGCACAACTGCCCTGACGCCCTGGTCAACAGTAAAGAAGGAGCCATAGAGAACGGTCAGAATACACAGCATCAGGCAGCAAGGGCCAATGAGGGCTTGTCTGATCTCTTTGGAAGAGCCCTTTTGACCTTCATTTCCATCGCCACTGACGTGAGTCTGAATGCCGCGTTGAACACTGCGATATTTTTCTTTCCAGCTCATTTTTCTCTCCTCAAATACACTTGTGCTTATACGTTTTGCGTGTTACCTTTATGGTATGATACTAAGCTATAAAGACAGCCGGGCGGAAAGCCTCTTTTTGGGCATCCGCGTGGCTGGTCTGCCGCCGGATATTCAGCGCGCCGCCATGCGCAAGCTCAAAATCCTGCACAACGCTTTTTCTCTGAACGACTTGCGCATTCCCCCTGGAAATCGGCTGGAGGCCCTGAAAGGCGACCGGGCCGGGCAATACAGCATCCGCATTAACAGCCAATGGCGCATCTGCTTTGCATGGAACGAGGGAAACGCGCATGGCGTTGAAATCGTTGACTACCATTAGGAGGCCATGATGTATGACCGCATGCCGCCCGTGCATCCGGGCGAAATTTTGAATGAGGAATTTTTGAAGCCTATGGGCCTGAGTCAGACGCGTCTGGCTCTGGACACGGGCATGCCGCAGAGCCGTATTCAGGGCATCATTGCCGGAAAGCGCGGCATCTCCGCAGATACGGCAGTGCGGCTTGCCGCCTATTTCGGCAACAGCGCGGAGTTCTGGCTCAATTGCCAGATCAGCTATGAGCTGGACATGGTGGCCTATTCCGGCAAGCGCGCTGAAATTCTGGCTCGTGTACATCCTCATTCCTCCGCCTCTAGTGCTCCGATACTTCCATGACCTTATTGCCTTGGTAGATGGTCACGCGCAGGGCGAGGCCATTGGCCTGGAGGGCCGCGAAGAAGTTCTTCACCGCATCCACGAAGACACCGGAGAAGGTCGCGGAACTCCGCATTTCATAGTCATTTTGCGCATTCCAGATCAGGCTGTAGCCGGCTATGGCGGCCCAGCCTTCCATCAGGCCACGCAGCATTTCACCCTTGTGGATCTCCCAGACGGGCACAGCCTCGATGGCCGTGGCGGCTACCGGCGTGAGGGGTTCGCTGGAGGACGCGGCAGGAGCGGGAACCGCAACAGGAGGTTCCGCAATCGGCGTGACGGTGGGCTGAGGAGCGGGCGTAGCGGGTATGCTCACGGCGACCGGCGTATAGGGCACGGGGGCATTGGCCTTGGGCTTTTCCAGGGTCAGCGCCGGGGAGGTCTGCGCACGGCTGGGCAGAGATACGGGTTCCGGCGTAGGCGCGGGCGTTGCGGCTTGGGGAGCGGGCTGATCTTCGGGAACATCAGCAGGCGAGGGAACAGCGGAAGCTACGGGAATGATGCCGGTGGGCGGTTCAGACAGATAAACCGGAGAACCTTTGGCCAGCGTTGCGGTGGGGCCGACATCATTCCAGCGGCAGAATTCCTTTACTGAAACTCCGTTCCGTCTGGCCACAGCGGCGGCAGTGGCCGTTTTGCGTACTGGATACACCCGGACACCCGCAGCCTTGGCCGTCATAGCCGCAGTGGGTGCCTGATCAGGAGCGGCCGCCTGGGGAGCGCGCTCCGGGAGCGAACGAGATTCCAGCGGGTGCTCTTCCGGCACGGGGGTTGAAAACGGCGGCTCCGTGCCTTTGAAAATCTCGCGGGTGAAGCTGAATATCTGCCCGTCAGAGCAGGCTACCTGTACATATCCCAGCATGGGGGTGCCGTCGGCTTCCAGCGTATCCAGCCTGTAGCTCACGCCAAGGCCGGAGGACGTCAGGGCAAAACCGTCCGCCCGGAGCTTTTGCTCCAGCACGTCACCGAAAACACCCGGCGCGCGGTCCAGGGCAACGGACGTATGCGCAGGCGCATGCCGACGGCTCAGTTCCTCCGCCGTCTGAGCCGCAAAGGCCTGGGCGTCCGCACCGTAATCCGCGCTGAGGGCGTCAAAGGAGCCTGAACCGCTCTTGTGCATCACGCAGCCGGAGGCAAAGAGCAGACAAAGTATCAGAGCGCGTGTTGTTTTCTTCATTGGAGTAATCACTTTGCCTTGAACCCTTCCAAAGCCCGCCAGCGGCTGGCTTTGGCGCTGTAAAAATCCTGCTGTTTTACATGCCGTCTCCAGACCTTGCTCATGAGCGGATCCGCTTTGGCCATGCGCCGAAGTACAAAGATGCTGACAAGCCAGAAGCTGAAAGCCGTTACCGCTGAGATCAGCGTCAGGCCGCCAACTCCTACAAGCAAGGCGATCAGAACGCTGCTCATGGCAAGTTCCCGTTCCGCGCCCAGCACGAGATTTGGGCGATGCAACGCCTGGTGGACAGGGATACTCCGGGTTTCCATCAGATCACCGCTCCGGAAAAGCTGAATGTGGAAGTGACGATGCCGCCCGCAAACGCGATGAGGGTAATACCGGCCACAACCCCAAGCAGCATTTTGAAGGCCCCGCTGACATCATCCCGGTTCATGAGGTAGATTATCCCGCATATACCCACGGCTGTGATGCTGATGTATTTGCCCGCAGGGCCGGTAATGGTATTGACCACTTTCTCAAGCGGGCTGGAAAACTCCGTGATGCCGCCGCTGGCCAGTGCCAGCTCCGGGCAGACTCCAAGGAAGAAAATCAGAAGAATGAAGAAAAAGGCCTTATACATTGTGCCCCCCATTTTCACGCAGCAGAATAGAGGGGCGTTGTTTCGTAACGTCCCTCTTTTGCATTGAATTTGTTGACGGAAATAATGGAGGCGAGACGGCGCGTGTTCTCGCGCGTCTTCTCCATATGGATGATCAGGTCAACGGCGCGGCCGATCAGCTTTTGCTTGGGGCCGACGCCCGCTTCTTCCACCAGCTCTTCCAGGCGTTCCAGAGCCTCTTCCGCGCTGTCAGCGTGGAAGGTGCCGATGCCGCCCGGATGGCCGGTGTTCCAGAGCTTGAGAAGTTCCAGGGCCGCCGCGTCTCGCACTTCGCCTACAATGATGCGACGCGGCGCGTAGCGCATGCTGACCTTGGCCAGTTGGCGCATGCCGATGCCGGCCAGTTCCGACGTCAGGAAAAAAACGGCATTGGGCGCGCGGGATTGCAGTTCCGCCGTGTCTTCCAGAATCAGCAGACGATCATGCGGGCAAAGTTTGTCCAGTTCATGAATGATGGCATTCACGAATGTCGTCTTGCCGCTGGAGGTTCCACCCACCACAACGATATTTTTTCGGTCAAGAATGGCGGCACGGATAATGGGCGGTACTTCCGGCGTTATTACTCCCTGCGCCAGGTATTCCTGCATGGTGATGACCCGTGACGCTTTCTTTCGGTCCGAAAAAGATGCGCCAGGTCCAACCAGGGGCGGGAACGTACCCTCAAAACGGGAGCCGTCCAGCGGAAAACTTCCTTCAACCACTGGATGAAGGGCGTCCACCGTGATGTCCAGGGCGCTGGCAACCAGCGAAAGGATCTGCTTGCTCTGAGCCGGCGAGAGCTCGCCAATGCACTCTTGTTCCTGGCCATAGCGCTCAATCCACAGCTTGCCGTCCGGGTTGAGCATGATCTCAATGACCGTCTCATCCCGTAGCGCCTCCATGATCAGCGGGCCACAGTTGTATTCCAGGCTTTCCAGCAGGCGCTCATCCATGCTGCACCGCCTTCAGGACAAAGACGGCCACATTGACCAGGGCGGAAAGCGCCATGACGGCCGTGCAGAGGTACAGCGTGGATTTGAATTCGGACAGCGTGGACGCGAAGTCCGAGGCCGCGTCCCGGATGCCGTTGATAGTCACGTCGGACAGCGTTTTCTGTAATTCGGACACGCTGTTTTCCACGCCCTGGACGTAGGCCGCCGTCTGTTCGCCCATGAAAGCGGCCAGGGCCTTTTCATGCTTTTTCTGGAGTTGTGTCTGGGCTCCAAGGAAAGCATTCTGGATCGTGACCATCATCAGCAGCGGATCGTCCTTGGGCACGGCCAGATCGTGCTTCCTGGCCAGCAGCGCGCGCACGTCCTCCACGGACAGGCCGAAGCCGTCCGGCAGGCACTGATCAGGTTCGGGCGCGGGCGGAGATTGCGGCGCGTTGTCAGCAACGGCGGAAGGAGTGATCACTTCATCCGGCCAGTCCTGCGGAGTTTCTTCAGGGGGCAGATCGTCGCTCATACGCCCGCCTCCTACAGGATGTCCGCCTGCTCAACGCAGGAGAGAATCTGGTTCCAGTAGCGCCGCAGGCGCGCCTTGACCGCGATGGAAGTGGAACTGCCGTTGATCCCGGCCTCGAAGCTCTGGCGCTTGGCAAGCAGTTCTTCCAGGTCCTTGCCGATCAGCGCCCGGTTGCCTTCCGGCAGCCGGATCAGGGCGTGAAACTGGTGCGCGTGTTGCGCATAAATCTTGAAGTCCTCAAATCCTCTGGTCCCATTGTCGATGGAAATTTCTCCAAAGAACGGGTTGAGCCAGACAATCAGAGGGGAAGCAGGGAAACCTTTGGCGAGTTGATCCAGCCCCTGGAGCGTGTCGCCCAGAGCCTGGCCGCCCGTGACAATGGAATGGAAAAAAACCGAATGCCCGGCCTCGGCCAGCAGCGAGAGGACATCGTTTTCCTGAAGGTATGCGCCCAGGGCGATGAAGGAGGAAGCGCCGTTATCGACAATAACGTGCGAACCTTCCGGGGCCATTGCGAGCGCCTCAAGCAGCGTGTCGAATTTGCGGGCGTCAATGTTCCCGTCCTTCATGACGTCCAGCGAGGTCACACTGAACTCTTTGAACGAGGTCAGCGTGGCGTTTACCGGGTCCGTATCGTAGGCAATGACATCTTTTCCGAAATGCCGGAGAGCCTGATACAGCATGACGGCGATCATGGACTTTCCCACCCCGCCCTTCCCTTGCAGTATAAAATGAATTGTGGCCATTGGATTTTTCCTTGCTTGTGGCCCTGCTACATCAGCGCGTCAGGGTCGGATTTGTCTTTGCCGAATTTCGAGGATTGCTTGTCCCCGACGACGATAGGGCCGTTGCAGGCCGGAACTTTTGTTTGCCCCGATACGTCTGGAGAAGCGGCGGCATCGTCTCTGGGAACGGACGGCGCGCTTGCAGGCGGAGGAGCCGTGGAGGATTGAGCCGCCGGGGGTAGCTTTGCAGGCTTGCTTCCATGTTCCGGATCCGGCTTTGGCCGACGCCCCCCGTGGGCATAGCCCCGGAACGCGCCGTAACACATAGTGATCTTTCCCTCTTTCTTGAGCAGGTCATAGGCGCTGGCATAGGTATGCCCTTGGGCGAGCAGAGCCATGACGTTCTCTTGCACGGCAAAAAACTCGACCCGCGCCATACCATGTCTAAGCCGTGGCATGGGCACCTCGTTGCCAGCCCTGGAGGAACGAAAGCACTCCCACGTCCGAGGAACTGGACGCTTGTGCGACAGTCGGAGCCTTGCCGAGCCGATAGAGCAACGACCACAGCCCCCAGGCCGGGCCGCGTTTCCGCTGGCCATCGGCAAAGTGCGAGAGGAAATTTTCAAAGAGGGGTCTGGCCGCTGCCAGGGCCGGATCTGTGCGGTGCTGATCTTCCAGGCGCTGCATGCAGCTCCGGACCTGTTCGGCTTTTTCTGGAGTGATGGCCGGTTCGGTCACAGCAGTAACGGGGGCCGCTGGTGCTTCATCCGCCCAGCGCTGGCCACGGAGCCAGTTCACGAGATAGGGGACAAAGCGGCCATGTTCCCGGTTCCAGCCCGTGGAGGCCCGGAATCGCTCCAGGGCTGCCAGCAGATGATCCAGGGCCGGAAGCGCGCCGCGCCGCCAGAGCTGATGCCACACGGAGCGGGCGGGCTCTTTGGCATCCTTGCGCGGATAGGCAGCAAAGAACTGCTCAAACAGGCCGTTGGCCGCCTGGAACGTCGCAACCTTGGTACGTCGCTTTTCCCTGGAAGAAGAATCCCCCCACCCATCGGCTTGTGGGCATGGGACGGGCGTTGTGCTTGGGAAAGGCTTGCGAGCGGAGGGTGCTGACTCGCGGCCTGCCGATGCGTGGGGGGAAAGGGGGGTATTCTTAATACTCTTATTACTCTTATATATGGGCGAAGAATTTTCGCCCTCCATGCGAATATTTTTCGCATGGTCAGATGAAAATTCTTCGCCCTGATCGTTACCGCCGTCCTGGTCGTGACCGGACTCATCCTGAGCGATGAAAAAGCGTACCCGCCGGCTCAGAAGCAAACGGTAGACGTTGCGGCCATCCTCCTGTTGCTCAATGCTGATATACTGAAGCGCGGCGAGCGCCCGGAGGTAATGCTGAATGGAACGCACAGTGCATTTGCAGGCCTTGGCCAGCGAGAGCTGCGAGGGCCAGCAGAGGCCGCCCTTGTAGGCTTTACGGAACAAAAGCAGGTAAAGCAGGACCGGCCCAGGGCGCACGGCGGCGTCACGGCAGATGAAATCGCCGAAAAATTTATCGGATACCCGCAGAAAGTATGCGGAAGGATTCAGGGTTTCCATGCGTTACCGCCCTCTTTTTGTGGCGGGAAAAAGGCAAAGAAGTAGCCCCCCAGGCTTGACGCCTGGCTCTCTTGCGGGTAATGTCACTCTATCGTGTTTTGAGAGAGTGACCCCGCGAGGGGCGGCCGTGCATGGTATTGGCGTACCGTGCACGGTTTTCTTTTGGCTTTTCCCTAATTCATATGTTCCGTTGCCTCACAGCATTGTGTTCAATTCGCTTCCATTCCTCAGGCGCAAAAACAGATCAGGCCGACGCCGCCAGAGCCGTCACCGGATACTGCGCGGCAAGCGCCTGCTGCATCTGGGGAGAGAGCAGGTGCCGGAACCGCTGGGCAACGCGAATAGTTGCGCGTTCATGGGCCTTGTCCATCTCCTCCGCCACGACCTGCAACGCATACTTGACCACGGCGGGATTCTTGGATTCATAAATATCGTCCAAAAGCAGTTCATTCGTGTTTTCCTGATGCCTCTTCATATTGTCCTCCTTATATTGGCTGCTCATCAGGACGGAGCCACCACGCTCCGACGACCGCCTGGAAGGGCGGTTTCGCTGGCTGAAGTTACGCGACGGTGGCGTCTTCTTCCTCATATTCCTCCTGCTCAATTTTTTCTTCGATCCTGCCCACGACCTCGTTGATGCGTTTAGCGGCCACAGGATCGGCGCACAGCAGGAACAGCCCAGTGGCTGCGCCATCCTCCTCCAGAGCATACTTGACGGAGCGCATCCCCGACTTTCCAATCTTGTCAATGACTGTGGCGAGGCTGTCCTTCTCCACATCAACGCCGACCACTTTCAAGAGATCAATCATTGCCGCTATACCTCAGATGACGGCATATCTTCGAGAAACGCGCCCAGAGCGTCCGCCAGATCAGGATCAAGCGGCACGGCAAAACCTTCCTGGGCTTGGGCAAAGGCATCCGTGGCCACGGCGTTCATCAGTTCCTTATTCATTGCTGCCTCCTTCATGGGCTTGTGTGGATACAAAACGGGAGCGGGCATTTTCCAGCTTTTCTTTCAGATACCCGTTGATTTTTTGCAACTGATCCAGCGCGTTAAAGTGTCGCTGGCCTTCGCCAGTGCATATCCAGTGCGGAGCAAATGCGAACTGCTCCAGCAGCGCCAGCAGAATCTCCGCTCTGATTTCTCCACGGCGGCGACTGTCGGAAATGAGCGCCTGGGGAATTCCGAGTTCCTGGGCCAAATCCGCTTGTCCGTCGCAGCCCGTAGCTTCCAGAATGCGGGCATAGGCCTCAGGAAAGGCGATTTCCATCACTGTTCTCCTCATGTTTACCGACAAACGTTTTTTTAATACTGACCGCCCTGCTACAGGCCTCAACTCTTGGGTCACAACCCTTGCCAGGCCAGGGACGGGGAAAAAATTGTGTCGGGCTTGGCTCCTTCAGATCTAGCAGTTCAGCCAGGCAGTTGAGAAAGTAGTCGGTATCGCCCACCCAGCTTTCTATGAAGAAGGCCCGCTCCTTCACTTCCGGAAATTCATCAAACAGGAACTGGAGCAGTTGCCGGTTCTCGTCGATCTGTTTCCAGATCCCCCGGCCACAATCAAATTTTTCACAGAAGAATCTGACGCAGGCCAGCCGTGCATCTTTATTACGTAGCTGCCTGTTACAAATCTCTCGCACGTCATCCGTCTCTTGACGCCAGTAAGAGACTTCCCACTCCAGCCGTTCCACCAGGTTCTGTAATCGTTGAAGCTCGTTTTCCATTGTCAGGCCCCTATACTCAGAACCATACCGGATTCGTCTATCGGGCGGTCCAGACTGACAGTCTCTCCTTCGCGGTAGCCAGCCCGTATACTGGCTTGGTCGCTGCTTGCTTTACAGGCACGCGCCCAGGAAATGTCATATTTTTGCCGGAGATAAGCCTCTACTGCGCCCTGGCGGGACTGAACGAGAGCTTTTTCCTGGACTATCTTTTGCTGACGATCCTGGGCCTGCTTTCTCAGGCGCTCATATACCGTCAGCGAAAACCCTTGAAGGAACGCCGAGCGTCTGGCTCCCGCGAATCCATGTTCACGGGCCTTGCGCGATGCAAATTCCATCAAAAATTCAAAGAGCTGCCGGGCAATATGACAATCTGGCACTGTTCCCACAAAACTTACTGCCCTGCTGAACTTGCTTACAGGAGAGAATATGCCCTCTACGCTGAAATTCTGTTCAATGGCTAGCACCAGAAATTTGATGTGCGTGGGAATATAACCCGTGCGCAGGACATAATATTCGCTTTCGTCGCAGTCATACTCCTCATTCAGATCACCCATGTCAGACATTGTCAGATGATACTCGCACAGAAGCTCCTGAGCCTTTGCGGCGGCAGCCTGCGCCTCGCTCTCAAAAGGAGAGTTGGCGGCAAGCCGCAGAAGCTTTTTTACCTTCTTAATGATTTCAGTCTGCTTTTCTGTCATGACTGAATCCCTTCAGGCGCAATCTTGTAAAATACCATCCAATGCGTTTTGAGATTCGCCGTGGTCGTGTGCCCAAAAATCGGGCGTTGCGGAAAGCACGCCAGGACTTGGTGCACGCTGATTTGCGTTTCAGCCCATTTGAAAATCAGAGTCCCGCCTGGCTTGAGTACCCGCCAGCACTCCGAAAAACCGGCAGCCAGATCCTCACGCCATGTGCCCTTTGTCAGCTTTCCGTATTTTTTCCTTTGCCAGGACCGAGGTCCACACCGATCAAGGTGCGGGGGGTCAAAGACCACCAGATGAAAAGAGTCGTCAGGGTGGGGAAGCACCCTAAAATCGGCGATGGAGTCCGGGGAGACCGTGAATATGCGACCGTCACAAAGCACATGCTCTTCCCGGCGGATGTCGCTGCACAGTACGCGGGGATCATGCTTGTCAAAGTAAAACATGCGACCGCCGCAGCAGGGATCAAGAATCTGCGGTAGATAGCCCAAAGGCTTGGCGATGCTTTCAGACTGCTTTTCCGTCATGGCTGAGTCTCTTCCCCAACGTCAGGCAGTAGCAGCGGGGGGAATTAAGGTCATTTGGTTCGGCGGTTTCCTCAATGCTCATCAATTCAAAATCCATCGTTGTGCTAGTATATCCGCGCCTGAACCGCACTGTGTCGTATGACTTGGCGAACAGCCGCCGTGTCCAGTACGGCTTGATTTCCCGGTATTCATGACGTTTTTGGCCCGTAGATATTTTATCGTACCAGTGATGAGTCAGCACAAGGTCGAGTACAGACATCATTCCTCCACGGCCCGGCGGGCGGTTTGCACCATATCGCTTTCCCTGAAGGCATCCGCGTGGTCACAGAATTCATCTTCCTCGGCAGAACACCAGCAATTGAAGTGAGCTGGAGTAATATAGCTGTCAATTTCACGAAACAGAGAGAGCGCTTTTTCAATATTTTGAACATCTGCCTGCGCTATACTATCTTTCTCTTTCCGCTCCTCTTGCAGGATACCCTCAAGGATCTTTTGGGCAGCCTGTATATGATTGAAACACTGGCTGTAGCGATCCAGACGATCACGATAACCTAAAGGCTTTTCACTCGTAGCGGATTGCTTTTCCAGCATGGCCGTCTCCCTTCACCTCAAAAAATTTTGACCATTCCCTCAAAAATCGTTTGTCAAGTAAAATTTTTATGACTATTCTTGTAGTAATGTCAATAATTTCATCATGTTATGCTAATATCGCCAGAAATTATCAAGAACTTAGCAAAAGCAAAAATGGGGGTTATGCCACGTCGGCATAACCCCCATTTTTTATTTAATATTTCCCCGTATTTCTATTTTGTTGTCGTCACTGGCAAGGAAAATGGTGCTTTTTGCGCGGAATGTACTCAAGTACATGAGCAGCAAAAAGCGCCAGATGACGCCGCCAGCGCCAAAAAGGCTGGTTTTGACGGATAATCTCGTCAAACAAGAGGTCAGCAAAAGCTGAAATTAGATGCGTCTGCCCTGCCTTGGCCGGTCAGGCCGTCTGCATGATCCTCCGGCCAGTGGATTTTACCGACGCTCAGGCCGTTGCGGCGGGCATGCGTCCCAGCAGGCGGACCAGCAAGGCGCGCCTGCTTTTATCCGAAGGAGGTGTATTGGGGTGCAGATATTGCATTTCCATGCAGAAAAACAAAAAGAGGCAGCTCAAGCCCGCGAAGGGGGCGAGCAAAGGCACCAGAAGGGCAAGAGCCAGAGTGATCAGGGCGGTGACGGCAAAGGTTTTCAGAGCCGGACGGTAAACGCCGTCGGCAGCCAGGCGTTGCGCGGCTTTCTGATTGGCCCGGAACAGGAACACAAGCGGCAGCACGCAGGCCAGAGTGAGCGGCGCAGCGCCCGGCGGGTCCGTCAACAGACAGAGCAGAACCAGAAGGCCCCAGAGGCCGTCGAGGAGCAGGCCTCCCCAGCGCAGGGTGAGGGTCATGTTCGGACGCGTCGGCACCAGTGCCAGCATAAGGCAGTTGCAGGCGAAATAGCTGATCAGAAACGGCGGGAAATCCCAGCGCAGGCCGAGCCAGATCAGCCCGAGATTAAGGGCGACGCCGAGCCAGCGCGTCCAGCGCAGCATACGGTAGCCCGAGAGCAGCAGAAAAATGAACATGGCCGCCGCCAGCGCGACAAAAGGGCCGCTGAACAGCACGCCTCCATCGGCCAGCAGGCATAAAAGAATCAGGGCCTGAGACGTCGCGCCGCCGATGTGCAGGGCGAATTCGTTGAGCAGGGAGGCGACGGCCGCTCCCAGCGTCATCAGAATAAATGCCTGCAGAAGCAGAAAGAAGATGCGCATAACTGGCTCAGAGCAGATTACCTTTGAAAGGCTTTGCGTTTCAAAGGGTTCATTCCGTCAAAGGGCGCGATTATCGCTGCTGTCGACCCCCGTATAACGGGGACAGCCCTTCGGGCTGCCTTCGGTCGCTTTTCCGGAATCCACGCCGCGTCGCTCTCAATGCCTGTACGCCCTTTGGGCTACCGGCACGGCCCTACGGGCCGCCCGTCGGGTCGGCCTTCGCGGCGTGCCTCACCGTGTTCGGCATTAAAGCATTTCAACGTTGAAATGCTCTAGGTTGCCGTCGCCTCCTGGGTGTCGATCCAGGCGTTGGCTTCTTCCAGGTGCAACGTGCCCGCGTACAGGGCGCGGCCGCTGACGGCACCGGCCAAACGGCTGTCGCGGCTCAGGGGATAGAGTTTCCGCACGTCTTCCAGCGTGGCGACGCCGCCCGCGGCGATGACCGGCACGCGGGCGGTATGGGCCAAATGGCTCAGGGCGGCCAGATTGACGCCGCTCTGCATGCCGTCGCGCTCAATGTCCGTATAGATGATGAAGGCCGCGCCGTCGTCCTGAAGCCGGGGCAGCACGTCGTCCACAGTCAGGCCGGTGTCCGCCACCCAGCCCCGGCTTTTAAGGCGTCCGGCCTCGGCGTCCAGCGAGACGCCGATTCGGCCGGGAAAGGCGCGGCAGAGGCGGGCGAACAGTTCGGGCTGCTCCAAGGCCAAGGTGCCGATGATCAGGCGGGTCACCCCGGCCTCCAGATAGGCGCTGGCCGTGGCCTCGTCGCGGATGCCGCCGCCCAGTTGCACGGGAATGCTGAGCTCCCGGCAGATGCGCTGCACAATGGCCCGGCTCTGCGCCGCGCCGTCAAACGCGCCGTCCAGGTCCACCACATGCAGCCAGCGCGCGCCGCGCGCCTGCCAGGTGCGGGCCGCCTCCACCGGATCCTCGGCGAAAACCGTGGAGTCCTGGGCGCGGCCCTGCTTGAGGCGCACGGCCTTGCCGTTCTGAATATCCACCGCCGGGAAAATGATCATAAGCCCAGATCCTTGACCGCTTTGCGCATGCCGTCCACGGTGAGGTCTTCGGCCGTGACCCAGGTGCCGCGGCGCTTGAAGAAAGAACCCACAGTGAGCAGGTTTTCCGTCAGGCCCACTTGCTTTTCCTCAAAGATGGAGCGGTTCATCAGCGAGCCGTCGTCCACCTTGAGTAAAAAGAACTCCACGCGCACGTGGGCCGACTCGGTAACGCCCGCCTTGGAGCCTTCGCGCTGGTGCCAGTCCAGCACCTGGGGGATCAGCAGCAACTGCGCGCCCTGCTTTTTGCCGTAGGCCACCCAGAGGGGCAGGGCCTGGGGCTGCTCGGAACTGTGAAAGGTGGTCAGATCCGGCGGCAGATTCTGGCGGGCAATGAAGGTATACTGGCGTTTGGTGCCGCTGATCAGCACTTCGCGCAGTTTCATGTCCAGAGCCGACAGCATATCGGCGGGAATGCGGCCCTGGTCTTCAGGGATGCGGCCCACAATGAGCTGGCTGGCGTTGGTGGGCTGGGTAAAGGGCGCCACGGAGATTTTGTAGGTGGAGGAAATGGAGCGCGGCACCTCGGCCGTGCTGCGCGGCCGCCTGGCGCAGGAAACGGCCAGGACCAGGCAAAGCAGAATCAACAACGATATATGCAGGCGAGTACGCATTAATCAAGGCCTCCCTTGGTGCTTCTGATGGTTGTGCCCTGGCGCTGCACGGCCTGGCGCAGGGCCAGGCCCAAGCCTTTGGCGGCCGATTCCAGCAGATGGTGGCCGTTTTTGCCGTATAAAAAGGCAATGTGCAGATTGCAGCGGGCGCTGCTTGCCAGAGCTTTGTAAAATTCACGCCAGAGGTCTTTTTCCTCTCCGGCCATGACCGGCGGCAGCAGCTCGTCGCCGCGCCATTCCAGCCAGGGGCGGCCGGAAAGATCCACTGTAACTTCGCTGAGCGCCTCGTCCATGGGCACGCGGCCGTAGCCCACGCGGGCGATGCCCGCCCTGTCGCCCAGGGCTTCCAGCAGGGCGCGGCCCAAGGTCAGGCCCACGTCTTCCACGCTGTGGTGGGCGTCCACGTCCAGGTCTCCCTGGCAGGAGAGCTGCAAGTCCATGCCCGCCCAGAACATGCTCAGGGTCAGCATGTGGTCCAGCAGGCCGAAACCGGTTTGGATCCGGGTCTTGCCCTCGCCGTCCAGATTCAGGCTCAGGCTGATGCGGGTTTCCGCGCTGTGCCGCTCTTGCGCGGCTTCACGCGGGGCGTGCGCGCTCATGCTTCCTCCGCGTTTTTTTCATCGCTTTCAGCCTGGTTTTCGGCGTTTTCCTCGGACTCGGGTTTTGTCTTTTTGCGTCCGAACGTGGCTGCCACCAGAATACTCAGTTCATAGAGCACCAGCATGGGGCAGGCCATCAGGAGTTGCGAAACCACGTCCGGCGGGGTCAGGATGGCGGCCACCACGAAGATGGCCAGGATGGCGTAACGCCGGGCCTTGCGCATCATGGTCGCGGTGATCAGGCCCATGCGCGCGAGGAAAAAGGCGAACAGCGGCATTTCAAAGATCAGGCCGAAGGCCAGAATCAGTTTGAGCACAAAGCCCAGGTAATCGCTGACCTTGGGCATGGCCACGATGCTTTCCGTGGCGAAGCTCACAAAAAAGCTGAAGGCATAGGGAAAGACCACGAAATAACAGAACGCGCCGCCGGCCATGAAAAACAGGGCCGAAAGCACGGCCACCGGGATGATGTAGCGTTTTTCCTCTTCATACAGGCCGGGCGCGATAAAAGACCAGACCTGATAGAAAATGACCGGGCTTGCCACAAAGACACCGGCCACGAAGGCGATGTACATGCGGGTGAAAAAGCCTTCGGGCAGGGTGGTGTAGATGGCGTGTGAACCCTTGGGCAGAACGGCCAGCAGCGGGTCCACCAAGGCGTTGAAAATGGGGTCCACCACGGCCCAGCAGGCCAGAAAACCCAGGCCCACGGCAATGCAGCAACGCACCAGGCGCACGCGCAATTCGCCCAGATGATCCATGAGGCTCATGGGTTTGCCCGCGGCTTCCTCGCCCTCTCCGCCTTCTGCCGGGGCCGGGCTGCCGTCCGGCCTGGGCGCGGGCGGTTCAGCGGGGGATCCGGCGGGCGTGTCCGTGGGAGGGGAGGGCGGCAGCGGCGGCGCGCCGTTCATGCCGTCGGCAGCGGCGGCATTGGGCTCCGCCGTATGGGCCAGCTCGGCGGCCAGTTGGGCGGCCACGTCCGGAGACGGCGCGTCAGCGCCGCCCGTATGATTGGTTTCGGTGGCGGGCGCGTCGGGTTGCCATTCGGGCCCGGAAAACGTGGAACTTTCAAAATCCGCGAAATCCGCGGCGCCCGTTTCGTTCTCCGGGCCGGATTTTTCCGCGTGTTCAGCCGGGCTTACGGCCGCCGTGCCGCTTTCAGACCCCGAGGGCCTGTCAGTCGTGGCGGCAGCGTCCGCAGGAACAGCGGGGGCGTCGCTTTCCACTACGGCTTCCGGGGCGCGCAGCTTGTCTTCCGGGCCGCTCATGCCTTGCCGCCGTTGTCAGGGGCCGGAACGGCATTGTCGGCTTTGGGCGCGGCGGCTCCGCTCTCGGCTTCGGCTTTGGTCCTGGCCAGGGCTTCGGCCAGAGGGCTGCCCGCCGGTGGCTCCGGCGGCGCGGGCGTCACGTCGATGGTGGGGCCGGTTTCAGAAGCTTCCGGAGCCGGGGTTGCCGTGGCCGCGGAGGGAGCCTTTGTTTCAGCCTGAACCGTCGCGGCTTCCGTGCCGGAGGTTTCCGGGGCAGTTGCTTCTTCCGTCGGCGTTCCTTCGCCGGACGCAGTGCGCTCCTGCCTGGCGGCCTTGGCCGCTTCAGCCTCGGTCGCTGTTTTGGCGGCTTTTTCCGCCGCCTTTTTGCGGCGCTCTTCGTCCTCTTCCTGCGCTACCTCGGCATTGAGCGTGCGCTGAAAGTCCGTGGAAACGCGCCGGAATTCTCCCATGGCCTTGCCCAGGGTGCGCGAGATGCTGGCGAGGCTTTTGGGCCCCAGCACAATCAGCGCCACCACCAGGATGACCAGAAGTTCCGTGCTGCCTATGCCGAACATAGAGCCTCCTTATTCCCACTCAATGGTGCTGGGCGGCTTGGAGGAAACATCGTAAACCACGCGGTTGACGCCCTTAACCTCATTGATGATCCGGCCGGACATGCGCGCGATGAGATCCGCGGGCAGGCGGGCCCAGTCAGCGGTCATGGCGTCCACGCTGTCCACCACGCGCAGGGCGATGACGTGCTCGTAGGTGCGGCCGTCGCCCATGACGCCCACGGTCTTGAGCGGCAGCAGCACCGCGAAGCCCTGCCAGACTTTGCGGTACCAGCCGGATTCGCGCAGTTCCTCCTGCACGATCCTGTCGGCCAGGCGCAGGATGCCCAGGCGTTCCTCGGTGATTTCGCCCAGCACCCGGATTGCCAGCCCCGGACCGGGGAAGGGGTGCCGCCAGACAATGGAGTCGGGCATGCCCAGCTCCGCCGCTACTTTGCGCACTTCATCCTTGAAGAGTTCGCGCAGCGGTTCGATGAGCTTGAGCTTCATGGTATCGGGCAGGCCGCCCACATTGTGGTGGCTTTTGATCACCGCGCTGGGGCCCTTGTGCGAGACGGATTCAATGACGTCGGGGTACAGCGTGCCCTGGGCCAGAAAGTCCACCTGGGGCAGTTTTTTGGCTTCCTCGTCGAAGATTTCAATAAAGGTGTGGCCGATGATCTTGCGTTTTTTCTCCGGGTCTTCCACGCCCTTGAGGCGGGAGAGGAAGAGCTCCTGGGCCTGCACGAAATCGAGATTGAGATCAAAGTGCTCGCGCAGGTAATTGACCACTTCCTCGCCTTCGTTCAGGCGCAACAGGCCGTTGTCCACAAAAATGCAATGCAGGCGCTTGCCGATGGCCCGGTGCAGCAGAACCGCCACCACCGTGGAGTCGATGCCGCCGGACAGGGCGCAGACCACATGCCTGTCGCCCACCTGTTCGGCCATTTCCTTGACCACGCGCTCCACAAAGGAGGACATGGTCCAGTCCGGCGTGATATGCGCCACCTTGAACAGGAAATTTTGCAGAACGCGCTCGCCGTCCACGCTGTGGTGCACTTCGGGATGGAACTGCACGGCGTAGATTCCGCGTTTTTCGTCGGCCATGGCCGCCACGTCCAGGGTGGGCGTGCGTCCCGTCACCGCGAAGCCCGGCGGCGGGGCCAGCACCTTGTCGCCGTGGCTCATCCAGACCCTGGAAGGGTTCCGGGCGTCCAGGCCGTCCCAGAGCGCGCAGGGCGCGCTGAAGGTCAGTTCCGCCGGGCCGTATTCCCGCGTCAGGGACTGGGCCAGTTGCCCGCCCATGTTCTGAGCCAGAAGCTGCATGCCGTAGCAGATGCCCAGCACCGGTACGCCCAGTTCCAGAAAGCCCGGATCCAGGGCCGGGGCGTCGGCTTCGCCCACGCTGGCCGGTCCGCCGGAAAGAATCAGGGCCGAGGGATGCATTTCCGCCACCTGCGCGGCGGTGGTCACACAGGAAT
Organism: Desulfovibrio sp. 3_1_syn3; assembly: GCF_000145315.2. Lineage (NCBI taxonomy): Bacteria > Pseudomonadati > Thermodesulfobacteriota > Desulfovibrionia > Desulfovibrionales > Desulfovibrionaceae > Desulfovibrio > Desulfovibrio sp. 3_1_syn3. The sequence goes on from NZ_ADDR02000002.1 coordinate 558,387, forward strand.
GGATTTCGGAATAGACCCCGGCCTCGCGCACGCGGCGGGCAATGAGCTGGGTGACCTGGGAGCCGTAGTCGATGATAATGACTTTGCTGTGCGGCATGTTCCATCCTCGCCCTTGCGGGCTAGTTCTCGATGCGGTAGTTGGGCGCTTCCTTGGTGATGACCACGTCGTGCACATGGCTTTCGCGCAGACCGGCGGCGGAAATCTCGCAGAAGGTGGTATTCTGGAAAAGGTCGTCCAGAGTCTTGGCTCCCACATAGCCCATGCCCGAACGCAGGCCGCCCATGAGCTGGTACACGGCATCCATGACCGGGCCCCGGTAGGGCACGCGGCCCACAATGCCTTCGGGCACCAGCTTTTTGGTCTTTTCCTGGAAGTAACGGTCCGAGCTGCCTTCCTTCATGGCGTCGATGGAGCCCATGCCGCGATAAATCTTGTAGGTGCGGCCCTGGTAGAGAATGGTTTCGCCCGGGCTTTCCTCGGTACCGGCGAAAAGGGAGCCGATCATCACCGAGTGCGCGCCCACCACCAGGGCCTTGACGATGTCGCCGGAGAACTTGATGCCGCCGTCGGCCACGCAGCAGCGGTCCATTTCGCGCGCGGCGCGGCTGCCGTCCGTGACCGCCGTGACCTGGGGCACGCCCACGCCCGCCACGATGCGGGTGGTGCAGATGGAGCCGGGCCCGATGCCCACTTTCACGCTGTCGGCCCCGGCTTCCAGAATGGCGCGCGCGCCTTCATAGGTGGCCACGTTGCCCGCGATGAGCTGGCAGTTGGGGAAGCTCGACTTGACCTGGCGGATGGCGTTGAGCACGTTGACCGAATGGCCGTGGGCCGAGTCCAGCACCAGCACGTCGGCCCCGGCTTCCAGCAGCTGTTCCGCCCTGGCTTCGGAATCCTTGCCGATGCCGATGGCCGCGCCCACGCGCAGGCGGCCGTTGGCGTCCTTGCAGGCGTTGGGATATTTCTGGACCTTGTCGATGTCCTTCATGGTGATGAGGCCGCGCAGGCGTTTGTTTTCATCCACCACCAGCAGTTTTTCGATGCGGTGCTCGTGCAGATGGCGCTTGGCCTCGGCCAGGGAGGTGCCCATGGGCACGGTGATCAGCTTGTCGCTGGTCATCACGTCGGCCACGCGCACGGCCTGGGCGTCTTCCACAAAGCGCACGTCGCGGTTGGTCAGGATGCCCACCAGGCGTTCGCCGTCCACCACCGGCAGGCCCGAAACGCGGAAGTCGGACATCAGATCCAGGGCTTCCTGCACGGAATTGCGCGGTGAAATGGTCACCGGGTCCAGGATCATGCCGCTTTCGCTCTTTTTCACCCGTTCCACTTCCAGGCGCTGGCGATCCACGGGCATATTCTTGTGGATGATGCCGATGCCGCCCATGCGGGCCATGGAAATTGCCATGGCCGATTCCGTCACGGTGTCCATGGCGGCGGAGAGCAGGGGGATGCGCAGGGGGATGGAGGGCGTGAGCCAAGTCGTGATGTCAACGGCGTCGGGGGTTACTTCGGAATAGCCGGGAATCAGCAGAATGTCGTCAAAGGTCAGCGCCTTGCCGCGATTGGTGAACATGACTTCCTCGTAATGGGCTAAAATAATTGCATAAACTTTAGCAAATTATCTTATCCGCTTGCGGGGCCTCTGTCAATGAGGGTCGCGCGTCCGGATCAGGGCAATCGAATGAATAGAGCGAAAGAGAAAAATACTCTTGCGCCAGCCTTGTTGTACCTTTGCGGTTATTTTGCAAAATCCGCCTTTTCCGCGCGGGCGGCGTTATCGGCGCGTTTTTGCTGCTCACATACGTGAGTATGTTCCGCGCAAAAACGCGCCGCTGCCTTGCCCGCACGAAAAAATCGCCAATTTTGCAAAATTCCCGCAAAACCAGCCCCCCGCTCACTTGCCGACTGCGTCGGCTGCGTTCGCGGGAATGAGGAAGGAAGACACGCTGCTGAAAGCAAAGGAATATCCGACGATTGAGGCATTCATTCGTCTGCCCCGCGTTTCAGCCCTGCCCGGACGGGATGGCCCGCGCCCGCGTGCCTAACCGGCGGGCTGAATTTTTCCTTGCCTTTTGTCGAGGTCTGGTATAAAAATTTTTACAAAAAATGGATACATTCATGCGGATAACTATGCAGCAGCCTATTTCCTCCCGCAGCACCTGCCTGTACGCCGTGTCCGGCGTCTTGGGCCGTGCCGTGCTCGCGGCGGACGCCGCCCGCTCTTTCGCCTGTCCGGCTGCTCTCTCTCTCTCTCTCTCTCTCTCTCTCTCTCTTTATTAAGTAAGTGTAATTTTCAACCGTTGCGGCGGTTGACCCGACATTTCGGCCCGGAAGCGCGTCCTGTGCGGCGTGTTTTCGGGCTTTTCGCGTTTTCCGGCGGCGTCTGCGCGCGCCGGAAGGCGCGGCAACATTTTTCTCTTGCGCATGGGGCGCGGAGAATCTCCGGGCTGGCCCGGCAATTATAACGAGAAGGAAGGCGGAAGATGAAGAAGATTCTGACAGTTCTGCTGGCGGCGGGCATGCTGCTGGGCGCGGCCTCGGGCGCGTCGGCCATCGATTTCAAGGCCAAGGGGCAGTGGCTGATGGGTTTCGGCGTGGGCGACAAGAATCTTATGAGCCATTATCGCAATCGTGCCGGTGAAAAAATCAAAAAGAACACCAGTGATACATTTAATGCGACTCAACGTATCCGTCTGCAACTGGAGGCTGTGGCCTCCGAGTCTTTGTCCGGTACAGTGCAGTTCCAAATCGGCAACCAGCCGTGGGGCAAGGCCGACAAGGGTGCCGCGTTGGGGGCCGACGGGGCGAATCAGATCGGGGTACGCCAGGCTTATATCGACTGGATGGTGCCGCAGACCGATCTCAAGGTGCGCATGGGCCTGCATGAGGTCATTCTGCCCAACAAGGCTGGCGGTACCGCAGTTATGGATGCCCCTGTGGCGGGCGTGGTGGCCTCCTATCAGTTCAACGAGAATCTGGGTCTGACCGCTCTCTGGATGCGTCCGTTCAATGACAACTACAGCCAGGAGACGAAGAACAGCGATGGGACGTCGCGTGTATGGGGTTCTGATCCTGATAATTATTTGGATAACATGGATCTTTTTGGTCTGATGGTCCCGGTGACGCTGGACGGTTTTGAAATCACTCCCTGGGCCATGTATGGCATGAAGGGGAAAAATACGGACAAGTTCAACGCCTATAAAAATGGTTTCGCCGACGGTAATCCCTATTACACACTGGCACCTTATGCCGGTCTCAACGGCTATCCGGGAAATCTAGGCGGTACCGGTAAAGCGTACGGTTCCATGTTCTGGGCTGGCCTGCCTTTCGCTATCACTGCCTGGGATCCCTTGAATATCGAAGTGGATATTAACTACGGCTATGTGGAGTCTATGGGGCGTTATACAGCCTGGAAGGGCGGTTACAACGATGTGCCCATGGCCAGTAAACGCAGCAGCACCGAACGCCAGGGCTGGTTGGCCAAGGCTCTGGTGGAATACAAGATGGACTGGGGCGTGCCCGGTATCTTCGGCTGGTACGGTTCGGGCGACGACGGCAACCCCAAAAACGGTTCTGAGCGTATGCCTTCCATCGCGCCTTACGGCAATTTCACCTCCTTCCTGGGTGACGGCGGCCCTTATTCCTGGGGTGGTGCCGGCGGCAACGACATGGGAGCGCTGAGCTATGCGGGTACGTGGGGCATCGGTCTGCAGATCCGCGACATGAGCTTTGTGGAAGACCTCAAGCACACCTTCCGCGTGGCCTACTGGGGCGGCACCAACAGCACCTCCGCCGTCAAGTATATGGCAACATCATATGCGTGGGACGATGGCCGGGGCAACTATGATGGTCCGTATCTGACCACCAATGACGGTTTGCTGGAATTCAATCTGGTCAACGAATACAAGATGTACGAAAACTTCAATGTGTATCTTGATCTGGGCTACGTTGCCAACTTCATGGACAACGACACCTGGAAGAAGGCTGGCCAGCGCAACACCAGCTTTGAAAAGCAGGATATGTGGAAGGCGCAACTGGTCTTTGGCTACAGCTTCTAGAGCAGATTAGCTTTGAAATTTTACAAATTTCAAAGTCGGCATTCCGGCAAAAAACGTGGTTATCGTTGCTGTCGATCCCCGTATGGCTCCGTTGTCGCCAACGGGGACAGCCCTTCGGGCTGCCTTCGGTCGCTTCGCCGGAATCCACGCCGCGTTGCTCTCAATGCTTGTACTCCCTTTGGGCTACAGGCACGGCCCTACGGGCCGCCCGTCGGGTCGGTCTTCGCGGCGCGCCGCACCGTGTGCGGCGTTAGAGCAATTTCAAAGTGAAAATGCTCTAAGCCTCGTTTCGTCCGGCAACGGACAAAAATTCGGGGAGGGGCGTGCGCCCCTCCCCGGCAGCCGACGTCCCATCAGAGGGGTGGTCCCTTTGAGTCGGCGGCCCCGCCCGCGCCCGTCTGGTTCCTTCCTCTTGGGCGCGCGCGGGGTTTTTGCTGTTTCAGCGCCGCGGCCGAGCCTTACCGCACCGGCGTGTACGCAATGCTCGAAACCTCGTCCGTGGCTTCCAGCTTGAAGATGACCGGGCGCAGGCCGTCGTTGCAGCTACAGATGGCCACGCCCGGCGTTCTGATCCAGTCGCCGTAATAAAAGACGCCCTTGCCCGCGCCGTGGGCCAGGGCGAAGGCATACTGATAGACGGCTTTCCAGGCCTCGTCACAGAAGCCTTCCGGCTTGGCGTAGTCGGCGTAAAAGACCTGTCCTTCCCTGTGCATGGGACAGGCGTCCAGGCCTTCCGCCCCGTATTGGGCGGCAAGTTCCGCGTCAAAGGTGGTTTTCAGAACCGTGATTTTTACCTTGTTCATTATTGTCTCCGTGCATCGAGCGGGTGCAAGCGTTGGTGGGGCTAAGCCGCATACGGCTTTATCTGAAAAATAGACGCCGTGCCGGAGGCTGTCAACGCCGCGTCAGGGTCATTCTGTTCTCCGTCTGTTGTTTTATTCTGCCCTGCGGGCATGGAGATTTTACGCCTTCCGGCGTTTGGGCCGCCTATCGTTGCTGTCTTTATCCGTACGGCTCGCAAGCTCGCCTACGGCTAAAGCGCGCGGCGCGCGGCAGGGGGCCGGGGACGGCTGTCCCCAGGCCCCCTGCAACCCCCTGCCCCTGCTCTGCGTTGTAGCGCGTTGACGCGGCGTCCCACGGGTCTTGCTCGCGGGGCTCGCTGCGCCCCGAAATCGCCGCGCGTCAATTTTCGGCAGCGGACGGAGTTTTGACTCGAAGCCCAGCCGTCAATGGCAATTGCGCGGCGCGAAGGGAGGCTTCAGCCGTTGGCGGCAAGGCCGCCTTACGGATGAAGACAGCAGCGATATCGCCTGAGCGTAGCGAAGGAAGCTCCCGCAGCAAACGCCGCGCTGCCCTCGGAAACCTACAGCGCTGGAAAACCCAAGCGGGGTATAGGGGTTGCAAGGGGGGCGAGGGGCGGCAGCCCCTGACCCCCTGCCCGCGCCGGAGGCGGCCCAAGCCACAACGTGGCGAAAAAAGCCGTGCCCGCAGGGCTCGAAATACCTCATTCGTATAACAAGCCCATAAAATAATTGCTTTTGAACGCTAACCTACTATAAATACAAAATAATTATTCATACAAGCGGAGAACGGAAGGACCCTGCAACGCCGCGCTCCCTGACTTGACGAAGCGCCGCAAACAGCCTATGAATCTCCACTTCGTCCGCGTGTCGCGGCGCGAAAACAGACGCTTTGTGGCTGCCGTCCCCTACAGGGGCGCGGCGGCGGATGCGGGGTCTTCATGTTCGAGAGCCTTTCCGACAGACTTTCCGGCGTATTCCGCTCTTTCGGCGGGCGCGGCCAGCTCACCGAGGAAAACGTGCAGGCCGGCCTGCGCGAAGTGCGGCTGGCGCTCCTGGAGGCGGACGTCAACTTCAAGGTCGTCAAAGACTTTGTGGAAAGCGTGCGCGAAAAGTGCCTGGGGCAGGAAACGCTCAAAGGCGTGAGCCCGGCCCAGCAGGTGGTTAAAATCGTCCATGACGAGCTGGTTTCTCTGCTGGGCGGCGAAACCACGGGGCTCAACCTGCAGGGCCGCGAACCGGCGGTGATCATGCTGGTGGGCCTTCAGGGCTCGGGCAAGACCACCTCGGCGGGCAAGATAGCCAATCTGCTGCGCAGGCAGAAAATGCGGCCCTATCTGGTCCCCGCGGACGTCTACCGCCCGGCGGCCATCGACCAGCTCACGGTGCTGGCCAAGCAGCTCGACATGCCCTGCTTTCCCTCCACCACGGAGATGAAGCCCGTGGACATCGCCACGGCGGCCTTGGCTCAGGCCCGTGAGGAGCAGGCCACTGTGCTGCTGCTGGACACGGCCGGCCGCCTCCACGTGGACGAACCCCTGATGGAAGAGCTTTCGGCCATCAAGGCGGCTGTGCAGCCGCAGGAAATCTTGTTCGTGGCCGACGCCATGACCGGCCAGGACGCCGTGACCGTGGCCGAGGCTTTCAATGAGCGCCTGGGCCTGACCGGCGTTGTGCTGACCAAGATGGACGGCGACGCGCGCGGCGGCGCGGCCCTGTCCATCCGTTCGGTGACCGGCGCGCCCGTGAAATTCGTGGGCGTGGGCGAAAAATTATCGGAGATGGAGGTCTTCCATCCCGACCGTATCGCCGGGCGAATTCTGGGCATGGGCGACGTGCTCACCCTGGTGGAAAAGGCCCAGTCCACCATTGACGCCGAAGAGGCCGAGGCCCTGGCCCGCAAGATGCAGAAGGCCAGCTTCGACCTGGAAGATTTCCGTACCCAGATGCGCCGCCTAAAAAAATTGGGTTCGCTGGACAGCATTCTGAAAATGATTCCGGGCTTGGGCGGCCTGCGCGAAAAGCTGGCTGAGGCCAACGGCGCGGTGCCGGAAAAGGAGATGGCGCGCACCGAGGCCATCATCAATTCCATGACCATGCGGGAACGCCGCAATCCGGATATCCTCAACGGCAGTCGCCGGGCGCGCATCGCCAAGGGCGCGGGCGTGACCGTGGCCCAGGTCAATCAGATGGTGCGCCAGTTTGAGCAGATGCGCCAGATGATGAAAGGCATGATGGGCGGCAAGGGCGCTAAGGGAGGCCGTCCGGCCATGCCGAAAATGCCGCGCGGCATGCCGCCGGGCATGATGCCCCCCGGCATGGGCATGCCCGGTATGGGCGGATTTCCGGGCATGGGTGGAATGGACGGCATGGCTCTGCCGGGCGGACGGCCCGGAGGGGCGAAATCCGCCGCTGCCAAGAAGCGGAAAAAGAAAGAGCGCCAGAAGCGCAAAAAGAAATAGGGAAAGTTGCTTAATGGGCTTTTTGCCTTTTGCCTGCGTCAGGCTCACCCCGTGCGAAGCTTATGTTGTCCTGGTACACTGCGTTCCGCCCGGCATCGGCCTTTCTCGGTAAAAAATAAAAATCCTCATTAAACAACGCTTCGCAGGGCCTTATGCGGCCTTGGAAATCGCGTTTCCCTCTTGCCCTTTTACGGGCGCGACGCTAACATAAAACCAAAGGGAGTTGGACTCATGGCTGTGAAGTTGAAATTGACCCGTCTCGGCAGCAAAAAGCACCCCTTCTACCGGGTGGTGGCCGCCAATGACGAGACCCGTCGTGACGGGCGTCCGCTGCAATTGCTGGGTTACTACAACCCGATGACCAATCCGGCGGAAGTGAAACTTGACGCGGATAAAATTAAGGAATGGCTCGCGCGCGGCGCCGAACCCACGGACACCGTGCGGGCGCTGATCAAAGCGCATCTGTCCTAAATCTTACGCTTGCGATGCTTGCTTGCGGCGGATCAAACCCGCCGGGAAGCATCTCGCGGCAAGGATTTGCCTGCAACTCCTTGCGGGCGGTTCGGCTTTGAAAAAGTTGAATTGCTCCAGAGCAGATCAACATTGAAATGCTCTATAAAACCTTGTGGAAAGGCGGGGAACCGCCTGCCGCAAGCGTTATGCTGTTGCGGGACCAGCCCGGAGGACAGTGCGGCACGGGAAAGACGGACGGATAGCTGCCGATTGCTCCGAAGGTTGCGCGTTATTTAATCCTTGCCCGCGCTGCCCGCGGGCAGCAAGGTATCTTTGGGAGGTACGCGATGAAGGCTCTGATCGAATATATTGCCAAGTCTCTGGTGGATCATCCCGAAAAAGTGCAGGTCAGCGAAGTGGAAGGCGAGCAGACGTCGGTGCTGGAGCTCAAGGTTTCCAAGGAAGACTTGGGCAAGGTCATCGGCAAGCAGGGGCGCACGGCCCGCGCCATGCGCACTATTTTGAGCGCGGCATCCACCAAGTCGAAGAAACGTACGGTTCTGGAAATTCTGGAGTAGCTTCGGCTTCCATGGCGGATATGCTGATTCATATGGGCACGCTGGCGCGGCCCCACGGTATTAAAGGGGAGATCTGCATCGACTGGCATGCGGACTCCCCCTTGCTTTTGGACGCGCCGCTCTGGCTTCAGGCCGGGGATGAGCCGCCCCGGCTCGTCCGGGCCCTGTCCTGCCGCCGGCACAAGGGCCGCCCTCTGCTTCTTCTGGAAGGCGTGACGGACCGCACGGCGGCTGAGGCCCTGCGCGGACAGAAAATTCTGGTGTCGCGCGACAGCCTGCCTCCGCCGGACGAGGATGAGGCCTATCTGGAAGATCTGCTGGGCTGCGAGGTGTTCTTGCCAGACGGCCGCCGTCTGGGACGCCTCGACCATGTGGAATATCCGGCGGACCAGGAAATCTGGGTTATCGTCACGGAACAAGACCAGGAAATTCTTTTTCCGGCCCAGCCCTGTTTTATTGTTGGTTTTGACCTGGACGCCCGCACCGTGACCATTGATCCGCCCGAAGGTTTGTTGGAAATTTATCTTAGAGCAGATTAACTTTGAAATTTTACAAATTTCAAAGTTGGCATTCTGGCGAAAAATGTGGTTTTCACCAGAATCCACGCCACTTCGTGGCGACTGCCGCCTTCGCGTCAGCAGAGCAATTTCAAAGTGAAATTGCTCTAGCTGAAAAACTGTTGCTGATTTTTCGCGTTGTTTTTCCTTGGCATCCGGGTTTTTGTTTGCCGGCAAGGCAAGCAAGCGGCGCGCCGCAGTGGAGCGTAGCCGCCTACGTGACCAAGGCGCGCCGCGACGCTTAACGAAGCCGGCAACAAAAAGATGGATGCCAAGTGCCTGAACTGCCCGAAGTGGAAACAGTAGCCCGCACCCTGCGCCCCCAGGTACAGGAGTGCCTGATTGAGGGGGCGGAAGTTCTGCGGTCCGGCAGCCTGCATCCCTTGAGCCTGCCCCCGGCCACTTTGGCGGGCCGTCGTATCGCGGACGTGGGCCGCAGGGGCAAACTGCTGCTGGTGCATCTGGCCCCGCCGGAGAGCGGGCGCACTCCGGAAGAGACCGCCCCGGATCTGCTGGCCGTGCATTTGCGTATGACAGGCCGTCTGATGGTGTACGCGCCGGGCACGCCGCCCGGTTCCCATACCCGTTGTGTCTTTGATCTGCGCACTCCGGACGGCGACCGGCGCCGTCTCTTTTTCGACGACACGCGGGCTTTCGGCCTGGTGCTGGCCGCCACGCCGGAGATTTTGCAGGCCTGGGATTTCTGGCGGGAGCTGGGACCCGAGCCGCTGGAGATCGGCGAGCGGGAGTTCGCGGCCCTGCTGCGAAGCCGGGGCGCGGCGCTCAAGGCTGTGTTGCTGGACCAGAAGGTCATTGCGGGCATCGGCAACATCTACGCCGACGAATCCCTCTTTCAGGCGGGCCTGGACCCGCGCCGCAAGGCTTCCAGCTTGAGCCCGGCTCAGAGCCGTTGCCTGCTGGCGGCCCTCAAGGACGTGCTGCGCCGCTCCATCGCCCAGTGCGGCAGCTCCATCCGTGATTACCGCGACGCCAACGGCGATGTGGGCGCGTTTCAGAACAGTTTCGCGGTCTATGGCCGGGGCGGCGCGGCCTGCGTCCGTTGCGGCCGCCCGCTGCAAAAGATCCGCGTGGCGGGCCGCGCCACCGTCTGTTGTCCGCACTGCCAGAAGTAAATCCGGTCAGCCCCGCGCAAGACAACGGCCCAGCTCAAAAGCCTTTCGGCAGTCCAGAGGGAACTGTGTTTCCCTTTGGAGCGCCTTCTCCTGTTCGGAAAAGCATTCCACCATATACTTGCTGTAGTCGCTGAACTGATAGGTGTCGTTGATGTAGAGCACGGCGGGCCTGGAGAAACTTCGTTCAATAAAGAATTCCGTGCTCCCCAGCTTTTCCGGGTAGTGCTGCTCCAGCATAACCTCGCGCGTCACATTCATGGTGTAGATGCAGGCCGTGGCCGGTTTTTTGAGAGCCAGTGAGGAATAGTCGCGGTCATAGGCAATGCAGGGAAACAGCAGGCGTTCCAAAAAAGAGCGCATCATGCCGGTTATATTGTGAAAATAGACGGGGGAACCGAAAATGATCCCGTCCGCCTCACGGCATTTTTCCAGCACCGGCGTCAGGCCGTCGCGCACGGCGCAACGGCCATAGTGCTTCCCTCCCTTGTGCTTGCATTGAAAACAACTCACGCAGCCCGTATCACTGTAGTCGTAAAGGTGGATCATTTCCGTCCGGACGTTTTCTGCGCCCGCCGAAGCCGCGCCGTCCAGGGCGCTTTGCAGTATGGTGGCGGTATTCCATTTTTTTCTGGGGCTGCCGTTGACGGCGCAGATGCGCATGTCTTTCTCCTTACGCGTTGTGGTTGTGCAGGCTTTTGTGCCTGAATATCCTGAAGCGGACGGGAAAAAGCAAGTACGCAGTTTTTTCTTACCTGGTTGCAACTGCTGCTTGCCAACAGCAAGACGGCAGCGGAGGCGGAGGGATTGTATGAGTGAACCCGAAAACGTCGGTTATGACATAACGTTGCCCGCGGTCAATATTTATGAAGTGCCGTGCCCTATTCTGCGCGCCTTGGAAGTCATCGGCGGCAAGTGGAAATTGCCGTTGCTCTGGCATCTGGCCGATGGGGCCGTGCGTTTCAATGCCCTGCATCGCGAGGTGAGAGGCATCACCCATATGATGTTGAGCAAATGTCTCAAGGAATTGGAGGGGGACGGCCTGCTGCGCCGGAGCGAGTGCGGCGGTAAAGTCCGGCATGTGGAGTATGCCTTGACCGAGCGGGGCAGGCGATTGCTTCCGGCCCTGCGGGAGTTGTACCGCTGGGGAGAAGAGCAATTGTCACAGGACGGCGGCGGGCGGACGGGAGATGCCGGGCAATCCTAAAGCATTTTGAGTGGTACATGCTTTAGAGCAAGTTTACTTTGAAATTGCTCTGGCGGCTGCATATGCAGACGCCCGCCACGAGCGTCAGCCGTTGGCGGCTATGCCGCCTGACGGATGACGACAGCAGAGACAGGCGTAAGCGCAATTTATTTGCGCGGTTGCCTCGCCCGTTAGCGAGTCTTCGAGCTTTACGGGCGAGGACAGCAGGGCTAAACGCCGGAGGCCGACCCGAAGGGCGGCCCGCTGGGCCATGGCCGTAGGCACGCGAAGCGCGCCGTACGGACATCGAGAACAGGGCGAGCGGCTTAAAAACTTTGAGAATGTCAATTCTCAAAGGTAATCCGCTCTAGACCTCAGGCTCAACTCTCAGGGCGGACTGCGCGTACGCGCATCGGCCCGGTCCACGGCCAGCTGACGCTGATCTGCCCGGATTCGCCGGTATGGAGCAGGGGAATGCCGTGCCGTGCCAGCCAGGCCCGCAGGCGCGAGCCCGGATAGTTGTAACGATTCTGAAAACCACAGGAAGCCAGCACCAGTTCCGGTTGCACGGCCTTGTAAAAGGCGGCCAGAAAACTGCGGTCCGAACCGTGGTGCGGGGCCAGCAGCACCTGGGCGCGCAGATCCCGGCCCGATGCCAGCAGACGGCGCAGGCTGCGACGCTCGGCGTCGCCGGTGAACAGGGCCAGCCCTTGGCCGTGACGGGTCAGGCGCAGAATCAGGGATGCCTCGTTGCCGGTCCAGGCGGCCTCCTCTTCGTCGGCGGCACGCGGCGGGTGCAGCACTTCCAGACGCAGGCCCAGAGCCGGATCGCCCACAATCAGCACATCTCCTTCCGCCAGAATGCGGCCCGCCAGGCTTTGCCGCAGTTCCCGCCACATGGGCCCGTGCTGCCCGGCGGCCTCACGCCCGTTATGGAACAGGGCCGACACCTGAAAATCTTCCAGCAGATAAAAAAGACCGCCCAGATGGTCCAGGTCCGGATGGCTGCTGACGACGGCGCTCAACCGGGGCGCGTCGTTGTATGCCAGCACCGGCCCCACCAGGGCTTTGCCGGGGTCAAAGCGGGGCGAGGCGCTGCCGCCGCCGTCCAGAAGCAGGCGCAGATGGCCCGGAGCGCGCAAGGCCAGGGCCTGCCCCTGGCCCACATCCAGCACGTCCAGCCGGGTGTCGCCGGAAAAGCGGCCTTCCAGGCGCAGCAAGGGCCCCACGCAGAGCAGGGCCAGACCTGCCAGCAGCAGTCGGCGGGCCGCCTCCTTCCCTGTGGGCGATGCTTTGCCCCGTCCGGCCAGGCAGGCCAGAGCCGCCAGCAGGGCGGCAAAAGCGGGCAGGGCCGTCCAGTGCGGCCGCAGCAGGACGGGATTGTGCAGCAGGCCCAGGCCATTGAGGCCCGCCAGCCCGTCTGTCAGCCACTGGCAGGGCAGGGCGGCCAGATCCAGAACCAGCCGCGCGGTCCCGTCCAGGTCCGCGCCCGCCAGAAGCAGGCCCAGAGCCGCGCCGGGCAGCACCACAAGACCGGCCACGGGCAGCCAGAGCACATTGAGCGGGAACCAGAAGCCCGCATTGCCGAACAGCAGGAGGTTCAGCGGCAGCAACGCTATCTGAATCAGCAGGGAAATCAGCAAAATGCGCGCAAGCCAGCGGCCGAGCCCGTGTATGGCCCGTCGCCGGGGGGATTCGGCTTTATGCGCGGACGGCGGCAGGATGCGGCGCAGCCAGGGCAGGGCAAGGCCGATGACCGCCACGCACAGGGCCGAGAGCTGCAGGCCCGTGTCCAGTATGCTCAGCGGCGCGACCAGGCAGATACAGAGCAGGGCGGCGCAGAGCACGTCGAGGGAGGTGCGCGCCCGGCCCCGCGCCAGCCAGAAGGCCAGGATGAAAAGCATGCACACGGCCCGCAGCAGGGAGGCCGGAGCGTTGCCCAGCCAGAGGTAGGCCAGGGCGGGCGGACAGGCCGCGGCCACGGCCAGGACCACGCGCGGCTGCCGGAGATACAGGGACGGACGAAGGCGGGCGGCGGCCAGCACGCAGAGCAGGCCCAGCAGCCCGGCCACGGCCAGATGCTGGCCGGAAAGCGCCAGACTGTGCGCCAGGGTGGCGGCGGCGAAATTGTCCAGGGTGTTTTGCGTCAGATATCGGCGGTCCCCGAACAGCAGAGCAGGCAGGATGGCCTTGCCCTGCGGCAGTTCCGGGGCGGCGGCATCCTCCGTCAGGATTTTTGCCTGATGCTCCGTCTGTCCCCCAGGCAGGAGCGCGCTTAAAAACGCATGTCGCAGTTCCTCACGCCGGCGGGCCGCCAGCGTGCCCCGGCCGGAGGCTTTTGGTTCGCCGCGTTCACCCCGGCTCCAGAGCCGCCAATATACGTTTCGCGCGGCCCACCATATTTCCCGGTCGGCGAGGCCCACGTCGGCAAAGCCATGCATGGGACGCGGGCGGCGGTTCAGACAGATTTCCTGTCCGGCCAGGGGGCGGAAAAGGGGGGCTTCCCAGGTCCAGGCCACAAGGCCCGGCAGAACAGCGGTGGTGGAACTTCCGGCGGGATGGACCCGCTCCAGCAACAGGCGCAGGCGTTGATCCGGCAGGTCCTGTACGTCCCGCACCCGGCCGCAGAACCGCGCCGGGGCTTTGTCCGCATCCGCCGCCAGCCGGGCGGGAGACGCGTCGGCTGACGGGTCCGGCGGCGCAAGCTGCCAGCGGGCCACGGCCAGACCGCCCAGAACCAGAGTCGCGGCCAGGGTCAGCCGGGCACCGCGCCAAAGGCGTTTGTCCGCCAGGGCCAGCAGCAGGGCGCAACACAGGGCGGGCAAGAGCCAAACCGCCGCCGCCACGCCCGCGATCCAGAAGCCGAGATAGACTTGCCAGAGCAGTGGCGCTTGCAGGGGCGGGTGGCGCATGGCGCTCCTCGGCCTTTCGCGGGTGGATTACGTTTTGTTGAAACAGCGGGCGTTGAGGGCTGAGCCTAGGCCAGTTCGCGGGCCAGATCCCGTTCTTCCGCACGCCGTTTGAGCGTATCACGGTGGTCGTGCAACTTCTTGCCCCGGCCCAGGGCGATTTCCAGCTTGACCTTGCCGCGTTTGAGATAGACGCGCACCGGCACCACGGTCAGGCCCTTCTGGGCCACCAGGCCCGCCAGCTTGGCGATCTCACGGGCGTGCAGCAGCAGGCGGCGCGGCCGGTCCGGCTCCTGCGGGGCGTAGCCGGCGTTGGCGTAGGGGGCCACATGCAAAGAGAGCAGCCATGCTTCGCCGCGTTTGAATTCAACATAGCTGTCGATGAAGTTTACCTTACCGGCGCGGATGCTTTTGACTTCCGGGCCGGTCAGAGCGATGCCGGCCTCCAGAAACTCGGAAAGTTCGTAGAGATGACGGGCCTTTTTGTTGGCGGCAATGGTGGAAGGCGGTGTTTTCTGGCTCATGGCTGATTGTGGCTCGAAAGGCTTGTGGTGTGGAAGGCCAGCTCCGGTCCCAGAGACTGGTGGAGCTTTTCACGCACCATACGCTTGGAGGCCATGACGTCGGTGCTCATCAGAACGCTGTGGGCCAGCTCCACGCAGGTTTCGGCATTGAGCTGGCGGATCATATGTTTCATACCCGGCACAAAACGCGGCGCTGCGGACACCGCATCCACGCCCATGCCCAGCAACAGGGCCAGGCCGCAGGGGTCCGAGGCCAGTTCACCGCAGACCGAAACGCCGATGCCCTCGCGGTGGGCCGCGTCTATGACCCGCTTGAGCGAGCGCACTACCGCCGGGTGCAGGGGCTCGTGCAGATAGCTCACATGGCGGTTGTTGCGGTCAATGGCCATCAGGTAGTGGATCAGATCGTTGGTGCCGATGCTGAAAAAATCGCATTCCCGGGCCAGGGCGTCGCAGACCAGCACCGCCGCCGGGGTTTCCACCATGATGCCCAGGGGCAGGTCCGGCGCGTGGGCCAGGTTCTGGGCCTGCAATTCCTGGCGCAGTTCCTGCAAAATGCGGCGCACGCCCTGCACTTCGGCCAGGCCGGAAATCATGGGCAGCAGCAAAGCCACGTTGCCTGTCACCCCGGCCCGCAACAGGGCCCGCAACTGGGTGCGGAAAATGCCCTGATGCCGCAGGCAGAAGCGGATGCCCCGCAGGCCCAGCGCCGGATTGGGTTCCTTGAGGGCCGCCTGGGAACGCAGCATCTTGTCCGCGCCCGCGTCCAGCGTGCGGAAGACCACCCGGCTCGGCGCGGCTTTGGCCGTCACGGCGGCGTATTCCTTGAACAACTCCTCTTCCGTGGGCAGATCGCCCCTGAGATAGGCGAATTCCGTGCGGTACAGGCCCACGCCGTCGGCTCCGCACTCGGCCAGGGAATCCAACTCTTCCGGACTTTCCAGATTGGCCTGCACGTCCACGCGCACGCCGTCGCACATCTCGGCGGGCCAGTGGGCCGTGAGCCGGGTATGGCTTTCCCAGGCCGTGTATTCGTCACGGCGGGCCGTGTAGAGGGCCAGATCCCCCTCGTCGGGACCAAAGAGCACGCAGCCGCCCAGGCCGTCCACAATAATCCTGTCGTCCTCACGCGCCGTGTCCAGCAGGCCGGTCACGCCGACCAGGGCCGGAATGTGCAGGCCGCGCGACAGGATGGCCGTGTGCGAGGTGGGCCCCCCCTCGGCGGTCAGAATGCCCAGCACGCCGTTCAGATCAAGTTCCATGACGTCGGCGGGCGAGAGATCCTCCGCAGCCAGCAGGCTGGGGCCGTTGCCGCCGCGCCGGGGCTTCGCGCCGGCCAGACATTCGCGCAGGCGCAGACCCACGGCCCGGATGTCCTGGGCGCGGTCGCGCAGATAGGGATCATCCATGCCCCGGAACAGGGTGCAGAGCTCTTCCACCGTATGGTCCAGTGCCCAGGAGGCGCAGATCTGCTTGTGCTCGATGCGCGCCAGAGCGGCGTCCAGCAGCTTGGGGTCGCGGGCCAGTTCCATCTGGGCCGCGATGACGTCCCGGTATTCGGCCAGCTCCTCGGGCACGCCGCGCATGGTCGTTTCCAGAGCGGCGCGCACGCTGGCCGCGGCACTGCGCAGGGCTTCCTGCTCTGTTGCGATTTCGTCCGGGCCGATGCGGCGCTTGTCGCTCGGGCGCGTGTCGTGCATGAAACGGATGGAGCCGATGGCTATGCCCGGGGAAACCGGGGTGCCGAATAAAACCGCGCGGGCCATGTCATTCCTGCAGGGTGGTTAAAAAACGGGCCAGGCCGTGAAGCGCTTCACGGGCGTCGTCGCCTTTGGCCAGGAGGATCAGTTCCGCATTGGCCGGCGGCGCCAGAGAAAGGATGTCCAGCATGCTTTTGGCGTCAACCTCGCCCGTTTCGCCGATGAGCTGGATGTCGGCCGCGTAACGCTGGGCTTCCTGGGCCAGGCGGGCGGCGGGCCGGGCGTGCAGGCCGCCGCGCAGATTGAGCGTGAGCCGCAGGGCGAGCCCGCGCGGGGTTTCTTCGATGACGTCTTCCATGCGTATACCTTGGAGCAGGGGTGTTCTGAAATCGGGGATAATTTCAAAACATACGCTGCCTGCAATCTGCGGCGGATATGCGCTCCCGCCTTGCTTTGCGTCAGTTTTCGCTGCCGCCGGAGCTTTTCAACAATTTACAGCGGGTGACACTTGAAATGCTCCTGTCTCCCGTCGTTTCGACGAAAAGGGGCGCAAGCCCGTTTTCTTTCGGGCGGGATCATCTTACATGCTGATGAGCCCCTCGTCCATGAGAATGAGCGCGCCCAGAACGAGCGCCCAGAGCAGGATGCGCGGCAGGCGCATTCGCCCTACCAGCCAGGCCGCGCCCAGTATGGCGGCCGTGCCCGATCCGTAATGCAGCCAGGGAAAGGGGGCCTTGTGGGGGAGTGGGAGTTGCCAGACCACCAGGGCCACCACGACCGCGTTGAGCATTTTGAGACGGTCCACCCAGTTGATGAGGTTCAGGCGCTTGAGCCGCGCCAGTACGGACATGCCGTGGCGCAGTCCGGCGAAAAAGGCCAGAATCCGGAAGAGCAGCAACAACGCCAGAAACAACGCTGCCAGGGCGGCAGTAAGCCAGATCTGCCCGGCCAGCAGCAGGCAGACGCTGACCAGCGCCCAGAGCGGCAGCAGGGTGCCGCTGAAAAAAGAATCCCCCAGGGCGGAGAGGGTGGTCGCCAGGGTTTCGCGCACCACGCCCACGGCGCCTTCCGGCAGGGAACCACGGGCGATCTGCTCTTCCAGGGCAAGCACGATGCCCACATAAAGCGGGACCATGAAGACGTGGGTATTGCTGTGCCCGCCGTAACGGGCAAAGGCGCGGGCCCTGGCCGAGCTTTCCGGATAGAGCCGGTTGAAGGCCGGAGCCAGCACAAAGGCAAGGCCGATCTGCTGCATGCCTCTGGCGGTGACGGCCGCGTTGATGCAGCAGGTACGCGCAAGGCAATTGAGGACAACACGTCGGGGAAGCATGGCATCCCTCAGCTTCAATGTTGGTCTGCTTCAGGGCCTTTTACCATTGAAATCGTCGCCGCCATGCGCAAGGCTTTTCATCGCCTGACGGATTTTTCAGTGCTTCCCCGGAGCAATTTCACTGTGAAATTGCTCTGGCGGACGGGATCAGGGCGTACAATTCCTTGCCGTTCCAGCCGCGCACGGCGCTCTGAACCCGGCGGGCCACGTCACGGGCCTTGCCGCCACGCGCCAGTTCCGCGCGCAGCAGGCTTTCCACTTCCTCGCGCGGCGTGCGTTCCGTCACTTCGGGCGGGCCGATGATAACCGTGATCTCGCCCAGCAGTTCGTCGGGCAGATCCATACTATTTTCCAGACGATTGAGTATAAATTCCTCATGAGTTTTGGTCAATTCACGGCAGACGGCCAGATCTCGCGGGCCCAGGATGCGGGCCGCCGTAGCCAGGCTTTCCTTGAGGCGGTCCTTGCGCTCGAAAAAGATCAACGAGCCGGGCACCTGGGCGTAGGCCGTGAGCAGGGCTTCGCGCCCGGCCGTATCGCGGGGCAGAAAACCCAGAAAAGTGTGGGGCAGGGGCGCGATACCGGCCGCGGACAGGGCGGCGGCCGGGGCGGAGGGCCCCGGCACCGGGGAAACCGGCAGACCTTCCTTGCGGCAGGCCCGCACCAGGCGGTAGCCGGGGTCGGCCAGCAGGGGGGTGCCCGCGTCGGAAATCAGGGCCAGATCGCGGCCTTCGCGCAGCAGGCGCAGCACTTCTTCCTGGCGCTCGGCCTCGTTGTGGTCGTAAAAACTCAGGAAGCGGCGGCCCTGAATGCCGCAGAGACGGCAGAGCTGGGCCGCCCGGCGGGTATCCTCGGCCAGGATCAGGTCCGCGTTTTCCAGAATTTCGCGGGCCCTGGGCGACAGGTCACCAGGGTTGCCAAGAGGCGTGGCTACTATCCAGAGACGGGGTGAAGTCAAAGGCATGGCGGTAATGCTCCGCGCTGAAGGTGTCGCCGTGGCGCAACAGGCAGACCACGTCAAAGCGGCAGGGTGCTTGCCAGGCGTCGTGCGCCGCCAGCCAGGCCTGCGCCGCGCGCGTGAGGACACGCTGTTTGGCCGGGGTCACGGCCGCTGCCGGGCCACCGCGCTCGTCCGACCGCCGGGTTTTGACCTCCACAAAGACCAGAACGCCGCTTTCGCGGCAGACCATATCCAGCTCCAGGCGGCCCTGCCGCCAGTTGCGGTCCAGCAGCTCAAAGCCCGCGCGCCGCAAAAGCGCGGCCGCAACCTTTTCGCCGTCCCGTCCCAGGCGGATGTGGTCCGGCGCGTCCTTGCCCGGCGCGGGAGGCGTTCGCGGGCCGGTTTGCCGGGAAAAAAGCCATTTCAGCACAAGCTGCCCTGCAGCGGGGCGGCGGCCTGGGGCAACACCCCCCGGAACGTCAGGCGGTGCTGCGGGCAGGGGCCCAGACGGCGTAAGGCCGCATAGTGGGCTTTTGTGCCGTAGCCCTTGTGCTCCTCCAGGCCGTAGCCGGGCCAGCGGCGGCCCAGATGCAGCATGAGCCGGTCACGAAAGGTTTTAGCCAGGATGGAGGCGGCGGAAATGACGTCTTCGCTCTTGTCCCCGCCCACAACGGCTTGCTGAAGCGGCGGCGGGGCAGTGTGCCCGGTGCGCCAGAACAGAGTCAGCACCGCGTCGGGCAGAACCTTGTTGCCGTCGATGAGCAGGCGGCCGGGCGTAAGGCGAAGCACGCCCACGGCCCGGCTCATGGCCTCGAAGGTGGCCTGCAGAATATTGATGCGCTCGATGCGCCGGGGCCAGACCACGCCCAGCCCCCAGGCCAGAGCGCATTCCCTGATGCGCGGGGCCAGGATGTCGCGCGCTTTGGCGCTCAACGCCTTGGAATCCGTAAGGCCGGGCAGCTCGTAAACAGCGGGAAGGATGACGGCGGCGGCCACCACCGGCCCGGCCAGACAACCGCGTCCGGCTTCGTCGATACCGGCCACGGGTCCGGACCGGCGGCCGAAAGGAATGTCTTCCGGGCCAAACAGGCCGGCCTGCGCGGCGTGTCCTTTCACGGCTGCCTCAATTTCGATGGTTGCGGTAGGGGCCACAGACAAAAAACCACGCTTTAGCCGACAGAATGGACAAAAAATCCATTCTGTCGGCTAAAGCGAGCATTTACGCTGTTGCCATCAGCCCGTGCATCGGCACCGGGCTGATGCGACGCCGCCGACGGCAAAAAGGCGCGAATTCCGATCAGAAGCGGCCGCGCGGCTTGATACGGGCCGCCTTGCCCTTGAGGGCGCGCAGGTAGTAGAGGCGGCTGCGGCGCACGCGGCCCTGGCTGACCAGTTCCACATGGTCGATGAAGGGCGAGTTGATCGGGAAGATGCGTTCCACGCCCACGCCGTCGGAAACCTTGCGCACCGTGAAGCTGGCGTTGGTGGTGCCGCGCTTGATGCGGATCACGTTGCCCTGGAAGATCTGGATGCGCTCTTTTTCGCCTTCCACAATGCGCAGGTGCACTTTGACCGTGTCGCCGGAGCGGAACGCGGGCATATCCATGCGCATGTTTTCCTGTTCGATTTTCCTGATGATGTCCATCGTGAACTCCTTGCAAACCCGCGGGCGGATTGTTGCGTCGTTGCGAAGCGGCCCGCTGTGTGCGGCCCGTGGTTTCAGCAGTAGTCGCCTAAAATTCTGTCGGCCAGGATGGCGGCCGCGCTGCGCACCGAAAGATGATTGTAACCCAAAAAACGCAGAGGCCTCAATTGGCCGTCGCAGCGTTCCAGCACTTCCGGGGCCAGCCCCTGGGCTGTCCCCAAGCAGAGCAACACCGGCCCTTCCCGGCACCAGTCGCGTACCCGGCCGGGCGTCAGCGGCGCGGGCGCGCGCTTATGCGCGGGCCAGACGGCGGAACTGGCCACCAGCCTGGGAGGCGCGCCGGCATGCTCGCGCAATTGCGCCACAGCCGCGTCCAGTGAGACCGCCGGGCGCACCAGCTCCAGGGCTCGCGCCCTGTCCGGATTGCCCCGGCCGCCGGGACCTCGGGTCCAGTGCCGCAAAATATCCTCAAGCACCCGCAATTGATCCTCCAGCGGCGTGACCGCATAGAAGGGCCCCATGGCATAGCTGCGGGAAATTCGGGCTATATCGTGAATGTCCAGGTTTGTCAAAGAGGAAGCGCCGGAATTTTTTTCTCCGAGCAGGACCGGATAGTGCATGAGGCAGAAGGAAAGGTTGCGGCCGGGCCTCTCGCGCGGCTGGCCGGCCAGGACTCGGGCGTCCTCGCGGTCCAGGGGGGCGTCGTCCAGCATATCCGGGCGCGCCGCCAGGGTGGCGGCCAGAGAGGCCGCGCGCCGCCAGGCCGCGATACGGGCGTGGTCCCCGCTGAGCAGCACCTCCGGCACGGGCAGGCCTTCCAGCGTCTCGGGCCGGGTATAATGCGGATATTCCAGCAGGCCGTGGGAAAAACTCTCTTCCTCGCCGGACTCTTCCTTGCCCATGAAACCCGGCATCAGCCGGGCCACGGATTCGACGACGGCCAGGGCCGCCGTTTCCCCGCCGTTGAGCACGGCTTCGCCCACACTCACCGGTTCCAGAGGAAAAAGTTCCAGCAGGCGTGCGTCCAGGCCTTCATAGCGGCCGCAGACCAGGGTAAGATCCTCTTCCAGGGCCAGTTCGCGCGCCAGGGCCTGGTTGAACGGGCGGCCGCCCGGCGTCATGAGCAGCATCCGGCCGGGGCGTTCGATGGAACGCAGGGCCCGGGCCACGGGTTCGCCCTGCATGACCATGCCCGGCCCGCCGCCGTAGGGCCTGTCGTCCACATGGCGGTGCTTGTCCGTGCTGAAGGCGCGCGGGTCGTGAAAGCTGAACGTCACCACGCCGGTTTCGCGGGCGCGGCCCATGAGGGCGGTACTCAGAGGCGAATCAAAAAATTCGGGAAAGAGCGAAATCAGATGAAAGCGCGGCATGGCCGGCAGAGTGCCGCAAAAGGACGCGGCTGGCAAGACGCGCTGTCAGGATTGGGATATTTCGATAGATTCTGGGATGGCACGATTACATAAATTGTACGATTTGCGTTATTATACGTGGAAATCTGTATTTTTAGTAAAAAATTATTTTATATAATAACACGATTCGATAATTCGAGTAAGTTGACAAATGTTATTCTTCATATCATATAATCAAATGAGTGACTGTGGGCTAAAATAAATCTAGTTATCTGCATAATTATGAATAGGATGGGGGAAATGGTGACCGATAAGAATGCCTGGATCCATGAACTGCTCTATATTTCCTATAAAGATTTGCCCTTGCCGGATGTATTAAAAATTGTTTTTGAGTTTCTATCTGTTCATATGCCTATTACCTATTTGGGAATTTATAAGTTTTTTTCAGGCACAATGACAAGGATTGCGATATATTCACCATATGAAAACCTCTTGCTCTCACCTGAGGTTTTCCGAATTCCGGATGAATTTGTGACAGCGGTCCGGCAGGATAATGACAATTCCGGGACATGGGCAGGCTGCCGGGTTACCTACACGGAGGGGGATTCCCCCCATGAAAAAATAACCAAGATGCTCCACCCGTCGGGCGGCACGGGTATTTATATGCCGCTTGACTATTGGACTAATTATCATCAGTCACGATTCATCAGCCTGCACTGTGTCGGCGCATGTGACTATACGCAGGAACAGGTGGACCTTTGCGAAGAGATCAGAAAGCCGTTGGGTGCCGCGTTGCATGACATCTTTGACCGGGAATCGGGAACACGCTCCCGCACGCCCGGCGTCTTCCCCCAGCGGGTTGAAAGCCAGGGCCAGGCACAGGTTTTTCACAGCCTGGACGAACATATCGCGCAGTACATCCGTCACGTCATCCAGCATACCAACGGGCGCATCAGCGGCAAAAACGGCGCGGCGTCCATCCTGGGGCTGCCGCCCACCACGCTGTGGTCCAAAATGCGCAAACTCAAGATCAACAGCGGCCATTTGTGATCTGTCCGGCGGCCAGCCAGCGCAGGCTGACCGCCGGAGTCGTGCACTCGTCGTTTCGTGCCAGGCAGAGCCAGTGGCCTGGGCAGGCCAGAACCCGCCAACGCAGATTTTGGCTGTGGAAACGCAGCAGGCCCGTGCGTCCTCCGTACCGGCCGCTGCAAATCAGGGCCGGGTCATGGCTGAGCCCCAGCCCCAGCGTCTTGAGCACAGCTTCTTTAATGGCCCAGCGTCGCAACGCGTCGCGGGCCGTTTTTTTTGTATCACGGTCCGTAAAGGCCCGCGCCGCCGGGGGCGGGCTGTCCAGCGCCTCGGCGTCCAGCCCCAGGCCGGGATGCCGGCCGGGCGCATCCAGCCGGGCATCCGGCTCACAGGGGCCGCCCGGCATGCGCTCCAAAGCGCAGAAGGCGGCCCGGCCGCTGTGGCTGAAACTCACACCCCAGCCGGGGAGCAGCGGGCGGCCTGCCATATCCCTTTCAAGACACAAATCCGGATGTAACGCGTCCTGGCTCTGAAGGCCGCGCAGCAGCAGCAGGCGCGCCAGCAGGCGGGAGACCCGCGCGGCCAGCGCCTGGCCGTCCGGGGCAAAGCGCTGGATATGGGCCATCTGTTCCGGCGCAAGCCAAGGGGCCAGCGCCGTTTCCCAACGCAGGCACAGGTCGCGCAGCCCGGCAGGGGACACGTCGGGCAAGGCAGCGCCCAGAATCAGGACGACACCCTCCAGGCACTGCTTGCCCGCTATTTTCCCCATGCGGGCAGCCAGTGCGCCAGCCAGGCGGGCGCGCCTTCCTTCCAGAGCCAGAAGGCCAGACCCGCAGCCAGCAGAACCAGAACGGTCAGGCCCGCCGCCAGCAGCCGACCCAGATACTTTTTGCGCAGCAATTGCGCGTGCAGGCTGTAGGGATCGTCCAGAGAGCGGTGCGCGCCGGGCGGCAGCTGGCCCACGGCCGTGAGGGCCGCGCCCATGACGATGTTGATGGGCGCGCCGTTGTTGACGGCCCAGCCCGAGGCGTCCAGCAGGGGGCCCAGGCTGCGGCGGCGCAGCTTGAACCAGGCCAGGAGCATGGACGGCCCGGAAATGCAGGCAAAAAGGATCAGCAGGGCCACGGGCCACCACCAGCCCAGGGAAAAGACGGAATTGGCGATGTAGGCGAAGGCCGCGCTGACCACGCTGATGCCCACGCTGAAGGCCGCGAAGATGCCCGCCCCCTTGGCGAAGTCAAAGCTCGCCTTGGGCGGCGTGCCGGAGGCCGCGGCCGAGGCGTCGGCCTTGATGTCCTTGTCCAGGACGGTGACAGCCTTGCTGGAGGCCTTGCTCAGGGCGTCGTCCTTGGCGGCCACCAGTTTCTGCAACTGGTCGGCCACCAGGTTGCCGAAACGTATGTACGGGGCCCACATGGCCTCGCGCAGGCTGATGGGATTGCGCACCAGGCGGAGCACGCCGGTGTCCCAGTCCCGGCCCGCGTTGTCCACGAACACGCCGTGGCGGCCCTCAATAAGGGCGTCGGTGCCGCCCGCCGTCAGGGCCGCGGCGATGACGGCGGTCTTTTCCTCGCCGTTGTTGTTCGTGCGGCGGCATTGGCTGTAGACCAGGCAGAGATGGCTTTGCGAGGCCAGGCGCACGTGGGTGTCCAGGTCCGTCACCGGCACGCAGAGAAAGCAGGCCCGGCTGTCCAGATAGAGCGTGCCCGCCAGAAAGATGGCCCGCCGCTCCGGATCGTAAAAATCCGCAAAGGACACGAAATTCATCAGCAGGGTATAGAGATGGATGTGCAGCAGGGTCAGTTTTTCCAGGTCGCGCACCGCGGCCATGCGCGGCGCGGCCAGATCCCGCCGCACATACTCGGCAAAGGACTGCTCCACCTTGCCGTCGAGCAGGGCGTCCAGCTCGGCGGCGGAGAGTTTGTCCAGGGCCTCTTCCGGAGCCGTGGGCAGAAAGGCGCGTTGCAGGGGATCGTCCTCCCCGGCCAGAGCCAGAGGCGGCAGGCCGGGAAAATCCACGCGTTTGGCGTCGTCCGGCGGGCGCTCATAACCGGGCTTCTGGGCCAGCAATTCGGCATAGGGCGCGAAGCGCTCCTGAATGGCGCGCCAGTTCTTTTCGCTCAGGCTTTCGGCCGGGGCGTCCGAGGCGGATGCTCCGGTGGAATCGGCCGCATCCGACGTCGGAGCCGGGCAGCCGCCCCTGCCTTCAACGGGCGCGGTGGGGTGGATCAGCGGGGCCAGCAGTTGGCGGAAGGCGCTCAGATCGTCATCCCAGGCCGGATTGACGCCGTGCGCCAAGGGCAGGGGCTGATCCGGAGCCACCCGTGCCAGCGGCAGACGGGCCAGGGCTTCCAGTGAAAACAGGGCTTGGCCGCCCTCGTCCGAGGGCGTGAGTTCGTCATCTTCGTTGAGGGCCGCCAGGGCCTGCGGGGCAAAGGCCGCCATGCGGCAGCGATTGAAATAGTCGTCGATCTTGGGACCCAGGCGTTGCAACAGGGTCCAGGCGGCGGAGGTCTCATGGCCCAGGGGCAGGGCTGCCTGATGCACGCTTTGTCGCCAGTCGCGGGCCGCGCGCAGCCGGTCCAGAAAAACTCCGGCCAGTTCGGAATTCAGGCCGGGACGGCCCGAATCGTCGCGTTTGCCGCCCACTATCGAGAGACCCAGGCGGATGAAGCGGGCGGTCCGCTCATCCCCTTTGTCCACGGAAAGCGGCGGCACGACCCCGTCGCCGTTGAAAGCATAGTCCGTGACGGCGGCCAGGGCCGCTCCGGCCAGCTCCGGAGAAATTTCCCCGGTCTCGGCCCGGCCGCCCTTTTCCTGTACCAGGCGGGCGGCGGCCAGCAGCTCCGCGCCCTGGGGCGTGTCGTCGCGCAGATTGTCCAGGGGCAGGCCGGTGCTGGGTTGTGTGAGCCGGGCCGGATGTTTGACCCGCTCGCAGACCCAGGCCACGGCCTCCAGAATGTCCGCCGAGCGGATGCGGCCGTCATGGTCCGTATCCAGCAGGGCCAGGGTGCGGGCGTCGAATTCCAGGCCGCTCGTGGGGCAGCTCAGGGCCATCCAGAGTTTGGGGTCCAGTTGATCCAGTTGCCGCCATTCCTCATCCGTGCTCAGAAGCACCTGATCCAGGCCGCCCATGCGGCGGAAGGAAAAGATGGGGCCGGTGGAGGCGGCGGAAGTGTCAGTCGTGTTCATGTGCGCTCCATATATAAAAAGGGCGTCCGCAACGCCCCTTCCTGTTTCCGTATCGTTTCCGTAAAGCCGCGCGAGGAACGGTCCGGCGTGCCCGGCCGCGCAAGGCGGCCGCCGGAGGTCTCGTTTGCGGCTCTTGAAGATAAATGGTGGCAGGAAAAAGAAAGAGAGTCAACAAACGTGCCCCTGCCCCGCTGTCCGCGCCCGCGGCCCATGTTGACTTCCGATTGAGTTATGGTACCCCCTATAGAGCATTTCAGTTTGAAACGCCGCGCGCTTCACGCATGGTCCGCGTACGTGCGTTGAAATTGTGTTTTTACCGCCGCCACAGGATATCGCCTCAACCGGATCTCCTCCCATCTTGAGCCGTTTCCGGCTTCCGCTTCCCCCTGTGGCGGACACGCAATCCGCCATAATTCCCGTGATACGGAGTCTCTATGAAAAATCGCAATGTTTTTTTTGCCCTTGCCCTGGCAATATTGCTGCTCGTGTTCGGTGTCTGGCTGCTGACCTTTTTCCGTTCCACGCTGGTGACCAAACGGCTGGCCGCGGAAGACGTGGGAACCTCGAAACAGAGCTTTGCCGCGCCGTCGGGCCAGCCGTTTTTCAATCCGCCGCGCCCTGAGGACGCGCCGGAAAGCATCCGGGCGGAAGTGATGCTCGGCTACAAGATCATGACCGAAACGAAAAAGTACGCCGGGGAATACGTCAACAATGATTTGTCCTGTTCCAGCTGCCACTTTGACGGCGGCAGAAGTCTGAACACCATTTCGCTGGTGGGTGTGGGCGCCACGTATCCGCGCTTCCGCAGCCGCCAGGACTATACCGTGGATCTGGCCATGCGCGTGCAGGACTGTTTTCAGCGCAGCATGAACGGCGTGGCACCGGCCCTTGACAGCCAGGTCATGCAGTCTCTTCTGGTCTATATGCAGTGGATATCCAAGGATATTCCCATTTATGCCAAGCTGCCCTGGGCTCTGCCGAGCGATCTGGGCAATCCCCACAAGCCCGACGCGGCCAACGGCGACAAGGTCTATGCCGACGTCTGCGCCCGCTGCCACGGCGACAACGGCCAGGGCACGCCCATCGCGCCGCCGCTCTGGGGCGACGGCTCTTACAACGCCGGGGCGGGCATGCACCGCGTCAGCACGTTCTCCGTCTTCGCCTGGCGCTTCATGCCCAAAAACGCGCCGTCCCTGACCCAGGAGCAGGCCCTTGACGTGGCCGCCTTCGTCAACGGGAAACCCCGGCCCAAATTCGTGTCCACCGGCCCCGACAAGATCAAGCGGGTCATCCCTCTGCCGGAGGGGAAGTGAGCCATGATCTTTCCCATCCTGCATATTCCCGGCCTCGGCGACGGCATGACCATCGCCCTTGACGCCGTCCTGCATGTGTTCATCAGCCACGGCCTGGCTATCGGCCTGGCGAGCATGCTTGTCCTGTTCCAGACATTGACCTGGCTGGGCAAGGGCGCGTTCTGGGCGCAGATCAGCCGCAGCCTGCTCGGCCCGGTCGTGGTCATCACCACCTCCATCGGCGCTGTCACCGGCGTGGGCATCTGGTTCATCACCGGCGCCCTGGCCCCGGAGGGCATCGGCTCGCTGATTCACCTCTTTTTCTGGCCCTGGTTCATTGAATGGGGCGCGTTCACCACGGAAGTGGTGCTTCTGCTGATCTACTACTATCTCTGGGACCGGCTGGCCCAGGACAAGCCGGGCGTTCTGGCGGCTCTGGGCTGGGGCTACGTGGCCGTGGCCGTGAGTTCGGCCTTTCTGATTTCGGGCATTCTCGGCTTTATGCTCACGCCCGACGGCTGGCCCTGGGGACAGACCTTCCGCGAGGCCTATTTCAACCCCACCTTTATCCCGCAATTCCTGCTGCGCGTGGCCGGCGGCCTGAGCCTGGGCTCGCTGTGTCTGCTGGGCTGGACGGCCTGGCGCTACAAAGGCCCCCGTGAGGACCGCAACCGGGCCCTGCGCCTGACGGGCGCGGTCTTTCTCGGCGCGGCCCTGGTCACGGCCGTGTGCGCCTTTGTCTATTTTTCCAGGGTGCCGCAGACCTATCTCACCCACTGGAAGTTCGCGGTGGCCACCTCCTATTTGTCCCAGTTGCCGTATTTGCTGCCCGCGTTCAACGGTCTGGCCGCGCTCTGCATTCTGGCCACGGCCCTGGCCGCGCTGTTCCGGCAGCGCCGCTTGTGCGGGCTGCTCTGCATCCCCACCGTTATTCTCTGCGTGGGCCTGGTGATGGAGTTCGAGCGCATCCGTGAATTCGTGCGCGGTCCCTATCTGCTGCCGGGCTATATGTACGCCAACCAGATTCCCATGGCTGAAAATCTGGCCCTGGACGACAAGCATGAAGGCCTGTTGCCCCGCATGCACTGGATCAACAACGACGCCGGTCTGTCCCCGGAAAACAGGGCCGGTCGGGCGCTGTTCGCGGCCAACTGCGGCGTCTGCCATACCGAGGACGGCATCAACGGCATCCGTGAGCGCCTTGCCGGGCGTACGCTGGAAGGCATCAACGCCATCACCGGCATCACCCAGAATCTGGCGCCGTTCATGACGCCGTTCACCGGCTCCGAGCAGGAACGTCTACTTCTGGCCAACTACCTGTACTCATTGGCCAACCAAGATTCGCGCCTTCACGGGCAGAGCCCCAAGGAGAAGTAGACATGACCCAATGGAACGATCTTTTTCTCAGAATGCCCCTGCCGGAATCATGGCAGAACGGGCTGCTTTTCGTCAGTTTCGGCGTGCATCTGTTGTTCGTGCTGCTCATGCTCGGCACGGCGCTGCTCGGCCTGTTGTTTTTCCTGCAAAAATGTCTGACCGGAGAGGGCGGCGCGCAGCTCTGGAACAAGCAGATCGTGCACACCCACCTGGGCCTCAAGAGTCTGGCCGTGGTGCTGGGCGTGGCCCCCTTGCTCATCGTGCAGGTACGCTATTCCCACGCCTTTTTTACGGCCACGGGCCTGTTTTCCTATGCCTGGCTGGCCATAATTCCGCTGCTGATCGTCGCTTTCCTGCTGATCGACGCCTTCGGGCACAAGATTGAGGTCAATACCTGGCTGGCGTTCATCTGCGGCGTTCTGGGCGTGGGCGCGTTGCTCACGGTACCGGCCGTTTTCACCGGAGCCCTGGCGCTGATGGAGCGGCAGGCCCTCTGGCCCGCCTTCGCGGCCGAGGGATTCAGCCCGGACGGCGCGTTCGCGGCGCACTGGCTGTTGCGCTATCTGCACATCCTGGGGGCGGCGCTGGTTTTCGGCGCGGCCTTTCACCTTTTCTTTTCCACCAGAAAACACCCGGAAAAAGCGCCTCGCCTGCGCAACTGGCTGTTCGGCGCCACCCTGGCCCAGGTGGTCATCGGCCTCCCCCTGGTTTTCTCCGTGGCCGCGGATCTGAACTGGTCCATCCTCTGGGCCGTGACCGTGGGGGCGGCGGCCGCCATGCTGGCGCTCTGGGCCCTGCGGCCCGCCGCCGCGCCGTCGACGGCCATCGGGCCGCGCAGCCTGCTGGTTCTTCTGCCGGTGATCTTTGTCGCCATGCTGGTGGCCCGGCAGTTTCTGCAAGACCGGGTTCTGGCGCCGGGCCATGCCCAGGCCGTGGCGGTGCGCGAGGCGCGCTCCAAAGCCTTGGCTCCCTTCCGGCAGCAGGCTCTGGCGGCCTTTACGGTCAAGCTGGAGACGGTCTATGACAACGGCGAAACCATCTATGACGGCGCTTGCCAGCCCTGCCACGGCACGGCCGGACACGGGGACGGCCCCGTTGCCGGCCGCCTGCTGGTACCGGCTGCGGATCTCGCCGCCATCCGGGCGGACCGGGAGTATATCTACGGCATCCTGAAAGACGGGACGCCCGGCTCGGCCATGCCCTATTTCCGGCTGTACGACAAGGAAAAGCTGGACAAGGTGCTGGACACGCTTTCCACGCGTTTTTCCATGTTCGCGGCCGCGCCGAAACCCGCGCATGAGCCTGACCTGGAGGCCCAGACGGTCTGGGAGGAAACCTGCTCCGTATGCCACGGCACGGACGGCGCGCCTACTCCCTTCGGCCGCACGTTACGGCCTGAGCCGCCGGATCTGCGCCGCTTCTCCCTGACGCCCGAACGGGCGTTGACCATCATTACGGAGGGCTATCCGGGAACCGTCATGCAGCCTTATCGGGCCCTGCCCGAAGAGGTGCGCCGGGATCTCGTCGCCATCAGTAATTCATTCCGTATCGTTCCCGACAGTAAATAGAAAAACGCCATAGAGACGCTCGAATCGCGCCCCTTGCTCCGGCCGCACGCCGGACAGGGGGCGCGTTGCGTTACGCGTGCCGGAATGCCCGGCACGTTGCGGATGGCGGTACGGGATGCGTATGTCAGAGCACTTCACGTGGTAAATGCCCAGGTGCGGAGAAAGCTCAGCATGTGTCGCCGGGATTGCGCAGGCGCTCGGTGAATTTTTCGGCGGGCATGGGCCGGGCAAAGACATAGCCCTGCACCATATCGCAGTTGGTGTCCTTGAGGAAGTTCACCTGCTCCAGGGTTTCCACGCCTTCGGCCACGGTAGCCATCTGCAGCTCACCGGCCATGTGCACGATGTTCTGGATCACGACCTTGTCGCGGCCGTTGGACTTGAGCGAGCGGAAGAAGGCGCCGTCCAGTTTGAGCACGTCCACGGGCAGGTCCTTGAGAATGTTGAGCGAGGAATACCCGGCCCCGAAATCATCAATGGCGCAGGAAAAGCCCGCCTGGCGCAGCTCCTGGACAGCGGTACGCAGCAGTTCCACGTTCTCGATGAAGATGCTTTCCGTGAATTCCAGCTCCAGCAGGCCGTCGGGGATGTCGTACTGTTTCTTGATGCCGATGTAGGTTTCCACAAAGCCCAGGGTATAAAACTGCACCCGTGAAACGTTCACGGCCAGGGGACAGGGGGCCAGACCGGCGTCCAGCCATTGCCGCAGCAGGCGGCAGACGGTTGTGAACACGTATTGATCCAGCTGGATGATAAAACGGTTTTTTTCAAACAGGGGGATGAATTCGGCGGGCGGCAGAAAACCGTGGTCCGGGCTCTGCCAGCGCACCAGCGCCTCCCCTCCGGCCAGCTCCAGGCTGTCCAGGCGGTATTTGGGCTGGATGTGAACCTGGAATTCTTCGTCGCGCAGGGCTTGGCCCATGCGCATTTCCAGTTCCTTTTCGCGCAGGATCCTGACGCGCATGCCGGAATCATAGAAGTTCCAGGGCGGCGCGCCCTTGGCCTTGATGGCCTTGAGGGCGATATTGGCGCGGTCCAGCAGATCGTTGATGCCGGTGGCCGCGTCGCCGTCCTCCGCGCAGCAGATGCCCGTGCGCAGCTCTATATGGTAGCTCCCGGCCTGGGAACGCACGTATCCATTGAGCGCACGCAGCAGCGCGTCGCAATAGGCCGTCAGTTCCTGCTTTTTGTCGTAGGGAAGCAGAACCACGAAATGATCCCCGCTCACGCGCGCCGTGAGCGCGCCGGGGCGGGCCGACTCGCCCAGGAGGAGGGCGAGGCGTTGCAGCAGCGCATCTCCGATATTGTAGCCCAACACCTCGTTGACGACCTGGAAGTTCAGGATGTCAAGGGCAAGCACGGCATAGCGCGGCGCGCCAGGGGTCTGCAACAGCGTGTCGCCGTCGATTTTGAATTTGGCGAAGTTCCGGATGCCGGTGAGCGTGTCCGTAAAGGCCAGGGCGCGGATTTCCCGCTGATAGCCGCGCTTAAGGCGGCGGTAGATGAAAAAGACCGCGAGCAAACCGGCGAAAAGCAGCCCGCAGAGGAACAGCGTCCGCAGGATGATTGCGTTGGCCTCTTTCATGATCACCGCATTGGGGATGATCGAGACGAGATACCAGCCTTCCAGATCCGGCATGGGGACGTAGCAGAAGACGTTTTCGCCGTCGGCGTCGTTGAACACGGCCACGCCGGTTTTGCCGTTTCTCAGGGAGTCGCGGAAGGATTCAA
The DNA here is from genome assembly GCF_000145315.2 of Desulfovibrio sp. 3_1_syn3. NCBI lineage: Bacteria > Pseudomonadati > Thermodesulfobacteriota > Desulfovibrionia > Desulfovibrionales > Desulfovibrionaceae > Desulfovibrio > Desulfovibrio sp. 3_1_syn3. Next base: position 590,201 of record NZ_ADDR02000002.1, read on the forward strand.
TGACCTCGGGCTGGTTGCCGTTTCCGTTGATGATGTCGAAGAGGCTGGTAAAGGTTTTATTGCTGGCCGGATGCAGCGACCGCATGATGATTTCGCCGCCGGGCAGGGTCACATAGGCGAATCCCGTGTTGTTGTAGAATGAAAGCGCGTATGCCGCGTACAGGCTTTCCACGTTGTAGCCCTTGAACAGGTTGGCCCTGCGTCCGTCGGCAAACTCCACCGGCGCGTAGATGGTAAACGTGCGCCGCCCGGTGCCCCGGTTGTGGTATGGGGGAAGTATGCCGCCTTGTTTTTTCAGGTCCTGGACAAGTTTCCTTTCCTCGGGGGTGAGGGTGACGGCCAGCCCGGTATCCGTATAGCCCGTGCCGTTCTCGAAGATCAGAGCCGCGAGGTTGCCCGTGCCGGAGAGGTAGGTTTGCAGCTTGCCGATGATCCGTTGCTCGTCGGAGGACTTGCCCTGCTCCAGGTCCAGGGCCAGCATGCGCAGCAGTTCCAGATCTTTGACGGCGTTGCGCTGCAGGGCGCTGGCGCCCCGCGCGGTGCTTTCCATGACGTGCTTGACGGCGTTGTCCCACAGGGATTGCTGGACGAAGCTCATGAAGTTCAGCGCCGCGGCGCAGAACAGCGTGAAAAGCAGCGCCAGGGCGGCGGCGATAAAGATGTTCTGCTTTTTGGGGCTGATCATTCGGAACGTCCCCGGCGGAGCGTCCGCATGGTTTCGGCCGTCGCCTCCCCGGCGCCGCCGCCGGACAGGAATACGTCCAGGCCCGCCTCCAGGCCGTCCTGGAGCGGCCATGCCAGGCGGATGTCTGATTTGAAGACCACATTCCCGGCGCGCAGACTCTCGGCCAGCGGCCTGATCGCCGCGTCAGCCGGTGGGGGCGCGTCGCGCAAAGGGCTGAGAAGGCCTTGTGCGTCGACATAGCGCCGGATGCTGTCGGGGCTGGTCAGATACGCCACCAACTGCACGGCCTGCGGAATCTGCGGGCTTGACGCGCTGACGGCAAGCGGCGTGTCCAGGCTCAGTACCGTCACGGGCGCGTCTTCTCCCAGCGGCAGGGGGAAGACCTTGAACTGAAATCCGAGCCGCGCCTGGGCGAGACCGGAGGAAAGCCATGCGCCGCCGATCATGAAGGGGCGCCTGCCGCCGCAAAACAGCCCGCCGGGATAGATAGGGCCGATTCCCCTGACGTCCTCCATACAGATGTAGCCCTTGTCCCGCAGCAGGGCCAGAAGGCTGAAAGCTTTGCTTACGGCCTGCTCCAGGCGGTCCGGGGAGGCGTTGAGCGCGGCGGGAAAGGCGGCGGTGTTTTTCCGCATGGGGCCGCCGGGCGGCGTCAGGCTCACGGCGGTCAGAACGATTTTCAGAGCTTCCCTGTCGGCGCTGATAGGGGTAATGCCCTGGGCGCGGAAGGTTTCGCAGGCCGCCAGAAAGGCCTTGCCGTTCCGGGGCGTGCTCACGCCGTATCGGGCCAGCAGGTCCAGATTGGCGAACAGGCCTCGGGCGCCCAGGCTGGTTGTGGCGATATAGGCGCGACCGTCCACCTGCATTTGTTCAAGCACCTCCGGACGGTAAGCGGAGAGCGCGGGCAGGCCGGACAGGTCCGCAAGCCGCCCCCGGCTTTGATAGGGCCGCAGGCAGTCCGGCGGCAGCATGAAGACGTCGTCCACGCTGTCATCTTTTTTGAGGCGTTGATTGAGCAGCTGGGAATAGGCGTTGAGCGTTACGCCCTCATAGCTGACGAGCATATCATTGTGCGCCGTGCTGTAGCCGTTCAGAATCTGTTCGATGCAGGCCTGATTTTCAGCGTCGTACTGAATTCCGAGAAAGGTGATCAACGTTTTCTGCGTCAGGGCGTCGTCATACTCCATATTTCTGTTGCCCACGTGAAACAGAAAGCCGGACAGGAAAAAAGAGCTCAACGCGATGAGCAGCACAAGCGCTATCCTGTGCGGGCCGGGCTTGGCAGTGTCAGGAAAAAAGTTATGCCGTCCGCGCATTACCTTTTCTCCGAAAAGTATGGCGGGCCGTGCATTCTGAATAGACGGTCATGATTTCCAGAATTGCAAAAAAATAAGTAACGATTTTGCATAAATCTACGATAAATGGAGAAATTCCGATATATGAGGATCGGCTTCTATTATCCTTAACGGACGCCTGATGCAAGCATTTGTTCGAAGTCAAGTCCTGCGGCAGGGCATTCTGTTCCGCCTGTGGCGGCCGTTTTTTTCTGCCGGGCGTATGAACGACAGCGTCCACCGTTGTACTGCCATTTTCGTCCGTCTTGCCATAACCCGGCGGCTGGCTTATCAGAAAGGATAATTTTTATTTGGTATTAGTGGGAGGCAAGTATGGCGGAACGGGCGCTTGCGCCGCTGGACGGGTATTTCCCCATCCCGGTCGCGTATTTCGGCATGGTACTGGGCATCATCGGCATGGGCTCGGCTTGGCGTTTCGCCGCGCAGCACTGGGCCTTGCCCGCTGTTGTGGGCGAAAGCCTGATGGCGCTGGGGGTGGCCGTCTGGCTGGCTCTTACCTGCGTGTTCATCTATAAATGGCTGTTCCGCCGGGCGGCGGCGCTGGCCGAGGTGCGTGACGCCATTCAGTGCTGTTTCATCAGCCTGTTTCCCGGCACCACCATGCTGGTGGGCGTGGCCGTGGCTCCGTATGCCCGCCCGCTGGCCTTCTGGCTGATCGTGCTGGGCACGGTGGGCCAACTGGCCTTTGCCGCCTACCGCAGCGCCGGGCTGTGGCGGGGGCAGCATACGCCCGAGGCCACCACGCCGGGCGTCTATCTGCCCACGGTGGCCAGCAACCTGATCAGCGCCATTGCCCTGGGCAGCCTGGGCTACGGCCATTGGGGCTTTCTCTTTCTGGGCGCGGGCATTTTTTCCTGGCTCAGCCTGGAGCCGGTGATTCTCGCGCGCCTGCGCACCATGGGCGAACTGCCCAAGCCGGTGCGCCCGACCATCGGCATCCAGCTCGCGCCGCCCCTGGTGGCCTGTACGGCCTATCTTTCGGTCAACGGCGGGGTGGCGGACATTTTCGCCCAGGTGCTCTTCGGCTATGGCCTCCTGCAACTGATCTTCCTGGCCCGGCTTCTGGTCTGGACCTTTGAGCAGCCCTTTTCCCCCTCCTTCTGGAGCTTCTCCTTCGGCATTTCCGCCTTGTCCGCGTCCGCGCTGCGTTTTCTGGCGCACGATCCGACCAGTCCCATTTCGCTGCTGAGCTGGCCGATCTTTATTTTTTCCAATCTGGTTATCGGGCTTTTGATCATCGGCACCCTGATCCGTATCGTCCAGGGCAGGTTTTTGCTGCCCCGGCCTCGCTAGGGTCTGTTGCCGTTATGCCTTTTTGCCCGCCTGTCGTGTAGCGGCTTTCTTGTGTCGTTCACGGCGAATAACAGTGCCTGACATCTAAATAAGATATACCCGGCTTGCGCGATGCGTTCTTGAGACTTGAGAAGCGCGCGCGCCGGGTGTACACAACAAAGATTACGCGCACGACCCGGCGCGCCGCACTCCGGCGCGGGATTCCGGCCCTTCGGCGCGGCGCATCCCAAGTCAAGGATATATCCATGCACGATCACAGCGAGTATCTGAACCGCATCCTGTTGAGCCGCGTCTATGACGTGGCGGTGGAAACGCCCCTGGACGAGGCCGTGAGCCTGTCGCGGCGGCTGGGCAACAAAGTGCTGCTCAAACGCGAGGACTTGCAGCCGGTCTTTTCCTTCAAGCTGCGCGGCGCATACAACAAGATGGCCCGCCTTTCGCCCGAGGAACTGCGGCGTGGCGTCATCGCCGCCTCGGCGGGCAATCACGCCCAGGGCGTGGCCCTGTCGGCCCAGCGCCTGGGCTGCGAAGCCACCATCGTCATGCCCGTGACCACCCCGGCCATCAAGATTTCGGCCGTGCGGCGCCTGGGCGGGCAGGTGGTGCTTTCCGGCGAGTCCTTCAGCGACGCCTGGCGGCACACCCAGGATCTGATCGGCCAGAGCGGCGCGGTGTTCATTCCTCCCTTCGAGGACCCGGACGTGATCGCCGGGCAGGGCACCATCGGCATGGAAATTCTGCGCCAGCATCCGGGCGAGATCCACGCGGTCTTCGTGCCCATCGGCGGCGGCGGCATGGCCGCCGGAGTGGCCGCCTACATCAAGCACCTGCGCCCGGAAATCCGGGTCATCGGCGTGGAGCCCGTGGATTCCGACGCCATGCGCCGCTCGATCATGGCCGGGTATCCGGTGGAGCTCAGCGACGTGGGCCTGTTTGCCGACGGCGTGGCCGTGAAGCTGGTGGGCGAGGAGACTTTTGCTCTCTGCCGCGATCTGCTGGACGACATCATCACTGTGGATACGGATGCCATCTGCGGGGCCATCAAGGACATTTTTGAAGACACCCGCGTGGTGGCCGAGCCCGCCGGGGCCTTGTCCCTGGCCGGTCTGCGGGCCTATGCCGCCAACGGCGGGGTCAAGGACGCCACCCTGGTCGCCATTGTCAGCGGCGCGAACATGAATTTCGACCGCCTCGGCCATGTGGTGGACCGCTCTGAAATCGGCGCGGAACGCGAAGCCCTGCTGGCCGTGACCATTCCGGAACAGATGGGCAGCTTCCGGCGGCTCTGCACGGCCATCGGCAAGCGCAGCATCACCGAGCTGTGCACCCGCTTCGCGGACCCGGAAAGGGCGCGCGTGCTGGTGGGCATCAAGATTCAGGGCAAGGGCGACGTGGCCGAGGTGCTGGCCGATCTGCGCGAGCAGGGCTTTACGGTCATTGATCTCAGCGACAACGAGCTTGCCAAGCTGCATCTGCGGCATATGGTGGGCGGCAATGCCCCGCAGGTCGGCAATGAGCGCCTGCTGCGCTTTGCCTTCCCCGAGCGGCCCGGCGCCTTGCTGGACCTTATTGACGCCATGCGCGTGGAATTCAACATCACCCTGTTCCAGTACCGCTATCACGGGGCCGACTTCGGCCGGGTGCTGATGGGCTTTGACGTGCCCGATGAGCAGAGAGAGGCTTTTGAGGACTTTTTGGCTCGGGTGGAGCGCATGGGCTACCCGCATGTGGATGAGTCGGACAACCCGGCCTACAAGATGTTTCTGGGCTGGCACGACGCCTAGAGGGGGGCGTCAGTTTTGTCGTTCCCAAGTCATTTCTACGCTCTATTGCCGGGTGTTGCGGTTATGTCCAGGCCGAAAGTCTAAAGGCCGCAAGCCGCTCGTGGGCGGTTGTGAACACCCGGCATGGCCCAGCCGTATGCCTCGCCGCTTCCAGAGTGCCGCTCTGAGGCCACACCCTGTACCATTCCCTCAAGGTCATTCTGTTCTCCGCTTGTAGGCAGAGGAATTGTGTCTTTAGAGTAGGTTACCTTTCTTAAAGATAATTGTTTTAGTGGGCTTGTCGCACAGGCGACGTTTCTTGCTGCCCTGCGGGCACAGTGTCTTTACGCCTCCCGGCGTTTGGGCCGCCTATCGTTGCTGTCTTATCCGTACGGCTCGCAAGCTCGCCAACGGCTGAAGCCTCCCTCCGCGCCGCGCAATGCCATCCGCTGATGGTGGTTGAGAAGGAGATGTTCAGCCGTTGAACGTTGACACGCGGCGATTTCGGGGCGCAGCGAGCCACGCGAGCAAGACCCGTGGGACGCCGCGTCAACGCGCTACGACGTACAGCAGGGGCAGGGGGTTGTAGGGGGCCTGGGGACAGCCGTCCCCGGCCCCCTGCCCCGCGCCGGGGAGGCGGCCAAAACGGCGCACGCCGTAAGCACCCGTGCCCGCAGGGTTCGAAATTCCTCATCCGTATGACAAGCCCATAGAACAAGTACCCTTATAAGGTAATACCCTATAAATAAAGAATAATTCTGCCTACGAGCGAAGAACGGAATGCCCTTGCATTTCCTCTGACTCCTTGACTCGTGTCACGAGCTGTGCTCTTTATTTCGCATACGGTGCTTGAAAACACCTTCGCAGGCGGTTTGCCGATCCCGAAAGTCTTTGGCTTTTCTTTTGCCTTGCCGAAGGAGTTACAATGTCCCATCATCAGAGCGCCGCTCCACAGCCCCAATCGTCAACGCCTCCCCCTCAACGCCCTTCCGAACTGGCGGAACGGATCGAACAGTTCCAGAACGCCGCCCGTGCCCTGCTCGCCGTATATGAACCGGCGGGACAAGGCGGCTGCGCGCCCGCCGCGCGCCCGAGCCCGGACTCGCCCGGCGAAACCCGCTGCTATTATTTTTCACCGGGAGCGGTGCAGCACGAGCGCAAACTGCTGGAACACTACCACGCGGAAGACTTTCGCGGCCTTCTGGCCCGAACCTATATGCTGCTGGCGGGCGTGGTCAAAATAATGAAAAGCACGCACCATGACGTGCGCGTGAAAGGGGACGCCATCGCCAGCCTGGGATGCCTTCTTGAGCAGACGTGCAGCCTGGTGCTGCGGATGCGGAACGTCTACGACAGGGTGGAAAGGGTACGCCCGTAATCTTTCAAGAAGCCCCCGGTCGGAAACGGCCGGGGGCTGTTTCCAGAGCGGATTACCTTTGAAAAGTTACTTTGCCCTATCTTCCCAGCAGGGCCTTGGCCTCGGGCGTCACGCCGCTGAGTCCGGCCACAACCTTGTCCGCGCCGATCCTCTCGGGGTCCTGGGAGATGATGATCAGAATCCGCTCCGGCGTGGTATTGACCATGGTGACGGCCCGGCCTTTGACGGTCTGGTTGCGGGGCACGCCGGTGAAGGTCCAGAACAGGCCTTCCTTGCGCGGCTCGGAGGCGTCGCCCTGCAATTCGGTCATCTTGCGGGCGAAGTCCTCGGCCGTGGCCTTGGGCGTGTTGGGCAGCAGATAGATGCTGACCTGGGCCAGAAAGCGCTCCTGCTCCCGGTCCTGTTTGCCCAGCACCAGCATGTATTCGTCCTGGCTGCCGCTGCTGAAGGCCGTGCGCTCCTGGCCGTCCCAGCCTTCCGGCAGGTCCGCGCTGAACTGGGCGAAAACGCGGTTTTCGGCCTGGGCCGCGCCTGCGCAGCAGAGCAGAAGCAAAAATGTAAGAAGACAGCGCGCCATATGGTCCCTCCGTGGCAGCAATGGGGAAAAACGGGGCAGGCCCTGAACGCCAGGATAAACGCTGAGAAGCCGGGGGGCAAGCCCGGCGGTCAGAGGCTGTGAAAGCAGACGCCCCCGCCTATTCGGCCCACTGGGCGATGGCCGCGAAAATGAGGCGATCCACCTGGTTTTTGTGGGCGTCCAGGCGGCCTTCCTTGCGTTCTTTGGCCAAGGCCAGGTGCACGGCCAGCAGATTGTCCCTGGCTTCCCGCCGGACCTCGCTCTCCCTGCCGAGACTCAGGCGGCAGACCCAGTCCAGGCTGGGACTGCGCGCGGCCAGCGCCGTAACGTCCTCGAACAGGATCACTTGCCAGAAGGTTTCCCAGTTGATGAACATTTGCCGCAGAAAGGCCTGCTGGCGCTCCTGGTCCAGGGGGCTCCAGCGGGCCAGGCAATAGGCCGCGAGCGCCTTGCGTAACGGCGTGTCCTCCGGGTCGGCGTGTTTGAGCAGCCAGGCCCGCAGGGGGCCGGGGGCTTCCAGGCGCGCGGCATAGAGCATGGCCGTGGCGCTGACGCCGGGGTCGGGATCGGCGAAAAGGGGCAGCAGGGCCCGGGCCAGTTTGCGGCCGCTCACCGGCGCGGACGGCAGCAGGGAGGCCCGGCGCAGGGTGCGCGCGCCGCGCCATTTGGCGTCGGCCGCCATTTTGAGGTCCGGCGTGCCGTCGCGGGCCAGGTCGCGCAAAAGGCTGAGCGTCAGGCTGTCCTCGGAGCGGCAGAGGGAATTTTCCAGGGTCAGCAGGCGGGCCAGATCGCGCGGGTCGTCCGGGAAGGCGCGCACAAATTCCCAGGCCGCGTCCGGAACGGCGGCCTCGCCGTTCCAGGCCACGACGGCGGCCAGCTTGAGCAGGCGGATGTCCGGCCCGTCGCCGGGCCGCAGGCTGTCCAGCGCGGCGCGGCCTTTTTCGGGCCAGGCCATGTTCCAGGCCAGCAACAGCGCGCCCGCGCTGACAACCGGGTCAGGAGAGCGGGCCAGTTCCAGAAAATCCCGGCAGGGCCAGGCGTTGACGGCCGCATAAATGCTGTCCGCGGCCCGGATGTGCCGCACGGGGTCCACGGCGCGCAGGCGTTGGCGAGCGGCTTGGCGCAGGGCGCGGTTGTCGGCCTGGGCCAGGCCCAGCAGCCAGTCCAGGGGGGCGTCGCCGGTCAGGCGCATACCGGCGGCAAAGGCCGCCTGGTCCGTGGGAAAGGCGGCGATAAAGGCCCGCTGGGCCTCGCTGTCGTCCGGTCGGCTTCGGGCCGGGGCCAGAACGGCCAGCAGCCGGGCCGCCGCCGTCATTTCCGCCAGGGCCGCGTCAGGTCCCGCATGGTGTTCTCCCACGGCCGCCGCGCCCCGCGCCGCAGGAAGGCCGGTCAGGCAGCAGAGCAGCCCCCAGAGAACTCCGCAGGTCAGGCAGAGAACAGGGGCGCGGCACAGGCCGCGCCGTTCGCGCTGTTCCGAGGAGCGGGGCATTGCTATCCGTGGCCCGCCAGCCGCAGGATATGGGGCAGGCTTTCCCTGAGCGCCAGCAGAATGAGTCCCAGGCCGATGAGCCAGGCCCGGCGCAGCGGTCTGGGCATGGCCAGCAGCGCGCCCCAGCAGGCGATGGCCGCCGTGAGCGGAATCAGGGCGTAGATCTGGGGCATAAGCCGGTCCGGCACCGCGCCGCGCAGCAGGTAGCCCAGGGCCAGGCCCCAGCGGTCCAGGCAGAAGGGGATATAGCCGATCGTGGCCCAGAGGGCGCACCAGCGCGCGGCCCGCTCAAGTTCATTCTCGCCGAAACCGGCGGCGGCCGCGTCCCGCCGCGCGCGCAGCAGAAAGAGCAGGGCCAGGGCCCCGGCCGGGGCAAAGGCCATGAAATAGTTGTGCAGGGCGTCGGCAAGGATAACGGATGCCACCTGGCCGAGGTCCATGCCCGACGGCAGGGCGGCAAAGGGCCAGTAACGGCTGATCCAGGTGGCGAAGAAACACAGGCCGGCCAGTCCGCAGAGCCACAGGCGGCCCTTGACGTCGCCCGCCGTGTAGCGGTCCTCTTCCGGCCTGCGGCGGACCGGGGGCAGGGGCACGCGGGCGCAGGCGCGGCTGAGCAGCCCGGCCCAGAGCATGCCGGTCAGCCAGAGCAGCAGCGTGAGGCTGTAGGGCAGCATGACCGGGGCCCAGGGCGAGAGCGCGCCCGGCGCGTGGCCCGTGTCGCGCAGGGTGTACAGCAGGCTGAGCAGGCCGCCGAGCATGACCGGCAGGCCCAGCCAGGACAGGACAAAACCCAGCCGGGCCAGCAGGCCCGCGCCGTAAGCGCAGAAGCGGGCCTGGCCGCGCCGTCCGATCAGCAAGGTCAGCGCCGTGATCAGAGGCAGGGCCGCCGCGGCGTTCACGCCGATGAGCAGCAGGCCGCCGCACCATTGCCAGATGATGAGCCAGGATGGAAGAATATGCATGGGCCGTTTTGTACCCTGTGACGGGGCGGTCCGCAAGCACGGGCTTGCTCCCGGACGAGGCTTTATCTATACTCTTCTACCCGTATTTGTAAGGATGCGCCGCAACGCGCCATGGGATGACGCATGCCCTTGTACACTGTTTTTCTGCTGGCCGTGGCCCTGTCCATGGATGCTTTCGCCGTGGCCGTGGCCACGGGCTGCGCCGTGCGCGCGCCGCGCCTCAGCCATTACGTCCGGTTGGCCGCCTGTTTCGGCGTATTTCAGTTTCTGATGCCCGTGCTGGGCTGGGCCCTGGGCCTGTCCGTGCGCGATTATATGGAGGCCTGGGACCACTGGGTCGCGTTCGGCCTGCTGGCCTGGGTGGGCGGCAACATGCTCCGTTCCGGCCTGGCGGCGCTGAAACACCGGGAGACCTCCTGTCCCGCCACGGACCCCACCGCCGGGCGCAATCTGCTGATTCTGGGCGTTGCCACCAGCATTGACGCCCTGGCCGTGGGCCTGTCCTTCGCCCTGCTGCAAACGCCCATCTGGGGGCCCGCGGCGCTCATCGGCGCGGTCTGCGCGCTGATCACGGCCTGCGGCGTCTATCTGGGCAAAACCCTGGCCCGGCTCTGCGCCCTGAACGGCTGGGCCGAACTGCTCGGCGGTTTGACCCTGCTGGCCGTGGCCTGCAATATTTTACGTGAACATCACGTCTTTGACTGAACGATCCTACGCCGACCTGCAACCATAAGGAGAACGCATATGGCTACCATCAGCGCCACGTATCTGGGAGATCTGCGCGTGGAATGCACGCATAATCAAAGCGGCACGAAAATCATCACCGACGCTCCGGTGGACAATCACGGCAAGGGCGAGGCCTTTTCGCCCACGGACCTCTGCGCCACGGCGCTGGGCACCTGCGCCATGACCATCATCGGCTTGTACTGCCGGAATCACGGCGTGGACGTGACCGGCGCGAAAATGGAAATCACCAAGACCATGGTGACGGAACCGCGCCGCATCGGCAGGGTGGAGGTGGTTTTCATCATGCCTGACCGGCCCTACAGCCAGAAGGAAAAAACCGTTATAGAACGCGCCGCGCAAACCTGCCCCGTGCATCTGAGCCTGCATCCGGACGTGGATCAGATCTTCAGTTTTATCTGGCGGCAGTAGAGGCGGGGTTTTCTCTGATTTTCCCACGGCGACCCGGCCTCCGGATGATGAGGCCGGGTCGCGCGCCCGGAGTGGGAAGCGGGCCTTTCCTGTGACGATCCTCGGATAAGAATGCCGCTGACCCGCCGTAGGCTCAAGCCCTCATTAGAGCGCCTGCCGCAAAGCCGCCTTTTTCCGTACAGCGGCGTTGCCAAGGAAAAATTGACCTCGCAGTATGTAGATACAGCTTCACCCAATTTCCCCTTGGCGCCTTGCTGTCCGAAAAAATTCAGCTTTTCGCGGGCGGCGTTTTAATGAGTCCTGAACCTAGAGCGGATTAACTTTGAAATTTTACAAATTTCAACGTTGGCATTCTGGCGAAAAACGTGGTTATCGTTGCTGTCGATCCCCGTATGGCTCCGTTGTCGCCAACGGGGACAGCCCTTCGGGCTGCCTTCGGTCGCTTCGCCAGAATCCACGCCGCGTTGCTCTCAATGCCTGTACGCCCTTTGGGCTACAGGCACGCCCCTGCGGGCGGCCCGCAGGGGCGGTCTTCGCGGCGTGCCGCACCGTGTGCGGCGTTGAGCAATTTCAATGTGAAAATGCTCTAAGCGGCGCGGTTCATACCGGTTTACGAGAAGGCTGATGACTATGACGTCTTTGCGCGGCGCGCATTCCGGCACAGGGGAAGTACTCCGTCTTTTTCCCTGCCCTCTGATAATTCTGGACATGGAACAGCGCGTGCTTTTCGCCGGTCCGGAACTGCCGCCGCCGTTCAGCGCGGACCATTTTCCCGTGGGCGGCTTCTTCGGCGCGGCTTTGAACGGCCCGCAGCGGAAGAGCTTCCATGCCGCCTGGGAAACCGCCCTGGCCGGAAAGGCGGCTGAAATCCTGCTGGCCATGGGCGGCGGCGCGCAAGAGCGCTTCTTTTTTCTGCGCCTGGTCATGCGCCGCGTGGCCGGGGAGCTCTGCTGCTGGCTGATGCTGCACGATGTCACCTCCTTCCGCGCCCATGCCTCCGAATCCCTCAGTGAACGCCTCAGGCAATGCCTGGATGCCGCTCCCATAGCCTACAGCCTCTGGGACGCCCATATGCGCGTCGTGGATTGCAATGAGGCGGCCGTCCGTTTATTCGGCCTGCCGGACAAACAAAGTTTTCTGAAACGTTTTTTTGCGCTTTCGCCGGAGCGCCAGTACGACGGAAGCCTTTCCGAGGCGACGATTTTGCAGAAACTGCGGCAGGCTTTCGTGGAGGGGCATGCCAAATTCCCCTGGACCCATTGCACCATCACGGGCGATCCCATGCCTGTGGAAGTCTCGCTGGAGCGGCTGGAAATCCGGGGCGAGTGCTATGTTGCCAGTTATGTCTATGAACTGCGCGAAATCCGTCGGCTGGAAGAGGCGCTGCGCAAGCGCAACGAGGACCTGCGGCACAGCAACAGCCTGTTGCGGGTGGTCAATAATGCCGCCGAGATGCTGCTGCTGGGCGAGGACAACGACGAGATCGGCGGCATGGCCTACCGGATGCTGGCGGCCCTGGGCACGGCGGCCAGGGCGGACAGGGCCTATGTCTGGGCCAATCGGGTCGGCGAGGACGGCCGTCTCTACTGCGACCAGCTCTATGAATGGTCCGGCGGCGCGATACCCCAGCAACGGAAGGAACTGGTCAGAAATGTTTCCTATGACGACGCGATGCCCGACTGGAAGCGAGCCTTCGGCGAGGGCCGGGTGGTGGCTGGTCTGGTGCGCGAAATGTCCCCGAAAGAGCGGGAAGTTCTGGAGCCGCAGGGCATTCTTTCCCTGCTGGTGACGCCCATTTTGCTGGACGGCGGCGTCTGGGGCTTTATCGGCCTTGACGACTGCCATCGGGAACGGGAGTGGAATTGCGCGGAAGAGGAAGCCTTGCGCGCGGCGGGCATTCTGCTGGGCGCGAGCATCCGGCGGCGCGAGCTCAACCGGGCGTTGCGTCTGGCCAAGGAAGAGGCGGAGGCGGGCACCAGAGCCAAAAGCGATTTCCTGGCCCGCATGAGCCATGAAATCCGCACTCCCATGAACGCTATTCTGGGTATGTGCCACCTGCTGCTGAACACCGGGCTGTCGGAGCAGCAGCGCGACTACCTGTGCAAAACCCGGCAGGCGGCCCGCAATCTGTTGGACATCATCAACGACATTCTGGATTTTTCTAAAATCGAATCCGGCAAATTCGATGTTGAAACAGCCCCTTTCCCCCTGGCGGAAATGCTGGACGGCATCCGGAACGTGGCCGGCGTGCGCGCCGCGGAAAAGGGCATTCGCCTGTCTGTCGCGGCGTCGCCGGATATGCCTGGAGAGCTGGTGGGCGATGCGCTGCGGGTGAGCCAGGTGCTGATCAACCTGGTCAGTAATGCCGTGAAGTTCACGGAGAGGGGAGAAGTGGCGGTATCGGTCTCTCCGCGACACCGCCGGGAAGACAGCCTGCTGGCGCTGTTTGAGGTGCGCGATACGGGCATCGGCATGAGCCGGGAGGAAGTGGCGCGTATTTTCCGGCCCTTTACGCAGACCGATACCTCCATCACCAGGCGCTACGGCGGCACGGGCCTGGGCCTGGTGATCTGCAAGGAGCTGGTGGAAATGATGGGCGGCAAGATCAGCGTGAGCAGCGAACCGGGCCGTGGCAGCATTTTTTGTTTTGAGCTGCCCTTTAAACTGCCTGACGCCGCTATTCCGCCTGCGGTCTGGCCGGACGGGGAGACCGCGCCCGCCGTCCAGCTGGCGGGCCGCCGCGTGTTGGTGGTAGAAGATAATGAAATCAATCAGGAAGTGGCCACGGCCATTCTGGCCGAGGCGGGCCTGGAGGTGGGCATTGCCGCCAACGGCGCGGACGCCGTGCGGGAGACCGCCGCGAACCGCTATGACCTGATTCTCATGGACGTTCAGATGCCGCTGATGGACGGCCTGGAGGCCACCCGACGCATCCGCGCCCTGCCGGGCGTGCCTGCTGATCTGCCGATCATCGCCATGACGGCCCACGCCATGCGCGGGGACTGGGAAAAAAGTCTGGCCGCCGGTATGAACGACCATCTGACCAAGCCCATTGATCCGCGCCGCCTGTTCGCGGTTCTGGAACGCTGGCTCAAGGCGTGAACCGCCTTCCGGAACCGTCCTCTCATTCCGACTTTCTGGCCTCCCGCAGCAGGGCTGCCAGATCGCCCGTCATTCGTACGAGATATTCCTTTTCGTGGATATTGAGACCGGCCAGGGCGTCTTCGAGCGCGCGCGTCAGGGCATGGTCGTCCGCGCCCGACGCGCGGAAAAGATCCGCCACGGAGCAGCGCAGGGTGGCGGCCACATCCGGCAGCCGCTCCAGTTTGGGGGCGATGTCGCCACGCTCCATACGCGAAAGCGACTGCTGGCCCACGCCGATTTTTTCCGCCAGACATTCCTGAGTCAGTCCCAGCTTTTTGCGCCGTTCCTGAATGTTGGTTCCGACCAGTTTGGCTAATTTTCGAGTCGCCTGGGACACCTGAACCTCCTGCGTATCCTTTTTACGCATACTTTCAGTTGGAGGCGTGAAAAAAAATGCACTAAAACACGTATTGACTATATCTAAAAACTGTATTAGCCAAAAAGACAGCACAAAAGGCGTATTGTCGGCGTGGCGGCCTCTTCGCCCGTCCGGCTCCGACAGCAGCCCCCGTGCCGAGCCGGGAGGCCGTCAGGCCGCCCGCGCTTCGCGGTGAACAATCAACAACTGTTGTCATTGTGCTGAAAAAGAGCTTTCCCGCGCAGGATTTCCGCCTGCCTCCCGCACCGGGCTATGACAAGATTCCCCCCAGGCTTCCGCTGGAGAAGGTCTATTTTGCGGCCTCACGGGTTTTCAATTCCCTGCGCGCCTTTTGCGGCGACATGCTGCGGGAATTCAACACGGCGCGGCAGCCGCCTCTGGAGCGGGCCCGCGCCCTGCTTGACGAGACTGCCGCTGTTTTGAGCCTGAATTACAATGCCCTGCTCGGCGTCATGATGGGCGACCTTGACGGGGAATACAGGCCCGCCCACTGCGCGCGCACCTCCATTCTCGCTCTTCTGGCCGGGCTCCAGCTCGGTCTGTCGCCGGAACGGGCGCGGAATCTCGGCCTGTCCGCCATGTTCTGCGATGTGGGCATGGCCCTGCTCCCGGATATTCCCGACTGCCCGCATCCTTTGACGCTCCCGGCGGAAGGCGGCGTCGACGCCTTGCGGCAGCACCCGGTGCTGGGTCTCGGCTGCCTGGCCCACAACGTCCGGTGCCGGGAAATATTGCGGGGCATTGCGGAGCACCATGAACGGGTTGACGGCACGGGCTATCCCGTGGGCCTGAGCGGGGAGCGGATCAGCCTGGCGGGGAAAATCCTCGCCGTGGCGGACAGCTACGACGCCCTGATCTGTGCTCATCCGCACAGTGCGCCCCTGCCGCCGCACCTGGCTCTGGCGCGTCTGCGCGACCTGGGCGGCGCCGCTTTTGACCGGGACGTGCTGGAGCATGTTATCCGCTGCCTGGGCGCATACCCTGTGGGCAGCGTGGTGGAAACGGCCGACGGCCGACGCGCCGTGGTGGTCGGAAACAGCCCGGATACCCCCCTGCAGCCCGTGGTCAAGCCGTTGCGTTCTTTCTCTGGGAACGCCGCCGGGCCGGGTGCCTTTTGCGCCCAAAAGGCTGGACGTATTACAACTGTTTTTTCCTTGAGCGGCCAATGGGGCGGACCTGGGGAATTTAATGCTTGAAGTGCTCGTTTCCGGCGAGCAAAACCCGCCCACTCGCATTTCCTCGCATTTCGTAGTCCACGCATGGAATGCGTCAACCGCTCTAAGCGATTTTGCGCATCGGCCCGCCGCTGTAAGTCCCTTGCCGTCCCCGCCCGGTCGGCTGCGTTTCGCCGCCAAAACGCGCGCAATCCACGTACGCCGCTATACGCCGGAGCGAGCGCGCCTTTTGCCGTAATTTGGGCCATTCCCTCTGATAGCCGGGCAGGGAAGTGATCGACCGTTGTCCATATGCTCTTTCAATAGATATCTGTGCACACAATTATTATGAATAAGTGAATGCTATATTGATTTATTTATGCAAAAAATATGAATAAATATATACACATGTCTCTGTATATAAAGTAATAGTATGGTACGCATCTACATTTTTACATACATAGTTGTCAATTAAAAAAATAAGTTACCATGCTATAAAATATATATTTATTTTTTATGCCTGCAGTTGCTTCGAGCAGGCGATGCTTTTTGATGATTTTTGAATGATTTTACGGGAATAAAGTTTTTTAATTATAAATGGATATAAAAATATATATTATTATTTATAGTTGTCCGTTTTGCTTTTATAACTATGATTCTACTGTACGTCTTGATATTGGGACAGAATAAATTTTATTTTTACGCAGTATTTCTTCAACGCGAAAGATTTATAATTTTCCGGGATGTGGTGCCCGATTAAACTGTGCAGGGCGGCGTTTGCATTCTTTCTAGAAAAAAAATTCTTTTGCCCTAAACCTTTTCTAGAGAAAAAATTTTCTACTTGTGGACTTTTTTATTTCGCTTGTGCTAAAGCTAAATCCAACACTTGCCGTATAAGTGTTCAGGCCGCCATAAAGACAGTGGCGGCAGCATGGCATGCCGTTGCCGGTGCGGGATTGACGGACCCCGCCTGTCCCGGCGGTAATGTGGGCCATCGTGGCTGACATGCCATCAGCGGGAAAACGCCGCAACGGGGTGATTTTCCCTTATTTTGGAGTGAACCGTGAAACTATTATCCTTCTCCCTCTCTGTTTTGGCACTGCTGCTTCCCGCGGCAGTCGCGGCGGCGGAAGCCGCCTACCCCCCTCCGCCTCCCCCCGGTCAACCCATTACCGTCGAGGACACGGTGTACGGCGTTTTACGCACGCACCGCAGCCTGCGCGGCATGCTGGAAAACCGCCAGGTGCTGGAGCATGAGGTGGACCGGGCCAAAGCCGGTTTCGGTCCGCGCGTGGACGTCACCGGCCGGGCCGGCGGCAGCATTTTGAGCGATTCCACCACCAGAGGCCAAAATCTGGACGAACAGATGTGGGGCCTGGCCGGTGTCAGCGCCAAGCTGGTACAGCCCATCTGGGACGGCTTCGCAACCCGTTCGAGAGTGCGCAGCGCGCAATCCACTTTGGATTCGGTCAAGGAGCGGGTGTTTGATACCGCCACCTCCCTTTCCCTGGACGGCATCATTGCCCATATTGACCTGCTGCGCCGCCGCACTATCTATGCTCTGTCCGAGAAAAACGTGGCCCAGCACAAGGCCATTCTGGGGCAGGCCGAGGACCGCGCCAACCTGGGCGCGGATACGGCGGCCGACGTGAGTCAGGCGCAGTCGCGCCTTTCCCGCGCCTTGTCGAGCCTTTCCGAAGCCAAGGCCTCCCTGCTGGTGGCCGAGGAAACCTATACCCGGCTGACCGGCATGCAGGCCTACGGCAAGCTTATGCCGGTGACCATGCCGCCCGAGATCTTCAAGGGCCCTGAACCGGTTTTTGAGCTGGCCGAGAAGAACAATCCCAAGCTGGCGGCCTACATGCAGGACATCCGGGCCGCCCGGGGCGAACGGGAACTGGCGGATTCCGCCTTTTATCCCACTTTCAACCTGGAGGCCGGGCCGGACTATACAGACCGGGGCGGCGCCAGTGACCGCTGGATCTACAGCTTCGACGTGCTGGGCACCGTGCGTTGGAACATTTTCAACAGCGGGGCCGACCTGGCCGAACGGAAGGCCGCTTCGGCGCGCATCCGCCAGTCACGGCAGGTGATGTACAATTACATCGACGACCTCAAACTGGATATCGAGAGCACCTGGACCAACTATCAGGCCGCCCAGGAGCAGTACAAGCACTACTCCAAGGCCATCGAATACAATAAATATACCCGTACCGCCTATCTGGAGCAGTTCCAGATCGGCAAGCGCAGCCTGCTGGACGTGCTGGACACGGAAAGCGAGCTGTACAATTCATCCACTCAGGCGGAAACCGCGCGCGGCAATATCCTGGTGGGCGCATACAGACTGTGCGCGCTCACCGGCAATCTGCTGCCGCAGATGTCCATAAACACCGGGCCGCTGGGGCAAAAACCTCCGGAGGACCGCGAGGATCCGCGCGAGGCATTCGCGCCCGGTTGGTTTAAGTAAGAGGGGATTCAGTCCGGCGCTGGCGCGCCGGGCTGAATCCGATTTTGGCCTTCCCGCGTACGCATATGGCGGCGTACGCCAGGGAGGGAGCTTGTGCTGCCTTCCCCCTTGGGATAGGTTCCAAGCGGTTGATTTGCCTCCGGCGTTCAGGCCGTCGGAGTTTGTTGACGGAATCAGCATTGCCCCGCGCGGACGGAGTTCGCTTCCGGGCAGGGGCAATGGGGCGGCAACAACACCGCTCCGCAAAAGCCCGCGGGCTTTTGCCCCACAGCAACGGAAAAATCATGGATAAGCCCAGTACGACACACATCGGGCGGATGTCTTCCGCCGTTCCCGGCAATCTTGAAGGACAGGCCCCCTCCGGAGCGACCCGATCCGATCCGGCTGCGCGGTCCGTCTCCGGTCAGGCCGCTTCCCCCGATACGCATGATGCGCATGGCGCGCCGCGTGAGGACGGGCAGCACGCCGCGCCGCATGCCGCCACGCTCACGGGGTCCGTCGCCTCAGCCCTGAGGGCGCGTTCCGCCGTGGCGGGCATGGCCGCCCCTGCTTCCGGGGAGGAAGCCAAAGTCCCTCCGGCCGCAAGCGACAAGGCTGCCGCTTCCCACTCCGGCGAGACCGGCGCGCCGTCCGCCCCTGATGCCGCTGCCCCTGATGCTCCCGACGCCCGCGACGCGGCGCAGGCCCCGGCCAAGGGGAAGGCCATGGGGCCGTTGCGCCCCTCGGATGTGGATTTCATGCCCGGCCTGCTGCGCAGCCTGTCCGTGCTTTTGCGCCTGCGGGGCAAGGCGGTTTCGCCGCAATTTCTGATGGCCGGGCTCACCGGCAGCAGGGTGACGCCGCAGGCCTGCCTGCGAGCGGCGCGCAAGGCGGGGCTTTCGGGCCGGATTGCCTTCCGCCCCGTGCTGGAAGACATCCCCACCCTGGTGCTGCCCTGCATTCTTCTGCTTACCAAAGACCGCTCCTGCGTGCTCACGGCTTTGCGGGGGGACACGGCGGAAGTGATCTTTCCCGAAATCAGCGACAGCGCGCAAAGCGTGCCCCTGGCCGCCCTCAAGGAGGAATATTCCGGGTATGCCCTCTTTGCCGCCGTGCAGGCCGCGCCCGACGAGCGCGCGGAAAAGCTGACCCTGTCCAAGGGCAAGCGCTGGTTCTGGGACGTGTTGCGCTACTACGCGCCCATTTACCGCCATGTGGCCCTGGCAAGCGTGGTCATCAACCTCATCGCCGTGGCCAGCCCGCTCTTTGTCATGAACGTCTACGACCGCGTGGTGCCCAACAACGCCACGGAGACGCTCTGGGTGCTGGCCGTGGGCATTCTGATCATCTACCTGTTCAACTTCCTGCTCTCGTCCCTGCGCACCCATTTTGTGGATGTGGCCGGGCGCAACGCGGACATCGTGCTTTCCAGCACCTTGGTGGACAAAGTGCTTTCCATGCGCCTGGACGCCAAGCCGGAATCCACCGGGGCCATGGTCAACAATCTGCGCGAATTCGAGCAGTTGCGCGAATTTTTCAGCTCGTCCAGCCTGCTGGCCTGCATCGACCTGCCGTTTCTGGTGATTTTTCTGCTGCTGATCGGCTTTATCGGCGGGCCGCTGGTCTTCCTGCCCCTCGCGGCCATCCCCATACTGCTGGGCGTGGGCCTGCTCCTGCAACACCGCTCCCGCCGGTGCGCCGAAGCCAGCTACAAGCAGAACATGCAGAAAAACGCCCTGCTGGTGGAAATCGTGGGCGGCCTGGAAACCCTCAAGTCCTGCATGGCGGAAAGCCGCATGCAGCGGCTCTGGGAGTCGGTGGTGGGGCTTTCCGCCAAATCCACCAGCGAGGCCCGCAAATACAACAACCTGGCCATCACGGCCTCCATGCTCATCACCCAGATCGTGACCGTGGCCATGATCGTCTGGGGCGTGTACCGGATCACCGACGGCCTGATGACCATGGGCGCGCTCATCGGCTGCAATATTCTGGTGGGCCGGACCATGGCCCCGTTGCTCCAGATGGCTTCGCTGCTCACCCGCATGCAGAATTCGCACGTGACCCTCAAGGCTCTGGACATGCTCATGGAGCTGCCGTCGGAGAATCAGGCCGAGCGGACCTGCATGGATTTCGGCATGCTGCGGCCTTCCTTCACCATGGAGAACGTCTCCTTCGCCTATCCCCGTTCCGAGCGGCTGGCTCTGGACCGCGTGTCCCTGCACATCGAGCCGGGCGAACGGGTGGGCATCATCGGGCCCATGGGCTCGGGCAAGAGCACGCTGTCCAAGCTGCTGATCGGCCTGTACCAGCCCAAGGATGGGGCCGTGAAATTCGGGGATGTGGACATCCGCCAGATTCCCAGTTCGGACCTGCGGGGCAGGGTGGGCGTGCTGCCGCAGGACGTGGTGCTTTTTTACGGCAGCGTGCGGGACAATATCGCCCTGGGCGACCCCTCCATCAACGACCATCTGATTCTGCGCGCCGCGGCCCTGGCCGGGGTGACGGACTTTTTGCGCAACAATCCCGCGGGCTTCGCGGCCCAGGTGGGCGAGCAGGGCAAGGCGCTTTCCGGCGGGCAGCGGCAGTCCGTGGCCCTGGCCCGCGCCCTGGTGCGCGACCCGGAAGTGCTGATCCTGGACGAGCCCACCAGCAATATGGACACGGATTCCGAACTGATGCTCCAGAAGCGCCTGCAAACCGTTATGGACGGGCGCACTGTGGTGCTGGTCACACACCGTTTGTCCATGCTGCGCATTGTGGAACGCCTGATCGTCATGGAAAACGGCCAGATCAAGATGGACGGCCCGCGCGACATGGTGCTCCAGCGCCTGCGCGAACGCTCCCGGCAAAGCATGAACGCCGCCGGCAACGGTGAACGGCCCGCGCGTACGCGACCGGTGGAGAACTGAGATGCAGCTGAGTTCCGGTAAAAAGAATGCTCCGGCGGCCGTGGAGGAAGAACGCCGTCCTCGGGCGGAAGCGGACTCCGGCGGGGAAATGCCCGCCATGCCCGGCGCGGCCCATGCGGCTGATGCCGCTACGCCCTTTGCCGCCATGCTGGACGAACGCGCCGCGCGCGCCACGGATCTTGCCGCCTGGAAAGGGGAAAAATCCCCGGCTGCGGAGCCCGCTCCGACGGCATGGGCTCCGCAGCCGGGCGGTTCCGTGCCGGAACCGCCGCTGGAAGTTCCTGAAGGCGGAATTCCGCAAAAGCTGACGGATTTCATGCCGCTGATGCCCGGTGCTTCAGGCGCGGCAGGGAAGAGTGCTTCAACGTCCCGGACCCCGCAGAGCCCGGAGGCCGGAACCGATCTTCCGCCCATGCCCGAACCCATGCTGCCGTCCGAGGATGAGCTTGCGGCCCTGGCTCTGGCCGGGGCCAAGGACACGGCGGCAAAGGGCGGCGGCGCGCTGTCCTTTTTGCGCGCCCTGTTCGTGGGCGACGAGCATGAGCAAAGGCCGGACCATAGTCTGATCCAGTCCATCCGCGAGGCCGTGCTCCACAAGGGCAAAAGCGGCGAGACCGGCGGGGAGGGCGGAGCGGATGCGCCCGCCGGACCCGGAACGCCCGGGGCCGGGCCGGGTTCCCATTCCGGTCCGAACGCGGGCCCGGATGCGGGCCCCAATGCCGGTTTGTTCGCGGCCATGGACGCGCCCCTGCACGGGCTCACCCCCGACGACATCCAGTTTGCCGGCGAAGTGGACGCCGCTCTGGCCCGGCGGCCGCGTTTCGGCGTGCGCGCCCTTTCGATCACCGTGGCGGTGATGTTCGCCTGCCTGCTGGTCTGGGCGGCTTTTGCCAAGGTCGACGAGGTGACCCATGCCGAGGGCCAGGTGGTGGGCTCGCAACGCACCCAGACCATTCAGAACCTGGAAGGCGGCATTCTGCGCGCCGTGCTGGTGCGTGAAGGGCAGATCGTGAACAAGGGCGACGTGCTGGCCCAACTGGACAATGAGCTGGCCGAATCCTCCTACCGCGACGCCGTGAACAAGGCCATGGAAAACAGCCTGGCTATTGCCCGCCTGGAAGCGGAACTCAAGGACCAGCGCCCTGTTTTCCCCGAAGACCTTCAGGACTGGGCCGCCAGACTCACCGGCCACAAGGTGGATGAGAACACGCTGGCCCGCGCCCGGCAGATCATCCGCGACCAGGAAAACGCCTGGCAGTCGCGCCAGAACCAGCTCAATGCCGAAATCGAGGTGCTCAAGTCCCAGTATGATCAGCGGCGGCACGATGTGGAAGAGCAGATTGCCCGCAAGACCCAGCTGGACCGCAGTCTGGCCCTGTCCATCGAGCAGCGCGACACGGCTTATGCCCTGGTGCAGCGCAACAACTTTTCGCGTATGGAATACCTGGGCCTGCAACAGAAGGTCGTGGAACTCCAGGGCCAGATAGACATGCTGGCGGCCAGCATTCCCAAGGCCCAGGCCGCCGCCGAGGAATCGAAGCAGCGCATCGCCTCGCGCAGGGCGGAGCAGAATGCGGCCATCACCGAGGAAATCAACAAGCGCCGTCTGGAACTGAACTCCCTGCGTGAAACACTGGCCGCGGGCAGCGACCGCGTGACCCGTACGGAACTGCGCACCCCGGTGCGCGGCACGGTGAAGCAGATCTACATCAACACCGTGGGCGGCGTGGTCAAGCCCGGCGAACCCATCATGGATATCGTGCCTCTGGACGACACCCTGCTGGTGGAAGCCAAGGTCAGCCCCAAGGACGTGGCTTTTCTGCGGCCCGGCCAGGAGGTGATGGTCAAGGTTTCGGCCTATGATTTCTCCATCTACGGCGGCCTGGAGGGCAAGCTGGAGTCCATCAGCGCCGACACCATCGAAGACAAGAAGGGCAACTATCATTATCTGGTCAAGGTGCGCACGCAAAAGACGGCCATCACCTACCACAATGAAGTGCTGCCCATTATTCCCGGCATGATCGTGACCGCGGACATTCTGATCGGCAAAAAGACGGTGCTCGACTATCTGCTCAAGCCCATTCTGAAAGCCAAGCAGAATGCGCTGCGAGAGCGTTGAGTCGTTACGTAAGGAAAACATCATGGCACAGGATTCCTCAACTCAAAGCTCGCGCCGCAAGCGGCGCACCGCGCTGATCATGCTGGCCTTGCTGGTGCTGGTGGCGGTCGCCGCGGCCGTGGCCGCGCACTGGATTCTGCAGACTTCCCAAAAGCGGCTGCTGCGGGACATGGAACAGAACATGAGCACCCAGGCGGGCAACAAGGTGGCTTTGCTCACGGTCTGGTCCGGCACGCTCAAGGGCCAGGTGGAAGCCTTTGCCGGCCTGGACCTGCTGCGCCTGTTCGCGGCCGAGGCGGACGCCTCCAGGATTCCGGCGGAAAAACTGCTGGAACTGGCCCAACGGCCGGAGCATGACGTGCCCCCGCCGCCGGAAATTCTGCCTGAAATGCCCTCGGGTTTTTCCACGGATTTGACGGAGCCGGGCGGCGCGGCTTCAGGCGGGGGCGGCTACGCGGGCGATCCCGATCCCCTGGACAGCCTGGCTCCGCGCCTGCCCATGATGCTCAGGCAGTTGAAGGATTTTATCGAGAAAAACAGCCTCTGGGGCGCGTATCTGCTGAACGCGAATCTTGAGGTTTATCTGGCTCCGTCCGATGCGCCGCAATTCAGCGAGGACCAGCGGTCTTTTCTGGCAACCGTGCTGCAAACCCGGCGGCCCGTCATGCTGCCCGTGCGCCGCCAGGAGGGCGAACTGGTCATGGACATGGCCTTTCCGGTCTTCGCGCCCCTCTATGTGGATGCCTCGGGCGAGAGGGTGGTTTCCATCCTGGTGGCTACCTATAATGTGCTGCCCGTGGCCAGGGCCATCACCCGTACCGGCGACGACGGCATATTCAGTTCCGGCATCGTTCAGGCCCACCGGCAGGACGTGCGGCTCATCAATCCCGCCGCGCGTTCCGGTTCGCTGGAGCTGCCCGGCTGGCGCCTGGACGGCGGCCGTCTGCCCTTGAGCCTGCGCGACGAGCCCACGGCCAAGGGCGGGGAAGTGCGGGCTTATACCCTGGCCCTGCCCGTGCCGGGCATGCCCTGGCTGGTCATGCAGGGCGTGGACGCGGCCCAGGCCGAGGCCCAGTACGCGGACTTCCGCAAAAACGTGCTGATCGCCGCCGGACTGGTGACGGCCCTGGCCGGCATCGTACTGGTGGCCCTGTGGTGGTGGCTGGTGGGCCGCCAGGAACGCGCCGTGGCCGACCAGATGCGCCGCCTCTATCTGGTGGTCAACCAGCAGAAGCAGATCATGGACGGGGTCAATTCCGCGCTGTCGGCGGGCATTGTGCTCAATGACCTGAGCGGCGTGATCTATTATGCCAACCAGAGTTACGCCCGGATGACGGGCCTGAGCGTGGAGCAATTGCGCGGCCTGCCCCACAGCCAGTTGCCGCCGGATCTGGCCCGCAGCCTGGTGACGCATACCCTGGCCGTGAACCAGACGGAAGGCATGGCCAGCTTTACCGAAGCCCTGCCCGTGGAAGGGCAGGCGCGCCATTTCCTTACGGCCTGCTCGCCCTTCCGGGACGACAAGGGCCGGATGTCGGGCGTGGTTTCGGTGTACAGCGACATTACCGAACTGGTGCTGGCCCAGCAGCGCGCCCAGCATATGATCACCCAGACCGTGGCGGTCTTTGTGCGGGCCATCGAAGCCGTGGACCCCTATCTCTGCGGCCAGTCAACCTTCACGGCCCAGCTTTCCGTGACCCTGGCCTACTGCCTGGGCCTCAACGACGCCGAGACCCTGGCGACCCTGCGCACGGCGGCCAGCCTGTCCCAGATCGGCATGATCCAGCTGCCCAGTGAACTGCTGAACAAGACAGGCGCGCTTTCCGTCGAGGAACGGGCCCAGTTGCAGCGCCATGTGGACTACGCCCGGCGAGCCCTTACCGGCATTGATTTCGGCCTGCCCGTGCTGGAGGCCATCAGCCAGATGTATGAGCGGCTGGACGGCTCGGGCTATCCGGACGGGCTCAAGGGCGACCAGATCTGTCTCAACGCCCGCATCCTGGCCGTGGCCAATACCTTCTGCGCCCTGGTGCGGCCGCGCTCCTACCGCACGGCCCACGGTATGGAGCGGGCCATGGCAATTCTCAATGAGACGCCCCGCAAATATGATCCGCAGGTGGTGCGGGCTCTGCAGGGCTTTTTGCAGACCGGCCAAGGCCGGGAATTTTTGCAGAAGCTGCGCGAGGAAAAGAGCGGCGGCGGGGAGGACGAGGCCCGGAACAGCGGGGGAGAAGCGAGCGCTCAGCATGGGGCGGGCGGCATTCCGACATAAGGCGGCCATATGCGTATTTTATTTCTACACGGCTCCTTTCCCGGCCCGTTCCGGCTGTTGGCCCACAGTTTCGGGGCCGAGCAGGAAAACACGGTGCTCTTTCTGTCCGAAACCGGCCAGAAGGGGGGGCTGCCCGGCGTGCGCCGTCTGCGCCTGGCCCCGCCGCTCAACCACGCCGGCGACGACCCGGCCGAGCGCGAGGCCGTGCTCCGTTTCCGGCGCGGGGCCAGGGCGGGCAATGCCATGCTGGGCCTGCGCAAAGACGGCTTTGCGCCCGATCTGGTCTGCGCCTCGTCGTCCGCGGGCGGCAGCCTCTATGTACGGGATATTTTCCCCGAGGCATTCTATCTGGTGCGGGCGGACTGGTTTTACAACCAGGGGGAGAGCCATTGTTTTTTCAATCGGGGACGTCCCCGCCCCCCGGCGGACTTTGCCCCGGCCAGGGTGCGCAATCTCTGGGAATACAATGCCCTGGGCGACGCGGATCTGGCGACAATCTCCTCGGAATGGCAACGCGACCAGTACCCCGAATTTCTGGCGCAACGCCTCCGGGTGCTGCACAGCGGCGTGGACACGGCTTTTTTTTCACCCGCGCCCGTGGCGGGTTTTGCGGGCGGCGGCCTTGACCTTGCCGACACGGACGAGTTGATAAGTTTTTCCGGCCCGCTGCACGACGCGGCGCGCGGTTTCGCGCAGTTTACGCGTTGCCTGCCGCGCCTGCTGGAATTGCGCCCTTCCTGCCATGTGCTGGTGGCCTGGCCCGCGCCGGAGAGCCGTGGCGGCCGTTCCGGCGAGGAGGCCAAGCGGGGCGAGGCGGAAGCCCTGTGCCGGTGCCGCGAGGAACTGCCGCTTCCGCCCGAGGCCCGCGCCCGGGTGCATCTGCTGGGACCGCGCCCGCTGAATGAGTACCGCCGGATGTTGCGGGCCTCCACAGTGCACGTCTATCTGACGGCCCCGTATGCCCTGTCCACCGGCATTCTGGAGGCCATGGCCTGCGGCGGCCTGGTGGTGGGGTCGGACACCGCGCCCGTGCGCGAAGTGATCAGCCATGGGGTCAACGGTTTTCTCTGCGATTTCTGGGATGCGCGGGCCATGGCCGAAACCGTGGCCGGAGTGGCGGAGCGCGCGCCCCGGCTGGCCTTTATCGGACAGGAGGCGCGCAACGCCGTACGGCGGGACTATGACGCCGCCGTCCAGGTGGAACGTTTGCGGAAGCTGGTGCTGGAAAGCATGGCAGCGCGGAACGGAGCTGCCTGAAAATCTTCTTCGCCTGGAAACGGTTGCCCTGAAACGCCGAGCCGCCCGGCACGGATTCAAAAAAATCCGAGCCGGGCGGCAATTTTCAGCATCCTGAGGCAAACCAGCTCAGAGGGGACTTACACCGGCAGCCGGGCTCCCTTTTGCAGAAGTTGTTCAAAATCCCGTCCGGGCATGGGCTTGGCGTAGAAAAAGCCCTGGGCGTTGCGGCAGCCCAACTGGATGAGGATCTCCGCCTGCTCCCCGGTTTCCACTCCTTCGCAAATGACCGACATGCCCAGTTCCGTAGCCATGCGGATGACATTGCTGAGCACGATCTGTTCCCGCGTGCCGAGGATGTTGCGCTGGACAAAGCTGCGGTCCAGCTTGAGCACGTCGGCCATGATCTGCTGGATCTGCCCCAGTGAGGAATAGCCGGAACCGAAATCGTCGATGGCAATCAGGAAGCCGCGTTCCTTCAGTTGCATGATCTGGGCGCAGGCGGATTCCGGGTTGCGCATGATGGAACTCTCGGTGATTTCCACTTCCAGCAGCGCGTGGGGCACTTCATAGCGGGCGGCGATGTCCGCCAGTTGCTGCGGGAAATCCGCACGGTCGAAATGCAGGCTGGAAAAGTTGCAGGAAACCCTATGAATGGGCAGCCCCTGCTTGCTCCACTGCTTCAGAGCCTTGCAGACCTGTTCGAAAACGTAGATGTCGATCTGGACCACCGCGCCGTTGCGCTCGAACAGGGGCATGAAGCTGCCCGGCATGAGCAGGCCGCGCGCCGGGTGGTTCCAGCGCACCAGTGCTTCGCTGCCGTTGATTTCACCGCTGGGCATGTCCACCTTGGGCTGGAACCATGCTGTCAGTTCGCCCTGTTCCAGGGCATTTTCCAGGTGGCCGCTCAATTCCTGTTGCAACAGGGCGTCTTGGCGCATTTTTTCGTCATAGAGCACCAGGGGGCCGCGCATGGTCAGCTTGGCGTTTCTGCGGGCGTAGTTGGCCAGGTCCAGCATGAGATGGATGTTGTGCTTTTCCGCGGCATTGACCAAGTATACGCCGAAGACCGTGCCTATTTTGTAGGGCATGCCCCAGGCGTAGCGCCAGACGTCCAGAGACTGGGCCATGTCCTTGGTCCGGGCCGCCAGTTGTTCCCAGCCGTGATAGCGCAGCATCAGGATGAAGTGGTCCGCGGACACGCGGGCGCAACGCTCGTCCTGGCCGACGCTGTCCCGCAGAATGGCCGCGTAGGCGCGGAGCAGTTCGTCGCCCACGGCAAAGCCGAAGTTGTCGTTGATGATCTTGAACTGGCTGATGTCGCCGTAGAGCAGGGCATATTCATGTTCGGTTCCGCCCAGCAGGCGGCCGCATTCCGTGTAGAATTTGTCGAGATTGTCCAGGCCGGTCAGGCGGTCGCGATAGAGCAGGGACTGAATCTGCGCGCTGTGTCTGGACTTGATGGCCAGACTGTAGGCCAGCAGCAAAATAATCAGCCCGCACACCGCCCCGATGCCGCTGATGACTTCCGCCGGGTGTTCGGCCACAAAATCCCGCAGTCTGATGCTGCGGGGTTTGATGGCGTTTTTCAGCACCAGATCGTCCATCTCTTCCGTGGACGTGTACTGGACGCATTTGTCCAGAATGGCGAACAGCCTGGGATCGGCATGGCGGGAGACGCCGATGCGCAACTCGCCGGTGAAATTGCCCAGGGGC
This sequence comes from Desulfovibrio sp. 3_1_syn3, assembly GCF_000145315.2. Classification (NCBI taxonomy): domain Bacteria; kingdom Pseudomonadati; phylum Thermodesulfobacteriota; class Desulfovibrionia; order Desulfovibrionales; family Desulfovibrionaceae; genus Desulfovibrio; species Desulfovibrio sp. 3_1_syn3. The sequence goes on from NZ_ADDR02000002.1 coordinate 618,233, forward strand.
GTGGCGTCAAGGACGGCGTAGCGCGGCTCGGCCCGCAAGTAGTTGACGATGTGGGTGTTGGCGTAGGCGGCGTCGGCCTTGCCCGCCAGCAGGGCGTCAAAACACTCCTCCACGGTGTCATAGTAGAGAATGCGCTTGCCGGGATTGTCCTGGGTGATTTTTTGGGAAAGCCAGTAGCCCTCTTGCAGGGCGATGGTTTTGATCTCACCGGCCCCGCGCGGGCGGACCAGCAGGGCGGGCGTGCTCAGATACTCGCCGGTGGCGTTGAGCTGATAGCGCTCGTTCCAGAGATAGTCGCCGGTAAGCGTGCAGACCACGTCGATTTCGCCCTTGGAGGCCATCTCCAGGGCCTGGTTTTGGGGCATGGGCTCAAAATGGAAGGTCAGGCCGCTTTCATTTGTGATATGTTTGAAGAGGTCCGCCACCACGCCGGAAAAAAGTCCTGTTCTGGGGTCCGTGTATTCCAAAGGAGCCCAGGTCGGGTCATAGGCGGCCCTGATGACCGGCTTGCGCGCGATAAAGGCTTCTTCCTGCTCGGTAAACACAGGTTTCTGCTCCGCGCTGACCGAAAAATATTTGGCGTGCAGGCGCAGGGCGTAATAGGGATCGCGCAGCGAGATGACGTTCATGGCCTTGTTGATGCGGGCCAGGAGGTCCGGCCTGTCCTTGGCCACGGCAATGTACATGGGTTCCGCGGAGAACTGGGCCACGCTGCGGAAGACGCTGTTGCGGCCGAGGTGGGTAATGGCCACGCCGTCCAGGGTTTTGTCCGCCAGGGCGGCCAGCAGCGTGCCGGTTTCCGCATAGGGAATAATGGTCAGGTCGAGATTGTTGTCCCGGCAGTACTGGCGGAATTTTTCGCCGTCCTTGCTGTTGGCGATGATACCGACTTTCATGCCCTGGAAGGAGGCGAAATCTTCATAGGCGTAACGATTGTCGCCGATCCTGACATTGAGCGTGGTGAACAGGCTCAGCATGGGCAGCTCGGAAAAAAGCATCTTTTTGGCCCGCTCCGGCGTATAGTACACGGCAGGCAGGATGTCGATTTCGCCTTTTTCCAGCAGGGACAGGGTGTTTTCCCAACTCACGCCGTCCACCATGCGGTAGCGCAGACCGCTGAACTTGGCGATTTCCTGTAGATATTCAAAGTTGAAGCCGACATATTCGCCGGCCTGGTTACGGGACATGTAGTCCCCGTCCTCATAATAGCCGACGCGGACGGTTTCCATGCCTTCCGCGGCGCGCAACGGGAAAGGGGCCGACAGAACACAGATGGCCAGAAACACGCTCAGAATGCGCGAAACGGGAAACGTCATATGCCGGCTCTCTTCACTATGCTCTCTCTCTCTCTCTCTCTCTCTCTCTCTCTCTCTCTCTCTCTCTCTCTCGGCGTTCACGCGTCCTCCAGATCAGGAAAGCGCTTGCAGATGGCGGTAATCACTTCGTGGATTTCCATGAAAACATCCACCAGTTCCGGGTCGAAATGGCTTCCCGCGTCGTTGCGCAGGATGTCCAGAGCGTCTTTCACATCCCAGGCCTCTTTGTAGCAGCGCCGGGAAATAAGCGCGTCATAGACGTCGGCGATGGCCGTGATCCGGGCCTCCAGAGGAATGTCCGTACCGGACAGCAGGGGGTGCTTGTCCGAACCGGTATAGCCCGAGCCGTCCCATTTCTGATGGTGGTGCAGGGCGATGGTGTGGGCCAGCATATCCACATCCTGCGTGGCGTTCTCAAACAGCCGGGCGCCCATGACCGCATGCTTTTCCATGGTTCTGCGTTCCTCGGGCGTGAGGCGCCCGGGTTTTTTCAGAATGGCGTCGGGTATGCCCACCTTGCCCACGTCATGGAGCATGGCCGCCAGGCGCAAGCGGCCCTTGGCCGCGCGGATTTCCTCGGCGGTCAGGCCGTGTTTCTCCGCCCAGTGGTGGTAGATTTCAGCGGCCATGGCCCCCACCCGGCGCACATGGCTGGCCGTCTCGCGCGGGTCGCGCAACGAGGCCGTCCTGAGCATGCGCAGGATCAGGTCATTGGCCAGGCGCGCCCGTTCCAGGGAATTGCCTGCCAGCATCACCAGGCGGCCCACATAGCGTACCGTGTTGGGCGGGAAGGCCTGGATCCGGCCGTTTTTTACGCTGTTGATCAATTGCAGGACGCCGAGAATCCTGTTCTGCACGTCCGTAAAGGGCACGGTGAGCATGGAAACCGTGCGGTAGCCCGTGGCAAGGTCAAAGGCGTCGTTGAAGGCGTAGGGTTCGCTCTGGGGAATGGCGCGCACGTCCGGGATGTTCAGGACGCGGCCCGTGCAGGCCACAAAACCGGCGATGGAACCGGTGTCCAGGGGCAGGCTGGCGTTAAGGTAGGCGTATTTATTGGCTTCCGAGCCGGGAAACAGCGTGTCGTTGGCCGCGTAGGAAAAAACCAGGCTGTTGTTTTCCACCAGGTAGATGGTGCCCGCGTCGGCGTTGCTCAAGGCGCGGGCCTGGTTCAGAACGCTGTCCAGAACGACGTTGGTGTCGGAAAAGTGTGAAATGCGGTGGAAGAAATCGCAGAGCTTGCAGTTAATGGACTCCAGGCTTTCTTCCCGTTCTTCCATTTCACCGCCGTCAGCCGTGATCAGCATGCCCTGGCAGCCCAATTGGAGGGAAATGGGCAGACGGCAGTTTTCGCGCAGGGCGTCAAAGACCTTATCCAGCTCCCGGTCGCAGTAGGAAGGGTCGTAGTGGGTGTAGACCAGATGCTTGACGCCGCGCCCGGCCAGGAGCGCGGGCCATTGCTCCAGGGCGCTGTGCCCCCAGCCTTGGTGCAGGGGGTAGTCCTTGAGAAAATAATGCCCGTCCACCAAGGCCACATCCGCGCCGGCCATGAAATCCAGCAGGCGTTTTGTGGCCTCGCTGTCGCCCTTGTCGCCGCATTCGTGGTCGCCGGTAAAAACGAAGCTCCAGCCGTCGGCCTCAATGCGGTAGGCCGCGCAGGAACCGGGGTGGACCGTGGGACAGGTTTTCACCGTCATGTCGCCCACCTGGAATTGCTCGCCGGGCGTGAATTCCAGGATGGGCCGCCGGGGCAGTTCCCGCCAGGGCACGGGAAAATGTTTTTCGTCAAAAATTTCCAGCAGGTTTTGGGAAAAAGGGACGTCCTCGGCCAGAACGGGGCCGCGCAGGCTCAGTCGCCAGTTGGGATTGTAAAGCGGTTTGAAATGCGGCAGGCCCTGAAGGTGGTCCCAATGGGCGTGGCTGAAACAGATGGTGCAATCCGTGGGGATTTCATGGTCCATGCTGTCGCCCAGGGCGTGGATGCCGGTACCGGCATCCAGAATCAGGCGGCCGCCTGATTCGCTCCTGACTTCAATACAGGTCGTGTCGCCCCCGTAGCGCGTCATTTGCGGCGAGGACACGGGGACGGAACCTCGCGTCCCCCACAGCCGGATTTTCATATCAATCTCATTTGCTGTTAAATGTCCAGATACCATCCCAATTTTCGGGCGGGTCCGCACAAAGCGCCGCGCAACGGCCGCTGTATAATTCGTAAAGTACGTTACTCTCCGCAGAGGATTCGCGCAAGCGATCGAATAGTCGTCCGGCGTCGGCGAAATTCCCCCGTATATAGAGTTGCAGCGCTTCCCGGGCTGTGGCGAATTCCGCTTCGCGGCGCCGGGCCTCCTCCTGCTCATGCACGGAAAAGATGGCTACCGGCCTGGATTTGCCTTTGACCCGGATGCTGTCCAGGGCGCGGAAGTAAAAGGCCGCGCCGCAGCGCTCCGCCACGGCGCCGCTGACCATGACGCTAACCCCGTATTTGGCGCACATGCCCTCCAGGCGCGAGGCCAGATTGACCGTGTCGCCGATGCAGGTGTAGTCCAGCAGGTCCTCGGAACCCATATTGCCCACATAAACCGGTCCGCAGTGCAGGCCCGCGCCGATGCGCAGGCGCACGCCGAATTCCTTTTCCAGCGCGGGATTGAGCTCGCGCAGCAGGGCCTGCATGCGCACGGCGGCGGCCACGGCGCGCCGGGGATGGTCCGGCACGTCCAGGGGGGCGTTCCAGAAGGCCATGATGGCGTCGCCGATGAACTTGTCCAGCGTGCCGCCGCTGTCCCGCACACAGGCGGTCATGGGTGTGAAATAGCGGTTGAGCAGGGCCACCACCTGTTGCGGGTCCAGTTTTTCCGAGAGGCTGGTGAAGCCGCGTATGTCGGTGAACAGCACACTGACGTCGCGCTCCTCACCGGCGAAAATGTCGCCTTCGCGCGCGGCGATGCGGGCCACGACCTCCGGAGCCACATAGCGGCTGAAGGCTTGGCGCAGCACGCGCTTCTGTTTTTCCTCCTGCCAGAAGCGCATGGGCAGGATGCAGAGCCCCTGAGCCAGAATGGTCAGCACCACGTAGAGCGGGGAAATGAACTGGCCCTGGGCGAAGAGATGGCCGGAGCCCCAGATCGCGCCCCCTGCCAGGAGCAGACAGGCCGGGCCGTAAATAAAAGCCCGGGTAAAACTGAATATCAAAGCCGCGGCCAGACCGGCCAGCAGAATCGCCAGGGCCTGGATGCCGGGCGTGGCGTCCGGCTGCACGATGTGGTCCTGGTTCAGGATGGCGTCCACCACAGCGGCGTGCACCTCCACGCCGGGATAGACCGCGTCGAAGGGCGTGGCCCGAATATCCTGAAGTCCGGCCGCGGACGTGCCCACGAACACGACGCGCCCCTCCAGATGCTCCGGCGGCACGCGCTTTTCCAGAATGTCCACGGCGCTGTAATAGGGATAGACCCCGCGCGGGCCCTTGAAGGGCACGCGCATCAGGCCTTGCGCCGAAACCGGGACGCGGTAGGGCCCCAGCCGGATTTCCGTGAGGCCCTCGGGGCCGGAGCGCAGAATCATGGTTTTGACGTCCAGGCCGCGCATCAGGGCTCGCAGGGAGAGGTTGGCGTAAATATTGTCGCCCAGGCGGTAGAGCAGGGGCACTTCGCGCACCACGCCGTCAGTGCCGGGGGCCACGTTGATGGCCCCCACCGGCGCGGCCCGGCTGAAAGCGGGCAGGGGCAGCAGGGCCGACGTGGCGCGCAGCACGGTGTCGCGCGGCGGCGGCGCGCCCGCGGGCGTCTGCTCGGCCAGGCCCGTGGGCCGGGGCAGGGAGGAGGGCGGGCCTTTATACGGGTCGAACCGCATGAACACGCCGAGTACCGCGGGGCTGCGGGCCAGCGTCGCGGCCAGCACGGCATCGTTGTCCGCCAGGTCGGGAGGCAGTTTTTCCAGGTCGAGCTCCACCCCGAAATCCCTGTGCAGGCGCTGGCGCAGCAAATTGGGCGAACTGCGGTCCGGCTCGGCCAGCAGAATATCCAGGGCCACGGAGGCCGCGCCGTTTTGGGTCAGATTGTCGATAAGCCGGGCCACCAGGTAGCGGGGCCAGGGCCACTGGCCGTATGCGGCCAGGCTTTTTTCGTCGATGTCCACCACCACGGGCGCATCCGAGGGCGGCGGCGCCTGCCGGGAGGTCAGGAAAAGATCGTATATTTCATTGTCGAGCTGCCGGAGCAGGGGGGGCTGCAACAGGTACAGCAACAGCATCAGGCCGCTGACGGCCAGGCCGGGCAACAGGGCCTGGGCCGTGCGCCGCAAGGCCGGATGTCGGGATAATGGTCTGGACATGCTCCTCCGGCCCTCCTGGTGGCTGGTGCCTCACTCTGCCTCAAGGACGGCGAAGGTTCAAGGACGCGGTTCGGATACTCCTGAAGCCAAACTTGGGACGGGCGCGTAAAACTGGGGATAAAGGGTATGGAGCATTCTTGCACGCTGCTTCGAGCCGTGCGGAGATACCTGTTCCGATACGGCGCATGCGAATGCGCGGAGAGAAGCAGGCTCTTTGATGTGACAGGCAACGTTGCCTATGTACAGTGCGTTATTAAGCGGCGGAGTCCTTTCTGCCCGGTGGTTCTGTCGGGATGCGGGATAGTTGACAGTTTTTGATTTGTTATTCTATAATTATACAAGATGTGCTACTAGGCTGTGATTATGTACTAAAATTTTGAAGTACGGAGGCCGTCATGGAAAACGCCCTGGAATTCAAACCGGCAAGTACGCGTTATGATACGGGCAGAAAATTTAACGGCCGCATCATCTGGGGGCAGGATTTTCATTGTCCCCGCCTGCCCGCCTTTGCGGAAGGCGGTTTCGCCCATGGCATTGACGATGCGTATTTTTTCTGCGGCGCATCCGGAATCGGGCTGAGTTCGGTCAATGGAGAAAGTTTCATTTTCCCCTTTGCCGCGCCCGCTGATGGTGAAAATGTGGGCCTTATCGCAACTCCTACCCATGTTTTTGTAACTGTGGGAAGAGATCGCTCGCAATATTCCGCCTGCATCAGTGTCTTTTTCGTCACCAAAGGCGACTGATGTCGGAGTGAAAACGTGTCTTTTATCGGCGTGACGGCATGTATCCTCATCACACGGGCGGGGCCTGCGGCTCCGCCTTTTTCTACCGGTGCGGCGCTGAATAACGCCGTACTGTTCCAGAGAGCGGACACGCGAGGTCGTCTCTGGTTTTCAGTGCGCCGCCTCCGCGCCGTCAGCCTCAGAACGTCCAGGCCAGGCCCATATTGAAAGTATACTGCCGGTAAGTATAGAGCGGGGAGGAGGAGCGGGTGTCCACATACTGCACGCCGGCCTCCGCCTGGAGGCTGGAGGTCAGGTTGTACAGGGCGAACAGCCCGGTACGGCAGACCGTATCCCGGCGGTATTCCTGTTCCAGCACGGTGGCCGGGCCGTCATAGTTTTCGCGGCGCATGCTGGCAAAGGGCAACAGTTGAAATTTGTCCGTAACGTTGAGGCGCAGGCGCAGACTGGCCTCCAGGCCGTGGTAGCTGTAATCGGGGGTGTCCACGGCCGAGCCCAGGGCGCGCATCCCCAGGGTCATCTCATGGCCCGACGAACCCAGCAGCACACGCATGTATTCCCCCACCCACCAGTAGGTGCCGTCGCGGCCGATATCCTGCGTATAGACGCGTTTTTCCAGGGCGGCGCGGGTAATCATCTGCAGGTTGGGCAACACCGCCCAGACGAATGTGCCCTCCGGTCCCAGCACGCTCACGCGCTGGTCCAGGCTCTGGTCGGCCATTTCTCCCTTGATGCGCAGCTCGGCGAGGGTTCTGGAGGACATGTGCCGCAGGCCCAGCGCGGCACGGCCCCAGGAAAAGTCGTTGTTGACGGGCAACTTGGGATTGCCGTTCCAGCGCTTGAAAAAGGCGATGTCCGAAACGAGCCACCAGGGGCTGTCCTCTCCCAGCCGCCAGCCTGTGTCCAGCATGCCGTTGAGGTAGGAACCCCAGCTGTCCACGGCCTTGACCCCGTGCACGGTCAGATTGTCGAAAAGCCCGAGGCTCATCTTGTCCGAGGCCGGCCCTTGGTTGGCGTTGGAGTCGTACATGACGCCGCCGCTGATCCGGCCGTGGGCCTGGAAGCGGGATTGGGAATTTTCCAGATTGTCCAGAATGCGGGCAATGCGCGTTGCCGTAAGCGTCGGGTCGTACTGGCGGGCCAGGTCCAGTTCGCGGCGGGCCGCGTCCCTGTCGCCCAGGCGCAGATACACGTCGGCCAGGGAGCGGCGCAGCTTGGCGTCCGCCGGGTAGCGGTCGATAAGTCGCTCAAAGGCCAGCAGGGCCTGGGAATAGCGCCGGGTGCGGGCGGCAGCCAGGGCCAGGCCGTAATTGATCTCGTCATTGTCCGGCTCTTCGCGCAGCAGGCGCATGTAGAGCTGATAGGCCTCCTCGTAGCGGCCTTTGTTGACGAGCGTTTTGGCCTGGGCGCGGCTTTGGTCCAAAGCCAGATGGAGTGCGGGCAACGGTGCCGCCGTCGCCCGCAGAGAAAAGAACAGTAAAAGCACAACCCAGAGCGCGCAGAGATGCGGATGGCGAAGCATACGCCAACGCCACAAGCTTACGGAGAAACCTTGTCGCCGCTACCCACGCCGCTGACCTGACCTCCCGGTATGCCCGGATCACGAACTTCCCAGTGATTTACCTCCACATGGTCATTGTTGATGCTGCCGTTCATGGAGGCGCTGGCATTGGGATACAGGGAATCCAGGGTCGGCGTGAAATTTCCCACGTCAAAGGCTCCGTCGGTTCCCACCTGACCGGTGCCGTTGGTGCCTGTATAGGTGTTCTCTGGTCCACTGCCGGGATCAGCGGAGAGCGCGCCGACATGCATAAAACCGTTATCAATATTGCCGCTGCCCAGGTTGACGTCAAAGCTGAAGCTGCCGCCAATCCCTGAACTCTCGCTGACTCCATGAAGCCGGCCCTCGTAGCTGGCTTTGAGCGCGCCGGGGTTGTCCACTACACCGGGGGTGAGATCACCGCCGGCAATGACGTCCTCCACGGCGTTCCGCAGGGCCGTGTCATTACCGGCCTGATGCAGCGTGCTTCCGCCCTGGCCGCCCATATCGGAACCGGCGGCACTTTCTCCATTGGAGGCAGCGGGCGTGCCGCTGTCCGCCATTGCCGGAGCCGCGGCTTCGGAGGACGGCGCGGACTGCGCGCTTGCGGCCGCCGTGTTGCCCTGAGCGGCATTGCCGGTTGCGGCGGCGGTTTGCGGCGTCTGCGGGGCTTGGCGGGTCTGGCGCGTCACGGTCTGGACAGTGTTCATTTCAGCGGGCGTGGCCGGGCGCAGCACGTTGCCCGTGGCCCCCGCTTCCGTGGTCAGACCGGCTTTGGGCATTTCCGTGTGCTGGCCCGTTGCGGTATTGAACACACTGACACTGTGCCCCGCGCCCAATTGGCTGAGGATGAATTTGCTCTGGGAGGGGCTGCGCACGTCGGCGGTCAGGATAGTGCCGCGAATGCCCACCGTGGCGTGCGGCGTGGTGACTTTGAAACCTTCGCGGTTCCGCTCCACCACCTTCCCGGTGACCACCCGGGCCAGGCCCCGGCCCACGCCCAGGGCGAAGCTGGCCTTGGCCGGTCCGCCGAAGCTGAAATCAGCGATATTGACCATGCTGTCCGGTGCCACGGCCACCGTGGTGTCGTCGGCAAAAAGCACTTGCAGTTTGCCGGTGGCGTCGGTACTGACCTGGTCCTCTTTATACAGCGGATCTTTCAGTTTGAGGGGTGTGCGCGCATTCCCGCGCTGCACAAAGGCCCCCGGCGTCACGGCGATGACGCGCGCGGCTTCGGCGGGCCGGGAGGACGCGGCAAAGCCCGGAGCGGCAAGAGACAGGCTGAGACAACAGAGTGCTGCCCAGAAAAAGAGACGCTGGATAAACATACATGCCTCCGCGAAGGAGAAGAGTGCATCACGTTTGTTTCGTAGGAAAGAAACGGCAACAAGCCGACATTATTCACGCAAGGCACGATTGAAATGAGTGAATTGCTCTGGTGCCCGTGTAAGCGGACACCCGCGTTCGAGTGCAAGGAAAAACAGCCTGTCAGCGTTGCTGCCGGTATCCATACGGCTCGAGGACTCGCCAACGGCTAACGCTTCCGCGGCACGCGGGCGGCGTGGAGTTTGAAATGTATGACATTTCAAACGTAACATACTGTCAAAGAAGGAACACGCGTAAAGCTCCGTCGGTGCCGCATGAAAGCACGGAAACCACGGCCGCAAAGCCGGAACGGACAGTTTTTTAAGGCCTATACCCGGAACAGTGCCGTGTCAAGGCGGCGTCCCGGACGGCGGGAAACCGAGCTCAAGCCCGATTCCCCGCCGTCCGGCATCAGCTCTGCTTCATTTCCTGGATCAGAAGCGTAAGGCCCTGCGCCTGAGCAGCCAGATCCGAAACGGCCTTGGCCGCTTCGGCCATGGCATCGGCCGTCTGTCGGGACATGTCGTTGACCTGGACGATGGAATGGTTGATTTCCTCGCTGGCCGCCGATTGTTCCTCGCTGGCCGTGGCAATGGCGTTGACCTGGTCCGCCGTGCCCTCCACCGTGGTAACAATGGCTTCCAGAGCCTGGCCCGAGGCATTGGCGTATTCCGTGGCCTCTTCGATCCGGGCCACGGCGTCGTCCACCGAGGTCGTGCTCTTGGCCGTGCTTGCCTGAATGGCGCTGATGGCGTTGCCCACATCCTGGGTGGAGCTCATGGTCTTTTCAGCCAGTTTGCGCACCTCGTCGGCCACCACGGCAAAGCCGCGCCCGGCGTCGCCCGCGCGGGCCGCCTCAATGGCGGCGTTGAGCGCCAGCAGGTTGGTCTGGTCCGCGATGTCGGAAATCACGTTCATGATCCGGCTGATATCCTGGGCGTGTTCGTTGAGCTGTACCATGTCAGCTTTGAGTTCCACGGAAACCTGGTGCACCTTGTTGATGCTCTGCAGGGATTTTTCCACAATGCGCGCGCCGTCCTCGGCCTTGGCCTTGGTTTCGGCGGAAGCGCCGGAAGCCGCGCCGGCGTTTCTGGCGACTTCCTGCACGGTGGCGTTCATTTCGTTCATGGCCGTGGCCGCTTCGGAAAGGCGCTGGGCCGACTCCGCCGCGCCCCGGTCGGATTGCTCGATCTGGGCCGAAAGTTCGGTGGAGGCGGAAGAAACCACGCCGGCCACCTCTTCCAGTTTGTCGGCGGCGATCAGCATGGCCTCGGTCTTGGCCTGGGCCTGCTCTCCGGCGGCTTCCGCGCGGCGCATGGCCTCCTCGGCTTTGCGGGATTGTTCCCTGGCGTTTTCCGATTCCCGGCGGGCGGTTTCAATATGGCCCTCCAGGGCTTTGACCATGGCCACAATGGAGCCGTACACGCCGATTCGGGGGCTGCCGTCGTCAATATTGTAGTCGCCGTGTTCCACGCGCATGGCGATGTCGTTCAACTCGCCGGGGTCCTTGCCGAGCTGGCGGATGACGTTGCGCACGATCAACACGATCAGCACGATTGCGGCAAGGATGGCCGCGATGGTCAGGCCGATGCCGATGTTCCGGGCCTGGGTGTAGACCTCGTCGCCCCGGCGGTTGACCCTGTCGGCGTTGTCCGTGGCGTAGGCCACCAGGGCATTGATGGTGTCGCAGAGTTCGAGATATTCCTTGTTCGATTCATTGATCAGGAAATTCACGGCCTGCTCGTTTTTCTGCTCCCGCGACATGGTGAGCATTTTGTCCGAGCTGGCGAAGTAGTCCCGGCTTTCCTTCTTGACGTTATCCAGCTTTTCCCTGCCTTCCGGGGTGTGGATCAGGCCTTGCAGGGTGTTGAGATACGCGGAGAGCTTTTCCCGCCCTTGGGTGATTTCCTTGTCAAGGCGGGCGATGACCGCCGGGTCCGTAGCATAGATGTGCCGCACTTCGGCGATGCGGTGTTCCGACATGTCGTTGTTATATTGACCGGCCACACTGATGGTGGGGATGTTGCGGTGGGCCAGGGTGGTGACGAAGTCGTTGACCCTGTCCAGTTCCATCAGCAAAAATCCCGCCAGAATTGTCATCAGGATCGTCAGTACGGCCATGCTCAAACAGATTTTTGTCGACAGCTTCATGGCTGTTCCTCGCTAGAGTATATTTTATTGGGATATAGTGCCTTTTCAGCCGGGAAAGCGTGCGCTTCCCGCTGCGCCTCTTCTCCATCGGTCGGAAACGGTCTTTTTTATTTGCGGTGTTCACAAATGCCGCATGTCCCGCCCGGATATCAGAGCATTTATCGCTTGAAACGCTCTAAAAACAAAAAACACGGACGCATGGTCCGTGTTGTGCATGAATTTTCATAAAGACAAACAACCAGCCTCAGCCCGCCCCGGCGCTCGCCGCGCAAGGCTGTTCGCGCCGTTTTTTTCTTCGGCGTCTCTTGCTGGATACCACAGCGCCTGCCGCAAGACAACGGCATCCCTTAGCGGCCGGTCCGCGCGTGGATTCCATAAAAAACCCGCTGAAGTGAAACCTCAACGGACGCATAGGAGTCGAATATACAAGTTATTACATTGATATTATAAAATAAAATCATTCAATTTTTCTTTTATACCAACATATTCTATTGCTTCCCACTTTGCGGGAACACTCCCCGCCGTATGGTTGATTTTGTAAAATAACCCCTTAGAACCGGTCATAGGCGTCTGTTTTGTTGTGGGGAGTGGTCATCTGCTTACTCCTCACAAATATTCACCCAAGCGCGGATAGCCGGTGCGCGCCCAAGCGCTGTACTCCAGCGCGCCGAGTACCTTCGCCATATTGTCGGAATCAATATCGTCGGCGCTGGACTTGCTCAGGATAGCGGTGAGGGCGCAAAATGGGTCCAGAGCTTTTGCCAGAGTTTCCCTGTCGATGCCGCACGGTAGCGAATTTTCATCATTCTCCTTGTGCCGCCGGATCTCCCTGCCAATCAGCCCGGCGATGCTGAATGTTGTGGCATTACCGGGAATAAAGTTTTTCGAAGCGTCAGATTCTAAAAGCTCTGTTTTTTTTGAAACTCGTTTTCAGCAAAATCCATAATGGCTTGAAGATGGTGATATTCTTTTGTTTCGCTCACTGCTCGCACTCCTTTGTGGGCTCGGGATGATGTTTTTCCAGGAGCTGCATAAGCGTGTACGCGCCGTAGCCGCCGACCCTCTGAATTTCTAATTCCTTGCGCGCGCCATGTACCATCAAGCCAAGGAGGTTGCCGACGCTTCGGCAAAATTCCGCATCTCCCATGGAGAAGCCCCCTTCATCCTCATCATGAACGGTGGTTAACAAGCCGGCCAGCAGCCCAAAGGGATTGATGATTTTTCCGTCTATGCTTGTGGCCATGTCAGCGCGAGCTTCGTCTTCGGCTTTGGCAATGGCTCTGTTTCGCTCTATTTCGGCGGGAGTGGGGTTGGTGGACTCGACAGCGTCGATGGCGATGGAGACTCGTGCGTCCTCGCTGTACGGGGTGCGCTCAGAAGCTGTCTTTCCGGTGTCCATTATGCGCACACCTCCGGCGTAGCGGTTTGAAGCAGGGGGAGCAGAGTTTTAGCCTGTGCGATAAGGTGCGTCAGAGCAGAGGCGACCTGTCGCATGTCGTCGGTGGGCAGGGAGGCTTGCCGGTTTTTGTGAACAACCTTGCCGGTAGGTCCGATGGTCAGAGCAGAGAGAAAGGCCACAGCTTCATCCATTCTGGACTCGGGAAGAAGCCGGTGCTGTGGGATGGAGAAGTTCCGATTGAAAGCCGTCCAGGCTGATTTCCATGCCAGGGCGGCCGGAACGTGGGTCAGTTTGGCGAGCAGCAGTTCGGCAAGCTGTTCTCGTCGCGCCCTGGGGAGAACCTTGACCTGAAGAAAGGGGGTGAGGAGCGGAGGTTTGCGTGTGGCAACTCCTTTGGTCCAGTCATTCCACAGGGCGTCATCGCACTCGGCTTGATAGAGTTCGATTTTTTCCCGAAGTTCGGGGCGTACCTTCTTGGAGTTGATCGAAGCCATGAACGCGGGAAGCTTGCGCACGGGCATGCAAAGAGTCTGCTGATCTCCGCCTTCGGAAGGTAGCACCATCATGGTGATACCCCATCGCTCGTTGTTATCGGTGAGCTTGCGTTGTTGCGTCTGCCATGCCAGCCCCATGTTTTCAACAATGGGCTTCATGGGCGCCAAGGGTTCACCACCATGGGGAATGACGAAAATGATATCGCCGTGGAAAGTGACGGGGGAAAGGCTAGACATGATGCACCTCACTGGTTTGGGATTGGGAACAAAAAAGGCAGAACAACGCTCCCCGGCCCAGTGAGACCGCCGGGGCCTCTCGGACACCCGGACGTTGTTCCGCCAATATGTAACCAACGCCCGTTGAGGCGCTTTGGTGGCAGAAACTGAAAACGCCGCGATTTTCACCCGCTTGGGACGGGTAAAGGCTCCGGCAATGCCTCACTGGTTTAGGGAAGTCCAGCATGCCTTCCACCGTCGAGGCTGTCAGGGGGGCCGTCCGGGCGCTGAGGGTCGTGAGTTTTACGACCCTCCTCATGTGTTGTGCGCAAGAGTTGACCACGAGGGGATGCCTTGGATTCGTGCCGCCGAACTTGCCCGCGCCTTGGGGTATAAACGCGAAGACAAGATTGGCCGCCTTTACCAGCGCAACGCCGATGAATTCACGCCGGGCATGACGCAAGTCATTGAAATCCTCGCGGAACCCCATTTTGGAACACAGGGCAACATGATGTCTCATAGTGCCCTCCCTACCAGCCGGCCGCGGCAAACAGCGTAACGGGAAAGTCGATCCCGGCAGCTACGCCGTAATCATCTTCCTCCGCCTCGGGCATATAGCGGCGTATAACCTGGACCACAGTACAGGCGTCGCCGTCGTTGGTGTAATCGGTGACGCAGCTCTCAATCTCGTCCAGGCTGCGGGCCGGGCCGTTGAAGTCGCCGTCATCGGTCAGATTGTAATAGCCGGGGGCAAGCTCTTCGATCTGCTCGCGGCGAGTATCCAGCAAATGCCGGAGGCGGAGGTTTTCCGATTCAAGCTGTCGGATGCGCTCGTGAGCCTTCAGCAGGGAGGGGGGAATTGACGATTCCGCAGGGGTGTGGGAACTTGCCGTAGCCATTATTCGCGCCTCGCTAGTGTGGTTGATGGTTTGCCCGGTTGGTGTTCCAGCACCGCCGGGCGCTTTTATTTTTCGCCCTTGCTAATCCCGCCTTATGGCTTCTCTCGCACCTTCCTACTGATCCGCGTCCCCCGTATAGGGCTCCGCGTCGTTCGGGGCTCTGGAATCCTGCCCGGCGGGTTGCCGCTGGGGTTGAGCTTGGCACTCTGCCTGCTGGCGCTGTGACGAGCCTGTTTCCCCGTTGGCAATGTCATATTGCGTAATCGTAAAAATAAAGTCAATATAAATTTGTTTTTTCGTAAAAAATGATATAAAAAATCACGCCGGGAATTTCGGCGTGATGGCGGCCCGGTCAGCGGGCGCAAATTAAGGAGGACGAAGATGAGCGCAGAAACGAAAGCACCTCGGGTGAGGGGCGGAAAGGAGGAATGATGAAACTGGATCAGTTTATGAGAACGCTGAAAGAAACAGCGGCTTATGTGCGGCAGGGAGAGGGGGAAGAACGAAGGGACGGCATTGCTTGCCAGTTATGCCTGACTGCTGATGGTGAGGTCAGCAGCGAACAGACAGCCATCACCATCAGCTTTTTTGTGCGGGGCGCTATCTAAGGCCGATTTTTTTCGGCAATCGCATTTGAGTATCCTACGATTTTCTTTGCTTTCAATGTAGGCTGCCAAGAGTGCACAGACGCCTTCAACCTGAAATCGACAGGAAGGTTCTTTGCATTCCCAAAAGGCTCCCATTGGGACTTGATTCTGTTTGTTGACCAGTGGGCAGGTACGCATACTGTACATAGAAAATTCTCCTGATTAAAAATTGTCGGATACCCTTTCATATCAGGAGGCCCGGCCTTGGGGCAAACTCGGGGCCGGGCACAAAAGCCCCTCGGGAGAGGGGCTTAATTTCTATTGTGAGACACGCTTTAAAGCCAGTTCAATTAATCGTGGTGGAAAGTATTTTAATTTTCGATCTCCCCATCCTTCTTGATTATCTTTCCATTTTGCTAGTGCATCTATAATCTTTTCCTGTTCGGGTTCAACATGGTCATGAACAATAAGCCAATGGACTGTGGCTAGCAACTCGAGCCCAAGTGGGTTTTCAAAGCCCATAAATATCTTGTCAATTTTTTCAAGCGCAGCTTCGTAGTTATCTGGCAGAACAGTATTTTTCGCAACCTTTGCTGCAGGTAGTAAGGAAAATGTTTCAAATGCCTTTCGTGTTCCATCGCCAAAACCGTCAATCCAGATGCCCTCCATGTCGCCAAGAATATGTCCCATGTTACGAGCCCACGGACCATATTTCCAAGCTTTAAAGTCTAGGCGCAGATCAGCTCCGCAAGCGCATTGGAGCAAATAGCCAAGCTTGTGAGCTTCAACAAAGGTAATTTCAACAGAAGGGACAAGATTCATATATTTTTCAAAGCAACGAAGGAAAAGCGCTTTTGCATTTGTCATCTTTGTCCTAGTGCTGACGACAGGTGATGGATTTTTGCCCTTAAGAGGTGCAAAAACTATAATATCTGCTGCATCAAAGTCTGAAAATGTCATGTCTATTTCGCGCTTAACAATGTTCCAAGAGAGTCCACCAAGGCCGCAGCCCAACGGTGGAATGGCAACACTTGTTATTCCAAGGGACACTATTTCTTTTTTGAGAGCCTGTAAACCAGAAACAATATCTTCAATTTTGCTTTTATTTCGCCATGAGACTTTGGTGGGAAAATTGATGAGATATTTAAGACCTTCAAGGCCATTGTAGGGTACTATAAACATTTTGCCTATTTTGACTTCGTTGCGCTTGCAAGCAGCGGCATAAGCTAGAAAATTTTCAGGAAAGCGCCTTTTAAATTGAAGCGCTAACCCTTTGCCCATTATTCCTTCAGTATTGACCGTATTCACTAGAGCCATTGCGTCAGAAGCGAAGATGTCGCCATTTGTATATTTCAGCATGGCAATCTCCTCAAAAATACCAATCATTTTTTACTATTACGTCTTTGCGTTGTGATTCACACATCATATCATAAACTTTAACTTTTGCTGCTTCATTATAAACGGCGACACCTAAAAAGTCATCCCATGCTACTCGTTCGTAAACTAGGAATTCTGCCATCCTGCGTTCCATTCTGTCAGGATATGCATCTGTATTATTCCAATATTGTGTAGAAAATATTTCCCAAGATAACTCTTTTTCAAGGTCTTCAACTGTTTCAAAAAAACTGGTATCGTTTTTTGCTGCATTCATATTGCTACAACACCATTTATATTTAGGTATTAAGTCATGCGCATTTGCAACAAGATATATTGTTTCATCATTTTTAATGATATCATTTTTAAATTGTGTATACATCATTGGGGATCGAGGAGCAAAATAAAATGGGACATAATTCGCAACATATCCACCGAATGGGACAGACATTGTCTTTCGTCTGTTTTTTATTTCTACATTTCCTATATTTTTATATTTATCACAGTCAATACTAGCGTCGGCCCATAATCCTTCATTGAGGATAGCGGGGAAATTATCCACATGGGTGAAATGGAATATAAATACTTTTTTTGCGTTATACGCCATGTTCTCACTTCTCCCGCACGTCCGCCCAGGCCCAGATCACGCGGCCCACAATGGCCTTGTCCCAGTCGTCACAGAAGTCTTGCTTCAGGCTGTAAATCATAGGCGGCCATTTTGATCCGTTATCACTGTAATAGGTGACCTGGAAGTCATCTTTTCGTTCTGTGACACTGACGCGCTTGATCATGCCTGACCCGTCGTCAGGATCAAGCACCAACATCATATGGCCGGGTTTGGTCACGTCGCGATCATCGCGGTCAACAAGCACGATGTCGCCGGGGTTCAGCGTGGGCTGCATGGACGTGGACGTCGGCCCGATTTCCACGGCGATCAAATTTCTGCGGTGCCGGATAGCGGGAAGGTTCTTGTAGGCCAGGAACCAGCTCTTGACCTCATCCTCCGGCAAATAGCCCGGTCCGGCCCCCACCTCACCCACCATAGGGGCCGCAATATAGTCTTCGGCCACCGGTGGTGTGGCATATTGCCCAGCTGGAACCACCTTGGCGTTGACGAAGCAGACGTCGCGGGATGCTTCGGCGTCTGGTTTTGTAATGTTTATTTTTAACACATCCAAAAGAGGAGAAATCTCTGACATTCTAGGGGATTGTATTTTGTTGATCCACCTACTCAAATTTGCATTAGAGACGCCAGCAGCCTTCGCAAGCGCTGTTGCGCTCCCATACTGAGTTACGCCTTCTTTCAAGACCCGCAAAATTTTTTCCGAAAAAGTATCTTCTTTCATACCAACCATTTTACTTGAAAGTAAAAAAGCTGTCTAGTTACGTTTTTATTTTTATTGCTTGATTTTATTTTTCGTTTTCGTAAAATGGGCCGCATGGAAACACGTATCGCTATAGAACTCAGAGCTTTCTTGGCAAGGACCTCTTTTAGCCAATCTGAATTAGCTCGCGCGTCCGGCGTAAATCCAACCTACATCTCTCGGCTAAAAACTGGCGTGCAAAGAGACATTTTTTCAGCCTACGCCGACGCCCTCCGTGATGCCATGCACCACCTCATAACCAGCCCCGCTACTCAACCCGAACCGCCCGGCGGTGAAGAAGGCAGCCATACTTCGTAGCCTATTCGAGCCCTGCGCATGGGCCGCTGCCGGACTGTATGCCCTTAGCCTCCTGATGGCGCTGTGGTGGCTGCGGGAACAATGGCGGGAACGACGGAAGCACAAAAAACATCAATAAATAATAGGAGGCGTAACAATGAACACAGAGCGTGTTGAAAGTATCGTCACCGAGTATCACGGCAACAATAACGCTTCGCTCAAGGCTCTGCTTATTGATGCCTGCACCATCAGTGCCGGAAGTCCTTCCATCACCGTGGCCTCGCGCCTGGCCCTGCAATGGGCCAAAGGGCAGCCGGAAGCCTTCAGCGAACGCACGGGCAAACCGGACACGCGCGGGGCCTATGGCCTGCTGGGTCAGGAGATGATCGGTTGGGTGACGCCGTTGCAACACATCGGCAGCCGCAACGTGTGGTTCGTGGGCCTGCTGGACGAAAAGCGCGATGACTTCAACCGCCCCTACTACGAGCCGCAGATCGAAGGGAGCAAGACCGGCTTGGAACTGCCCGGCATTGTGGACGAGGTTGTCACCATGACCGAGCTGAAGCCGGAAGGCGAAAACGTACAGCCGTACCGCGCTGTTGTCTGCTCACGGCCCAATCCCCGGGGCTATCCGGCCGGGGACCGCGGCGGCAAACTTGAGCAGGTGGAAGCGCCGCATCCGGGGCGGCTCATGGCCAAGATACGCGACGGGCGGCGGCCCGCCGCAGCGGACTATACCTATAACATCCAGTAATGAGGAGAAGAGCCATGCATGATTTTAATACCGCGGACCGCCAGCAGAACGGTTTCGACCTCATCCCGTCGGGCACGGTGTTGCCCCTGGTCATGACCATCCGGCCCGGCGGCGCGGGCGAAGGCGGCTGGCTGTGCGACTCGCAGTCTTCCGACGCGCAGATGCTGGACTGCGAGTTCACTGTGGAGTCCGGCCCCTACGCTAAGCGCAAGGTCTGGCAGATGTTCACCCTGACCGGCGGCAAGCTGAACGAAAAGGGCGAGTCCATAGGGGGCAACATCAGCCGCGCCACGCTGCGGGCCATTCTGGAAAGCGCGCGGAATATCCAGCCCGACGACATGAGCGACGCGGCGCGCGCGGCCCGCTGCATCAACGGCTGGCAGGATTTCTGCGGGATTACGTTCTGGGCCCGACTGGGCGTGGAAAAGGACAAGACCGGCCAGTATTCCGACAAGAACAAGATCGCCTGCGTGCTGACGCCGGACATGAAGGACTACGGCAAAATGGGTGAAGCCCCGGCCGGAGGGCGGACGGGCGGATCGTCCAGCGCGGCAGCGGTTCCGGCCCCCGCCTGGGGCGCGGCCGCCCCGGCAGTATCCTCCGCCCCGGCTCCGGCCCCGGCGCAACCGGCGGTGCAGCCTTCGGAAGCGGCAGCCGTTGCCCGCGCCAGCGGGCTTACGGATGGCGACAGCGGAGCTAACGCGGCCCCGGGCCAGATGCCGCCCCCGCAGCCCGCCCAGGGAGCGCCCGTGCCCGCTTGGGCGCGCTAGCCGTTGCGACGAAGGAAGCTACGGATGGCGACAGCAGAGATGCGCTAGCCGTTGCGACGAAGGAAGCTACGGATGGCGACAGCAGAGATGCGCTAGCCGTTGCGACGAAGGAAGCTACGGATGGCGACAGCAGAGATGCGCTAGCCGTTGCGACGAGGGAAACTGCGGCTGGCGACAGCAGAGATGCGCTAGCCGTTGCGACGCAGGAAGCTGCGGCTGGCGACAGCAGAGATGCGCTAGCCGTTGCGACGCAGGAAGCTGCGGCTGGCGACAGCAGAGATCAGCTGGAATCTTCTCCTCCAACCCTGTAACCCCTGCCCGCCCATGAAGCGGGCAGGGCCACCCCGACACGGGCTTGAGCCCGCAAACTTCAAGGAGTTGTTATGAGCCAAAACGTTGAAAACCCGCAGACCCCGGCCAACGGCCTGTATGTGGGCGAAATCCGCCTGCTGCCCTTTCGGCATGACGAATTGCCCTTCGGCTGGCACTTCTGCAACGGCGAGCGCTTTCTGCTCACCTCGCCCCAGGGCGAAGTCCTGAGCGGCCTTTCCGAGAACTTCCGCGCCGACTGGGGCCTGGAGGAAGATCTGTGCAGCATCAGCCTGCCCAACCTGTTCCACGAGGACGGGCGCGGCTGCTTCTTGCGGCCCGTGGACGGCCTGACGCGGCAGGTGGGCGCGGTGGAAGGGGATGCCATCCGGAATATCACGGGCGAGCTTTCCGATGACTCGGCCTATGGTCCCCTGCTGGCCGTGAACGTCCCGGAAGATCCGAACAGTGCCATCTATGCGAAACAGAAAGGCAAGGGCGCTTCTCTCAACGGGTCCAACGGTTGCTGCAACCTCTACTTCGACGCCTCGCGCGTGGTGCCCACGGCCCCGGAAAACCGCCCCCTGAACCTGGGCATGACGCCTGCCATTTACCTGGGGGTGTAATCATGAACCACTACTTCACTGAAGACGGCCTGTATTCGCATTCCCTGCCCGAAGGTAAAGGGCGCATCCCTCGCAATGCCCGCCGCGCATCCCTGCCCGCCGATCCCTGGACCGGAGTCTGGCCCCGCTGGAACGGCAAGGTATGGGAAATGATTGAAGATCACCGCAAACGTGACGGCGCGCATGCGCAGGAGGGCACGCTGTACTGGCTGGCAGGCGATACGGCGGACACGCCGCCCCGGTATATGACCACGATCGGCCCTCTGCCCGAAGGCGCTCTGACCACCCGGCCTGAAGGCGAGCCCGAAAACGGCTAAGGCCGTCGGCCCCTTCCTTCCCCCTGACCTGCCGGGCGCAAGCCCGGCAGCCAACGGGCGAGGGATGCAACCTCTTTTCTTGCAAAGGACTACGCCGTGATTCTCCGCCCCTATCAACAAGCAATGGTCAAGCGCGCCGTGGACGCACTGGCCGCGCGCGGCAACACTCTGGCCGTGGGCAGCACCGGCTGCGGAAAGACCATTATCTTGTCCGCCGTGGCCGGAAAGATCGGCGGCAAGCAGTGTGTGCTCCAGCACCGGGACGAGCTGGCAGCCCAGAACCTGCGCAAGTTCCGCGCCGTGAACCCCAGTCGCTCCACAAGCCTGTACACCGCCGACGCCAAGAGCTGGCGCGGAGACACCACTTTCGCCATGACGCAGACCTTGACGCGGCATTTGTCCTCCATTCCCAAGCTGGACGCTCTGATCATCGACGAGGCGCACCACGCCGCCGCCGCCGGTTATCTCAAAATAGTGGAGGCCGTGAAGGACAAAAACCCGGACTGCAAAATTTTCGGCGTCACGGCCACGCCCGCGCGCGGCGACGGCAAGGGCCTGCGCGCCGTGTTCGACAACTGCTGCGACCAGATCAGTCTGCACAGCCTTGTGGCCATGGGCTTTCTGGTCAAGCCGCGTACCTTCGTCTGCACCTTGGGCGGCACGGACGAAAAGCTGGCCTCGCTGCGCAAGACCCGTTCCGGCGAGTACGACATGCACAAGGCCGCCGAGGTGCTGGACCTGGCCGTACACAACGAAGCCGTGGTGCGCGAATGGCGCAAGCTGGCAGGAGACCGCAAAACCATTGTTTTTTGCTCCACCGTGGAGCACGCCCGCCATGTGCTGGAAGCCTTTCTGGCCCAGGGGGCGCGCGCCGCGCTGGTCACCGGCGACATGCCCGCCGGTGAGCGCAAGGCCCTGCTGGAGCGTTTCGATAGAGTGGACGCGGCCAACGGCGTGCAAGTGCTGGTCAACGTGGCCGTGCTTACGGAAGGCTACGACAGCCAGCCGGTGAGCTGCGTGGTGCTGCTGCGGCCCTGCTCGCAGAAATCTACCATGCTCCAGATGATCGGCCGGGGCCTGCGTACTGTTGACCCGGCGATCTATCCCGGCGTGGTCAAGAAAGACTGCATCGTGCTGGATTTCGGGCGCTCCCTGGTCACGCACGGCGACATGGAAAGCAAGGTGCGCCTGGACGACAAGCCGAAAACCTGTCCCGAGTGCGGGGCGGAGATTCCTCGCGGAGTCATGGAATGCCCCATCTGCGGCCATGCCTTCAAAGCGCCGGCACGGGGCGCGGGCGGCGATCCTGACGGCGAGGACGGCCCTGAGGCCGTGAGTAACGTGTCCATGGAGGAAGTGGACCTGCTCAACGCCTCACCGTTCCGCTGGTGCGATATCTTCGGCTCCGGCAAGGTCATGCTGGCCAGTGGTTTTGAAGCCTGGAGCGCAGTGTGTTCGGCCGATGGGGATGCCTGGCTGGCCTTGGGCAGGCTCAAGGGAGAAGGCGGACTGCGGCGTCTGGCCGTGGGCGAACGCATCCCGGCTCTGGCCGCCGCGGACGATTTTTTGCGCCTGAACGAAAGCGACGACGCGGCCAAGAAAAATCGCCGCTGGCTCAACGACGCCTGCACGGACAAGCAATGGGGACATTTGCAGCGCCTGGGCTATGGACAGGGCAACATGCTTTCCTTCACCAAATACAGCGCGGCCTGCACGCTCAATTTTTTCTGGAACCGCGGACTCATTGAAAGGGAGCTTTTGCATGGTTGATCTGAAGATGCTGGGCCGGTCGCTGGCTGAATCCGGGCTTATGGGCAGGAGTTTCGCCGCCATGAGCGAAGCCGAGGTGCGCCAGGTGGCCCGCATGATTCTGGACCACAGCAAAAAACGCTGCATCCTTTGCGACCAGTGGGAGAAGGTTCCCGAAGCCCCGTGGTGGATAGGCAGGTGCCGCATCGGCGGGCATGGCATCAGCAGGGACAGCTTTTGCACGCTCATCACTGACGAACCGCCGTTTTAAGCGCTCATGGTGCTGCGGAGGCGGCTATCCAGCCGGGAGCGCAAGGCGCTCTATCAGAATTATCTGAAGACGGAGCACTGGCGGCAGCGGCGGGAGCTGGCCCTTGAGAGGGCCGGGCGGCGCTGCCGGGAGTGCGGCAAAGGCGGGCCGCTGGATGTGCACCATCTGACCTACGCGCGGTTGTTTCAGGAGAAGGACGAGGACTTGCTGGTGCTCTGCCGTGACTGTCACGGCAGACGGCATGGCTACAGAGGAGAAGAAGACATGCAAGATTTTACTATGCGCAATACCGGCGGTCGCGTGGCCTATCTGGTGGATACGGCCATGCTGCATGTGCAGGAGGCGGCCGACGCCGAACGGCTGGCCGCGCGCACACCGCGCATCGGGGCGTCCCGGCTGGGCGAATCCTGCCTGCGCAAGCTGCAATATGAATTTTTCAAGGCCCCCAGGGACAAGCCCTTTACAGGTAAGGCCCTGCGTATTTTTCACCGTGGGCATGAAGGGGAAAACTGGATGGCCCGATGGCTGCGCCAGGCCGGTTTTGATCTTTATACGCACAATGCCGATGGCCAGCAGAGATGCTTCCGCGCTCTGGACGGCAAAATTCTGGGCTACGCCGACGGCGTGCTGCGCGCCGGTCCGGAAGAGTGCGGGCCGTATCCGCGCCTTTGGGAAAACAAGGTTCTCGGTGCCAAGGGCTGGAACAAGGTAGAGCGCGACGGGCTCAAGAAGGCCTATCCCGTTTATTACGGACAAATGCAGCTCTATATGGCCTATTTTGAACTGACCGGCGCCCCCGCGTTGTTCACGGCGCTCAATGCCGACAACATGGAAATCTGCGCCTTGGACGTGCCCTTTGACGCCCCGGCGGCACAGGATCTTTCGGACAGGGCCGTCAACCTGGTCAGGGCCTGCGAAGCCGGGCAGTTGCTGCCGCGTTGCGCGCAGGATGAAACATGGTTTGAATGCAAATTTTGCGACTGGCATCAGCGCTGCTGGTCCGGTCAAGAAATCTGAAGCCGGAGCCGGCAATCATGAACGCCGTCTTCGCTTCAAGAGTTGTGACGAAGGAAACTACGCTTGAAGACAGCATGCGTAACGATACGGTTGCATCGGCGCAATCGCTGTCGCCATCCGTGCGTCAGCCGTTCGAGCGCGGTGAGTTACTGATGACGACAGCAATTGGTCACGCCAATGGGCAGCCGACAAAACTGCTGTCGCCATTCGTAAGGCTCGGAGACTCGCCGACGACTGGCGCAAGCCCTGCGGGCAACGGCTGGTGCGACTTCAACACGGCCGCGCGGCAGGATGCCCGGCCCGCTCGCAACCGGGCCCATGGCGTTGCGAATCCCGCCGCCGCGTTCCGTGAGTTCCTGCTGTCACATGGATTGCACCCCGATGACAGCGTCGTTCCCACCGGAAACCGAGTGCAACGGTGCCCTGTGGATGACGACAAACCCGGCCGGACGTCCGGCTGGTATGTGCTGTATGTGGACGGCCTGCCCGCCGGAGAGGCGGGCGACTGGAGAACCGGCGAAAGCTGGACGTGGTGCGCAAAAGAAAAAGACTCGCTCAGCCTTGAGGAGTTGAAAATCGCACAGGCGCACCTGGAGCGCTCCCGCAAGGCGCGGGAGCAGGAGCGCGCGCGGCTTGCCGCTGAGGCCGCCGCGCGGGCCGCTGACATCTGGGCCAAATCCAATGCGTGTGAGGCCCATCCTTACCTGAGCGCCAAGTGCAATGCGTCCTGTGGGCTCAGGCTGTCGGCCGGGAAACTGTTAGTACCGGTCATGGACATGGCGGGGACAATGCGTTCCCTGCAATTCATCGACGCCGGCGGGAACAAGAAGTTTCTCTTCGGCGGCGCCATCGCCGGATGCTTTCACCGCATTCCCGGCACAAACGACGTTGTGGCCGTGGCCGAGGGCTACGCTACGGCGGCGAGCATTCACATGGCCACGGGCTGGACCGTGCTGACGGCTTTCAATGCGGGCAATTTGCTGCCTGTGGCGCGGGCCTGGCGCCAGGTTCATCCCGAATGCCGTATGATCATCTGCGGTGATGATGACCGTTGGACAAAAGGCAATCCCGGGCGCGCCAAGGCCGAGGCCTGCGCCAGGGAAGTGGGGGCTGCAACGCTGTTTCCGTCCTTCGCGTCGGGCGCGGGCAGGCTCACGGACTGGAATGACCTGCACCAGCGTGAAGGGCTGGAGGAGGTGAAGCGGCAGTTGCTGGCGGGCGCGGGCCAGCGGAAGCGGGACATCCGGTCATGGGGCCTTGAGCGCTTT
Organism: Desulfovibrio sp. 3_1_syn3; assembly: GCF_000145315.2. Classification (NCBI taxonomy): domain Bacteria; kingdom Pseudomonadati; phylum Thermodesulfobacteriota; class Desulfovibrionia; order Desulfovibrionales; family Desulfovibrionaceae; genus Desulfovibrio; species Desulfovibrio sp. 3_1_syn3. The sequence goes on from NZ_ADDR02000002.1 coordinate 643,385, forward strand.
GCCGGGCAAGCTCCGGAGCGACGCTGGCTTGTGGAGAATATCATGCCCTGCGGCGCGGTTTTTGTGCTGGCCGCCATGGGCGACGCCGGCAAGGGCATGCTTACCCTGGATCTGGGGCTTAAGGTGGCGGGCAAGACGCCGCTGCGCAGGGGCAACGGTGGCGAGCGTGACTTTAACCCTGATCTGACCGCCTTTGGGAACCGCATTTTGCGGCAGGGGCCGGTGGCGGTCATTTCCGCCGAGGACAGCGCCGATGAGGTGCATCGTCGTCTCCAGAGTATCGGCGTGGGTCGGGCCCGGGAGATGTATGTGCTGCCGCTGCCCAACGCCGGGGGGCCGCTGCCGGTCATCGTGCCCGGCAAACACGGCCCGGAGCTGTCCGCCGACTGGCTGGAGCTGCGCGCCCAGCTTGTGGAACTGCGGCCTGCGCTTATCGTCATTGACCCGCTGGCCAGTTTCGTCATGGCGGATATCAATACCGATCCCGCCGTGGGAGCTTTCACCATGGGACATATGGCGCAACTGGCCCAGGAAACCGACGCGGCCGTGGTGCTGGTGCACCATCTGGCCAAGAGCAAGGCCAACGTGGTTACGCCGGAAGAGGCCCGCGCCCTGATCCGGGGCACCTCGGCCATCGTGGACAACGCCAGGGCGGCTTATGTGCTCTGGGGCGTAGAGGAAAAGGCGGGCAGGGCGGCCTGCTCCGCGCTGGGCGTGGAATGGGCGCGCAACAGCGTCATGAAGGGCTGTCTGGTCAAAAGCAATGGCCCAGGTGACCGGGAGATCAAGACTTGGATACGCAACAAAGCGGGACTGCTGGAGGTGCGCAACGAGCAGTTGCGCAGCGTCGCCAGGGAGCGCACGCCCGCGCTGCTGGACAGCCTTGCGGCGGCCTGCGCCGAAGCCGCGCAACGGGGACAGCCCTTTACCAAAACCGGGGCCAACGGCCTGTTTACGCGGCGGCAGGAGATGCCCGCGGAGTTGCGCGGCTTGAGCAAACATCTGCTTGACCAGTACGCGCAGCGGCTTCTGGAGGCTAAGCGGCTGGTGCTCTGCATCGCCAAGGGCAGCACCAGCAAGAAATGGTTGGACGTGCCGGACGGCGACTTCGCCCTGGGCCTGGGCCAGTTCGCTACAGGAGCGACGGAGGACAAGGAAAATGATTCGTAACACCGTTCCCGGCGTTCCCGGAAAAGTCTTCCCGGAAGATATCAGGAAAATTAGAGCGTTTTGATATTGAAAATATCTCAACGCTCTGTGCGGATTTTCACAGAAAATCCGCACCGCGAAAGTATCGCAAGGCGAATTTACTTCGCCGTTAAGCGATAATTTCAAGCGCAAAATGCTCTAAGATGTTAAAAATAATTCCCGGCCATTCCCGGAAAAACATTTCCGGAAATTTTGCGACATCCCCGAGGAAAAGTGCCATTCCCGGGAACGTTTCGGGAACGGCCGGGAACGCGGGAACGTTTTTATAACTTATTGAAATTAAAGAAAAAAATGCACACCCAACGACGGGGGGTAATATATAGGCTTTAGCCTATATATACCCCACCCCGGAGGAGGGTGTGCAGGGTGCGGGAACAAAGGAGCGGGAAAATGTGCGATTACGAATACTCCGTGGCCGTGCTGGCGGACAATCCCGGCATGTACGGGCGGCAGTGGTGGGAACAAGAACAGCGGGCCGAGGAAAAAGGTCTGCCGGGAAAGGGAAAAGCGGAATCCGTGGAGGAGGTGCGGCATGACGGCGAATAACAACGCGCGGCCTGTGGTGGTGAGCTATACGCCCAAGATTCTGCGGAACATGACCGAGATCTGCGAGGAGATGGGCGTGGGGCCGAAGACGGTCAAAAAGTGGGTGGAACAAGGTGCCCCCATCGCCGTGGGGGGCGAAGGGGGCAATTCGCGCTACAGTGCGGAGGCGGTCAGGCTTCAGGCCTGGAGGACTGGGCCGTGCGAAACCTGAGCGTGGCGCTACACGGGCAGGATTTCCAGGCGAATGGGCTGGCCCACGGCCTTGGCATACCGGGCGATGGTTTTCAGCGAGATATTCTTGCCGGATTCTATGCGGGCGATGGTGGACTGGGTAACCCCCATCTTACCGGCGACATCGGCCTGAGTCAGGCGGGCGTTGGCACGCGCCTGAATGAGTGCGCTGGCAATGGAAAATTCCTGATCCAAAGCATCGTAGGCAGCCCTGAACTCTTCATTGCGCATCAGTTCGGGCAGTTCGTCGAGAACACGCTTGCGCATATCAATCGACCTCCTTCGCCCTTCTGAGGGCCAATTTGATTTCTTCCTGTGGTGTCTGCTGCGTTTTTTTGACGAATGAACGGGCAATGACCACACGTTTGCCAGTGGCGGTTACATAAATGCTCCGAGCAATGCCGTCCCTGCCGCGTCCACGTATTTCCCATAATTTCTCCTGTAGGTGCCTGACATAGGGCATCCCTACACGCTCCAAGCCGTATGCTTCGATTATTTCAACGATTTTGAGCATAGAAGCCAGCATGTCGGGAGGCAAAGCGAGAAATTCATTTCGCACAGTCTCGTTGAGGTATTCTACCGTCCAGTTCATGATGAAAATATCGCATATATGCGATGAAGTAGCAATGTCTAAAATGTTGTCAACCCCTCCCACGCTATGCCCACGCCCCTCCCACGCTTATCCTACGCTTACCCAGCCCGGAGTGCCATGCTACGCTTTTGCCAAAAGCAGGAGCGTAGCCCATGCCCATCTTCACCGATTTCATCAGCGCCTTTCTGACCCGCATGGAAGAGCGGCATTGCGTCGCCTACATCCCGTGTAAGCGGCGTAATTTCGACGGCCACGGCAATGCCGGTGACTGCGGCGAACCCGTCGGCCAGTCCGGCGTGACCATCGGCGCGGGCCTGGACCTGGGGCAGCAGGGAGAAGCCGATTTGCGCCGTATGGGGTTGGAGATGGAACTCATCAACCTGTTCCGCCCCTATCTCGGCAAAAAGCGGCACGGCGCCGTGGCCGCCCTGGGCAAGTCCCCCCTGACCATCACCGAATCACAGTGCGACGCCGTGAACCGCGCCGTGCATACCGACTATATCCGCCGGGGCGCCGACCTCTATGACCGCTATACCGAAAGCAAGTCCTTTGCCGACTGCCCCGCGCAGGCCCAAGCTGTTATCGTATCCCTCTTTTATCAGCTTGGCTTGCCGTTCCCCAGCGCTGACCGTCACGGCTATCCCGTGCTTTACGGCCATCTGTGCCGTGGCGACTGGCAGGCCGCCGCATTGGAGCTGAAAACGGGATTCAAAAAGTACATCTACCGCCGCCGTCAGGAAGGCGAACTGCTTGAGGGGATTGCCTGATGTTCGATCTGCTCAAGTCCTTGTTCGGCATCGGCGGAAAAGCGTTAGATAAAATTTTTCCCGACCGGGCCAGGCTCCAGGAAAAGAACCTGGAGATCAACGCGGAAACGGAGCGGGCCAGCGGCGGGCGCATGACTCCGCGCAAGCTGCTCATGTATGTTTTTGCGCTGGGCCTCGCCTGGGAACTGATGGTCAGGCCGTTCATCGTCACCTACTGGCCTGCGGCGACATTGCCACCGTCCATGCTCAAAGAACTTATGGCGGCGGCCTCCGCCATGTTCGGCATGGGGTTCTGACGTGAGCGCCACGGCAGAAGAGCGCCTGGCCCGCATCGAGGCCCAGCTCGCCGGGCTCAACCAGCGTCTGGACGAGGTGGTCATCAGCCAGCTCAGGGACCACGGCAAACGTCTGGCCGCCTTGGAGCGGCGGCAGATCTGGGTGGGCGGCTGGATCGCCGGGGCCGGGGCCGCGGGCGCGGGCCTGACGTATCTGGTCAAATTTCTGGGAGGGCTGTGACACTCTCTCGGAGTATGCCGGGATATCGCGTTTCCACTGTTGAAAACGCATTTACCAAACCTCACACAGCAACAATCTACCATTGGAGGGAAAAACATGAGCCAGCAATGCGACTGCGAAAAAGCGACTGTGAGCGTGCCCGTGCGGGGCATCACGCTTGCCCTTGATGAGGAAACCCTGGCCGGTATCGTGGGCACCGGCTCGCCTGTTTCCCCCATCGACAGCGTCAAGCTGATCGAAGGAGGGAACAATCAGACCGTGGCCCTGCCCGAGGGCGGCACCTGGGCCTGGCTGTGCCAGCGGGTTGATGTGAATTTCAACAATATGAGTGGGGTCAAAGTTTCCAGAGGTTTCTCCGGCGCCGGAATTGCCGAGGGCGGGACCATTGTGAGCCCCAAGGCTGAGCCCGGATATGCCTACCAGGTCGTCTGCATGCGCGTGGCCTAGCGGGCCCTGCAAAAAGACTGGGGACGTCGTCGTAGATCCCAATTTGAGCGTGAGAACGGCGGCGTCCCTGACGAAATTGCTCCCAGATCTGGAGCGGATCGCAACAGGGCGCGCCCGCTGACAAGCCTTTTTGCCCCATTGCCGTTTTCAACCAACAAAGGACAATATCAATGAGCCAGACTGAACAGCATTGCGCCTGTGATCCTTCCAATCTTGTCATGCTGCCCGTGCGCGGCTTCGGCCTTGCCGTGGACCCCAGCGGCCTTGTGCCCGCACCCGCCCCGGTGCTGACCTGCCGTGAGCGGGTGGACCGGGACATGCACATCTATATCAACGGCAACCTTGAAACGTCCGGCGACGGCCTGGGTCCGGAAACAGCGGTGAAAGGCTATGCGGACGCCGTGCTGGCCCTGTCGAAGTACGACGGGTGCAATCAGCACGCGGCGCATCTGCATTTTCTGTCTCTGGAGGACACGGAGGCAACCTATCCGGATTTTACTGTATTTTCTAATACATACAGCACGTTTACATCACTTCGTATCAGCGGGGAGTCCTACGAAACGACGCATCTCGGCGTCTGCTCATTCCAGATGGGAACAGTCATTGCTGTCTCTGAGGTCAGTATGCGCTCCCTTGCCTCTCTTGGATCGCACACATCTATTTCCGGCGATGTGGCTTTCAAGGCGAACGGGGAGAGTTATGCGATGAACGTGAACTACGGAGGCTGCCTCTACATTCTGGAAAATGTGAATGTCTATTTCCATGCAGGCTCATGTACAGCTTACATGAAAATCACAAGTTCGATGATGCTATTATGTGAAAATTCAAAATTTCATACAATTGGAAGTATTGTCGCGAGCGTAGCCTTCCTTTATGTCCAGTATAATGGCTCGATTACAATCGGAAATACTGTGGATTTTTCCGGATGTACATCTGTTTTAGGCAGAAAATACTATTTGATGGGCCTGTCATATATTAATTCAAACGGCACCACGTTGCCTGGGACGCAGGCGCCCATGCTGGAAACCGGCAGCATTTACGTCTGATTTTCTGAAATCCCGTGCGGCACTTCTCCACCACAACCTTGTACTATTATAAGGAGTTTTACATGTCCCAAGACAATCACTGCGCCTGCGGCCATCCCGAACTTGTCATGCTGCCCGTGCGCGGCTTCGGCCTTGCCGTGGACCCCAGCGGCCTTGTGCCCGCGCCCGCCCCGGCGCGGTCCTGCCGCGAACGCGTCGATCAGGACATGCACATCTACGTTGACGGCAACCGCGGCGAGTCCGGCGACGGCCTGACGCCGGAGACGGCGGTGAAAGATGTTTCTGACGCCGTATTCGCTCTGTCGCGTTATGACGGCTGCAATCGGCACCATGCATACTTCCACCTGGTCTCTCTTGAGAGCCCGGACGCGACCTATCCGGAGATAGCCGTCGGCCTCGGCAGCTACACCACGTTCGGTGCGCTGCATATCAGAGGCGAGTCTCATGAAACGACCCGCCTGTGTCGGTTCAATAACCAGGTGGGTTCATTGGTTTCGCTCTCCAACATCAGTGTTGCTTATACGCAGACGGTGGCGTCGTGGTTGGCGATCGAGGGCAAGGTCGCACTCCGGCCCACGCCGGAGCAGTCCTCCGCGTTTCATGCGACATGGGGCGGATGCGTACGCTTTTCCGAAGACGCGGAAATATACCTTTATCCGGGGGAATATAAGGCGGTGTGCGCCACCAGCCATGGGATGATCGGCAGTGGGGAAAGAGTCAAATTCCGCACGCTGGGCAACATCAATATCAACAGCGGGTTCGCCTTGGCCTTGCATTGCGGAAGCATACAGTTTCCGGCCAGCACGGACTTTTCGGGCTGCACCGCTGTCACAGGCCGCAAATACTACCTCGAAAAACTTTCCTGTCTTTGTCTGGATGCCGGGATATTGCCCGGTTCCGTCGCTGGTGAAGCAAAGAACGGCAGCGTGTACATCTGATTACCCGAAATTTCCCCCCCCACGGCGGACGGCAGGCCTGCGGTCGGGCCGCCCGAGAAGAGCGAGACAGCCATGGCTGGAAAAAAAAGAAAATCTCAAACCCGTGCAAAACACGGAAGAAGCACGGGAGCGCGGACGCAAGGGCGGCGTCGCATCCGGGCAGGCCCGGCGCAAGAAGCGCGCCCTGCGCGAGTATCTGGAGGCGCGTCTGGAAATCATGACCGGCGATGTGAGCACCGCCGAGGCCATTACCGCAGCCCTGGTGGACAAGGCGCTTTCCGGTGACATGCGGGCTTACGAAACCATCCGCGACACCCTGGGGCAGAATCCCAGGCAGATGGTTGAAACCGAAGTCTCCGGCGGGCTGGGCCTGCACCATGAGGTTACACCTGTGGTGGGCGCTCTTTTGGCTCGGTTGGTGAAAGAAGAGGAAGGCCAGGCATGACGGAACGCGAGCGAGCCCAAGCCGCTTACGCCCAGGCGCGCCACTCAGAAGACCTGCGGGCTCTGTGCGCCGGAGACCTTTTTTTCCTGCTGGTTCACGGCATGGGTCGGGCGGACATGGACAACGACTTTTGCTTCGCCCGCTGCCGCGAGGTGCAGGCCGTGCCGGACGGCTGCCTGGATCTCTGGGCGCGCGAGCACTACAAGTCCACCATCATCACCGTGGGCCTGACCATTCAGAACATTCTCAACAATCCCGCTCTGACCGTGGGCATCTTCAGCCACACTCGCCCCATTGCCAAGGCCTTTTTGCGCCAGATCAAGCGTGAGTTCGAGACAAACCGACTTTTGCGAGAGCTCTTCCCGCACATTTGCCCGCCGGGCAGGGGAGAATCCCGCACCTGGAGCGAGGACAACGGCATTGTGGTGCGGCGGGAAAACAATCCCAAGGAAAACACCGTGGAAGCCTGGGGATTGGTGGACGGCCAGCCTACGGGCAAGCATTTCGACCTGCTGATCTATGACGACGTGGTGACGCTGGAAAGCGTGAGCACGCCGGAGCAGATCGCCAAGACCACCGAAGCCTGGCGCCTCTCGCTCAACCTGGGTGCGCGCGGCGGGGCCCGGCGCATGATCGGCACGCGCTATCACGCCAATGACACCTATGCCGAGCTTATCAAGTCCGGCTCCGTGTCCGTGCGGCTGCATCCTGCCACCAGCGACGGCACATTTGAGAGCGAACCCGTTTTGCTGCCGCGTGAGGTGCTTGATGAAAAGCGCCGCGACATGGGGCCTTACGTCTTTGCCTGCCAAATGCTGCAGAACCCGCTGGCCGACAAGGCGGACGGCTTCCGCACGGAATGGCTGCGCTACTGGCGGCCCGCTGAAAATCTCTGGCGGCCCATGAACCGCGCCATCCTTGTGGACCCCGCAGGAAGCAAGAAAAAGGCCGGCGACTATTCCGTATTCTGCGTTGTCGGCTGGAACGTGGACAAGGGACTGTATCTCATTCACGCCGAGCGCTCCCGGTTGAATCTCACTGAGCGCACAGCAACGGTGTTCCGTCTGGCACGGGAGTTCGATCCGCTCTTTGTGGGCTATGAGCAGTACGGCCTGCAATCGGACATCGAGCATATCCAGGGCGAAATGGACCGGCTCAATTACCATTTTGCCATCCGCCCTCTTGGCGGCAGGACAGCCAAAATCGACCGCATCAGGCGGCTGATTCCGTGGTTTGAGCAGGGACGGCTTTTTCTTCCGGCACAGGCCAGTTTCCGCGACGGGGAAGGCCGCATCCGCGAATTCACCAGGGAATTTGTGGAGGAAGAATATGAGAGTTTCCCGGTCTGCATCCATGACGACATGCTCGACTGTCTGTCCCGTGCCGTGGACCCGGAAGTGAACGTGCCCTTTCCCGACGGGGCGGACGGCCGTAGCGCCGTGGAAAAAGAACTGGACCGCATACGCGAAACCAACCGGGCGCTGAATGGAGAGCGCCACGGCCTCAAATACGGCTATACGGCCGGATCGGGGGCGTCATGGTGACATATCGCTTCGTGGAGGCCGACACGCCCGCGCTGCGCCGTCTGCCCTTTGAGCGCATGGAGTCCGAAGGCATCGCGCGGGCCGTGATCTGGAACCGCGTCGATCCCTGCCTGCTGGACTGGCTGGAATGCGTCAATCCCCAATATGCGCTCTGCTGGCTGGCCCATGACCGGAATAATGCCCTTGCGGGAGCCGTCTGGCTCAATCCTGTCATGGGCCTGTGCGGTTGCGTGCATTTCTGCATCTTCAAGGCGGCGCGGCCGGACTGGAAAAACCTCGGGCGTCAGGCCATCGCGCATCTGTTCCGGGCGCGGCCGCTGGCCGGGCTGCTGGCCGTCTGGCCCGCGCACTACCGCTCTGTGACCAGGGCGGCCAAGGCCTGGGGTTTCGGCAAGCCGGTGTTGCTGCCCAAAGCCTGCCACATGCCCGGCGTCCATAACCCGTCACGCTGCCGCGACGGCTTCATGGCCGTGCTGCGGCGCTCCAGCCGTTGTGACGAAGGAAACTACGGATGGAGACAGTAATTGGATACTCTCTATGCGACGCAAGGAAATTGCTGTCGCTATCCGTAAGCGGCAGAGCCGCTAACGGCTACCGCAGGAAGATTTTATGAACAAACAGGAGGCATAACTATGGGCAGTGTGATTTCATCCATTTTCGGCGGCGGCCAGAGCAGCGCTCCGGCTCCCGTGGTCTACGAGGCCGAGGCCGCGCCGCGCGAGGCGGAACAGGAAGCCGAAGCCTCCAATGTGCGCGACGAGGAAAAGCGCAAGCTGCGCCAGCGGCGGCAGATGGGCGGCACGCTGCTCACGTCGCCCCTGGGCGTTACCGGCGGCGCCGACAGTGCGGGCGCGTCCCTGCTGGGGCGCTCCGGCCTGGACGGTTGAGGGTTGCGCGCATGGATTTGAAAGAGGTCAAGCAACTCGTCGGCCATCTGGAAAGCCTGCGCGCCAAGCGCCTGGCCCAACAGCGCGAACTGGGGCGGCTGATCCTGCCCTCGCGCGGGCTCTTCCAGGGTGAGGACACGGAAAGCCTGCGCGAGTCCAACCTGTTCAATCCGGCGGCCAACCGCGCCTTGCGCAAGGCGGCCGCGGGCATGACCCAGGCCATCACTCCGGCCGGCAATCCCTGGTTCAAGCACGCCTTTCTGCTGCGCCGGGACCGTGAGGCCACGGGCGGCAACGAGTATGTGGATACGGTCGACAACATGCTGCGCACCGTGCTTTCCGCCGGGGGCTTCTATCGGGCCATCCATTCTTTCAACAAGGAGTTGTTGGGCTTCGGTTGCGCTCTCCTGGGTTGCGAGGAAAGCCCGCGCACGGTGGCCCGCTATTTCTGTCAGACCTGCGGCACGTACTGCGCGGCCCTGGACGAGGACGGCAATCTTGACGCCGTGGCCCGCCGCCTGCTGATGACCCCGCGCGAGCTGGCCCGGCGTTTCGGCGAGGACCGTCTTTCCGACGTAAGCCGCCAGAAGCTGAAAAAGGATTCGTATGATCCCGTAGCCGTGCGCCATGTGGTCCAGCGCCGGACGGCGCGCGATCCGGAGCGCGCTGACCGGAGCAACATGCCCTGGGGCTCCTGGTGGTATGAGGAGGGCGGCGCGGCCGATTTTCTGGACGTGGGCGGTTTCCGCTCCATGCCTTTCTTTTTCACCGTCTGGGAGGAAGCGCGCGGCGTGTACGGCACCGGGCCCGGCGACGAGGCCCTTGCCGACCAGAAAGGCATTGAAGGATGGGAATTGCGCAAGGCCGTGGGCGTGGAAAAGATGATCGACCCGGTGCTTGTGTCGCAAGGGCCGCTCAAGGCCTATGTGGACACCTCGCCGGGTGCCGTCATCCCCTCCGGCGGTTTCGGCGCGGACAGCCTCAAACCGCTTTATGAAGTCAATTTCGGCCCGGCCGTCCAGCATGTGCAGGAGGAGATCAGCCAGATTTCCCTGCGTCTGGAAGACGTGATGATGGCCAACATCTTCGCCAGCATGAGCCTGGAGACGCGCCCGGCGGGCATGACCATGACCGAGTACATGGACCGCCGCAGACGCAGCGCCGAGCTCATGGGCCCCACGGTGTCCGGTTATGAGCCGCGCATCCTCTCCCCCGTGCTGGAGAACACTTTCGGCCTGCTGGAGGAATACGGCCTGCTGCCCGGGCCGCCGGACGGCCTCTCGCCCTTTGCCTCGCTCAATGTCTCCTATCAGTCGCCCATGGCTCAGATGCTTGAGCAGAGCGGGGCCGTGGCCATCCAGAGCCTTTTCGAACTGGCCGCGCCCATGCTGCGGGCCGTACCGGACCTGGCGGACAAGATCGACTTTGAGCAGGCCATTGACGAGCTGGCCCAGCGTCTGGGCGTGCCCGCGTCGGTGGTCCGCTCCGATGAAACCGTGGCAGCCATGCGGCAGCAGCGGGCTGAAGCGCAGGCCGCTCAACAGCAGCAGATGGCGGAAGCGCGGATGCTTCAACAGGTGGCGGCCCTGGGCAATGTGAAGACGCAGGGCACTGTGGCCGGTGAGGTTCTGGGAACAACGCAGGGAGGCGAGTCCGCATGAAGACGCCCGCAGAGGTGGCCGCCGAACGGCAATCTCAGGAAGATGAAGCCCGCCAGGCGCGCGTGGACCTGCGCGACGTGCTGGACACGGAAGCGGGCTGCCGCGTCTTTGCCCGCTTGCTGCATGAATTGGGGGCTGGTTCCCCCATGAAGAATGAAACCGACATGCGCCTGCGCAACGCGGCGGACTGGCTGCTGCACCAGGTTGCGGCCGCCCATCCCGCGGCCTGTCTGCGGCTTTTGGCGGAACTGCGCGGCATAGGCGGCGCTGAACTTTTAGAGCAGATTAACTTTGAGAATTGACATTCTCAAAGTTTTTAAGACGCCCACTCCGGCGCTTAACCGCGCAAATAAATTGCGCTTACGCCTCCGTGGCGGGCGTCTGCTCACGCAGCCGCCAGAGCAATTTCATTTTGAAATTGCTCTAAAACAGGAGGAAACTCATGCCTGAAGACATCATCCCCGGCGCGACGCCCCCGGAAGGCGGAGAATCCGCGCAGCGGAGCGAGCCGGAAACCACGCTTTCCGGCGAAGCGAGAACGAGTGCGGCGCAGGAACGCGCCGCCGAGCATCATCCCGAAGACTGGCGAAGCTCTCTCCCCGCCGCCTGGGCCGACAAGCTCAAGGACGTGGCGGGCGAAGAGGATGCCGTCAGGGCCCTTGAGCGCGGCCTGTCCTACACGCCCGCGCTCAAACCCGAGGATGTGGAGCTGGACTATCCCGACGGCATTCAGGTGGACGAAGGCGTGCGCGACAATTTCCGCCAGTTCTGCGTGGACAAGGGCATCACGCCTGTTCAGGCCCAGGCGCTGCTGGACTGGCAACTGGCCGCCAACAAGGAAATTACGGACGCGGTCATGGCAAAAGGCAAGGCCGAGCTGCAAAAGCTCTGGGGCAGCCGTTTTGAAGAGAACAGCGCCAAGGCTCTCAAGGCCGTGGTGGCCCTGGACAAGCGCATGGGCGGGCGGCTTTCCGAAACCATGGCTTTCAGCGGCATGAACAACAATCCCGTGCTGGTGGAGGCTTTTCACGCCATCGGCACGCTTATTTCCACGGACGCCCTTTCCGGCGGCCGGGCCGCCCCGGCCCCGGACAAACCGGAAACGGCCGAAGAAACCTACAACGGCATGTTCAATAAGTGAGGTGACCAACCATGCCCGACATGATCCCGCAGACTCTCAAGGAAATCGCCCTGGACAAGGCGAAAAAGCGCCCGGAACTGGTGGACTACCTCACCGAGGAGTCGCCCATCCTGGCCATGCTCAAATGGATTCCGGCCACGCACGGCCTCTGGAACGTGGAAGAAGTGCTGGCCAACGTGCAGGGCCCGGCCTTCGGCGAACTGGGAGCGCCCCTGCCCAGCATGAAGGCCGACACCAATTTGCGCCAGACCTACGTCTCCGTGCTGGGCGGCGAGATGGAAGTGAGCAAGGACAAGGCCGACCAGTTCGGCGGCGCGCCCAAGTATTTCGCCCGGCGCGAATCCGCCATCCTTAAAAAGGCGGGCAGCGACACCGAGTTGGCCATCTGGCGCGACCACTGGCGCAAGGCCGCTCTGGCCAGGAAACTCGTCAGCAAGGGCAAGGCCGCGAGCAACGCCTATACCGTCCTGGTGGTGCGTTTCGACAAGGAAATCAATATCGGCATCTATGATCCCACGGGATTCAACCAGGGTCGCCTGGTGGACATCACGCCCATCAACGGCGGCAGCCTCTATCACCTGCGCAGCCAGGAAGGCGTGCTGGGCTACGGCGTCGAATACCGTGGACGTTTCGGCTGGCAGAACCTTGCGCCCGAACGCGCGGTGCACGCCATCGTCAACGTCAATGCCGATAACCTGCCCGGCCTGGGCCAGTTGGAAGACGCCATTGCCGCTGTGCGCGGCACGGCGGAAAACACCTACATCTTCGGCCACCACAAAATCCTGCAGAAGACCATGAGCTCCATCAAGAAGGAATACCTGCAGATGACCGTCAACGACGGCTCCATGAAGACCGTCATCGGCGACATCAACGGCGTGAGGCTGGTGGGTTCCTATAATCTGCCCGACGGCACGGAAGCCGCCGTCAATTAGGAGGGGGAAGAATGAACAAGACCTTTGGATACGGCGCGGAAAACCGCTGGCATGACCAGTATTTCGAGAAAGGAATCACCTTGCCCGGCTCCGCCGGCGTCGTGTGCGCCAACGCCCTGGCCGTGGGGCAGCATCACGGGGCGCTTGCCGTCACGCTGGTTGCGGACGGCGCGGTGAGCATTCCCGCAGCCAAAAAACTGACCGTCACCATTCAGGGCAGCGACGCCGAGGGCGGCGCGTTCGCTGATATTGCGGGGGCTCCCGAAATGAGCGTCAGCGGCGGGGCCGGTGCGGCCACAATCTTTGGAGACGGTGAGACCATCGGAAAGCTGGTGCTGCCGGACATGGCGGCCTTCGCCAAGATTAAGCTCACCACGGACGGCGCGGCCACCGGCAAGGTGGACGTCTTCCTTAACTATCTGGCCCGCTAGGAGCATTCCCATGATTGCCCAGACCAGCGTCGTTGTCCGCTACATCGTAACCGCCGGGGTCTTGTCCTATGCCGTTCCCTTTCCCATCTACAGTGAAAAGGACGTGCGCGTAACCTTTTCCACGGACGGCAGAACGGAAACGGCGCTGGTTCCGGGCGCGGAGTATACGGTGACCGTACTGTCTTCCGGCGGCGGGACTGTCACGTTGGGTTCTGCCGGGATTGTTCCCATAGAGGCGGTACTGGCCGTGGCTTCCGCCATCCCGGCAACCCAGGAGGCGGACTTTTCCGCCACCACGGACGTGGACACCGGGGCCCTGGAAACGCAGCTCGACCGCCAGGTGCAGATGATCCGGCAACTGGAGGCCGAGCTTGACCGGGCGGTCAAGGTTCCGGCGGCCTCCGAGGAGAGTCCGGAAAGTGTCGCACGGGATATTTATACCGCCCGGGACGCGGCGGAAGCCTCCGCCGGGGCCGCGGGCGACAGCGCCGCGCGGGCGGCCCGGAGCGCGGCAAACGCGGCAAACAGCGCCGGGCAGTCGGCGGGCGCGGCCGCCGATGCCGAGTACTGGGCCGGGCGCGCCGAGGACGCCGGCAACAACGGCCCGGCCACGCCCGGGCACATCGGCGGCGTCAAACCCCGTCACGGCCTGTCCGTCATGGAGGACGGCACCCTGGACCTCAATACGGGCGACGGCCTGGAAATCGACGCAACGGAAAACGCCCCGCGCGTCAACGCCTCCGGCATCCGGCACGGCGTCCTGGCCGTGGCGCACGGCGGCACCGGGGCCGACACGGCCCAGGGCGCGCGGGACAACCTGGGTCTCAGCGCCTGGCAGAAAGGCATGGAAGGCACCAATCCCCAGCGCCTGCGCAACGTCATCCTTTCCGGCCGGGAAAAGGACGGCTATCCGGCCTACCTCGTCGGCCAGGAATTCATTGACATGCAGCACGAGGACGGCGTGTACATCAGCAAGCGCGGCACGGTCAGCGCCGGCGGGGAATACAGCGCCTCACACCGGGCCACCAGGCCCCTGCGCAACCAGCTTGTCTACCAGGCTCAAGGCTGGCTGACGCCCAACACCGTGACCAGCGGCCAGTGGGAATACGCCTTTGCCGACCGGGCGCACGTGCTCACGGGCCTCTATCTCCAGAACCGGGATAACGAGCCGCAATGTTTCCCCCGGAAATGGCAGCTTCAGGGCTGGAATGAAAGCAGCGGCCTCTGGGAGGACATCTACCGCCGCGACAATGACCAGGCCCTGCGCGGCAGTTCGGACAATCTCAAGGACAACGGGCGGATGTACTGGTTCACGGAAAATGCCACGGCCTACCGGCGCGTGCGCATCAATATCGAAAGCAACCACGGCGGCGCGTACTCGCAGCTTGCCGTCATCCGCCTGTACGAGGCGGTCATTCCCGGCCTGCACAAATATGACCCGGCCCTGTACGCCACGCCCGAAACGCCCTTTGCGGCCTCCGTGGCCTGCGGCCTGAGCGCGGACGGCACGGCCCGCACCCTGGACCGGCCCGTGAAAGTCACGGAGCATGTGGTTTTTGACGGGCGCAAGCTGGCGGAAATGAGCCGCAATTACATCTACGTCGTCCCGGCCGATGAAAGCACCGGCCGACTTCCGGACAATCTGGACGCGGACAGGGCCGTGCCCCTGCCCGGCAATGCGGCCTTTCTGTACGCGGACACCCGCAAACTGCACTACGGCACGCGCGGCGACATTGAAAAAGAGTGTTTCGCCCTGCTGCAATCCCGGCACACCGTGGCCTACGATCCCGTGCCCAACGGCATGTTCGAGATGAACCAGGGGGCCTGGAACCATCCGCTGTACTTCCAGAACGTGCGGGTGGACCCCACGGAAAAGCCACGGGGCGCGGCCTCCAGCTACCGGTTCACGGGCGTTGACAACTGGATCGGCCCCAATGCCGACCTGACGGCGGCCCTGCTCGGCAAAAACGCCCATCCCTACAGCAACGAATGCACCGTGGAGCTGGATTTCAAGTGGAACGGACCGGCCCCGGAAACGACCGACGATTATTTTATCCTCTTTGACAACGGCTACTCTGCAAGCCGGGGCTGGGCGCTGGCCTATCACAACCGCAAAAAATGCCTGGCCCTGCATTGGGGCAGCAAAAGCATCAGCAACTGGTGCTACCACGCGCCGTTCAATGCCGCTGACGGCACATGGCATACGGTTTCCGTGAGCCAGCGCGATTCCAACCTGTTCATCCATGTGGACGGCGTTTGCCTCGGCGCGTTCAATTATGTGTCGCTCTGCAATCCCAATTACCGCTATTGGTTTCTGGGCCGCTGGATACACTCGGGCAGCCACCAATGGTACGGGCATCTCAATAATCTGCGCGTCACCCTGGGCACGGCCCTGTACCAGGGGCGGGATTACGCCGTGTCCCCGGCTTTCAACCGTGGCCCGATTCCCGACAAAACCCTGTGGTACGACGCCGCCGAAGGGGTGGTCAAGGAATGGCAAGCGGAGGCGGGCGTGTGGCTGAAAACGCCCATGCTGCCCGTGGGGCATGTGGATACCGGGCGAAAAGAGCACCTCATGACCGACCAGCCCAGGGGCACCTATCATCTTCAACCCACCAAATGGGTGACGGATTTTAAAACCGACAGCAGTTATGACGGCAATGCGGGGGCAAGCAGCCTGTTCAATCTCGGCTACGGCGGCGCACATGCCTTTTTGTCAGGGGGAACAAATGATGCGACGCATGCCGTGGAATTTATGCTTGAAAAGCCCCTGGCCTTTGAAAGCATGCTTGACTTTGTAAACACGCGCGGCAATTGGAACTCCTCATTGTGCAAATTCAGATTGTCAGGCCGCAACGCTGATGAGGAAGCATGGAATGTGCTGATCGACCGCAGCACTTTTATTGATGACGGAGCATTGCTCGGGGCGGGCGTATACGTAGCGCCCAACGGCACATCCCCCTATTTCGGCGGCTACAAGTCATTCGCCATCAGTGATCCCACGCCATATCGGCAGTACCAGCTGTACATTCTGCCCAAGGATGAAGTGCCGTTTTTCAAAGATTACAACTACACGTCGGTCCTGCTTACCTTCACCTTCCGTGACGCCCGGCCCGAGCTACTGGGCATTTCCAGCTACGCCACGGGCGGGGCGTGGACCATCGGCCCCGTCCCGCTGGGCGTGAACACGGAGGCTGAAATCCCGGTTCCCTTCGGCAATCTGCCCTTTTCCGTGGACGGCTCTGTGGAGGAAGAGCACGACTACCAGGTCAGAAAGCGCAGGCTGGGTGAGATGTCCGGCTGGTACAACAGCGGGTATTACGTCACCGGTGAAATCGTGTACCGCAAAAGCGACGCCGTGGTGCTGGTCACGGGAAACCATGCCGTCAGCCAATACAACGGCGCGTACTGGAACTCGCCGTCCGTGAATACGCAAAGCAACAAGGCCAACTACTATCTCAGCCTGCAACGGAGGGGCGTGTGATGCAAATTCTTACCTGGCTGACGCCCGAGGATGAAATGTATTGCGCCGCAACGCCGCGCGCGGGCCGCGACACGGCCATCGCCGACAGACCGGCGGACATGCCGCAGGGCCGCTACAACCGGGAAAACGGGCAGTGGGAACGGGTTTACGAAGCGCCCGGGCCGCAAGACATCAGCCTGGGCGAAGCCGAACGGCTGTGGGCCTGGGCCGAAGCCCAGGGCGAGGGCATGGCGGGCATCATTCTCAAGGCGCTGGGGCTGTAAGAGGTCGCCATGCGCGTAGTCCCGCAAAACCTTGCCATCGGAGCCACCTTGCTCCAGCCGTTGTGACGAAGGAACTTTAGCCGTAGGCGAACCTTGTGAGCCATACGGATAAAGACAGCAACGCTAACTACGGATGGAGACAGCAGTTGGCTACTCTGTATGCGACGCAAGGAAATTGCTGTCGCTATCCGTAAGCGGCAGAGCCGCTAACGGCTACCGCGAGATGGGGGAAAGATGCGTAATCAAAAACCCAGCCAGCCGAAACCCTTGGCCATGATGGCGGCCAAAGCGACCCAGCCGCCGATCTGCCACTTGAGCAGGCGTATTTCCGTGCCCTTGATTTCGCCGCGCACCACTTCGATTTCTTTCAGCAGGCGCATTTCCGTGTTCTTGATTTCGCCGCGCACCACTTCAATTTCCTTTTGTAGGCGCAACTCCGTCTCGCGCAGTTCCGTCTTGACGGAGGTAATGTCACCCTTGAGGTTGGTCTTGACGTCGCTCACTTCCTGCGAGGTGGCAAGCGAACCGTCGCGTTTTTCCAACACCTCCACCAGCGCGTCGAACTGTTCCTTGGTGAACGCCTTTTCGAGCTTCTTTCCGGTGTCAAACAGCAGCATGCGGCCTCCGATGCCCCAGATTAGCTATAATATCAACCCTTGCCAACAGAAGAGTTTCATGCGTCAGAACCGCATCGGCAGCACTGCGGCCCTTGTGCGCGTGGGCGGGGCATACTCACAATGCAAACAGATCCGCATGGCTGCCCGTGCGCTCAAAACGCACAAAGCCGTCGCCGCGCGTGTAGAGCAAAAGCCAGTCTGGTTCCATGTGGGCGTCCATAACGCCCTTCCATGGGCCCGCGAGCATATGTTCACGGCAATGTCCCGGCAGAGGCTTGCCTTCCATGATCAGGAACATGGTTTCCTTGAGCTTGCCCATGTCTTTGCCCCGCCGTTGTGCCAATCTCACGTCCCGCTTGAACCGGCCCGAATACGCAACGCGCATGTCTTATACGCCCAATTGTCTGAAAAGATCGTCAGCGTCAGCGGCCGTGTGGACATCCTCGCCGCGTGCGGATTTGTCCAGCGTTTCCTCAGTCATGGCGTTGGGAATCAATTCCAGGGGAAAGCGTCCGTCGCGGGCGATGCGCGTCAGAAGAATACGTACCGCGTCCGAAACCGAGAGGCCCATTTCGCCCAGCACCACTGCCGCTCGGGTCTTCAGGGCGGGATCCACGCGCGCCTGTACAAGATTGTTCATGATGTTCACCTCCTTGAAAAATGTAATTCATTTGTATGCTATTGGCAAGATCTGAACAGGGGAAGTTAGCTATGCGCCACAACCGTACCAGCATCATCAATACGGCCCTCATGCGCGTGGGGGCCCAGGGTGTCACCGCCGCTTTTCAGGATGCGCCCGCGGCTCAAACGGCTGCCGCCGCTTATGACCGGGTCCTGGCCTACTGCCTGTCCCTGCATCCGTGGAGCTTCGCCATGCGGCATGCGGCCCTGGCCCGAGGCACGGAAAGCCCGGCGCCGGGTTGGCGTTACGCCTGGCCCCTGCCCGCCGACTGCCTGCGGGTGGTGACTGCCGCGGCGGACGGCGGGGAACAGCATATTTGCTACTCCCTGGCCGGAGATGCCCTGCAAGCGGATGCCGCCGCCGTGATTGTCAGTTACGTCAGTTCCGAAGCCGCATCATTCCCGGACGCTTTCGCCGATGCCCTGGCCTGGCGCGTGGCCCTGGAGATCGCCCCCTACGTGCAGCAGGGCGGCGGCAATGCCCGCGACTATCTGGAAATGTTCGAGCGTGCCCTGGACCGGGCCAAAGTGGAAAACGACATGCAGCGGCCCGAACGCGTCTGCCGGTCCTCCTTCCTTAAAGAGCGGATGGTTTTCTGATGCCCCTTTACCATATTCAGAATGTCCTCAACGGCGGCGAGATCACCCCCCTGATGCGCGGGAGGGTGGATCAGCCCCGCTGCGGCAGCCGTCGGCGAGTCTTCGAGCCTTACGGATGGCGACAGCAGGGTTACAGGAGCGTTTGATATGCCCTTATATCACATTCAGAATGTCCTCAACGGCGGCGAGATCACCCCCCTGATGCGCGGGAGGGTGGATCAGCCCCGCTGCGGCAGCCGTCGGCGAGTCTTCGAGCCTTACGGATGGCGACAGCAGGGTTACAGGAGCGTTTGATATGCCCTTATATCACATTCAAAATGTCCTCAACGGCGGCGAGATCACCCCCCTGATGCGCGGGAGGGTGGATCAGCCCCGCTGCGGCAGCCGTCGGCGAGTCTTCGAGCCTTACGGATGGCGACAGCAGGGTTACAGGAGCGTTTGATATGCCCTTATATCACATTCAAAATGTCCTCAACGGCGGCGAGATCACCCCCCTGATGCGCGGGAGGGTGGATCAGCCCCGCTGCGGCAGCCGTCGGCGAGTCTTCGAGCCTTACGGATGGCGACAGCAGGGTTACAGGAGCGTTTGATATGCCCTTATATCACATTCAGAATGTCCTCAACGGCGGCGAGATCACCCCCCTGATGCGCGGGAGGGTGGATCAGCCCCGCTGCGGCAGCCGTCGGCGAGTCTTCGAGCCTTACGGATGGCGACAGCAGGGTTACAGGAGCGTTTGATATGCCCTTATATCACATTCAGAATGTCCTCAACGGCGGCGAGATCACCCCCCTGATGCGCGGGAGGGTGGATCAGCCCCGCTACGGCACCGGCGCGCGCGAGATGCGCAACTTTGTTCCCATGCCCCAGGGCGGCGTCACGCGCAGGCCCGGCACGCGCTTTTTAGGCATGGCGCACGGCGACGCGGCGCGCCTGATTCCCTTTGTCTTTTCCGCGACGCAAGGGCGCATGCTGGAATTCGGAGATAAAACCTTGCGCGTCTGGCTTCCGGATGGCCGTTTGGTGGCGGATGAAAACGGTGAGCCGAAGGTTTTCGAATCCCCCTATGCCGTCGGCGACCTGCACGAGCTGCGCTTTGCCCAATCCGCGGACGTGGTCTATCTCGCCCATCAGGGCTATGCCCCGCGCAGGCTCTCCCGCCATGCCGATGACGACTGGCGCTGGAGCGAGCTGGCCTTTGTGCCGGCCATCGCCGCTCCCGACAACGTCAGCCTGCAGGTCATCGACCGGGGATACAATGGCGACAACGCCACGCGCGTTTACACCTATGCCGTTACGGCCGTGGATGAGAAGACCGGGCAGGAATCCGGCGCCGGAGCCGAGGTCAGCATCACGGCCAAGGCCCTCAATTCCGTGAGCTACATCATCCGCGCCGCCTGGCCCGCCGTGGAGGGTGCGGCCTACTATCGGGTGTACAAAAAGAAATACGGCGTGTTCGGCTATATCGGCAGGTCCGACGCGGAATGCTCCTTTGACGATGAGAACATCGGCGCGGACACCGAGGACACGCCGCCCGAGCACAAGAATCCGTTCGCTTCGGAAGGCGACTGGCCTTCACAGGTCTTTTTTCACCAGCAACGTCTGGGCTGGGCCGCTACGGCCAACAGGCCGATTACCATCTGGCTCTCGCGCCCCGGTGACTTTGAAATCATGGCCGCGTCCACCCCGCCCAAGGATGACGACGCCATTGAAGCCACCCTGGCCGCCACCCAGGCCAACCGCATCGTCTGGCTGCAGCCGGACCGTCAGTCCCTGACCTTCGGCACCGAAGGCAGCGAATGGACGCTTTCAGCCGGTGAGGGCGTGGCCCTGACGCCCTCCAATGTCAGCTTTGAAATGCAGACCGCCAACGGCGGCGACAACGCGACACAGGCCGTTTCCGTGGGCGGCGGCGTGCTCTACCTCCAGCGCGGCGGCAAGGCTGTGCGCCAGTTCGCCTACAATTACAGCGCGGACAAATATCTGGGCCAGGACGTTACCATTCTGGCCCGGCACATCCTGCGCGACGCGGTCGTGACGGCCTGGGCCTTCCAGCAGGAGCCCTACGCCGTGCTCTGGTGCGCGCTTTCCGACGGCACCCTGGCCGGACTCACCTACATGCCGGAACAGGACGTCATGGGCTGGCACCGCCACGACACGGACGGGCGCTTTGAGGACGTGGCCGCCATGCCCGGCACGCCCGACGACCAGACCTGGTTTCTGGTGCGGCGGGGTTGCGGGCTTTGTGTGGAACGGCTGGACAGCTTCTTTGACTCCGATGAGCTGGCGGAAGCCTATTTCCTGGACAGCGCGCTCAATTACCAGGGCGCGGCGGTCACGCGGTTCAGCGGGCTTGATCATCTTGCCGGACGCACGGTTCAGGTTTTTGCCGACGGCGGAACCATTGACGGCCTGGCAGTGGATGCGGACGGCGGCCTGACCCTGCCCCGGCCCGCGTCCAGCGTGCATGCGGGCCTGCCGTACACGTCGCGCCTTGTGCCCAATCTGCCTGAAATTCAGACCCCACAGGGCTCAAGCATGATGCACAACCGCAAAATTTCCGCCGTGCGGCTCCGAACCTACCGCAGTATGTCCTTCCTGGCCGGGCTGGAAGGAAACCTTACCCCTATTGTGGACAGACATATCCGCTCCGGGGCGTTCCGGACGCAGCCTTTTTTCAGCGACGGGACAGACCTTGCCCTGGACGTCTGCGGCGGCTGGGCCGACGAGTCGCCGCTTGTCCTGGAAGTGAACAGCCCTGCGCCGCTGACTGTTCTGGCCATCTCCACAGCCGTGGATGCTTCTCCGTATTCCGGAATGGGAGGGTTCTAAGATGGGCGCCACCGCGCTTGCGTTGACCATGGGCGGGCTTTCCGCCCTTTCCAGCCTGTCGCAGACGCGGCAGCAGAACCGCCAGGCCAAATACCAGCAGGCCCAGCTGGAAGCCAATGCGGCGGCCGCGCGCAATCAGGCCAAGATGACGGCTGAGAAAGGCCGCATTGAGGCGGAAAATCTGGACCGCGAGCGCTCGGCCCTGCGCCGGGAATACGCCGACGTGCAGTCCGGCAATGTGGCGAACCTCGGCGCGCTGGGCGTGGACATGTCCAGCGGCAGCGCGGCGGCTTCCCTGGAGGGCAACGCCAACCGCTTCGCCGCGGACTATGGGGCCAACCGCTACCAGAAAGCCGTGGGAGAATGGGAAACCCGCGAGAACGTCAAGGCCCGGCAGGCCAGCGCCCAGAATTACGAGAACGCGGCCTCCTGGTACGGCTCCACGGTCAAGAACCTGGGGCAGTCCCTGCTCACCGCCGGGGTATCCGGCCTGGTCTCCGGCATCAGCACCTACAGCCTGGCCGGTGGATTCGGCGGCGGGGGCGATGTGGCCCAGGCCGGTAAAGGCTTTGTAAGCGGCAGTCAAAGCGTGCTGCGAAACCTTCAGGCCGGAAATATTCTCCGCAATGGCCTCAAAGCAAGCAGGAGGTAAGTCATGGCCATCCGCATTCAGCAGTACAGCGCGCCGCCCCGGCATATTCAGGCCGGAGACGTTGATCCCGGCTTCTCCCAACCCCTGATCCGCGACGCCGGGCGCTCCGCCGACGCCGATCTGACCGACGCCATGCTCAAGGCGGGCATGCGGATCACGGAGGTGGGCGTCAGGGAGTATGTCAGCCGGGAAACCACGCGGGTGTCGCAGTCGCTTTTGCGTATGCAAGGCGATCTGAGCGCCGAGCGCGACCGATATATGGCGGAACACCAGGGGCAGAACGCCATCAACGCGGGAGAGCATTTCAGGAGCTTCGCCGACGAAGCCATGCGGCGGCACTTGGAGGACGGACAATTCTCCGGCCGCTTTCGCCAGATGTTTGCGCGGCAAGCCGTGGCTACCGGCCTGCACTTCACCGAGCAGGGGCAGGCCTACGGCCGACAGCAGAAGGAAACTTGGGAAGGCTCCGTGCTCAAAGGCGAACTCGCCCACTTTGAAACGCTGGTAGCCAAGAATTACGACAATCCCGAACTGATCACGTACAACCTTGGCCAGTTGCAGGGACGCATCAAAGACATGCGGCCCGGCCTGGACAACCGGGAGATGTTTCAGCAATTGGATTCGTTGGCGGCCAAGGGGCGTCTGGACGGCATGCTGGCTGACGGGCGCTATGACGAGGCTGAACGGCTGATGGGGGGCGGAACCGGAAGCGGCGGTACCATTGCGGAGACGTTTCGCAATCCGCTGAACCTCAAGAAGGCGGGCGCCAATACCGGCACACGGGACGATTTCCGGCAGTTCGGCAGCTATGCGGAAGGCTTCGGCGCGGCATGGGATCAGCTGAAAACATATCAGTCGCGAGACGGCCTGACCACGCCGCGCCGGATGGCGGGCAAATGGGCTCCTGTTTCGGACGGCAATGACCAGAACAAATACGTCGCGGCACTGCGGTCCGTGGGGCTGGACCCGGACGCCGAAATAGACGTGAACGATCCGGGGCAGGCGGCCTTGCTCATGAAGGGCATGGCCCTTGCCGAATCCCCTGTGGGTAAGCGTTTTTCGAAAGATGACATCGCCGCCATGCTGGCCACCGGCAAGGACGCGCCAGCGCCCGGCCAGCTTGAGGCCGGGAATATCAACCTGTTCAACCGGCCCGTGGTCAAGAATGCCGACGGCACCATCAGCACCGTGCGCAGCATGTCCGCCAATTTCGACGGCAAGGAAGTCCTGCTCCCCACCGTCAGCGACGACGGCAAAATCCTTTCCAACGAAGAGGCCGTGGAGCAGTACCGGAAGACCGGCAAGCACCTGGGCATCTTCGACAGCCCGGAACACGCCACCGCCTACGCCAAAACCCTGCACGAGGACCAGGAACGCCTGTATGTCCCGCAAGATCGGCAAGCGCCCGGCCTGGCCGGACTCACGCCGGCCGACCGGCTGAAGTATCAGGGTCAAATCAGAACGGCGCGCCGGGAACGAGTGCTGGAAGCGGGACTTACCGCATCAGCCTTTGAGAATCAAATCTCCTACGGCATGGACAAAGGTGATTTTTCGGCCGCTGAAGCCACCGTCGCCAAGCTGGAAGGCATGGGCGCGCATAAGGAAGCCGGAGAGCTGTCCGAAAAACTTGCCGTCTCCAAACAGGCCCGCACGGCTCTGGACGGGACGCAAGGCTTGCCGTTGCTGGAGCAGGCGGCTGCCGCCAAGAACGATCTGGATGCTCTGATCACGCCGGGCAACGCTAAAGCTGTCGTGGCCATGCGCGAGAAAGTGGATTCCGTGATGGAGAAAAGAAAAAGCGCTTTTATCAAGGACCCGGCCGGATACGTGGCGATCCTGCCCGCCATGCAGGGAGAAATGGATTTTCAGGAGAGAGTGCGCCGCAGTCTCGCCTTGCAGGAGGAAACGGGGAAGGGGCTAGGTTTCACGCCGCGCGTGCTCCCGGACGCGGAGAGCAAGCGCCTGCGCGCGGTGTATGACAAGCAGACCACGCCGGAGGGAAGGCTTCAGAACCTCCGGGGATTACAGCAGCAGGGTGGCATATATTCGCAGCGAATGTTGACGGAAATGAAGATGCCGGAATCGGTTGTGGCTATCGCTCCGGCACTGCCAATCCTGCCGGACAAGGATTCTGGACTCTGGCTTACAGCCGCTGAAATTAAGCCGTCCGATATCCCCAATGTAAATGAAGACGCAAAGAAGAATGCCAGGGATGCCATAGCCAATTCCAGTGCCATGAGCTTTTTCTACGGCATGGCGCGAAAGTTCCCTACAAATACAGTTCTTCGGGACTTGGCAAAAAACATGGAAGCAACCGTTCAGAACGCCTTGCTGCTGGGCATGGAACCCGGCGCGCTGGACAAGGCATGGTCTTCGGAGACAAGCGACAACTGTCTACTGTTGATCCCGAAAAATGCCAATATTGACGCCAGTGATGCCGAAACTGCGTTGGCAAGCCAGCGAGAAGAGATCGCTGCCCGCCTGATGCGGGAATACCCCAAAAGCGGCGACGCCGCAAAAGACCGCACAGCCATGGCCAACCGCCGCGCACTGGCGCGGGAAGGCGTTTTTGTGTCCAGTAATAACGGTTTGTCCGCATCACTTCTTGATCCCTGGACCGGCGATCCCGTGTTCTGGCAAGACGGGAGCCCTGTGACGGTTGACCTGAACGACGCCTTGGCCGCCGCGCTTTCGGAGGAAGAGGAAGACGAAAATGATCTTTGAGCTGGCCTTTGCACACAAGAAACCATTCGACCTCCGGAAACTGGACGAAATGTCCCTGATGCCGACACCTTCCGCCGGGGAATACCTGGGCGAGCATGTGGCCCAGGCCTTTGACCGGACCATCCCCGGGCGCGTGCTGGAAGAGCAGGCCATTCTGGACGCCGAAAAGGCCGAGGGCACGTATGATCCCGACTATCTGCCGCAGCGGGAAGCGCGCGACATGTTCGGCTCCTTTCCGGATATGCCGGAACTGCGTCATGCGCACGCTATACCGGAAGATGAGTGGAAGGCGTCTCCTTACTATCGCAAGGGGGTGCAATATCGTCCGGACATGACCGCCACGCGGGCTCGCATCCTGTCGGAAAATTACGATGAGCGGCGCTTCCGGGAAGAACTCATTGCCAACGGCGACGCTGCCTACGGTCCGGGCGTGAAAGCGGCGGCTTTCGGGGCCATGTTGCTGGGCAGCCTGCCGGACCCGGTGAACGTTCTGCCCCTGGGCGGCGGCGTGCGGGCCGCTTCTTTGCTGGGCAAGGCCGGATTGAAAGCGGCCATCGGAGCCGGGGCCAAGGCGGGCATTGTGGAGGGCGCTGCGGGCGCACTGCTCTCCGACGCGCTGACTCTGCCCGATCTGGCGGCCCGGGGCGAAGACGTGGGCTTTGTCGATGTGATGCTGGACACTGCCTTCGGTGCTTCCCTGGGCGGTGGGCTGGGAGCCCTGGGCGGCGGCATCGGCGGCTATCTGGGCAAACGCCGAGCCCAGGCGCAAGCGCTTTTGGCAGAGCGGGCGCTGCTTCGGCACGCGGAACTGCTGCGTGAGGCCGATGTACGGGAAAAAGCGGCTTTGGCCGTGACGACGGAGTTCGGCGCGCTGGACAATAATTTCCTCAATTCCGGCTGGCATGCCTTTGAGGACAACCCGGACGACTTCTTTCTGAGCCGGGCCGGACGCGACGGC
Source organism: Desulfovibrio sp. 3_1_syn3 (assembly GCF_000145315.2). Lineage (NCBI taxonomy): Bacteria > Pseudomonadati > Thermodesulfobacteriota > Desulfovibrionia > Desulfovibrionales > Desulfovibrionaceae > Desulfovibrio > Desulfovibrio sp. 3_1_syn3. The sequence continues at coordinate 669,527 of NZ_ADDR02000002.1, forward strand.
GGGCCCGGCGCGTCGTTGGCGACACGTGCCGAGACTTTTTTCGGTCTCCTTGATGAAGTTGATCTGGGCATCGCCCGGCGTGATCGCTGGCGCATCTGGACAGCCGAGTTTCAGAAGCAGCTCGAAGATGCCGGGTTCTCTTCCCAGAAGGCGGAATCATTCAGTGACGTGCTGGGCGCGCACGCCGAGGTCATGGCCCCCATGTACGGCATGGAGCCGGGGCAGTGGCTGGAGCACAGGCTTGCGGGTTTCCGGCAGATGAGTCCGGAAGAATTTGCCGCAGTACGCGAGGGCTTTTTATATGACGCGCCCGGACGCGAAGCGGCGGACTTGCGGCAAGCCACAGGCGAAGGACGGGGCGCGAACCCCATTGCCGACGCCGTCTGGGGGCAGCTTGACCGCGCGGCTATCCGTGAGGGCTATGGCCAGGACGTTGTACGGGCCATTGAGGAGCGTTACGGGCGAGGCGTGTTTGCCAAGACCAGCGGCGGGAAGGCCAAGGACCGCGCGACCCTGAGCAATGACGGTCTGGCTTCGGAGCTTTCCCGGCGCGGGCTTTTGCCGGAAGGCTCCAGCCTGGACGATATGGTAAACTATCTGGCCACGGGCGAAGGCGTGGACACGGGCCGGGCGCTGTATCAGCCCGCCGACATGGTGCGCCCCCTTCCCCAACGCTTCGCGGATATGCCCACCCTAGAGGCCGACAGCTCGCACTGGTTCGGCAAGGGGAAGGAGATTGAGGCCGACAAGAAGAATCTACGCAAGAATATCAAAGAATGGGCCAAAGAACATTTTTCCAGAGATACAACTGTCTCCAATGCGGATACGGGATGGGATGTGCGGGTAACGCCCAAGGGTATCGAAAACTCGCTTTCGCATGGATTTGATGAACCACTGGCCCGTTCCGTGCCCTTCATTCCGCAGATTGTGGAAGGCGGCATTCATGTTGCGACCACAGAGAAAAAAGCCGGCCTCATGTCGCATATTTTTGCGAACAAGGTCAGGCTGGACGGAAATGACTATGTAGTGGGCTTTGTGCTGCGCGAGGATGATAACGGGAATCGTTTTTATGACCATGAGCTGACGGAAATAATCGACCCCGGTTGGTTATACCGGGACCCGCTCTCCAAAAAGGAAACGTTGTACACCGGACCGGCCAACCGGGGTCTTGACCCCGATCGGCTCGCACCGGGCAGAGACACTTCCGAAGAAGCCTTGGGACACCGGACCAATCGGGGTGATGTGATGAACATACTCCGGGAAAAGCTGGGCGTCAATGACGGCAGCGGGCGGATTCTGTTTCACGCCGCGGACGGCGATCCGGCCAACGCGCGCGGGGCCCTCGTCTTCCGGCCCGAGGATGGCCAGGCGCTCATTGCCCTGTTCAAGGGCAAGCGGGACATTTCCACAGTCATTCACGAGGGCGCCGACCGGGCCGCCAGAGTCGAGAGATACGGGGAACTTGGGCAAACCGTGCTGGAATGCGTCATGGAGGTGGCGGAATAATGGCCCTGAACAAGAGAGACTGCATTGCCGCCGTCAAACAGGCCGGGGCGTCTGAGCTGGAGGCCCTCGACATCGTGGACATGCTGCTGGAGCAAAAAGCCCGGTTGAAAGCCTCCGGCGACCTGACGCCGCAAAACCTTTCCCGCGCCTGGAGCGCCACCGCCGAAGGCCTGGCGCGCCAGCGGGCGATACAGCGCCGCCGCACTGCCCTGGGGCTGGTCAAGTTCCGCGAGGCTGCGGGCTTCGTTGATTCCGCCAAGGCCCAGGGAGTTTCGGCCATGGAAGGCATTCAAGCCCTGATGGTGGGCGTTTCCCGACGGTTTGACGGAGCGCGTCGTTCTGTATCCGCCTTGCGGCAGGGCATCTTCAAATCCTGGGCATCACCCATGCTGCGCGAACTGGAGGCCGTCGACAACGGCGCGGCCCTGCGCCTCATGCGCGAAGACAAGGCTTTTCATGACAGCGTATTCCGCGAAATGCGCGAACCGGACAGCACGGGCGACAAAAACGCTCGCGCCATTGCCGACATCTTCAGCCGCTACACGGAGCAGAGCCGCGTCCGGCTCAACGCCGCCGGGGCGGACATCGGCAAACTGGACGGCTGGACGCCGCAGACCCATGATCCCTATAAGCTTATGGCGGGCGGCGAGGCCGGGCGCGCGAAATGGGTTGATTTCATGCTGCCCCGTCTTGATCTGGAGCGCACTTTCGACGGCGTGGGCCTGGTGGACGCAAACCGTGCCCGCGAGTTGCTTAACGGCGTGTACGATACCTTGACCATGGGCAGGAATCCGCACATGCCCGGCGACTTCACGGGCGGCGGCGCTTCCGTCCCCGGCCCGCGCAATCTGGCGTCCGGCATGGGCAAGAGCCGCGTGCTCCATTTCAAGGACGCGCAAGGCGCGCTGGAGTATCATGACGCCTACGGACGCGGCAACATTTTCGACGCCATGCTCCGGCATCTGGAGCAAGACGCGCGGGCCCTGGCCCTCATGGAACGGCTGGGGCCAAATCCGCAGTACACGCTGGAAAGACTTCTGGCTCATGAAAAGCGCGCGCTCAAGGACAACGCCGTCCTGACTCCCGAAGAAAAAGCGCGGCAGATGCGGGAGTTGGACAATGCCTTTTCCGGCGGCATCATCCGCCAGGGCAGGGTTTCCGCATGGCTGGCGGAGCTGACAGGAGAAACCAGCTGGGCGGTGCATCCCACGCTGGCCAGAGTCGGGGCCGTGCTGCGCGCGTCGCAAAATCTTTCCAAGTTGGGCGGCGCGTCCCTCTCGGCCATTGCCGACGTATTCACCAAGGCGGCATCCATGCGCGTCAACGGCGAGACATGGCCCGGGGCAATAGGAAAAAGCCTTGCCCAGTATATCCAGGGATTCAGCGGCAAGGAAAAGGACGTCGCCCGGCAGTGCGGGGCCTTTCTGGATCATGTGCGCGGCGACATCGTTGCCCGCTGGGATGACGCCAGCGGCATGCCTGGAGTGCTGGCCGACCTTCAGGACAAGCTTTTCCGCTGGAGCGGTTTGAACTGGATCACCGAGCGCGGCAAGGCGGGTTATACGCTCTGGTTGTCGGAGCACCTGGGAGAAGTGTCCGGCAAGGCCTTCGATCAGTTGGACGGACCGCGCCGGGCCATGTTGCAATACCACGGGGTGGATCCGGAACGCTGGGAGGCCATGCGCAAAATGAGCCACCAGGCCGAGGACGGCAAGGCCTACTTCACGCCGGAAGCCGCTGCGTACTTAACGGACGCCGACCTTGCGCCGCTCTTGCCGGAGCATGCGAAGAACGCGCCGCCGGACGTCCAGGCGCGTGAGCTGGCCCGTATCCGCGACAGCCTGCGCTTTGACAGCATGGCCATGCTGGCCGATGAAACCGCCTTTGCCATCATTGAGCCGGACGACGCTACCCGCGCCATCATGCGCCAGGGCACGCGGCCCGGAACCGGGGCGGGCGAAGTCTGGCGGGCCATAATGCAGTTCAAATCCTTCCCCATAGCCTACATGCAACGCGTGCTTGGCGGCCGCCGCTGGGTACGCGGCGATTTGCAGAGAGGCATGCGCTACGGCCCGCGCAATCTGCCGGGGGCGGTCGAGGATGCGTTGACGCGGGATATGGGCGGGCTCATGGGGTTTGTGCTCAGCTCCGTGGCCTTCGGCTACGCGTCCATGACGCTCAAGGATCTGGCCAAGGGCCGGGAGCCGCGCAGTCTGGCCCACAGGGAAACCTGGCTGGCCGCCGCGATGCAGTCCGGCGGAGCGGGCATTTTCGGAGACATCCTTTTCGGCAAGGTCAACCGTTTCGGCAACAGTTTTGCGGAAACCGCAGTGGGGCCGCTGGGCGGGCTCATCGGCGACGCGGCCACCTTGGGCGGCCAGCTTGTGCGCGGCGACATGGCCGATGCCGGAGAGGACACGTTGCGCCTGGCCATGGGTAACGCGCCCTTCATCAACCTCTGGTACACCCGCGCCGCCCTGGACTGGATGCTGCTCTACCATGTGCGGGAAATGATGTCGCCGGGAACCCTGCGACGCACGGAACGCAAGATGAAAAAGGAGTTCGGGCAGGAGTTTCTTTTTCCGCCGTCGCAATTCATCCGGCGGGGTGGGGGATTCCGGTAGAAGCTTCGGGAGGCTCCTGTAGAAATTTTCGGCTCCGTCTAGAAGAGAGCCCCATGAAATCCGAGGGAACTCAAAGCTAGTTGAGAAGGCTATCAATGGTTCTTTTGAAATCCTTGATTCTGTCTTCGAGATTACGGAGCTCGTCGTTGTTCTGATTCTTTTTTGGGGAAGGCTTAGTTGACTGCGTTGAAAAAATTTCTTCCATTACTGGAAATTTGATTTTTTGGTTTTGTTTTTCACGTAACTCTTGAATGTATGGACTATATTCAGTAGCAATACTTGCTTCTATTTCTTTGTATGAATGATCTATAAGTATTATATCAATAAAAAATATAATTATTACGATAAGTAAAAAATTAATTAGAATTTTAAAACTTTTTCTTTCTCTTATTATATAAAAGTATCGCATTGATATAAAAATGAATATTAAAATTGAAATAGAAATAATGGTTAGAGTTATACTCTTCTTTTTGTTTTTTATCTCTGACAGCATCACTTGTTCTGTGATATACGGTGATTCATCTATATCTTGTGGGGTTAGGCCTGGTCTATCTGCAAAAGCAGATTCAAACACACCGATCTGAATATAATTCCCTGGTTGTTGCGAGGGCGCAGAGGTGTCCGCTCGAGCCACCGGCGCAATCACGCACAAAAGGAGAAGCGCCAGCAGCGCACAGCCCACAAGTCTTTTCATGGCTTAATTTTAAACGGCCTTGGGGGCTTTGACAACCACAGAGGGATAAAAGGACGGGCCGGGGGATGGAGGTCATCCTCGGCTCGTTTCTATGCCAATGAGGGCAGTATGGCTTGTTGCTGGTGCTTGTTGACGGGGGTTACATAGGGTTTGTCTTTGATGTTGACGGGGTTGAAATTTATTTACATCCTGGAGTAGCACAAGCTTAATCTGCTTGGTTTTACTAATAATACTTCTTAATCCTGTATGATTATTAATTATATTAATGTGTTACTTTCAGTGTGGAAATATCCTACGGAAAGCGAGGTTAAAAATGGATCTGTCTTCGCTGGTAAAAGATTTCAGTACAACGCCGTTCCTTTTTGTGGGGTCTGGTTTTTCTCGGAGATACTACGGTCTTCCCGACTGGAAAGGCCTTTTGCAGATTTTTGTCCAAAGAATGAGCAACGATGAGTTTGCGTTCAACAAGTATATAAGCAGGGCTGAAGGCCTTATAAATTCTGGAAAAGAAGGAATCCTGCTTGCCGTTACCGCCGGACTCATCATGCAAGATTTTGACAGACTTTGGTATGAGGATTCTTCTTTCCGTCAGCTGAGGGATTCCTACAAGGTGTTTGTGAAGAATGGGCAGTCACCATTTAAGGTAGAGGTAGCCCAATATATTGATAACCATTCCGTCCCTGTGGAAACCATGCGAGGCGAGCTGGCAAAATTGAAAGAACTTTCCCGCCGTAGCTTGGCTGGCATTATTACCACCAATTATGACTGCCTTCTTGAGATGGAAATGGAGGATTATAAAACCTTCGTTGGGCAAGAAGAACTTATCTTCTCCGCGCTCCAGGGCTGGGCGGAGATATACAAGATACATGGTTCTGTTACCAATCCGGGTACTATTATCATTACAGATAAAGATTACAGGGGATTTAAGGAATACAGTCCTTATCTTGCGGCAAAACTTATGACTATATTTATTGAGTTTCCAATTATATTTATTGGATATTCAATAAATGACCCTAATATCCGTATAATATTGGAAGAGCTTGGTAGATGTCTTTCGAAGGAAAATCTTCAAAGGCTTCAGCGCCGCTTTATCTATGTGGAGCATAAGAAGGATAAACATGATATAGAATTTTTTGAACATTCCATAGTGATTCGTGACGACTATATCCATATGACTGGCATTAGAACAGACAATTTTATGGCAATTTATGAAGCACTTGCTGAAAAACGGGCTTCTCTTCCTGCCAAGCTTATTCGTATGTTCAAACAGGAATTTTATACTTTTGCGCTGACTAGCGAACCTACGGCCAGAATACGGGTAGCTAATATTGATGACGCACGAGTAAGAGATGAAGATCTCATGATTGCGATTGGGAAAGCGTCGGAGTTTGGTTTGAGGGGATTGTCCGGCATGACGATGAAAGAATGGTATCAACATGTTGTTCTACATGATCTTGAATTCTCTGCTGACGACATCCTAACGTATGCTTTTCCTGTCTTGCATAGAAAAAACATGGCCCTGCCGTTGAACATGCTGCTGAACGAGGCAAACAGGTCATACCCTGAATGCGAAGCAAACAGATGTGCTAGTTTTGATTCTATACTAAACTCAAATTATAGAAAAGGAAGGAATAGAACTATAGAGGTGAGAAGCATAAATGGAATCATTAAATGTTTTAATAATGATATGCATAAAATCATATATGAGATTCCGTATCTCAAGGAATCAGAGATTGATGTAGAGGAGTTGGAAGCCTATCTGAGAGGACTCTTTTATCAAAAAGGGCTTTATAATAACCTAGATAACAATAAAAGGTCAGATCTGCACAGAGTGGTACGGATATTTGATTATCTCAAATATGGCAGATAACAAAAAGCCTTGGCCTAGTGGATACTCTCTATCCACAAAGAACCAAGACTTCTTGCACATAAAATACATTAAGTTGGGGCACAACAAATACGCAGTCCCCCTCTCCGATAGTGGACATTTCGTATCCTGTACCCGTGCAAAAAATAGATGAAAATTGAGTTTTGTCAACTCATACGCGCCTGCAGGTCAGGCGCGGTGGTCAAAGTAGACTTGCCGCTCAAGCATCCTTTTCCCGGTATTGAAGCTGTCATTGGTGGTATTTCCGGAGGCCAGAGCCATGATCGGCAGCGCGATCAGGGCAAGGGCAAGGATGATTTTTTTCATGCTCATCCCTAACAAATAGCCGATATTGCCGCAAGACGGGATATTGCGGGCACGAAAAAGCCGCCCGTAGGCGGCTGGGGAGATATGCCCTGCGTTTTTCTGATGAGCGCGGGGATGGGGAAAGTAGGTAGAGGGGGCGCTTTTCGCCCTTGGCGTCGGTGCATTCAACCAGCTCAAAGTTGAGCGCGTTGAATGATTTTGCACAGTTATGAATACTCTGTTCAGGCAGATATGAGGAGCGCTTAAAATTCAGCAGTCCTCCGACGAGTGGAAGGACCGGGAACCGATTCCGGTCAGGTCCGAGAGCGGTGTAGGACAAGAACTTGAAATGCGCATCATCTCCGAGTCCGGCCTGTCCGCCCTTGTCTTCCGTAGCGGTGCTAGCAATTTGCTAACATGCTGCTTCTTTCAATGTTTTTTTGTTCACTGAAAGCGCGATCTTGTTTCACTATAAGCGCTTGTTTTCATGCATATTCACCATGAAATATAAAGTAATTTCGGCCCTTTGAAGGCCCGCAAAGCGCTTTTGCGCACTGGCTCCGGCAAAACAAAGCCACCGCGCTTTATCAGAGCGCCGGCGGCTCTCCGGCTCAACCCAAGCCCGCCGAGGCGGGGCGTGTCTCTGAACTCAAGCAGGGTGGCTTTGAACACACACTAGCTGAAGAGGGCGGCACTGACAAGAGTCCCGGTGACGCCTCCGCCATACCCCGTCGGCGTGCGCCGGTCATTGAGGTTCGCGGCGATGAGCTGGGCGTGCCGGAGGGCGCGCCCAGCAGGGAGTACCAGAAAGCCGCCCGCGAATTGTACCGGAAATTACAGAAGACGCCAGCGCAGCGGGAGGATCTGGGAGAAATCAGGTTTACCAAGGCAGGGTGGAGCGAAGCGGCGCGCACCGGCGCGGATCCGAGAAAGTGGCGGCTTTTTCCGAAATTGAAAGAAATCATCGAGGGCGCGGCGTACATTGAGCGCCATGAGCTCAGGAAGCAGCGCAAAGATAATATTATCGCCTTTCACTGGCTGGAAACCGATGTTGCATTGGGGGGCGAAAATCTTCGCGTGGGGGTGCAGATTGCGGAAGATGCCGACGGCAACAAATTCTACAACCTGAACCAGGATTTGGAGGGATGGAGTCAAAAATACGAAGCTCCCGGAGCAGATCCGGCTCTATCGGATGCCGGCCCCCAGGAGCTTCGCCAGAACGCGACAGCGCCTGTTGAAAACAGAATAGTTCCTGACGCCGACAGCGTCAACCTGCATATCCTGCCGCAAGAGGGAGGGCAGGGCGGCCCTGTGGTCCGGGGCTCCGTCACCCTCTCGCCCGAGAGCGCGGCCGCCCGCATTTTCAAGGAGGCCAATCTCTCCACCATCCCGCACGAATCCGCGCATATTTTTCTGGATGACCTCATGCGCGTGGCCGCGGACGACGGCTCCATCGCCCTGGGCAACATGCGCCGCTCCCTGGCTGATGCCCTCAAGGGCGAGGCCCCGGCCGTCCGCCGGACCGTGGACGCATTGCTGGCGGATGCCGCAAAATCCCCGGCCTATAAGCGCATTGCCGCCCTGCGCACAGCCGTTGCCGAACTGCGCGCCAATGCGCGGGACGCCCGCGCCGCCTCGCGCGCCCATGCGGCGGCCGTGGAGGAGCTGCAGCGCCGGGCCAGGGAAAAGGGCGAAACCTTCCAGCCCGGCCAGACCCCGCCCTGGTTTGGCCACCAGGCCGCGCGCATCCTCTCCCGCGACCATGCTTCCGCCAACGCCCGCGCCGCCAACATCGTCAGCCGTGCCGTGGGCCATCTCCACGCCCTGGACCAGGCCCGGGCCGATCTGCGCGCCCTGCGCCAATGGGCTCAGGTTCCTGTGGAAGGCGAGCTTGCCCAGGGCTCGGAAGAATGGACGAAATTCCATGAAACCGTGGCGCTCGGTTTCGAGCAATATCTCAGGGAGGGCAGGGCCCCCAGCCGCAAGCTGGAAGCGGCCTTCGCCCGCCTGCGTTCCTGGCTGCTGAAAGTGTACGGGCAGGCCCGCGACATTCTGGGCCTGCCCGTCAGCGACGACGTGCGCCGCGTTTTCGACCGCATGCTGGCCACGGACGCACAGATCCGCCGGACGCGCGGGATGCGAAATGTCCTGGCCGCCGAGAGCGACTTCATGGGCAGCGGCCAGCTCCGGCATGACGAGTGGGACGAACTCAACGCCATGCGCGGCCAGGCCGAGCGCGAGGTGCAGGCCGCCATGGACCGCGCCACCCTGCGCGAACGCAACATGCGGTATAAAGAATACTACGCCGAGGCCCTGGCCGGGCTGGATGCGTCGCCCTTCTGGCAGATGGTGGGCGACCTCTCCGCGCGCACGCGCACGCCGGAGGGGCAATCCCTGGGCGGCCTCGACCGCGCCGGTGTCGCCCGCCTCATCGGCGAGGAGCAGACGGCGGAGCTTTCCCGCGCCCGGCACGGCATCATCAACGCCCGGGGCAATGGCTCGCCTGTGGACATGGCCGCCATGGAACAGGGCTATGAAGACGCGGACGCCCTTGTCCATGATCTCTACGACGCACTGGTGGTCCGGGGCGAAAGCAAGAAAAAGCTGGCCGTCGCCCTGGCCGAGCAGCGCCTGGCCGAGGACGACAGGGCGGCCGAAGCCGATGCCCTGCTGCACGGCGGCGAGAGCTACGCCGCCTATCTGGACAAGGTGGACGAGGTGGTGCTGCGTATCGCCGCCCGCAAGGGCTACCGCGGTGTGGAAGAACAGGACCGCTTTGTGCGCAACTCCATCACGCCCCGCAGCGTCGTCCGCAATCAGGCTTTCCAGATGTTGCACAACAGTCCCCTGCGCGACATCACGCCCGAACGCTATCAGGCCATGCTCGACAAGGCGTTGCGCGACCGCTCCCGCGCCCTGGTGGACGGCGACGTGATGGCCGCCGTGCGCGCTGTGGACAATGCCCGCGTGGCCAACGAACTGATCTGGTCCTCCCGCGACCAGTTGCGCCGCAGCGACGAACTGCTTGAGCTGGCCGCCAGAACAGCGGCCGCCAAGCCCGGAACTTTCCCCACCATTCACCGCGAGGCCTTGCGCAAACTGCTGGAGCGTTACGGCCTGGCCCATATGCGCGGCCTGCCTGACCAGACGCTGGGCGCTTCCAGCCTGCGCGAGCTGGTGGAGAAAACCCTGCCCGGCGACGACGTGGCGGGCATTCTGCCCAGCTTTGCCGACTGGCTGCTCGACGGCGTGAATCCCGATACCGGCGCAGCCCTGCAGAACGGCCGTCAGTCCTGGCGTGATCTCACCCCCGCCCAGTTGCAGGAGGTGGAAAACCTGCTCCACTATCTGCGCCATGTCGGCTACGACGCCCGCACCGATGCCCGCAACAGCGAGGCCGCCAGGGTGGAGCTGACGGCCAACCAGGCGGCGGCGCGCATGCGGCCCCTGAAGGAAATGCCCAATGCCCCGGCGGACAGCCTGCGCCGCAAGGCTCAGGACGCCGCGCGCGGGCTTTATTCCGCCGTGGACGCCCTGCGCTGGGAGTTCCGCAAGGCCGACGGCTTCAGCAATGTGCCGGGCGAAGGGGAGGCCGGCCCCATGGAAACCATGCTGGACCAGATCCTGGGCGGCGAGCAGCGCGTCCGTGAGCGCGTGGAAGCCGTCAATCAGGCCATGGCTCCACATCTGGTCCACCTGGCCGACAGCGTGCGGCAGTGGGAGAAGCGCTACGGCAAAAATCTCATGCTCAAGGACGCTGTCGGCAGGCCCGTGGAATTGCCGCCCAGCCTGCACCGGGCCTACGGCAAAAAACACTGGACGGCGGACATGGTCCTGGCCCTGGCCCTCAATTGCGGCAACCGGTCCAATATGGCCCGCCTCGCCAGAGGGTATCCGGATCTGAACTATGAAACCCTGGAGACGCTGCTGGGCGATCAGACGGCCGCACGCATCTTCAATGCCGCCAGAGGACAGGACGCCGCCCCCACTCGCTCCGGCGGCAACCGTCCCGGCCTGCTCAGCCTGGACGACTGGCGGGCCGTGCAGGGCATCTGGGATGCTCTGGCCACCCAGTGGGCCGACACCCAGGCCGTGCACGAGCGCATGTTCGGCTTCAAGCCCCAGGGCGTGGAGCCGCGGCCCCTTGTCCTCACGGACCTGACCGGCAACGCCGTCACCCTGCCCGGCGGCTACTACCCCGTGCGCTATGATCCCAACGTCTCCGACCGCGTGGCGGCCTGGAATGAAAAGGAAGACCTCATGGCCCGCAACGAGGCCATGTTCTCTGTTCCGGCCGCCAGGCGCGGCTATACCCAGGCCCGCACCGAGCGCGCGCCGGTCCTGCCCCTGCGCCTGGATACCGGCATCATCATGGAACACATCAACGACGCCGTGCGCTTCATTGAATTGGGCGAGATCGTGCGCCGGGCGGACCGGGTCACCCAGAATCCCGCCTTCCGTGTGGAGTATGCCCGCGTCTACGGCCGGAGGGATTACGACGCCATCCGGCCCAACCTGCGCGGTCTGGTGCGGCAGGAGCCGCCGCCCAAAAGCGACTGGGTGGTCTCCGTCGCCAATGCCATGAGAAAATACCTTGTGCCCTGGGGCCTGGCCTGGAATCTCAAGGTGGCCGCCCTGCAAATGACCGCCGTTTTCCCGGCCATGGGCGATCTGGGCGCGCGGCCCGTGCTGCGCGCCATGGGGCATATGTCCCGTCACGGCCTCTCGACCATGCGCCGGATCTGGGAGGTCAGTCCCTATATGAAGTCCCGCATGGACAATATCGACCAGGACCTCCGGCGCCATATGGCCAATTTCAATCCGGCCCGGCGTCCCAAATCCGTCCGCATCGGCAAACGGGAGATTGCCTGGGAAGATCTGGTCAACGCGGGCATGCTGCCCATCGTGGGCGTGGATATGGCCGCCACCGGCGCGGTCTGGCTGGCCGCCTACGCCAAAAAGCTCTCCCAACTGCAAGGGGAGGCCGCAAACTACGGCATCAGTACCGACAGCGAGTTCCACCGGCAGGCCGTGGACTTTGCCGACTCCATGGTCAAGCAGTCCAATCCGGACTATGACCCCTCGTCCCGCAGCGGCTTTCTGCGCGCCCAGAACGGCTATCGCCTCGTCAACGCCTTCGCCGGCGCCGTCACGCTCTTTGCCGCCCGCCACAAGTACATGTATACCGCCCATGCCAAGGGCAAAATCAGCCTGGGCCGCCTGGCCAGGTTCGAGCTGTACGACACCATTCTGCCCGCCGCCGGCATGTTCCTTTTCCTGGCCCTGGTGCGCGGCTACGCCGGTGACGACGACAATGAGGAACTGACCAGGCTCGCCATGTCTTCGCTCTGCGACTTCGGCTCCCAGCGCATCCCCATTTTCGGCAGCAACGTGGGGGACGGTCTCATGTCCCTCATGGGCATGGGCGAAGGCAGCCAGAAACGGGGCGGCGTGCGCACCACGCTGGATACGCCCGTGCAGCTCTGGAGCGTGGCCACCGGCAGGGCGGGCCGCGCCCTGCATGAGGGCGTCACCAACGACGAGCAGGCCAGGCAACTTGTCTACGCCGCGGCCGACATCGCCAGCTTCCTGGCCAGGGTGCCCGTCTCCAAGCCCGCCTGCAATGCCGAGCGCGGCTGGGACCAGTGGCAGCGCGGCAAGGGCACGCCCCTTTCCGTGCTTATGCCCCGGCCGGGGAGGTAGCACCAACAACAAACATAGCCCCGGCGGAGAATTCTCCGTCAGGGCTATGTTTGTGAAGCACGTTAACTGCTCTAAAAACGCTAGGATTTGGGAACGGACTTGTCCAGCAGCTTGTTTCTACAGGAGGAAACTTTGCCGCTATCAAGCATCCAGCGGAAGTAGGCGTAACAATCGCTTTTCGCGCCTTCTTTGCGCAGCATCTCCGCGTCGTTCATCCATACGAAGAAGACTTCTTTATCCGTGCTGAAAAATTTGAAAAACATGCGGTAACGAGAGGGCAACAGGCGTTTTATCCTGCGCCAGTCCCGGTGCTCGGTCCCAAGGGTATTCCCGAGCAGATATTCCGGGTGGGTGGGATCCTGACGCGCTTTTTCCATCCCTCTCACAGCGCCGACATAAAGCTGTATGTCAGGGTGATTGCGCAGATTCTGATTTTCCCGGCGCAGCCGTTCGATGTTCCGTTCGAGCTGCTTCAAGCGGCTGTCAAGGTGGCGGGTAATATATGCGGCCCACATATCGGCTAGTCCACGTACTGGGAAAGTTCGTCGGCAAACTTTTTCATTTCAGCCCACCGCTCGTCGCTTATTTTTGATGCCGTGCGCAGGTCATCTCCCGGCAAGGCTGCCTGCAGTCCGGCAACGGCTTTCTCATCGTTCTCGCCGTCAATGCTCAAAAGTGCTGCGGCTTGGGACAGCACAGGGCTGAAAATCCCCATTTGGGCGGCCGCATGTATGATGTCCGCCGCCGCATCCATATCGCCGATATCGACCGCGGTAACGATAAGGCTGTCGATGAATATCCAATCGTTCTGCTGTTTGCAGAGAGCCAGGCTTTCGCGGATTTCCTGGGATGCTTTTTCCGGATATCCGTGATTGGCGAGTAAAACCGCGTAATTGGCATGCACATCAAGGGAATTCGGCGCGATTTGAAGGGCTTCCTCAAAGCAGCGCATGACCGAAGCGGCATCCCCGTCAACGGACGCCAGCAGAGCCTGTAAAATAAGCGCGCATACGGGATCATGTCCCATACCGGCGTCGATAGCCCTTGTGATTTCATAGCGGTCAATATCGCCCAAGCGCCTGCCGTCCTTGATCACGGTATTGAGCTTGGCGACATATTCGTTGATCTTAAGCGCGGGAACCGGCATTGCATACCTCTCTGGCCCGGAGGATACTGTGAGGGCAGATGAAGCTCAATGAATTTTATTTTGCCCTCTGAAGCGAAGGCACGCTATGCCGCTGGCTTTCTGGCCCGCGTCCAAGCAGGCCTGCAACGCAGCGAGGGGACTCCACAATCTGTGGCTATACCGAGATGGAAAGGTAAAATAGAAAACTATGAAACAGCTCTACATAAATTTTGTCGAGCTCTCGGGGGAATTTGAATTTGTTCTCTTTTAAAAATAACAGAGCGTAAATCTTGTAAAAAATTATTTACACTTGGCATGGATACCCGCAAAGGGTCTATCTGACCTCTATTGATAAGCTCACATAGTGTTCTTGCTGAGTAGTCACCAATAACTTCTCTCAAAATTGCTTTTGCATAATGTGGACTCGTATCGCTCCCAGATAATTGAGTCTCTAATCTTGCACACTTTTGCGTTTGATAATTCTCTTTTAAGGCACATATTAACCATGCTTCAGAAGTTGGACATGGAACAATAGGACAAATATGAAAAATATTACTGTCTTGCGAAAAACAGGATGCTGTTTTTATTGAATTCCGAATTTCTGTATTTCGTCTAGTATCATGAGAGCGATTATCAGTATCGCGGAATAAGATAGGAAGTACATCATCACTCTGCTGCTGAGAGAGCGATAATGCCGCCGCCATTAAAGCGCGCGTCCTCTTTCTCCCTTCAGCGGAGTCATTTTCTCTTCCACTTGAAATTGCCATAGGCACAAGTCGCCTAGATATACCAGCAATATAAGTTCTAGGGGCAAACCAAAATTGTCCAACTGTTAGGGTAGATTCTATATGGGCTTGAATAAATTTTTCAATAAACAGTGTAATCGGACCAAGAGTCCAGCTACCAGGCGGGCATAAATCAGTGGAAGTCGCACATCCAATGTCTGTTGGCCCTTCTCCTGTAACCAAGACTAACATTATTCTAGCCCTTTTTCTTCAAGCGCGCTAATCTCTTTAGAAATTTCAGTTGAACTGGAATCAAGAAAAGCCTCTCCAGGTCCTAAAAAATCAAGTTTCTCATTGATGCCTGGAAGAGAGAAGAATTTAACTGCTCCTGAATTTCCAGCTTCCTTTCTATACATGAGAATCACAGAATCCCGTGCGATCTTCTCATCAATATAATTAAGAATAACAGGATTATGTGTTGTTATAAGTATTTGTTTGTTACAATCCATAATAAAATCTATAAGCTTTTTCATTACCTCAGGGTTAAGCCCATTTTCAATTTCATCAAAGATAATAAATGTATCAAGTGTTTCAATTTCTGTAAGAAAGGCAAGTATCCTTAATAACCCATCGCAGGTGTGTGTAGCCGATACTCTAATAATTCCAGATTCAGACTCTTCAGTAAATTCAATATCTGTCCAGCCAGCTCTCCGGGTTATTGCACGTGCCGAATGGAACCATGGGTAAATATCTTTTAGTCTAGAATTAATTTTATCTTTTTGTGCTGATGAAAGGCCAGAAAAGACACCTGCAACACGTTCTCCTCCACGCCCAATACCTCCAGAGGTACGCCGAGATCTGGCTCGAAGCTGTAAGGAATTGAGTGTGTCAAAAGAATGCATTCCTCTTATATACGAGGAAAATTTATTAGCTGTATTCCCATTTTTGATAAAATTTTGTTTTAAATGAGCTAAGATAGATCCTTCGAATTCATTTACAATTGGATATATGTTATTATTACAAGTAACTTTTCCTTCAGAAACACTGAGAATGTGTTCACCATCAATCAGCATTTTTTCTGTTATACATCTTCTGAGTATTGTATTGTATGATGCTTCCCATGAAATGTGTTTTTTATCAAAACAACCTTCTAATTTAAGTGAGATCGTGCGCATTTTTTTTGATGACATAATATCAAGCGGATTCCAGCCTCGACTATTAAACCAGCTTGTGAGATTTCCCCGAAAAATTGCGCCAATGAAATCAAGGCACTGGAGTACAGTGGATTTTCCGCTACCATTATTACCAATTAAAAAAAGTATATTCCCATCTTTTGGAAAAGGAAGTGAAAAATCATTCAGCGATTTAAATTTATCAATATGAAGAGCGGTAATTCTGTCCATCATAGTTTAGCCAGTGTTTAAAATAGCTGAATGGGTCTAAAAGATGACCAGTATGAAGCTGGATTTGCCTCCGGTAGGCATTGGGCGGGTCAGGTGAAAATGCCTCTTGGCATGGGCTCCCTAACGTCAGCTACGAAGTGCAATTTATTACTGGAGAGCTACGAAAACTTTATAATCCATACCATGTGATGCATTCAAAGCCAAGCTATTTTCCCCCAGAGGACGCGACGAAAAACCTCTGCCGCTCCTACGTGTCTCCTGCGTACCAAGACTTAGGGCCTCCGCTCTGGTCCATTCCGTCGCCTCACACTGCCGCAAATAAGCTCGCCCCATGCATCACCGGTGACATGCTCATTCCGCAGCGCTCGGCCCTATCTCTGTCGGTGCACGGCGCACCCGGCTCAACACTCACAGACCTGCCCATGGCAAGCTCAATTCAGCAACCCGCGCACTGTGTCGCCATAAACATCTACCTGCGCGTCCGGCACGGCCTCCCGCACGACGCCGGGCCTGTTCAGAAGCGCGCTGATCACCACTCCGGCGCAAAGCAGCAGCATGACCAGCGCAAACACCCCCAGCACGGTCTTGTAATACGGCTTCGCGGGCGCTTCGCTCCTGACGCCCCGCGCCATGCGGCGCAGCAGCCGCCACAACAGATGCAGCCCACCCAGCGCCGCCAGAGGGGCCGCGGCGCAGAGCGCCAGAAAAAGGGGAAAGTTTCTGAACGCGTGAAATTCCCGCCCGAACACCTTGGCAATCATTTTAAAAAAAGCTGTCAGGGTTTGGTCAATCTTTTCATCCAGGGGAAGACGGTCATAGGGGATGGCGCGTAGGTCTTCCGCCGGCGTGATTTCGCAGTCAAAATTCATGGAATACTTTTTATTTATTCTGGCGCACTCAGCCGGGTCGGGCTTCCGTCTGGCCTCAATGGTATACGAAAAGTCCGGGGCCGGGCCATATGCGCTCGTTTCAGTGCCCACATACGGCCTGTGGCTGTTCATAAAGAGAAAAATGAAGAACCCGCCCATTACTGCATCATGCGGCGGCGCTCATCCAGATATAGGGCATGGTTATATGCGCGCCGCACACTGTCGCGTTCCCCCGTGGGCGAGTTGTGCCTCGATAATGTCCGACCTGTACCCTTGTTCGTTGAGCAGAGTAGAAGCCATGCTCCGGAAACCATGAATTGTCATCTCCCCCTTAGTGTAGCCCATACGCCGCAGCGCATTGAGCAGGCCCATATTCGACATGCAACGGGTCATGGTGAAGGGGGAGGGAAACAGCAGCAGGGATCGCCCCGAATATTCGCGTAGGGATTCAAGCAGTTCTAATACTTGCCGGGCCAGCGGCACAATATGGGGGCGGCGCATCTTCATGCGCCCGGCGGGGATGAGCCACTCAGCCCTGGCAATGTCTATCTCTGCCCACGCGGCCCCGCGCAACTCAACGGAGCGGACGAAAAGGTAGGGGAGGGTTTGCAACGCATGGCGGGTTACAGGGTCGCCCTGATAGCCGTCGATGGCTTGGAGCAGCCGTCCTATGGCTGCCGGGTCGGTTATCGTTGCGTGGTGCCTGTCTTTGGGGATTGGGGGCAAAGCTTCGTGCAGGCCCGCCGCAACGTCGAATTTTGCATATCCGACAATCCGAGCATATCTGCAAATTTTCCCCATAAGTTGGGTCAACCTATGAGACATTTCAACAGCACCCCGGCTCTGTGTGTGCCGGACCGCTTCAAGGATATGAGCAGGCTCCAGGGTTGCAAAGGGGATGCTTCCAATGAACGGGAAGATATGATTTTCCAACCGTGAGAGCAGTTGTTTTTTATAGCCCTCGGTCAATTGTGTTGTCTTTGTCGCAAACCACTCGCGCGCCACGGTTTCAAATGTCCTGGTTTTTTCTTCCGCAATGACAACGGCGGCGGCTTTGACTTCCTTTTTGTGCTCGCTAGGGTCTACGCCGTGGGCCAGCAAGGTTCGCGCCTCATCCCGCCGCTTGCGGGCCTCTTTCAAAGAAATGTCTGGATACACGCCTAGGGCCAACGTTTTTTGCTTGCCGCCGAAGCGATATGCCAAGCGCCAATACTTCCCGCCCTTGGCGTAGACATGGATATAACGCCCGCCGCCGTCCGCCTTTTTCAGTGTGCGGCCCGTGGCCTTCAATCCCCTCAACAGCGTGTCTGACAGTGCCATATCGCCCTTGTTGGTACATTGATGGTTGGTATGTGCGGCTTCCGTTTTATGCCAACACAGGTACCAACGAAAAGGCGGCTGTCAACGTACTTAGGCGGAAGCAGGCGAACCCTTAAAAAGCGAAAATCCGCTCAGCACAAAGGCTTTGCGGACTTTCATGAACTCTTATGAACCTTGTTTGGCGGGGACGCATAGGAGTCGAACCTACCGCAGACCGTAAAGCCTGCCACCGGTTTTGAAGACCTATCACCCCGCAGCATAAAGGAAGACTTGTTTTTTCCGTACACCTCCAGAGGAAAAACCTTTTGGAGGCGTTATGCTTACGTTAGATGAAGCCTGGAACAGCTATCTTGCGACCCGCCACCTGACCCCATACGGGTATTTGACGGATATGAGCCGTTACCGTGTCCATCTGCAAACTTATTGGCACGGAAAAACTCTAACGTCAATAAAAACCCTGGATATTCAATTTTATACAAACCACCTGTTTGAGAAAGGACTTTCTCCGCAAACCGTCAGGCTATGCCTTGGCCAGTTGCGGCGCATCATGCGTCGCGCTCATCGGTTAGGGCTACTGGAAGGCCAACTGCCATATTTTGAAATGCCCCCAGCCGACAGCGTGCGTTACCGTTATCTTGAGCCGGAGGAGGCCACTAGTCTTTTGCAGGTGTTACGCAATCTCTCTCAGCTTTGGCATGACATAGCCTTGCTTTCTCTTAATACAGGAATGCGGGCGAGTGAGATTTTTTCTTTGCGTGGAGCCAATATAAATGTTCCACAAGAGAATATTATTTTGCATAAAACAAAAAATCTCAAGCAGCGTATTGTTCCATTGAATAGTCCATCCCTAAACATTGTAAAAAAATATCATAGAAAAAATGCAGAGCTTCTTTTTCATCAGGAAGAAAGCTCTAATAAGCAATTTGTAAAAATATCAAAAAAATTCAGAAGAGCAGTTGAGATAAGCGGATTAAATGAAGGCATTATAGATAATCGTTATCGTGTTGTTTTTCATACTCTACGTCATACATTTGCAAGTTGGCTTGTGCAGCGTGGAGTATCATTGCAGGTTGTCAGCAATCTTTTAGGACACAGCTCTGTTCGCGTAACTGAACGCTATGCGCATCTTGCGCCGGATCAAGGCCGAAATGCTCTTAAATTTTTGCCTTGTATTTCATAGTATTACATATCATCAATGCAAAAAATCGCAACCTTCTGCAACTTTCTGCAATTGTGCTGACAGCTTTTGCGGAAATTTGTTAATAGTTGCAAAGATAATCAATGCAGAAGAAGACAGGACAGGTAAAGTAACGTCACTTTTCAAGTGACGACTTTACGTCCTGCCCCCTCAACGCCGGGGGTGGCTTGCTTATTCGCCTTCGGCTCAACGCTAAAAACAGGGAGAAAATCATGGAAGACAGCCAGACCAACGAACAGGAAATCACCACGCAACCCATTGAAAACATTGTTGAGATTAACGACGGCAAGATGTTCACCACGTCGCTGACCGTCGCCAATGCCTTCGAGAAGGAGCACAAAAACGTGCTTCAGGCGATTGAAAATTTGGAGTGCTCGAAGGAGTTTCTAGAGCTGAATTTTCAGCTCTGTAATTATTCCAGTGAGTTAGCACCAGATGGGCGAAAATATTCCTTTTATCAGATCACCCGCGACGGCTTCGCCTTCCTGGCCATGGGCTTCACGGGCAAGAAGGCGGCCTGGAAAGAGAAGTTCCTGGAGGCGTTTAACGCGATGGAAGCGGCGCTGCTGGCCAGACGGCCGGAAGAACCGAGGCCCATTCTGGAAGAAGAGGAGAAAGCCATCTCCCCCAAGGAGCGTAGTCGTTTCTTCAGGCCCAGGCGAAAAATATCCAAGAGCGACGCTAAAGCCGTGCATGGTTTGCTCCATATGGAGTCATTTGTTCAAGAAATGACCTGGGATGAAGCTGTGGCGCGGTTTTGCGAGAAAATGCATATTGAAAGGATTGAGGATTTGCCCCAATCCGATTTCATGGAGGCCATTACCAATACTTTTAAAAAGCTTTTTTTCGTGCACACCTGGGAGCGTCAAGAGAGCAATCCGGCTTCAGTGGAGTTGAGGGATGCTTTTCAGGGGATGCTGACTTTCTGGCGTCAGGTGACCGACTTCTCGGAGACAGATATTCGCAACTATATTCTTAACCGTTGTGGTGTGGATAGCCTGGACGACATTGTGAGCGAACGGGACACCCTCAAGGCCCTTTTCGTTCTTTGGGGAGGGATTGCCAATCATACCTTGGAAGCGCGGGTCTGGTAGCATGCCGGAAGAAAAGAAGCCCAAACGCACGGAACGGCTACAAGCCTATGTGACGCCGGAGGAGTTCACTCTTATCATGGAGTCCAGCGACCGGGCCGGGCTGAGCATGTCGGAGTTCGCCCGGCGTGTGTGTCTGGGCTTCCGGGTGGAGAGCCGGGAGGACCAGCAGGCCCGGCGGGAGCTGCTGAAGGTCAACGCCGATCTGGGGCGGCTGGGCGGCCTGCTCAAGCAGGCTCTGGCCACCGGCCATAAGGAGCAGATTTACGGACTGCTCCATAAGATTGATCAGCTTCAGGCAAGCCTGAAGGCCAGGATCAGGGCGCTATGATCAGCAAGCGGATTCCGTGTGCCCCTAAAAATGATAACTACGCCCGGCTGGCAAATTACATTGCCGCCGGGCGTGAACATGACATGCAGCAGGAGTTTAGCGATGGACAACGGCACTATGATCCGCAGCGCCACTTTGAAACAGGTCAAGGCATTGCCGGAAACCGCATGCGTCGGCTGTCCGAATGCCGTCTGGCATCTTACTCGCAAGGACAGGAAAGAGGAGCTGCGGATTTTCTGCCTGCTGATGCACGCCTTGATCGACGCGCCGATGGCGGCGTGCGACGGCACGCTGATCTTCCCGAAGATGTAAAACCTGAAAAATGCCTCATGAGCTGGTGCGCCGGGTGCTGGGCCGGGGACGATTACGAGCTGGCCATCCAGGAAGTGGCCGATACCCAGGCGCTTAATACGCGCACCACCCAGGAGAAAACCTATCATCTGATTGTGAGTTTCCGGCCGGAAGATGAAACCAGGCTGACGCCGGAAACATTCAAGGCCATTGAGGAACGCTTTGCCCTGGCTTTGGGGCTATCGGAACATCAGCGGCATTGCGGCGTCCACGTCAACACGGAAAACATGCACATGCACGTCGCTTATAATCTGATCCACCCGGAAAAGCTGACGCGCGTGGAGCCCTGGCGGGACTATATCAAGCGCGACAAGCTCTGCCGGGAGTTGGAGAAGGAATACGGCCTTGTCATCGACAACGGCCGGGATAAGGCCCAGGAACAGGGCCTTGGTGAAAGGGCCGCAACCGTGGAGGCGCACACCGGCCGACAGTCTTTTGAGGGCTACGCGCGCGACCAGGGCGAGGCCATTCTGGCCATATTGGAAAATGCGCGTTCCTGGGAGGACGTGCATTGCGCCTTTGCCCGGCATGGCCTGGAGCTGAAGCCGCGCGGGGCCGGACTTGTGGTCAAGGACCGACATGGGCGGCACATGGCCAAGGCCAGCGCCGTGCATCGGGATTTATCCCGGAAGAAGCTGGAAGCCCGGTTTGGAGCCTTCCAGCCATCCAGGGGAGCAATGCCGGAAAGCGAACGACGCTACGGCGCTGATCCGCTTCAGAAGGCACCGAACCGGAATCAGCTCTGGCAGGAGTTCCAGGAACAGCGCCAGGTCCAAAAAATAGGCCTGGAAGATATCCGCCGGAAGTGGGAGCAACAGCGCATGGACTTGCAGCGCAGGCCCATAGCGCGCAGGACCAGGGCTAATCTTATGAAAATGGTCCGCCAGTATGAAGCGGAAGAAATCCACGCCGCGCGCGTGAACCAGGGCGCGGGCAACTGGCTTGATTTTTTGCGGCAGAAAGCCGCCCAAGGCGACGAAACCGCCCTGGCCGTCTTACGCTCCAGAAAAGAGGAAATCGCGCCGGAGATAACGCAGAGTCGCATGCAGGCCCGCGCGGCCTATCTGGCCAGCAAGACTGCAATCCTGGAGAATGCCGAGCTTTCCACCAAAACAAAAAACCGCCTCATCAGCGTCGCACTGATGGAGAGCCTGGCCAGTGGAACCACGGCCAGGATCAGCAAGCTCGGCAGTATCATCTATACGCTCCCCGATGGCGGGAAAATTTGCGACACCGGGCGCAGCATCAGCTTCAGCGACGGGGCCAGGGAAACGGCCCTGGATTATATGACTGCCAAGTGGAGCGTAAAGCGAAGGCGGGTGTCTCTGGACAGGGACACAGGCGATCTCGTGTACACGCTGGACAGTGGCCAGAAGATCTATGAGCGGAAGGGGCGGAATGTCTTTGAACGGCCCGCCGTTGTCCACCGGCAGCGCCAGTTGGAGCGGGAGCGGCCCAGGAACCAGGGTATGGAGCGGTAACACGAATCGTCTTGCCGCGGCAGCCTGGCCAACGAGCGCCGGCGCGGCTGATCCGGCCGGCACGGCCGAGGCCTTCATGATAATAACTTACTATGATATCTTGATTTTCAAAATATAGCGTTTCCTAGACGGCGCACATGAAAATTTTTCTAGGTAACACGAATTTCAAAAAAGCCAGGTTCAGATGGACAGCAGGAAGAAAATCATCATGTCGGTATCCAGGTTCTTAGACGACCCGGCTGCGTGGTGGGAAAAGCGAAAATGGGCGATTGCTCTTGGTGTCGTCACTGTGACCTTGTTACACGCCCTCATTGACATGGGCATCATTGATCTGAGGGCCACGTTTGTTTGGCTGGCCATCTGGACCAACCCTCTTACAGGGCTTTTTCTCTTCTGAAACATCTTTTCTGCATTGCCGGGCGTGGGTTTGCCTGCTAGGCTGACCCGGCACGGCTACCCTCTGGCCTGAAAGCGTCGGCACGGCGCAAACGGAAAAAGGAGGGCACAGCCATGCGGAAACTTGTTTTCGCTCTGCTTGTCGCTGTGGCCCTGGTCCTCTTACTGACGTCTGACGCCAGATAAGAGTTGACCCCGGCCCATTAGCGGTGGGCCGGGGTCGAAAAAAGGAAACCGTGTCGGTAGCCGTGCACGGGGGCGCTAACCGCGCCGTGCCAGCCCCGGTATCTGTCCCCACAGATGCCGGGGTTCCCTTTTTAGATAAGGCAGTAGCGGGTGAATGTCCAGCCCGGCCTAGCGGGCTCAGACCCAATTTATATTGTGCAATATAAATTCAACAGGCAATAGACTTGGCAATGTAGCCGCCCTTTAGTTGATCCGTACCCACCTTGTGCCTGTCCAGGGTGGGCAAGACACGTTAGCCTACCCGGAACTGTTCGTTCTTATGGGCAGCCAGGTGCCGGATTTGAGGGGGCTGTTTCTGCGTGGGCACGGGGGCAAGAGCGCTGCTCTGGGAGTCCAGCAGGGCGACGCTATACGGAATATTACTGGTGGCTTTGTCCCAGGCAATCAATATGCAAACGCGGGCATTAAAAACACTTCAGGGATCTTTCGACCTGGAGGAGCCTTTGGACGCAATGACTTCCGGGAATCAGGAGCAAACAGCTCCCCGGATGAAGTTATTCTCGACGCATCCCTACAAGTGCCCACAGCCGAGGAAACTCGCCCGGTGAATCTGGCTGTGCGCTACCTGATCCGCGCCAAGCCCTGATGCTTGCCAAACAGGCATGGAGACGTTATCTAAAAAGGGAACCCCGGCCCCTGCGCGAACAGGAACCGGGGCTGGCACGGCGCGGTTAGCGCCCCCGTGCACGACTACCGCAGCGTTTTTACCTACGGCCCCGTATCAGGTGTAAGCTGATACGGGGCCAGCCTCATCTAAGGCCGACTATCGCCCCGCAACAGCAGGGCGAGAAGTACCAGCAACACCAAGACGGCAAAGCGTCTCATGTGATGGCACCCCCTTTGATAGTTTGCGCCGTGCCGGGCGCAGATCAGGAAGGGGGTAGCCGTGCCCGTTCCTTATATCCACATTCATCCCGCCCGGCAACGCTTTGCCGAGCAACACGGCGCGTACCCGGAACTGTCCGCGCTTCTCGGCGGCCAAGTGCCGGATTTGAGGGGCTTGTTCCTGCGTGGCCACGGGGGGAACAGCGCTGAATTAGGCTCACCTCAGGGGCATGCCATGCGCGACATATCTTCAGCGGGCAGCATCAGCGTAGGGTTCGGAGGGTATCTGACAGGAAATGGGATTTTTAAGCCTGTTGGTAGTCATGGCGTGGTTGTCATTAGGGGCTCGTGGGACGGCAATTGGGGGAGCACTGCTTATGGACTTGATCTTTCTGCCGGTGGTGTACCTGTGGCCAATGAGGTTCGGCCTGACAACCAAGCGGTACGATTTTTAGTCCGCGCCCGCCCGTGAATTATGCTCTCCGCGTGCCACCCGGATTTTTGGTCAGAGTCCGGGTGACTCGCAGGAGTAACACGAATGACCTTGCAGTCGCTGATCCGGAACCAGGTCGGCCGATTCGCTAACTCGCTGAAATTTAAGATGGTGAGATTTTAGGCCAGTAGCACGAAATTACAAAATCCCATCCCATTTCCTTATGGCCGGGCGCGGACAAGGTACCTAACCGCCTGATTGGCAGGGCGATTTTCTTCAGCGGTCGGAACGACACGAGAGAGGTCAAAGCCGACGCCATTACCGGACCAAGTACCGTAAGAGCTGCGAATATCTTCAGCGCATCCGCCCGTGCGATAGAAAACCCCACCGGCTGAAGCGGAACCGTGTTGGCCGAAACTGCCGGTTATATTTCGTATGGCGTCACCTTGCCGGACGCCCAGCGCTGCCGAGTCGCCCCCGTGACCACGAAGAAACAGCCCCCGCAGATCGGGCACCTGGCCGCCCACAACCGCGAACAGTTCCGGGTACGCGCGGGGCTGACTGGCAAAGCGTTGCCGGGCGAGAAGAATCCAGATATAAGAAGCGGACACGGCTACCCCCTATGCGTCGGCACGGCGCAATTTCCCGGCAACGCCGGTAAAGGGGGTATCAGCCATGTTGCGTCTGCTTTTGACCACGCTCGTCGCGCTGATACTCGTCCTGCTGCTGGCTTCTTCAGCCAGATAGCAGTTGACCCCGTATCAGGTGACGCTGATACGGGGTCGAAATAAGACTGTAACCCGGTAGCCGTGTAGCAAAGGGGCGCTCACGCGCCGTGCCAGCCCCGGTTCCTGTTCCCGCAGGGGCCGGGGTTCCCTTTTTAAATAACGCCTCCATACCTGTTTGGCAAGCATTAGGGGTGGGCGCGGATCAGGTAGCGCACAGCCTGATTAACAGGGCGGTTTTCCCCGGCTGTGGGTACAACTCGGGAAGCGTCAAATATAACTGCCGCTCCAAACTCTCGTTTTTCATTTGCCGCACCATAGGGAGCATAACCAGCATCAGCAAATGCCCCATCATAACCGTTCCACGCAAATTGATCATCAAATCCAAATTTTCCAGTAATATTCCGAATTGCGTCCCCCTGCTGAACGCCCAGGGCAGCGCTGTTTCCGCCGTGCCCACGCAGAAACAGCCCACGCAGATCGGGCACCTGGCCGCCGAGAACCGCAAACAGTTCCGGGTAAACTGACGGTGATATGTTTTGTCCGTTACATTCCAGCCAGTTATCCATATCTTCCGGATTCTGGCCAACTGGCCACGCGAGGATCATTCCGACCGGGACGCCGCCGGAGCCTTTGGCCTTAACTTCCACCCTCGTGGGATCAAAGCTGGTGGCGTCAGCGCCGTGGATCGGAGAGGACGCCAGAAGGGGCAGGAGGAAAAACAGCGCTGCAAAAAGGCTTAAAATGCGTTTTTTCATGTGGGGGCTCCTGATTGTCCAAATCGGTTACTTGCAGCGCAGGGTGTATTCTTTTTCCTGCGCTGAGTAGTCCAGTTTGCATTGTTTACCATTGAGCCAGAGAGTAAGCGCCTCAATGTCCAGAGCCATGTCGCCCATATCCGCGTTGAGCGAATAAACGGCAATCGCCTTGTCCTGGTCGCCCCCCATGGCTTTCGGCGGCCTTTCCGGCGTGAATGTCACCTTGCGGATGTTTTTCAGATTCACGGAAGACGGGCCATAAATCATTCCCGTATAGCGGATGATCTTTCCCTGGTGGAATTCAATCATCTCCGGGGAGGACGGGAACGCGATCTGAAGCCTTTCGGCCTTGATGGGAATGTTTTCGAGCATGTAACTGAGACAAGCCCCGTCAAAGCCCGGCCCTGTGACCACCATCCAATCACCGAAATCAGAACCCTCCGGCGGACTGGAAAAAACCTTGGAGACAGCCGCATGCGCGGACATCGGCACGCTGACCAGCAGGGGCAGCAGGAGGAATGCCGCGCAGAGAAGGGAAAGAATACGGTTTTTCATGGAGTCTCCTTAATTATTTTTCTATTGAATAATTTTTCAATGTAAATAATTTTTTATTGTAAAAAATATTTGCATGAAAATTGTTATATATTGTCCGGCCTTGGGTGCTGGGCCTCTAGAATTTTCTGCATCCGGGGCGAAAGGAGGTGTTTGAACTTCCAGGCGAGGCGGATCACTACGCGCTCCTGGGCATTATCGAATTCTCTACGTATTTGCGCCTCAGTCAGCGATAAATCCACTTTTTTATTTTCTTCTTTAAAAGCCGTAATCATATAGCGATCCACTTCCGGGTCGCCAGAATCGTAAATATCGCCCAGAAACAATTCAGGCTTCTTCCGGCTGATTCTTTTTCTCTGGTTCTTCATCGTCGATCTCCTTTTGGCGTTCTTCTGCTTTGAGAAATAGTTTGACAATGTTTAATCCTGCTTTTGTGTATTCAGGATCGGAAAATCTTAATTTGCGTTTGTTCAAGTGGAAGTGTTCTTTTCTATTTACCTTGATAAGATTGTTTTCGTTAAAATTTGTTTTGTCTCCATCAGCAAATATGATACAATATCCGTCTGGTACTGGCCCGTTCTTTTGCTCCCATAAAAATCTTTGCTTTGGAATCCACCCTTTTTCTGTTTTTATAAGGTATCCATCCTTACCAAGGTGTTCTGTGAATAACGGTTGATCAAAAGTGACTCCATTAAAAAATCCAAGGCTGTAGCATTTATTTTTCAAAATACTTTTTGAGATGTTGACAGAAAAATATTTATTGAATT
The DNA here is from genome assembly GCF_000145315.2 of Desulfovibrio sp. 3_1_syn3. NCBI lineage: Bacteria > Pseudomonadati > Thermodesulfobacteriota > Desulfovibrionia > Desulfovibrionales > Desulfovibrionaceae > Desulfovibrio > Desulfovibrio sp. 3_1_syn3. The sequence continues at coordinate 696,824 of NZ_ADDR02000002.1, forward strand.
GAACTGTTAATTCATTATATTTCATATTTTGTATATTTTTTTTGATGAACTTAATCATTTCATCGGTAAATACAAATTGTTCAGGAATTTTTTTACCTTTCCCGTTATATATATTATGGTAAATACAAAAAGATTTTATTTGTCGAACTGATTTATTAGTTTTAAATTTTTCATTAACTATTTTTGTTATTTCACTGTAGCTTAATCCTGATATGATATCTTTTATAAATTCTTTAATCTCGTTGTCATATCTAACTTTTTTACATAGTTCATTATCAAAGCAAACTCTCTTAATAGCCCGAATAGATTTGTTTTGTCCAAATCTTTTGTTAAATTCTTTTGTGAGCTCAATATATTTCATTTTCTCTTTATGCTCACGAAGAAAGCTGATCATTTCGTCTGAATACCTGAACATAGAATTTACTCCTCAAGAATTTCAGGCAGTATCTTGTTCCCGATCAGCAGATTATTAGCCGCCACCCTGGACCGGATTACAAGGGTGTTGGCCGCTATGATCCGGCCTGCAATTCTGCTGATGGCCCTGGTACGGCCAGCTTCATTCTGAATATTCTCCTGGGTCTCTTCTTCGTCATCTATGGGCAGCTCTGACAGATGATCCAACTGCTTCCGAATCGCTTTTCTGGCCTTGCCCTGATTGTGGATAGCCTTCTGCATTCCGTGCATTCTGTTGGGCATTCTGAATACTCCATATGAAAAGAATGAGGGCAAGGCAGACGCCGGGATCAGACGGATTCCGGCGTCTGCCTTGGTCAGGCAACACCCCTTATTGCCGTGTGTCCGCGTCCGGCCCGTAGTCCGCGCCGAGGATCGAGGGCAATATATTATCTCCCCGGACGGTGTTGTCCGCGGCGATCCTTGCCCGCAGCATCAAGTCACCGCTATTGATAATGCGGTCGGCTATATGCCCCACTGCCAGCGAGCGCTTGATCTCTTCTTTGAGAGCCTCGCCCTTCAGATTTTCGTCTCCAAGGCGCTCTAGCTCGGCAAAGAGATGATCATTCAGGTTAATGATCTTGTTCTTGGCCATGAGGTTTTTCTCCTTGCGATTAGGCGGTGGGAAGCGTGTCGGATTGTTCCAGGGAATGCACCAGGCTTTCCAGGCATTCGCATTGAGCCTGAAAGCATTTCTCAACGTCAAGGTGGCGGATCAGGAGCATGGGGGCCTCGTCCCTGATCTGCTGGAGCAGCATCATGTTTTGCGGGATCAACTGCGCGAGCTCTGCCTTGAGGCTGAGCATTCTGGAGCGGGCCAGCTCCGCCTTCATGGCTTCGCCGTTCAGGTTTACATTGCCGAGTCGCTCAACCTGATCAAGAAGCTCTTCATTGATCTTCTGGTGGTTAATCTGAGACATGGGCATTCTCTCCTTTGTTTTTCTTGATATTTGTAATGTAGTTTTTCAGAAATTTAATATAACTTTTTTTATCGTCTTCACATTTCACCTTGATGCCAACTATCACCACGGCTTTTCGTAAGCAGGAAGAAATATTGAGTATGCATATTCCTCTTCTTAAATTACGCGTGGCATCTTCAATAAATTTATTACCAATCTCCTCCTGTTCATCTAGGTAATCCTCTATTTCTCCTATGATGGCATTAAGCTCTATTTCTTCCGACGACGCATCGAAGTTTTCCACGACTTACCTCCTACCCGGAGCCCCGCAGAGCTCAGTTGTTATTTGTGGGTCCAGCAAGTCGAGGAGCCGAACCAGATTAACCAGGAACTTTTCTTACTCATGGGCTTAGTCCTTCTTGCTCTGACTTTTGGCTGCACTTTCCACGCGCGCCCTTTCAATCTGATCCCGTAGCGACGAAGCGACACTGCCCTGGCGCAGGCCCTTCTCGTGATTGGCTTCTCGGCTGGCATTCCAGAGATTGCTGGCCGTGCCCCTGACCATGCCGCCCACGCCTTCCGCGCCTTGGGCCTTGGCAGCTTGGGCGGCCCGGCCTATATTGGCGACGCCGGAGCCAGCGGCCATACCAACGCCAGCAAGCCCGGCCCCCATAGCCATGACCGTGGAGGTCAGGGCCTGGCCGGAGCTGACGTGCGAGCCCTGGATGATTCCGGCCACAACATCGGGAAGGGTTTTGACGAGGCAATAAAAGATTACGCAGAAGCAAAGAGTGACGCCGATCTCTCCCCACGTAACCGTTTCCACCATCTTAAGTTTCATGATAAAGTTTATACCAACACCCATAACAAGTTCCATTGTCATGAGCTTAAACGCTACCGCGAAAACATAGCGCAGGGCGTTGATTGCATAATCTCTAAGGAATGACGTTGCCCCAAGGCCAAGAAGGACGGACGAAGCGCACATGGCGATGATGCACTCACATTTGATAAGAATTATTTGTAGTGTTATGAGTGCAAAACAAAATAATATTGCAATTCCGGCCAATATGTATGTTAGCGACTTCGCCGGAGACCAGCCGTCACACAATGCAAATAAACTCTGTGCTAATTCGAGGCCAACAGTAAACGGTTTGTCAGAGGCATCAACGAGGTTTGTCGCCTCACCTGCTATAGACTTTAACCCATTAATGATATTCCAAGTCCAAGTGTGATAATTATTGATAACTGCAAGGAAAAATCCAGCAGCAAGCAGTACAAAGCAAAAATTCTTGATCGTTTCGCGTATGTCAGAAGACCCAAGAGACATTTTTACACCAAGCCAAGCCACTTCAAGCACTGCACACCAGTAAAAAATGACCTTTGCATACTTGAGCATAACATTTTCATATTTTGATAATCCCTCATAAAATGTTGGGACAATTTCTGATATGACAGTTCCGCCTTGTGGGGCTGCATAAATTGTACTACTATCAATAAAAATTAAAGAACAAAGGAGTGATACTATGAAAAAAAATATTCTTATAATTTGTGTATTTGTATTTTTATTGGCCATATCAAATACTTCCTTCGCATTTAATTTATATGGTTGGTGGAAATCTGACGAATGCAATTCTTCTCTTCGAATTATTAAATTTGATGAAGGCTATTTTCATAAAGATAAATATAAAAATCCATATAAGATATTAAAATCATCAAATAATATGATAGAAGCTTTATTTGAATTTACTCCAACATACAGTGATAAAGTGGTTATAAAAATAAACAACGATGACAATATCACAATTTCATATCCATCAGAAGATACATTTACATATAGACGCATTACCGATGACACTTCCATCTCCAAAGAAAAAGCAATGGAAATGGCTGGAAAAAACTAGAAAGGGTCAGGATACGACGTTGTATCCAGCTTCCCAACGCCGTCTATCATTTGCCGATGTAGTTCCTGCTCCATTTGATCTTCCTTCTCTGCCTTCACTTGGCCCGCCAAGTCCGATTGAACCTTAGTCGCTATGAGTTCGCGGAGTTGGCGGGCTTCCTGTATCTGGAGCGCCGCAAGCTGATTTCCGGCCATGAGCGCCTTTTGCTGGCCGTCAGGCGAGGAAAGCAGCTCGTTCATGTAGGCTTCCAGTTCGCCGGATTCTTCCAGGTCTTTGAGCTGGCTTCCTGAGAGCTGGAAAGTCGCCCTGGTGGACTCGTCCACCCGGCGGCTCCAACTGTCCCAATTGGTCCGGTAGGTAGCACCGCCCTGGGAAAGCATGTCCCTAGGCAGACCGGCCAGTTGCTTGAACTCGTCCTGGGTCTGGTAAAGAGCGTCATAGACGTTTCCCAGCCCGGCGACATCGTTGCGCAGGGTGTTCAGCGCGCCCGTGATCTGGCCGACCTTGGAGAGTTCGGAAGAAATCTTCCGAATAATATTCGCGGGCAGCATGACGGTATTCTGCACCATATTGGTGTACTGCTCGATGTTCTGTTGCACCATCTGAAGTTGGGCGGCGGTCTGTTCAATAGCCTCGTCATATTCCTTGAGCAGCGTTTTGAGCTGTTCAAGGCTGGTGGCCTTCTCAATGGCCTGCGTCACTCTCGTGCTGCAATTGGTGCAGTATACCGTTCCGGCATAGGCGTTCAGAGGAGCGGAAAGAGTCAGAAGACAAATCATCGACAAAGAAATTCTCATGGCTTTTCTTCCTGGAGTTGCCAACGGTTCAGGCCGCCGCCTACAGAATATCCGCCTGCTCAACGCAGGAAAGAAGCTGGTTCCAGTACCTTTTCAGCCGGGCCTTCACCGCGATGGAAGTGGAACTGCCGTTGATCCCCGCCTCGAAACTTTGCCGCTTGGCCAGAAGGTCTTCCAGGTCTTTGCCGATCAGCGCCCTGTTGCCTTCCGGCAGCCGGATCAGGGCATGGAACTGGTGCGAGTGATCCTTGTAGATTTTGAAGTCCTCGAAGCTCATTCCGTCCATGGAAATCTCCCCAAAGAAGGAATTGAGCCAGATCACCAGTGGTGAATCGGGGAAGCCCCGTACCAGCTGGACAAGTCCTTGGATCGTATCGCCCAGGGCCTGGCCGCCGGTGATGATGGAATGGAAAAAGACCGTGTGCCCGGCATCGGCCAGGAGCGACAGCACATCATTTTCTTGCAGATACGCGCCCAGGGCGATGAAGGAGGAAGCGCCGTTGTCAACGATGACGTGCGAACCTTCCGGGGCGTTTACAAGCGCCTCAAGCAGGACATCGAACTTGCGGGCGTCAATGTTCCCGTCCCTCATGATGGCGAGCGTGGTGACATTGAACTCCTTGAAAGCCGCCAGCGTGGCATTGACCGGGTCCGTGTCGTAGGCGATCACGTCTTTGCCGAAATGCCGCAACGACTGGTACAGAAAGGACGCGACCATGGATTTTCCCACGCCGCCTTTGCCCTGCAAAATGAAGTGGACTGTCGCCACCGCGTACTCCTTGTGTTCAAAAAATTTCATCAGGATCGACTTTCACCTGACCAAAGGGGGCTTTTTTTTCCACCCCTGCTTTTCTGGGGCCGCTCCTGGCCGGGGCGCTTTCTTGCTCTGCCGTGGCCGGGGGGCTGGCGGTCTTGTCGCTGGAGGCGGCCCCGGAAGGCTGTTTAGCTGGCAAAGACGCCGCATTGTCTTCAGCGCTCTTTGAGCTTTCAGGGGCCGGAGCTGACAAGTCAGAGTGCTCCGTATATTTTTCTCTTCTTTGCTCCATTCTTGTGAATAGTCCGAGTGCATACCGCCTGAATGTGTCATAAGACATTGTAATTTTATGTGACTCATAGAAAATTCTGTAGGCGCTACGGAAGGAATGTCCTTTTTGAAAGAGGCCTTCCGCATTTTTTTCAATAGCCAAATATTCAATACGTGCTTTTCTAGAAGTCGGCATTTTCATTGAGCTATTGCTGTTTCTCTCATAGGAGTGAAATTCCAGTCTTTGAGAAAGGCCAAAACTTCCTTACTTGTATCTGCTTGTTCCGCATGCGGCGCTTTGCCCTGGCGGTGGAGCAGGGACCACAGACCCCAGGCCGGGCCGCGCTTGCGCTGGCCATCGGCAAAGCGCGAGAGAAAAGCCTCAAAGACTGGCCGAGCAGCCTCCAGAGCCGGATCAGTCCGGTGCTGATCCTCCAGGCGCTTCATGCAGCGCCGGACCTCTTGGGCTTGCTCCGGCGTCATGGCCTGCTTATCCACTGGCGATGCCGAGGCCTCGGGCGCTTCATCCAGCCAGCGCCGCCCACGGAGCCAGTTGACGAGGTACGGCACAAAGCGGCCATGTTCCCGGTTCCAGCTCGTCGAGGACCGGAAGCGATCCAGGGCCGCCAGCAAGGAGTCCAGGGCCGGAAGCTCGCCACGCCGCCAGAGCTGATGCCATACGGCGCGGGCCTGTTCTTTGGCTTCATTGCGCGGGTAGGTCGCGCAGAGCCGTTCAAAAGCTGAATTACTCAGAAGGAAATCCCCCCCACCCCCACGGCCTTTTCGCTCCACTATTCCGCTGCGTGACGTTTCATGTTGTTTTGACGTTGGGGGGTAGGGGGGAAATTTTTCTAGATTTTTCCTAGAATTATTTATGTAGCCAAAGTTTGCCTGGGGGTGGTCAAAGTTTGACCCCCTTCTGACCGGAGCGGCGGAGGCAGTGGACGCCGCCCCGGTACGGGGCCGCAGCAGCACATAGGTGGAGGACCGGCAGGCCGCGCGGCGGATGGTCAACAGCCGGGCGCGCACCAGCTCGCCCAGCCAGTTTTTGATGCTTGAAACGCAGTAGCCCAACTCCTGGGCCAGGAATCTATGAGATGGCCAACAATGGTCTTTATCGGAAGCGTGATTACAAAGAAGCGCGTAAAGCATCTTTGCACCGGGAGAAATGTTTTCCCGCAGCACAAATGCCGGTAGAATAGGGCCGGTGATCTGACCCTTGGGGGTGAAAGTTTCCATGTCTGTCTACTCCAGACAGGCCCGGAAAAAGCGTAAAAAAGGAGAGCGGAGCTTGACGCCGCGAAGCCTCTCGGCTAGAGTAGAACTCACAAAATTTGTGGGTCTACTCCCCACAGATGAGCCTACGTGTTCCACCACGTAGGCTTTTACTTTTTCCGGCCTATGCTTTTCTCAAATACGCTCCTGCGCTTGAGTGAATCCGGGCGGCTGGCTCGTCAGGCCGTGGGTTCCGATCCCACGACGACGCTGGCCGCAAAAGCGCCAGCGTTTCGCCTTCCAAAGACAGTATTCAGTAACATTTGGCCCTTTTCAGCTACCTTTCAGATTCAATGTCGGCCTTAATAGGTCCGTACTGCGCTTCCATTTTTTCAAGTATTTCTCTGGCGCAGTCTGCCCATGCATCAGCGGAAACAAACCAGTTTGTTTTCATCTTTTCTGCCAACTCGCCGCTTTTATGTTGTGTTATGACCATCTCACTAAAAGTTTTCAGGGCCTGAAGAACAAAGGGCTGAATAATCGCACCACGGCGCGAAAACATCATCAGGTCTCTGACAAATTCGTCATTTGTTTTTTGCTTGGGCAAGATCATGCTCCTTTGAACATCGCAAACCTTTTCCACGACGACGCTGGCCGCAAATGCGCCAGCGTTTCGCCTTTAAAATTCTTGCGCGGCTTTACGGACACTCGAATTGCCGACGTAAACGATAAGGGGGCTGCCGCTGGCGCTCTGTCTGTCCAGTCTGACGCGGTAGCTCCAGTCACCTCCAGGCATACAGGACAGCAGCCTGTATTCGGCGTCCAGGCAGGTGCCATCTTCCCATGCGGGGCTCTTGGCGCGCGGATTAAGGACCTGTACGCGGGTGCCGGGATAGGCGGCAGGCTTTGGGATCGTGCTTTCTTCAGGCATTGATGTTCTCCTGTTCACGGCTGATCTTTACAGTTCAGACGGCAGCGCTGTTTCCTCGAATGCGCCCAAGGCGTCCGCCAGATCAGGATCGAGCGGCACGGCAAAGCCTTCCTGAGCTTGGTTAAAGGCATCCGTGGCCACGGCGTTCATTATACCTTTATTCATCATTGCTTCCTTCATGGATTTGTTCTTTCAGCTGGTGGAGTGCGCAGGCTGCTGCACAGGAGGCCTGCCGTTGACTCAGGCCAAACTGTTCGAAAATGCCGTACAGTTCCGCCACAACTTGGGGAAGAGGCTCAAAAAATTTCTTGTAATCTTCATTAATGTCAGCAGCTACAGCGTTCATCATGTCCTTGTTCATTGCTCCCTCCTGTCCGTTAGACAATGCGGATAAACTTTCATTCCATACAACGATGCGACCTTATCCACGGAAGTAGTAAAATGCCGTTCCCCCTTTCCCGTGCGGACCCATTGTGGGTCCAGGTTGAACTGTTCCAGTAGCGCCAGCAGGATTGCCGGGCTGATTTCCCCACGGCGGCGGCTGTCGGAAATGGCAGCTTGGCGGACTCCAATTCTCTGGGCCAGTTCCGCTTGCCCGGCGTAGCCGGTGGCTTTCAGGATTCGGGAATAAGCATCGGAAAAGGCGGCTTCCATTGCTGTTCTCCTTGCAAAACGGTGAGAGAGGGGGCGCTTGTCTGTTTTGAGGCCAAAACGAAAAAAACCTCTTGAAGCTGAAGCCTCAAGAGGTTTTTCTGTTCCAGTCGTCTGGAACCAAAATTCTTTGGAGATGTACGGATGTGTGTTTCCTGGCGGGGACGCATAGGAGTCGAACCTACCGCAGACCGTAAAGCCTGCCACCGGTTTTGAAGACCGGGCGCCACACCGGTGACGACACGTCCCCCCGCCGCAGATCTGCGGACCATAAGCGAAAAGCGTCCGCTCCGCAAGGACCGTTGCAAGGGGAGGGATGAAAACGCCGTCCGGGCAGGGCAGACGCATCTAAAAAAACGCGGCCAGCGTATTTCTAATTTAATTATTTAAAATAGTTAATACACGCTACGGAGTTGGGTAAAGCCACCTTTGCTCCGCCGGAGCGAAGCGTAGGCGGATGGCTGGTGCCGGGAGAATCCTAAAAACTAAGATTTTTCGGCGCTGGCAAGGAAAATGGTGCTTTTTGCGCGGAATGTACTCAAGTACATGAGCAGCAAAAAGCGCCAGATGACGCCGCCAGCGCCAAAAAGGCTGGTTTTGACGGATAATCTCGTCAAACAAGAGGTCAGCAAAAGCTGAAATTAGATGCGTCTGCCCTGCGCCGTCCGGGACCGGGCCATTGCCAAGCCTACAGGTAATATTATACTCTATAAAATAGGCACTGCCGGAACGGCCCCGGTTTATCTGATTTGACACCGGGCGCATGCAGGTAGTATTTTCCCGCCCCAGGCCGGACATGGAACCGGCTTTGGCCGCGCCGCTCGGCGCGTTGAAATCGTAACGGAGGCAGCGTTGAATCAGTTCAGTCGCAACCTGATGCTGTGGGCGATTATCGTCCTGGCGATGGTCATGCTTTTTAATATGTTCCAGCAACCGCAGGCCGGCCTGCAGCGGGTGCCCTACACGGAGTTCCTCAACAAGGTGGACGACGGGCAGGTACTATCCGTGACCATCCAGGGGCACACGCTCACGGGCAAGACCTCGGACAACAAGAGCATCCAGACCTATGCCCCGCAGGATTCGGGCCTGGTCAACCGGCTCATTGAGAAAAAGGTGGAAATCAAGGCCGAGCCGCCGGAAGAGTCCCCCTGGTATATGACCCTTCTGGTTTCCTGGTTCCCCATGCTGTTGCTCATCGGCGTCTGGATTTTCTTCATGCGCCAGATGCAGAGCGGCGGCGGCAAAGCCATGAGTTTCGGCCGTTCCAAGGCGCGTATGCTCAATCAGGACAGCACGCGCGTTACCTTTGCCGACGTGGCGGGCGTGGATGAGGCCAAGGAGGAACTTTCGGAAGTGGTGGAGTTCCTCTCCAATCCCAAAAAGTTCACCCGCCTGGGCGGGCGCATTCCCAAGGGCGTTCTGCTGGTAGGCCCTCCCGGCACGGGTAAAACCCTGCTGGCGCGCGCCGTGGCCGGTGAGGCCGGGGTGCCGTTCTTTTCCATTTCCGGCTCGGACTTTGTGGAAATGTTCGTGGGCGTGGGCGCTTCGCGCGTGCGCGACCTCTTTGTGCAGGGCAAGAAAAATGCGCCCTGCCTGATTTTTATTGACGAAATCGACGCCGTGGGCCGCCAGCGCGGCGCCGGGCTGGGCGGCGGCCATGACGAGCGCGAGCAGACCCTGAACCAGTTGCTGGTGGAAATGGACGGTTTTGAAAGCAATGAGGGCGTCATCCTCATCGCGGCCACCAACCGTCCGGACGTGCTGGACCCGGCCCTGCTGCGGCCCGGCCGTTTCGACCGCCAGGTGGTGGTGCCCACGCCGGATCTGCGCGGCCGCCGCCGCATTCTTGAAGTGCACACCAAGCGCACGCCCCTGGATTCGGACGTGGACCTGGAAGTGCTGGCGCGCGGCACGCCGGGCTTTTCCGGCGCGGATCTGGAAAACCTGGTCAACGAGGCGGCCCTGCAGGCGGCCAAGCTGAACCAGGACAAGCTGGACATGCGCGATTTTGAATTTGCCAAGGACAAGGTGCTCATGGGCCGTGAGCGGCGCAGCCTGATCCTCTCGGACGAGGAGAAGCGGATCACCGCTTACCATGAAGGCGGCCACGCCCTGGCCGCCCGGCTGCTGCCCGGTTCCGACCCGGTGCACAAGGTCACCATTATCCCGCGCGGCCGCGCTTTGGGCGTGACCATGCAGCTGCCCGAGGAAGACCGCCACGGTTATTCCCGCAGCTATCTGAAAAACAACCTGGTGGTCCTGTTGGGCGGCCGCGTGGCCGAGGAACTGATTTTCGACGACATCACCACCGGCGCGTCTAACGACATTGAGCGCGTCACCCGTATGGCCCGCAAGATGGTCTGCGAGTGGGGCATGAGCGAAGCTGTGGGCACGCTGTCCATCGGCGAGACCGGCGAAGAGGTCTTTATCGGCCGCGAATGGGTGCAGAACAAAAACTTCAGCGAAGACACGGCCCGTCTGGTGGACGCCGAGGTCAAGCGCATCGTGGAAGAAGCCCACAGCCGTTGCCGCAAGCTCCTCCAGGATAATGAAGAAATCCTGCACCGCATTGCGCGCGCCCTGCTGGATCGGGAGACCATCACCGGCGACGAGCTGGATCTTCTGATGGACAACAAGGAACTGCCGCCCCTGGACGTCAACGGCAAGCCTCTGAAAAATTCCCCGCCCGACGCTCCGAAAAGCCGGGACAAGGGTGGCGATTTCGTCCTGGAACCGGATACCGAGGCAACGGAGGCTCCCGGCGACACGGCGGAAGCCGACAAAAAAGATACGGCCTTGCCGTCGGATGGTCAGACGCGCCCGGAAGAAGACGCATCGACCGCCCAGACTGATCAGCCTGATCAGGCAGGCCAGGCGGGGCAGGAAGGTCCTGCCGACCATGCGGATCGGAACAAGCGGTAATGAGCGGGGCGCGCCCGTGCCGGGCGCGCCCTGGCTGTTGAGCGGGGGCAGGGCGCTGACGGCGTCCGCCCCTTTCGGCGTCATGGGCATTGTCAACCTGACGCCGGACTCCTTTTATGACGGCGGCCAGCATGCCGCCCCCCATGCGGGCTTGGCGCACGCCCTGCGCCTGCATGCCCAGGGCGCGGACATTCTGGATCTGGGCGCGGAATCCTCCCGCCCCGGAGCGGCGGAGCTGAGCCCCGCTGAGGAACTGGCCCGCCTTTTGCCCGTGCTGGCCGGTCTGCGGCAACGCGCGCCCGGCGCGATCGTTTCCGTGGATACCTATCACGCGGCTACCGCTGTTGCGGCTTTGGAGCAGGGGGCCGTGATCATCAACGACATTTCGGCCTGCGCCTTTGATCCGGAGCTGCTGGACGTGCTGGTTCAGTACAAGCCGGGCTATGTGCTGATGCACAGCCGGGGCCGTCCGGAAAATATGCAGCGCGACCCGCGCTATGACGACGTGCGTCGCGACGTGCTGGAATTTTTTGAACGTCAACTGGCCCGCCTGACCGCCGCCGGGCTGCCGGAAAACCGCATCGTGCTGGACCCCGGCATTGGTTTCGGCAAGACGCTGGAACATAATCTGGCCCTGCTGTCCCATCCGGAGGACTGGCTGGTTTTCGGCAGGCCGGTGCTCATGGGCCTGTCCATGAAATCCGTGTTCGGCGGCCTGCTGGGGCTGCCGCCGTCAGCGCGGGGCACGGCCACTCAGACTGCCACGGCCCTGCTCTGGAGCCGGGGCGTGTTCTGGCACCGGGTCCACGATGTGGCCGCCGCCCGCCAAAGCCTGGCGGTGGCAGCCGCGTTTTCTCCCGAGAGCTGCCCGATTGAATAAAGGATTCCACGTGTTCAAAAGTAGCGGAATATCCAAACGGGCCGCCGTCACCTTCGTCACCCTGCTGATTCTGTGCGGTCTTGCCGTGTATTTTCTGGTGGAACGGAAATACCAGATTGAATACATCAAGATGGAGAGGGTCATCCTCAATCAGAGCAACAAGCTCACCGCTGTTCTCACAAAACTGTTTTATAAAACCCAGGCGCTTTCCGCTCTGGTGATCCAGCATAACGGCAAGGTGGAAAACTTCGAAAAAGTGGCCTCCACCCTGGTGGACGATCCGGCCATTCTCAATGTGCTGGTGGCGCCGGGCGGCGTGGTGAGCGACGTCTACCCCCGCAAGGGCAATGAAGCCGTGCTGGGCCTGAATTTTTTCGCCAGGGGCGCGGGCAATCAGGAGGCTGTGGAGGCCAGGGACGCGGGGCAGCTGATTCTGGGCGGTCCCTTCCCCCTGGTGCAGGGGGGGCAGGCCCTGGTGGGACGCCTGCCCGTGTACATGGATGACGGCAAGGGCGGAAAGTTGTTCTGGGGGCTGGTCTCCGTCACCCTGAAATTCCCGCAGGCCCTGAACGGCGCGGAACTGGACAAACTGGCCGAGCTGGGCCTGGCCTATGAAATCTGGCGGATCAGCCCGGATACCAACAAAAAGCAGATTATCGCGCGTAGCGACTATGCGTACAACAAGGACGCGCCGTATCTGGAAATGCCGCTCGACATTCTCAACGCCCACTGGTTTTTCCGCCTTTCGCCCGTCAAACTCTGGTACCAGTATCCCGAATCCTGGCTGTACATCTCGCTTGGCGTGTTGGTCAGTTTCCTGCTGGCCGCGCTTGCCCAGCATAACCATGATTTGCGCCGCATCCGCGGGCAACTGGAAAACATGGCCTACCAGGATGCCCTGACCGGCCTGCTCAACCGGCGCGGCCTGTTTGAAAAACTGGCCGAACTTATCAAGGGGAACGGCGGGTTCTGCCTTTATTATCTGGATCTGAACGAATTTAAACTCTTCAATGATACCTACGGGCACAATGTGGGCGACCGCGTCTTGCAGGTTTTTGCGGAAGAGGTCCAGAACCACATGGGTTTCCGGCATATTTTCGCCCGCGTCGGCGGCGACGAATTCATCATCATTGCTCAGGGCTCGGAACGCGAGGAAAAGACCGAAAAATTCCTCGACGACATCCGCGCGGCCCTGCGAAGCCGGGCTGTTGTGGACGGCGATGACATCCGCATTTCCTTCAGCGTGGGCAAGGCCGTCTATCCCCGCGACGGAAAAGACGTCGATGCGCTGATCGCCCACGCGGACGGGGGCATGTACAAAGAGAAACGCGCCCGGACCTGACCGGCGCGTTTGCAAAAGGAAGCCATACGGTGTTCGAGCATTTTGTTTTCGACTGGCGCGACCTGCTGGATATTGCTCTGGTCAGCGCGTTGCTTTACCAGGTCATCCAGCTTCTGCGCGGCTCCCGCGCTCTGGCCGTGCTTACCGGCCTGGGCTTGCTGACTCTGCTGTATTTCATGTCCAGGACCATGGGCCTGTATACGCTCACCTGGCTTTTGCAGCACATCTTCAGCTCACTGTTCATCCTCATCGTGGTCATTTTTCAGGCCGACATCCGCCAGGCTCTGGGCGAAATGGGCGCGCACCGGCTGTTCCGCCGGCGCGAGCTCAAGCAGGGCGGCGTGGAGGAAGTGGTCATGGCCTGCGTGGAAATGGCCCGCCTGCGCGTGGGCGCGCTTATCGTCATTGAGCGCAGCATGCGCCTCGGGGACATGATCAAACGCGAAGGCGTACGGGTGGACGCCCAGCTCTCCCGTCAGCTGCTCATGAATATTTTTTATCCCAAAGCGCCGCTGCACGACGGCGCGGTGGTCATCAGCCGCGGACGGATCATGGCGGCGGCCTGCATTCTGCCGCTGGCCGTTGCCAAAGGCCAGAATTTCGGCACCCGCCACCGGGCGGCTCTGGGCATCACCCAGGAAAGCGACGCCGTGGCCGTTGTCGTGTCCGAAGAGCGCGGCGAGATTTCCGTGGCCATGAAAGGGGAGCTGGTGCGCTCCCTGGACGCGACGCGTTTAAGGCAGGTGCTCAATGAAATCCTCTGAGAACAACGGCAGTCTGCGCCGCGCGCCGCATCTGCTTTCGCTGCTGGTGGCCGTGCTGGCCGCCGTGGGCATGTGGTACGTGGTCAGCGTGCGCGACCGCCTGGAAGCCCAGGTGGAAGTGAATATCGACTATTACGGCATTCCGCCCAATCTGGTGGTCACCGATGGCCTGATCAGCAAGATCACAGTGCGTCTGCGCGGGCCGGAAACCTTGCTGCGCTCCATTCCCCAGCAGCGTCTGACTCAGGCCGTGGACCTTTCGGACATCAAGAAGGGCGTCACTGTGGTGCCCTTGGGCGGCGACAATCTGGGGCCTACCTTCCGGGCTTTTGAGCTGGTGGACATCCAGCCGCCGCGTATCGTCATCAAGGCCGATACGCTCATGGAGCGCAGCGTGCCGCTGCGCACCATTGTGGATTCACCCCTGCGCGGCGGGGCGCTGACCGTGGAAAACGTCAGCGTGTCGCCGGCCACCGTGGTGTTGCGCGGGCCCGAGGACGTGGTCTCGGATATTTCCAGCGTGCCGCTGACCATTATGCTTGATCCCAAGGCGGCGGGTACCACCGTGCACCAGACAATCACCCTGGACACGCCCAGCCTGGTCACCGCCAATCCGCCTTCGGTGCGCGTGCAGTACACCATCACCAGCGGCCGCACCGTGGTTTCGCGACGCTGCAAGGTGGAGCTGGCCGGGGAAAACCGTCGCCAGTACACGGTGGAACCCGAGGAAGTGACTGTACTGGTGGAGGTGCCCGAGGCCCTGGCCAAGAGCGCCCGCTATCTGGGGCAGCTGGAGGTCAGCGTCACGCCGCCCGCCCTGGAGCCGGAACAGAGCAAAAAGGTCGAGCTGCGCTTCCGCCTGCCCGAGGGCATGACGCTCTTGAATCCGGCCACTGAAGAAGTTACGGTTTCCCGCAAGAAAAAATAGCCTGCGGCTTCGCACGGAACATGTATATGTCGGCAATGCGCCGATGCTCCGGGAGCACAAAAGGAGTTTTCATGGCTGAACGTCTTTTCGGCACGGACGGCTTGCGCGGCACGGTGAACAACGCGCCCATGACCGTGGATGTGGCCCTGCGCCTGGGCCTGGCCGCCGGGGTGCGCTTCCGGCGCGGCCCGCACCAACACAAGGTGGTCATCGGCAAGGACACGCGGCTTTCCGGCTATATGTTCGAATCCGCGCTCACGGCCGGGCTGTGCGCTGCGGGCATGCACGTGATCATGACCGGGCCGCTGCCCACGCCCGCCATCTCCTTTCTGACGCGCAGCATGCGGGCTGATCTGGGCGTGGTGATTTCGGCCTCGCACAATCCTTTTTCCGACAACGGCATCAAGTTTTTCGACGCCGACGGCTATAAGCTGCCGGACCAGACCGAAAACGAAATCGCGGAAATGGTCCTTAATCCGGATATGGCCTGGCCTTATCCGGACCCGCGCCAGGTGGGCCGGGCCACCAAGATCGAGGATGCCGGGGGCCGCTACATCGTCTACACCAAGAGCTGCTTCCCGACCCAGTTGACCCTCTCCGGCCTGCGCATCGTGGTGGATTGCGCCAACGGCGCCAGCTACAAAGTGGCTCCGCTGGCTCTGGAGGAACTGGGGGCCGAGGTCTTCCGCCTGAGTACCGCGCCCGACGGCACGAATATTAATGACCACTGCGGCTCGCTCTACCCCGAAGTGGTGGCGGCCAAGGTACGCGAGGTGCGCGCCGACGTGGGGCTGGCCCTGGACGGCGATGCCGACCGCCTGATCGTGGTGGATGAGCACGGCAACGTCCTGGACGGCGACCAGCTCATGGCCCTCTGCGCCCAGTCCATGATGGCGCGCGGCGAACTGCCGGGCAACATGCTGGTGGCCACGGTCATGAGCAACCTGGCCTTGGAGATCTTCATGCGCGAGCACGGCGGCACGCTGCTGCGCACCAAGGTGGGCGACCGCTACGTGGTGGAGGCCATGCGCCGCGAGGGAGCCATGCTCGGCGGCGAGCAGTCCGGGCATCTGATTTTCCGGGGCTACAGCACCACGGGCGACGGGCTGCTGGCTGCCCTCCAGATCCTGCGGATCATGCGCGAAAAGGAAAAGCCGCTCTCCGAACTGGCGGGCCTGCTCACGCCCTTCCCCCAGAGGCTCGTCAACGTGCGGGTGGAAAAGCGCCTGCCCTTTGAAGAGCGGCCGGCCATCGGCGAAGCCGTGGCCAAGGTGGAAAAGGAACTGGCCGGGCGGGGCCGGGTGCTGCTGCGCTACTCGGGCACCGAGGCCCTCTGCCGGATCATGGTGGAAGGCGAGGATGAGGACAAGGTCAGGGCCTTTGCCGCGGATCTGGCGGATGTGGTTGCCCGTGAACTGCGTTGAGGGGGGACCGCCGACAAGTTTTTGGAGCAATTCACATTTGAGATGAGTGAATTGCTCTGCAAGGATTTGTCTGCAACTCCTTGCAACGAAATACGAGTGGCCGGTCTTTGCTCGCCGTAAACGAGCATTCCAAGTGTAAATGTTCTAAAAAGCGGTCACGGTCCGGGGCGGCATGGAGCGGCCGTCTTGGGCCGTGACTATTTTTTATCTTCTCACTTACGCCGTAACTCGCCGGAGAGCCCCCGCTTTTTTCGGAATGTTGAGGCGTTTCCTCTGAAATTTCCAGGCTGCAGGCGTCGTTTATTCGGGCAGGGATGTTTTTATTCCGGCCAGTGCGGACGGCCATATCGCGGCCGCAACAGTTCTCGGGCCCTGTCGGGAGACGACATACAGCTTTCAAGAGACGTTCCGCGCCCGCGCGGCCGGGAAAATGCGTTTTTCTCTTGCGCTTGTCGGGCTTTTGGCGGAGTATGAACTTGAGGCATATCCGGCGCGCCGTGGAATAATCGGGATTTTTATAACGGAGCGCCGCCCGACCGGAGTTCAACGTCAGGGGGCCGTCAGAGGCGTCGGCTTTTGGCCGTGACCCCTCCCACCTGAGGCTCTGACGCTGTTTTGGCACTTATACATGAGCGGAGGCGCGCATGAAGGATATTCGCAAGGTGATCATTCCGGTGGCCGGTTGGGGTACGCGTTCCTTGCCCGCGACCAAGAACATTCCCAAGGAAATGCTGCCCATCTACAACAAGCCCGTCATCCAGTATGTGGTGGAAGAGGCTCAGCGCGCGAAAATCCAGGACGTGATCTTTGTGACCAACCGCGACAAGAGCGTCATTGAGGATCACTTCGACTACAACCTTCAGTTGGAGGGGGTGCTCGAACGCGCGGGCAAGCTGGATAAGCTCAGGGAAGTGCGGCAGGTGGCCGAAATGGTCAACATCATGTCCGTGCGCCAGAAAAAGCAGCTCGGCCTTGGGCACGCGGTGCTCTGCGCCCGCGAACTGGTGCGCGACGATCCTTTTGCGATCATGGTGGGCGACGACTTGATGTTCGGCGGCGTGCCGGGCATCGGCCAGCTCATTGAAGTTGCCATGGCCGAAAAAATGCCGGTCATCGGCGTCATGGAAGTGCCTTGGGAAAAGGTCAGCCGTTACGGCATTATTGACGGCGAGGAAGTGGCCCCCGGCGTTTTCCGGGTGCGCAACATGGTGGAAAAACCCAAGCGCGAGGCCGCGCCTTCGCGGATGGCGATTGTGGGCCGCTATGTGCTCACGCCGGAGATTTTCGACTATCTGGAAAAGGCGCAGCCGGGCCACGGCGGCGAAATCCAGCTCACCGACGCCCTGCAGGCCATGGCCCAGGATCGCGGCATGATGGCCGTGCGCATGTCGGGCATGCGTTTTGACGCCGGTGACTGGGCCGAATTTCTGACGGCCAATATTTACTTCGCCCTGCAGGACGAGGAACTGCGTTACGAATTGCTGGGATTGCTCAAGAATTTCGTCCAGTTCCAGTAGAAACAGCCCTTGGGGCTTGCCCCCAAAAGCGTTTTTTCTCCCTGGCTGCGCCAGGAGCCCATTGCGGCCCAGGTCTGTACCGGAAACGTACTGTCCTTGGCTTGCAATGGGCTCCTTTCTTGCCGGAGAACAAAAATCTTCATGGCGCAGTGCTTCCCAAAATTCATTTTTTGAGAGACAAGCCCTTGGGGTTGGAACGTCTGTTCTTGTTCCGAATCTTCAGAACGCCATATCGGGAAATGGTGAGGTCACGGTTTTTTCATGTACGCCAGCGTCGCCCTGTTAAGCCCTCCCTATGCCTGCCTGACCTATGCCCTGCCGCCGGAATTCCCGGCGGCATTCTGGCAAACCGGTCTGCGTCTGGCCGTGCCCCTGGGCAGGGGAGAGCAGGGGGCTCTGCGGGCGGCGGTCTTGTTGCGCGTGAGCCCCACAACGGATCTGCCGGAAAATGTGGCTTGCAAGACGGTCTGCTGGCCTCTGGAAAATGAAGCCCTGCTGCCGCCGGACCTGCTGGCTTTGGCGCTGGACCTGGCCCGCCGCCAGGGCGTGGAGCCGGGACATATCCTGGGCCATGTGCTGCCGCAGGGGCTGCGCAGCACGCGCGTCCGCCTGCACCGCCTGGAAGCGGGCCGCGCCTCGGCGCTGAGCCTGCGGCAGATCCGCGAGATTCAGCCGGAAGAACGCCGTGAACTGGCCCAGGCGCTCTGTGCGGGCGCGGCCCGTATGCTGGCCCCCGGCGCGGACGCGGCCAGCGAAGAATTTTGCCTCTTGCGCGCGGACCCGCCCTGGCCCGTGCGCCCCTCGGCGGCGCGGCAGATTGAAGTTCTGGAATATCTGCACGAACACGGGGCCGTGAGCCGCCGCCGTTTGCTGCAAAACCTGGGGCAGGCTGTGGCTCCGGCTCTGCAAAGCCTGCTCAAGGCCGGACATCTGGCGCTGACGCGTGAGGGCAGCGGGGAAGAAGATGAGCAGGCCCTGCTGCCGCCCCCGCCGACGCCTTTCTGCCTCAATGCGGACCAGGAAGCGGCCCTGGCCGGTCTGCGCGCGGCCCTGGGCGAGGAGGAGGCGGCCTCCCGCCTGCTCTACGGCGTTACGGGCAGCGGCAAGACCGCCGTGTATCTGGAACTGGCAAAAATGTGCCTGGCTCAGGGGAAAAGCCTCTTGCTGCTGGCTCCGGAAGTGGCGCTGGCCCATAAGTTGCGCCGTGACGCGGCCTGTTCCCTGCCGGACGCGCCGCTCTTTTTTTACCACGGTTATCAGTCTCCGGCCCGGCGTGAGGCCACCTTCCGCGCTCTGGCCGCCCGGCGCGAACCCTGTCTGGTGGTGGGCACGCGCTCGGCTCTTTTTCTGCCCGTGCCCCGGCTGGGCTGCGTGGTGCTGGATGAAGAGCACGACGGCTCCTTCAAACAGGATGAAAGCCTTTCCTACCAGGCCAAGGAAGTGGCCTGGTTCCGCATGGCCCAGACGCGCGGTCTGCTGCTGCTGGGCTCGGCCACGCCGGACGTTAAAACCTTTTACGCGGCGGAAAGCGGCCATCTGCCCCTCCTGCGTCTGCCGAGCCGGGTGGGCGGCAAGCCTTTGCCGCCGGTGGAACTGATCGATATCAGCACGGTGTCCCCGGTCGTCTCCGCGATGGACGGGGACGGCCTGCTGGCCCCCCAGAGTGAAGCGGCCCTGCGCGAAACCCTGGACAGGGGCGAGCAGGCCGTGGTCCTGCTCAACCGGCGCGGCTACGCGCCTCTGATGTACTGTCTGGACTGCAACAGCACCCTGCGCTGCCCGCAGTGCGAGATCGGGCTCACCTACCATAAGGGGCGGGAAAAGCTGGTTTGCCACTATTGCGGCTATACCCGGCCCTTTCCTTCGCCTTGTCCGCAGTGCAAGGGCATGAATTTTCTGCCCCTGGGCGAAGGCACCGAGCGCCTGGCCGAGCGCTTGAGCGTGCTGGCCGGGCGGCCCGTGCTGCGGCTGGACCGCGACAGCACCCGCCGTCCGGGCCGCATGGAGGACATCCTGGCCGCCTTTGCCCGCCAGGAAGCGCCCATCCTGGTGGGCACGCAAATGCTCTCCAAAGGTCATCATTTCCCGCAGGTGACCCTGGCCGTGGTGGCCGACGGCGATCTGGGCCTGAATCTGCCCGACTACCGCGCGGCCGAGCGTACCTTTCAGCTCCTGGTCCAGTCCGCCGGCCGGGCCGGACGGGGTGAAAAACCGGGCCGGGTGCTGATCCAGACCCGCGACGTCAGCCATTATTGCTGGCAGTACGTGCAAACGGGCGATTATGAGGGATTTTACGCGGCGGAACTGGCGCGGCGCCGCCTGCGGCGCTATCCGCCCTTTGTGCGCCTGGCTTTGATCCGCATGTCCTTCGGCGTGGAGGAAAAAAACGGGCCCGCGGCCCTGAACGAACTGGCCACCGCCCTGCGCGCTCGGGCGCGTGAGCTCGACGTCCAGATGTTGGGCCCCGCGCCCGCTCCCCTGGCCCTGTTGCGGGGTCGGCGGCGTTTTCACTGCCTGCTCAAGGCCGGGGACTGGCAGGCCCTGCGCCGACTCTATTTTTTCGCCAGAAGCCGGAAAGCCTCCGCGCTGTTGCGACTTTTCCTTGACCTTGATCCTGTTAATATGCTGTGATTGCAGACATACTTTTTAGGAAAGCACTGATTGCTGTTCTTTTTGCCCTCTGCCCGCGTCAGGTTCACTCCGTGCGAAGGTCGGGTTTGAATATACTCCCTCCGCCCGCAGTTCGCCTTGCTTTAGCCGTAGGCGAACCTTGTGAGCCGTACGGATAAAGACAACAATTGGCTACGCAAAACGCTGACCAAGGAAATTGCTGTCGCTATCCGTAGCGATGCTGTCCTTATCTGTACGCCGCCCTGCGGCTACAGCCAAGGCAACACGGCTTCGCCGTGAACGGCTCAAGCAAGCCGCTGTCGCGGCAACGGCTTGCGCCCTTGGCAGAGAACAAAAATCTTCATTAATCAGTGCTTCCTTGATGAGCGGGTGACGCCATCCGCTCCGCGCCGTCCGCGCCGCGCGGAAAGAGCCTGGGGGGCTTTTTCCGCAATGGGGAGTGCGCGCGGCATTTGTCCGACTTGTGGTGTTAAATGCTCTGGGGGAAAAATGAGGGTTCTGCGCGTTTCCTGTCTTTTGCTCGCCCTTCTGGCGGGCACGGCATCGACGGTTCTGGCCGAGGGTTTTGCCCTCAATGAATGGAGCGCCAGGGGTGTTTCCCTGGCGGGCGGCATGGTGGGCCGCGCCGACGACGTTTCAGCCCTGGCCTATAATGCGGCGGGCATCACCCAGTTGCCGGGCACGCATGTCATGGGCGGTCTGGCCTTCATCGCCCCGCTGGGCACCATCGGCACCGAGCACGCCACGGGCATGCAGTACACCACCACCAAACCGTCGGTCTGGCTGGCCCCGCACGGTTACGCCAGCTATCAGCTCAACGACAATGTCTGGCTGGGCATGGGCGTGTTTTCGCGCTTCGGCCTGGGCAACAGCTATTCCGGCAACTGGACCGGCAGATACAATCTGTATGACGTGGGCGTGCAGACCATTTCCTTTGTGCCCACCCTGGCCTACAAGATCAACGATATCTTTTCCGTGTCCGTGGGCGTGGAGGCTCTCTACGCCAGCATGTACATGGGCAACAAAATTCCCTCCGCCGCAGGCTGGCCGCCCGTGCAGCGGCCCGACAACGACCTCCAACTGGAGGGCACGGGCTGGGGCGTGGGCGCGCATCTGGGCCTGCACATGCGCTTCAACGACCAGTGGTCCGTGGGCCTGGCCTACAAGAGCCAGGTGACGGTCAACATCCACGGCGATGTGGAATTCGGCTCTCACGAGCAGAATCTGCTCAGAGCGCGTCAACACTTGCCCGAAGCCAGGGACTGCAACGCCCATACCACCCTGCAACTGCCGGACTCCCTGGCGCTGGGCGTGGCCTACAAGCCGCTGGACAATCTGAGCTTCGAGGCCGGGACGGTCTGGACGCGCTGGTCCACCTACAACGCCTTGAACATCTATATGGACAACGGCTACGATTCCATCAGCAACAAGGAATGGCGCGACGGCTGGAATTTCAACGCCAGCGTGGAGTACAAGCCTCTGGACTGGTGGAGCCTGCGGGCGGGCCTGGCCTACGAAACGGCGGTGGTCAATGAAAAGCATGCGGATTTTTTCGTGCCCTCCAGCGGGCGCACCATCCTCAGCCTGGGCACGGGCGTGGAGTGGAACAACTGGACCGTGGATTTCGCCTATTCCCACCTCTGGATCAATCCTGTCAGCTATGACGAGACCGACGCCGCGGGCATTCGCGGCGACACCGGGATCACCGGCGGCAAGTCGGAAAACGTGGTGGCCAATATCTATATGTTTTCCATCGGCTATACCTTTTAAGTCGGATTCTCCGGGCTTCGGCCCGTTGCATGGAACCGGGAGGCGTTAGCGGGCGCTTCCCGGTTTTTTTCCATGGCATATGATTTGCATCTTTTTCAGGCGTCCGGCAAAGAATTGGCGCCCGCAAATGGGAAGGCGCGGCGTGCCGGATTCCGCCGGGCGCGGGAGGAAGTCAGGAATTTTTATAGAAATTCTATTGACAATTTCCAGATTTTGCCCAACTCTCAAAACTCCCTGTGAGCAGAAGGGGAAAAGCATTCAGGAGGACTGTCATGAAACGCATTATTGCCGCTTTGGCGCTTGTGCTGACGCTTGCCCTGCCCGGTCTGGCCGCGGCGGAAGGCACCGGCATGTACCTGGCTCCCAAGTTCCTGATGAGCATTCAGGACACGGGCCGGGTGGAACGTTCGTCCGCTTTGGCCGGTACGGGCGTGGACGACTACAGCCAGTTTACCCTGGGCGGCGCGTTGGCCCTGGGCTATGACTTCTGGCCGCAGCAGATGCTGCCCCTGCGCGCGGAAATTGAATTCGCCATGCGCGGCAACAGCGAAAAGACCTGGAGCGACGGCGGCGTCAATGTGCGCGACGTCAAGGGCACCTGGAACAACTCCACGCTCTTTGCCAACCTGTTCTGGGACTTCCACAACGACAGTGCCTTTACGCCCTATATCGGCGCGGGCCTGGGCCTGGCCTTCAATTACACGGGGTATGATTTTACCACCAATAGTGGCGACAAGTTTTCCGCGGACGACCGTTTCACCAACTTCGCCTGGAACGTGGGCGTGGGCGCGTCGTACAGCTTTAATGAAAATCTCGCCATTGACGCTTCCTACCGCTTCGTGGGGCTGGGCTATAACGAAGTTACAGCCCATTCGAATGGCAGCAAGTATGAGATCGGCAGCGATCCCTACAACAACGAATTCATGCTGGGTCTGCGTTTCGCTTTCTAAGCCCGGTTAAGCCGAACTGATTTTACGGTAAGCGCCCTTTCGTTTACAGCGGGAGGGCGTTTTGTTATGAGTTCCGAATCGCGGGCCGTGCGTGGAAAGACACAGGAATGCCCGCCATGCGGATGGCCTGGATTGGAGGGATTGCGTTTTTCGCATAAAAGCATTGACGCTGCATGGGAAGAATGCAAAGCTCAATTTCAGAGAACTTATTTTATTTTTGGAGGAAGCGATATGAAACGTATTCTGGCGACACTGGCCCTTGTGGTGGCCCTGGCTTTGCCCGGACTGGCTCAGGCCGAAGTGAACGGTGTGTATTTTGCCCCCAAATTCCTGATGTCCATTCAGGACACGGGCAATATTTCCCGCCCCTACAGCGACATGACGGACGAGAGCTACAGCCAGTTCACCCTGGGCGGCGCGCTGGCCGTGGGTTATGACTTCTACCCCCAGCAGCAGATCCCCCTGCGTGCGGAAATTGAATTCGCCCTGCGCGGCAACAGCGAAAAGAGCTGGGATTCCGAGTTCGGCGGTTCGGGCGTCAGCACCAAGGGACTCTGGAACACCTCCACCCTGTTCCTGAACCTCTACTATGACATTCAGAC
Source organism: Desulfovibrio sp. 3_1_syn3 (assembly GCF_000145315.2). Classification (NCBI taxonomy): domain Bacteria; kingdom Pseudomonadati; phylum Thermodesulfobacteriota; class Desulfovibrionia; order Desulfovibrionales; family Desulfovibrionaceae; genus Desulfovibrio; species Desulfovibrio sp. 3_1_syn3. Next base: position 720,425 of record NZ_ADDR02000002.1, read on the forward strand.
CGATACCCCCTTTGTGCCCTACATCGGCGCGGGCGCGGGTCTGGCCTTCAATTATGTGGAATACACAGTGCATAGTGACGGCTTTGGCGGCAGCGCCAGCGAAAACTTCACCAACTTCGCCTGGAACGTGGGCGCGGGCGTGGCCTACAACTTTAACGAAAACTTCGCCGTGGACCTGGGCTACCGCTTCATGATGATGGGCTACAACGAAGTTTCCTCGAATGGCCTCAAGATCAGCAACCAGCCCTACAACAACGAATTCATGCTGGGCCTGCGCTTTACCTTCTAAAGCCTGTCCCGCGAATGGATCTCCAAAAACCCGCCATAAGGCGGGTTTTTTGGTTTCCGATAGACGGCCTGCCGGCTTGTTAGAGCATGTGTCACATAAACTGCTCTGAAATGTATGGCCGGCCTGGAATTTTTCCCGAGACGGCCGGTACGCCAGTGACGCCGTGAAAGCGGTTTCCTCTGCGGCGTGATAACAATTTCTGTTATCGCGGGTAGTTAGAAGAGATTTTCTAGAGAAAAAACCCGGCGTGGGGCTCAAAAAACTTTTTTTCCCTCTTGACAATCCGTCCGGCCTTATAGTTCGGAAGCTGTATGGATATGACGAAAAAAACAGCGTATAATTGAGAAAAACAGAGTAAATTTTATGTTTGGTTGTGGAAAAAATATTTCTTACATTGTGTATTATTTTGTGGAACGAAGCGAAAGCCTTGGCCCGTAAGGCTTTCGCGGCAGCCCCCGTTCTTCGCGAAATTAAAAAATTACTATGTATTTCAAATGATTATTGAGGAAAGTCTTTGGGGAAAGCAAAAGAGGCCACTGGCCCAGAGGGCTGGTAATCCTCCATTGCCCGAGTCCGCGCTTTCGGGCTACAAGGCCCCCATGCGAGATCAATGGGCCGAAATTTCTGAAAATCTCAAGAAAATGCTGGATTCCGGCGTTTTTAAAGTCTGGATCGCCCCTTTGCGCGCCAGGCTGGAGGACGGGGCATTGTGTCTTGCCGCGCCCAATGCCTTCATGGCCGGTTGGCTGGAAAGCCGGATGCTTTGCACCCTGCGCGAGGCCGCGGCCCCGGTGCTGGGTCTGGCGCCCGAAGCCGTGGACCTGCGCATTGAGATTGCCGGAAATGACCGGAATGCCGC